>NZ_JABBJN010000079.1 GCF_012928505.1 Achromobacter sp. Bel | reverse complement strand
GTCCCGGCAGGGCGACGGCCAGCGCGATCTCGGAATGGCCCGTCAGGTATTCCAGTTCGGCGGCGCGCAGGTCGGGGTTGATCGGCACAACCGACACGCCCAGCGCGTTCAGCGCGAACCAGTGCAGGAAGAACGACGGGCGGTTCTCCAGCAGCAGGCCGGCGCGGTGGCCGTGGCCGTAGCCGGCACGGGCATAGGCGGCGCGCAATGTCTCGATGGCGTCGGCGGCGCGGGCATAGGCCAGTTCGCCCGCGTCGATGCCATAGGCGTCCGCCGTTTCGGGCAGGATGCACAGGAAGGGCTGGGCGCCGTGGCGCGACGCGGTGTCGCGGAAAGCCTGATGGACCGTGGTGTTCACAAGCCGCTCCTACATGAACAATTGGATGTTGCCGAAGGCGGCATCGCAGTTGACGAGGTCAACGCGTTTCAACCGGATACGCAGCGCGCCGTCCTGCTCCACCAGATGGTGCGTGGTCCACCCGGCATACAGCGTCTGCGCGTCCTGCCGGGTCTCGACATAGTGAAAGGCCGTGCGCACCACGTGCCGGCCCTCGGCGGGCGCGGCGTCGGGATGGCCGTGTTCGACCGTGGGCGCCTGCAGCAGGTGATGGCACCGGCTTTTCGGCTGCTGCGAAAACGTTCGCTGCCCGGCCAGCCGTTCCACGCGTACGCGCAGCAGCAGCTTGTCCTCGTACATCAGCGACGCGTGCAGCTTCGGGTCGGTCTGGCCGTGCGCCAGGGGCATCCAGTAGTAGCCGTCTTCGGTGTACAGGTCCAGCCAGTCCTCGAAGCGCAGCTCGTCCAGCAGGCGCGCTTCGGCGTAGACAAAATCGATCAACTCGCGGTCGCTTGCGCTCATACCGACTCCGGTCCGGTCATGTAGCGGCCCCATGCGCGGTACTGGTTGCGCATCTGCCATTCATTGGTGCCATTGGTGGTGACGTTCTTCTGGCCGATTTCGTCGGGGGTGTACAGCCGGCCCACGTTCACCCAGTCGCGCGCGCGGGAATTCAGGCCGTCCTGCGCGCGTTCGTACATTTCCAGGTCGTCATGGCCGACGACCGAGGTGGGCGCATTGATCAGCCGGTTGTACATGAGCGTGCGTTCCAGCAGCAGGTCGGGGGCGCCGACCAGGCGGAACGTCCACGATTCGACCAGCGTGCGGTCCGCCGCGATGGGCTTGAAGACCCGCAGCGTCTGGATCGGGCCCTTGACCATGATGTTGGGGAAATACACGGTGTTGTGGCGCACGTCGCCCAGGATCTGCTTGGCGCGCTCCTCGCCATAGGCGGCGACCATCGCGTCCCAATAGCCGGGCACGCCCGAGTAGGACGCGTGGATGGAGTCCGACACGCCCGTGTGGCCGTGCCCGTTTTCCCACACGCGGATGCCCATGTTCTCGAAGAACTCGTAAGGCGAGATGAAGGGCGCGAACAGTTCCACCGCCATGGGCTTGGGCGTGCCTTCCGGCGCCTGTTCCCAGACCTTCACGGCCGTGCCGGCAGACGACTCGTGCGCCACCATGGGGTGGCAGGTGTCGGTCTGGTTGTCGACCAGCATCTTCCAGTTGCAGCGATGCATGTAGCGCAGCACGCCACCGGCCACTTCCAGCCGGCCCTCGGGCGAACGGTCGACCATGTTGTCCAGCGTGGACAGCGATTCGCCGAAGAAGTCCTCGAACGACTGGCCTTCCGGATTCAGGCGGCAGAAGACGAAGCCGCGGTGGTTCTTCACGTCCTTGACGGCCGCCATGCCCTGGCTGGCTTCGCAGTTCTCCAACCCGGTGTTTTCATAGCCCTTCTTCAGCGGGATCGACAGCAGGCTGCCGTCCGTCTTGAAGGTCCAGGCGTGATACGGGCAGCGGAAGAACTTGCCGGTGTTGCCGCAGGCTTCGCCCGCCACCATCGTGCCCTTGTGCGGGCAGCGGTTGTGCAGCACGCGTACGCTCTTGTCGCTGTGGCGGACCATCACCACGGGCTGGTTGCCGACGGTGGTGGTGATGTAGTCGCCCGGGTTGGGCACCTGGCTGTCGTGCCCGACGTAGACCCAGGTGTTGGCGTATAGCCGCTCCATCTCCAGGTCGAACAGTTCCTGGTCGATGAACAGGTCCTTGTGGACTTCGGTGTCGCGCAGCAGGGCGCGGATGGCGTCGGGATTGTCGCGGTATTTGGCCATGGTCGCTTCCTTGTCCGGCCTTAGAGGTCCAGCACCAGGCGCGCCGATTTCGCGCGCGAGATGCAGATCTGGATGATCTTGCCGCTGGCTTTCTCGGTATCCGAGAGGTAGTAGTCGCGGTGGTCGGGTTCGCCCTCCAGCACCGTGGCCTGGCAGACGCCGCACTCGCCGCGTTTGCAGTCGAACATCGGATCGCAGCCTTCTTCTTCCATCACGTCGACAATGGTCTTGTCGGCGGGGATGGTCAACGTGCGGCCCGATTGGCGCAACTCGACCTCGAACGGCTGGTCGCCGGCCTGCGGGGCGGCGGTGACGAACAGTTCGAAATGAATGTGGGCGTCGGGCCAGTGGCGTGCGCGGGCTTCATGGATGACGGCGTCGATCAGCCCTTTGGGGCCGCAGACGTACAGGTGCTGCTTCGGCGAGGCCGCCGCCAGCAACGCCTGCAGGTCGAAGCGGCACGAGGGGTCGTCGTCGGCATGCACGGTCAGGGCGTCGCCAGCCAGGGCGGCGAGTTCGGGCAGGAAGGCCAGCTGGTCCTTGCTGCGTCCGCAGTAATGCAGATGGAAGTCGCGGCCGGCGGCTTTCAGCGCGGCGGCCATGGACGCCACCGGCGTGATGCCGATGCCGCCCGCGATCAGCACCACGGGCTCGTCGCCCGCGGGCGATTCGTGCAGCGGGAAATCGTTCTTCGGGCCTTCGACCGTCAGCACGTCGCCTTCGGCCAGCCCGTGCATGTGGCGGGATCCGCCCTGGCTGGATTCTTCCAGCCGCACGCCCAGCCGGTATTCCACGGGCTGCGCGAATTGTCCGGCCTGGGGCGCCAGTTGCACCAGCGAATAACAACGCGGGTCGTGCAGGCCCGGCACCGTCACTTTCAGGTGCGCGCCCGGCCCGAAGGCGGGCAGCGGGCCGGCGTCCTCGCGCGCCAGGCGGAAGGATCGGATCAGCGGCGACTCTTGCCGGACTTCCCGGACGATCAGTTTGAGTGTCTGCACGGCGGTTGTCTCTTTCTGTGTTCTTGTCAGGCGGCCAGCTTGTCGGCCAGCTGGCGTTCCATGGGGCCGCACTTCTCGTTGGCCAGCGCGGTGTCGCGCAGGGCGCGCAAGGTGTCGGCGGCGTCGGGGCGGCCCACCAACTGCGCGGCCGCGGCGATCAGTTGGCGATACTTGCCGCCGCCGCGCACGTGCGTGTCGCTGTAGCCCTTGACCAGGCGGCGGCAATTGACGGTTTCGACGGCCAGGGCGTAGTCCTGCGGCGCCAGGCGCGCGATCAGGTCCAGCCATTGTTCCAGGCCGGCGGATTCGATCTGGTGGCGCAGCGTGCTGCGGCGAAAGCGCCGCATGCCGGCCAGGGAATACAGCATCAGGAAGCCGCCCAGCGTGCTGCTTTGCATCAAGCGCCCCTTGCCCAGCCGGCGTTCGACGAAGCCGCCGAACGCTTTGGAGCCTTCCAGCCAGCGGCCCATCCGCACGGGCAGGGTGCCGCAGATTTCTTCCAGCCGCGGATGCATGTAGTCGGTCGTCAAGACCAGCTGTTCCGGGCGTGCGCCCACTTCCTGGCGCACGCGGTCAAAGCGCGAGCCGCGCGTCTTCAGGTCGGCGACGCGGATCACGTCGTCGTAGGCCATGGCCGTGGCCACGTAGCGGGCGGCGGCACAGGTCAGCGCCCACTGTTGGGCGTCGCCGCCGTGTTGGGCGTCCAGGTCGCGCAACGTCTTCATGCGGCGCAGGTAGTCGGCGGCGTAGGCGGCGTCCTGGAATTCCAGTTGGCGGCGCACGCCGGCCGTCAGCATCGGCTGCGCACAGGCGGGGAAGTCGCGCTTGATGGTGTCCAGCAAAGCCTGGGTCTTGGGGCTGGCGGCACGCTCGGGCACGGCGGGCACCGGGCGCGTCAGGTCGATGGCGGCCGGCTGGGCGGGGGCTTGGTGAGCCGCGTCGAAGCCCAGCGCGAAGGCGCGCAGGCTGGCTTCCACGCCCAGGCCCGCGCGGCGCACGGTGGCCTCGAAGTCTTCACGGGAAAAGGGCAGGGCGCCGCTGCCGGCCACCGCGCCGAACAGGCTGGCGCTGATGACGCTGCCGGCGCGGTCGGCCAGGTCCTGCAGGTCGAAGCACAGGAAGCGCTTGGCGGCGGCGCGGCCGGCCTCCAGCACCTTGTTGGGATCGGCGATGCCGTTGCCCGGCGCGGATTTTTCGCTGACGGCGTAGCTGCGGTGTGACGACGACAGCAGCACCGTGCGTTCCGGGGTGACCAGGCCGCGCTGGATGGCGCGGCCGCCTTCCATCAGTTCAGCGGCCACCACCAGGTCCACGTCGCCCGGGGTGGGCATCAGTGCCAGGGCCGGCGGCCGGCCGGCGCGCTGCACATCGGCTTCGGGCAGCAATTCCAGGTAGTAGATCGTGGCGCCGGTACGCTGGGCCACGCCTGGCACGGACGTCGTCTGCGCCCACCAGCCGGCGTGCTCGGCCATGTCGACGATCCAGTCGGCCAATACGCCGCCGCCCTGGCCGCCCATGGCCAGGATGGCGATCTTGATCGGGTTGCCTTGTTGCAATGCCACCGGGTTCATGAAGCTGTTGTCCTTACAGGGCGTATTGGGCCAGGCGCGCCGCGCGGCGGCGTTGCAGGAAACCGATGACGGCGCCGCGCACCCGGGCCAGGAAGCGGTCGCCGCCCGTCGGGTTGTGCACGATGTCGGCGCGGTAGAAAGACGGGCACAGCACCGCGGCATGGGCGACTTCGCCGCAGTTGCCGCAGCCGACGCAGCTGCTTTCCACGTGCGCCACCGGGTCTTCCTTCAAGGGGTCGCCGCTGTCTTTCACCGACAACGACGGGCAGCCCGAGAGCCGGATGCAGGCATGGTCGCCGGTGCACACGTCGGGGTCCACGCCGAAGCGCTCCTTCACCACCCGGCGGCCTTCCTTGACCGCCTTGTTGAACAGCGGCTTGATGCGGCGCTGCTTGTTCAGCATGCATTCGGACTGCGCGATGATGACCTTGGGACCTTTGATGTCGGTGGTCAGCGCCTCTTCGATCGTTGCGCGGACCTTCGCGACGTCATACGTGCGGTCCAGCGTGCGCACCCATTTCACGCCCACGCCGCGCACGGCATGGTCGATGGGGTTGTTGGTGGAACGGTCGGGATTGTCGGCGCGTGACGACAGGATGTCCTGCCCGCCGGTCGCCGAGGCGTAGAAGTTGTCGACGATGACGATGACGCCGTCGTACTTGTTGAATACCGCGTTGCCGATGCCCGACGACAGGCCGTTGTGCCAGAAGCCGCCGTCGCCCATGATGGAGATCGGACGCTTGGCGGCCGGCACGTTGAAGGCCGCCGCGCTGGAGGCGCCCAGGCCGTAGCCCATGGTGGTGGCGCCCAGGTTGAAGGGCGGCAGGATGGAAAACAGGTGGCAGCCGATATCACAGGAGATATGGTGCTGGCCGAGCTTTTCCTGCGCCAGCGTCAGCGCGGAAAAGATGGGGCGTTCCGGACAGCCCGTACAGAAGCCGGCGGGGCGCGGCGGGACCACCGACGCCAGGCCGTCGACCTGCTTGTGGAAGGTGATGGGCTGCTCCACGGCGACGGGCTTGGCCGGCTTGGGGCGCGAGACTTCGGTGATTTCCAGCTGGCGCGCCTCGGCTTGCGCATCGACCGCCACGGCCGGGTGTGTCTGCAGCGATTCGGGGCGATGGCGCTTCAGGAATTCGCGCACGCCGTCGCGCATGACCTGGGTGGTGTATTCCCCGGCCATCGGCAGCACGTCCTTGCCGGACAGGTGGGTGTCGACGCCGGCTTTGCGCAGCACCGCGTGCAGGTTCTGTTCGATGTAGTCGGGCTGGCCTTCTTCCAGCAGCAGCACGGCGCGCTTGTCGCGGCAGAAATCGATGACCTCGTCTTCGATGACGGGATAGGTCACGTTCATGACGTACAGGGGAATGCGGCTGTTGCCGAAATTGTCGGCCAGGCCCAGCAATTGCAGCGAACGGATGACGCCGTTGTACAGGCCGCCCTGCAGGATCAGGCCGATATCCTTCTGGTCGCCGTCGAAATGCTCGTTGAGCTTGTGCTCCTTGATGTAGCGGATGGCGGCGGGCCAGCGCTCCTTGATCTTCTCTTGTTCGTGCAGGAACGAGGCGGGCGGCAGCACGATGCGGCTGGTGTCGCGCGCCGGGCTTTCCAGCGCTTCGGCCAGCGAAAAGGCGGGCCGCTTGTTTTCCTTGGCGATGAAGCGGCCATGCACGTGGCAGCCGCGGATGCGCAGTTGCAGCATCACGGGCGTTTTGCTGGCTTCGGACAATTCGAAGCCGTCTTCCACGGCCTGGACCATGCTTTCCAGGTTGGGGCGCGGGTCCAGCAGCCAGATCTGCGATTTCATGGCGAACGCGTGCGAGCGCTCCTGCATGATGGACGAGCCTTCGCCATAGTCTTCGCCGACGATGACCAGCGCGCCGCCCGTGACGCCGCCGGAGGCCAGGTTGGCCAGCGCGTCGGACGCGACGTTGGTGCCCACGGTGGATTTCCAGGTGACCGCGCCGCGGATCGGGTACATGACCGACGCGGCCAGCGTGGCGGCGGCGGTGGCTTCCGAGGCGCTGGCCTCGAAGTGCACGCCCAGCTCTTGCAGGATGTCGTTGGCGTCGGCCAGTACGTCCATCAAGTGCGAGATCGGGGAACCCTGGTAGCCCGCCACATAGCCCACGCCCGATTGCAGCAACCCTTTCGTGACGGCAAGAATGCCCTCGCCGCGAAACTCTTCGCCTTCGCCGATGCGCAACTGCTGGACTTCTTTCTTGAAAGACCTTTCAGCCATCTAGAGCTCCTTCGCGGGCCGGGATGCCGGTCCTTAAGCCTTGCTGCCATGCAGCATCGTCACGTCACGAAATCTTCATCTAAAAAATACTTTAGGAGTCAACGTTTTAGCTGTCAACAAAAAAGATGAAATTTCATGGAAATCAAAAAATATCACGCTAAAACAAGGGTGTATATACTGGTTGTTCTCTAGTCCCATGGCAGTATTTCAGCGCCGCCATGGTGCAAAAACAGGTTGCGATTGCGGGTATACCCTGTGCTGCGCAACAGCATTGCGGCACATCATGGCGCGGGGCTGCGCCGTCGTGGTGCAATGCGCTTGTCGGCCGTCGGCCATACCTTGAATTCCGGTGCGTGGGAGCAAAGCAACATGCGGTTGGATAAGCAGCGGGACACGCTTCTGACAGGTCGGGGCGCGGCGGGGCCGCGTTTCGTCGATGGCTATCTGGCCTATCTGCTGGCGCAGGCCAGCCAGCGCATTTCGGCCGAATTCCATTTGCAGGTGAAAGCGGCCGGGCTGTCGGTCACCGAATGGCGCGTGCTGGCCAGCCTGGAAGGCAGTCCGGGTGAAACCATCGGCACGCTGGCGGTGCTGGCCATCACCAAGCAGCCGACCTTAAGCAAGGTGGTGCAGCGCATGGAGGCCGAAGGGTTGGTGGCGCGTACCGGCGTGCGTGCGGACCGCCGCCAGACGCGCGTCTGCATCACCGCCAAGGGCACCCACCTGATCGCCGGCTTGTGCGACCAGGCGTTGCAGCATCAGAAAGCGGTGCTGGCGCCCTTCGGCGAAGAGCGCGCCGCGCTACTGATCGAAATGCTGGGCGTGCTGATGACGGAGCACGTGCCGCTCGAACTGCCGATCGACGCCGACGAGTAAGCCTGTTGCGGGCGCGCACTCGAACGCTGTTCGCTTCAATTATTTTGTTACAAGCATATATGTCCCCATTTGTTCCCGCTCTGTGAAAACCGTCTCCGGTACGCATAAACCCTGAATTGACGGGGGTCTGGCGCATAGGCACACTCGCGCCGGTATTCAGACTAATGTCAGGAGTTAACCCCTATGCGCCGCACCTTGATTGCTATCGCGATCGCCGCCGCCGTGGCTGTGCCCTCGATCGGGCAGGCCAAGTCCTTCCGCTGGGCCGCCCAGGGCGACATCCTCACCTTCGATCCGCACTCCCAGAACGAAGGCATGACGATCGCCGCCAACAGCTACATCTACGAACCGCTGGTGGATTACGACAAGACGTTCAAGGTGGTGCCGCGCCTGGCGACGGAATGGGAACAGCTGTCGCCCACCCTGTACCGCTTCAAGCTGCGCCCGGGCGTGAAGTTCCATGACGGCGCCGCCTTCACGGCGGACGACGCGGTCTTCTCCATCCACCGCGCCATGGCGCCCACGTCGAACTACAAAGCCTATACGACGGGCATCAAGGAAGCGCGCAAGGTCGACGACCTGACGATCGAGATCGAAACGTCGGCGCCCAACCCGGTGCTGCTGCGCCAGCTGACCAACGTGTTCATCATGAACAAGGCGTGGTCCGAAAAGAACAACATCGCCAAGCCGCAGGACTACGTCAACAAGGAAGAGACCTACGGCGCGCGCAACACCAACGGCACCGGCCCCTACAAGCTGAAGTCGCGCGAAGTGGACGTGCGCACGGTCTTTGAAGAAAACAAGGACTGGTGGAACAAGGCCGGCAAGGTCGGCAACGTGACCGAAGTGGTGTTCACGCCGATCAAGCAGAACGCCACCCGCACCGCGGCGCTGCTGTCGGGCGAAATCGACTTCGTGCTGGATCCGGCCGCCCAGGATCTGGAACGCATCCGCCAGGCGCAAAAAGTGGTGGAAGGCAACGAATACCGCACCATCTATCTGGGCCTGGACCAGAAGCGCCCGGAACTCCAGTACTCGAACATCAAGGGCAAGAATCCGTTCCAGGACATCCGCGTGCGTGAAGCGCTGTACCGCGCCATCGACGTGGATGCCATCAAGCGCGCCGTGATGCGCGGCCTGTCCGCGCCGACCGGCACGATGATCGCGCCGCAGGTGCACGGCTGGGCGGAATCCGTTCACAAGCGCGTACCGTACGACCCCGAAAAGTCCCGCGCGCTGCTGAAGGAAGCCGGCTACGACGGCACCTTGAACTTCACGCTGGACTGCCCGAACAACCGCTACATCAACGACGAAGCCATCTGTCAGGCCGTCGTCGGCATGTGGGCCAAGGTTGGCGTGAAGGCCACGATGAACGCCATGCCGCGTTCCACGTACTTCCCCAAGGTGCAGTCGTTCGACACCAGCGCCTACCTGTTCGGCTGGGGCGTGCCCACGTTCGACGCCATGTACTCCCTGCAGAACCTGATCCGCACCAAGGGCGAAGGCGCTGACGGCATGTACAACCTGGGCGGCTACAGCAACAAGGAACTTGACGTGATCATCGATCGCATCAAGACCGAAACCGACCCCGCCAAGCGCGACGCCGACATCATCACCGTGCTGCAAGGGCACGCCAAGGACTTTGGCCACATCCCGCTGCATGACCAGGTCATCCCCTGGGCGATGCGCAAGAACGTCACGGTCATCCACCGTGCCGACAATCGCCTCGTTGCCGATTGGGTTAAGGTTGACTGACCCTGACTAACCGGACGGCGTGGGGTCTACCCGACCCCCGCCGTTTTGTTTTCTTCTTTTCCGCCGGGCGGTCCCAAGGAAAATACGCCCCCTTGGGAGGCAGCACGCACGCTGTCCGTGCGCGGCGTGGGGGTATTTCCATTTATGTTCGCTTTCATACTGCGCCGCCTGTTGCAGGCCGTAGCGGTGATGCTCACCGTCGCCCTACTGGCCTTTGTGCTTTTTCAATACGTCGGCGACCCTGTCACTATCATGCTGGGGCAGGACGCCACCGATGCCGAGCGCATCGAGCTGCGTGAACGCCTGGGGTTAAACGAGCCCGCCATCGTTCAATTCGGCCATTTCGTGGTCAACGCCGCGCAGGGAAATTTCGGCATCTCCCTGCGCCAAAGCGAGCCCGTCTCCACCTTGCTGAAATCCCGCCTGCCGGCCACCCTGGAACTGTCCATGGTGGCGGCCTTGCTGGCGCTGGTCGTGGGCGTGCCGCTGGGCGTGTACACGGCCCTCAAGCGCAATAGCCTGGTGTCCCAGATGCTGCTGGCGGGCTCCTTGCTGGGCGTGTCGCTGCCGACCTTCCTGATCGGCATCCTGCTGATCCTGGTGTTCTCCGTGCAACTGGGCTGGCTGCCCAGTTACGGGCGCGGCGAAACCGTCAGCGTGGGCTGGTGGACGTCAGGTCTCTTCACGGCCACCGGCTGGAAGCACCTGATCCTGCCGTCCATCACGTTGTCGCTCTTCCAGATGACGCTGGTGCTGCGTCTGGTGCGATCCGAGATGCTGGAAGTGCTGCGTTCGGACTACATCAAGTTCGCGCGCGCCCGGGGCCTGAAGCGCCGCGCCATCCATTTCGGCCACGCGCTGAAGAATACGATGGTGCCGGTCATCACGATCACCGGCCTGCAACTGGGCGGCATCATCGCCTTCGCCATCGTCACCGAGACCGTGTTCCAGTGGCCGGGCATGGGCTTGCTCTTTATCCAGGCGGTCCAATTCGCCGACGTGCCGGTGATGGCCGCGTACCTGTGCCTGATCGCGCTGGTGTTCGTGGTGATCAACCTGATCGTCGATCTGCTGTATTTCGTCGTGGACCCGCGCTTGCGTTCGGGCATGACCCGTGCCGGGGGAGCTCACTGATGCGCGCCGTACTCAAACGCTGGTGGGACAGCGACCTTGCCTGGGCCTGGCGCCGGGCGCCCGTGGCCATCGTGGCGACCGTGCTGCTGGCGCTGCTGCTGATCGGCTCCTTCGGCGCGGGCTGGGTTGCGCCGCATAACCCCTTCGACCTGACCACGGTGGAATTGCTGGACGCCTTGCTGCCCCCCGCCTGGGAGGCCAACGGCCAGCAGACCTATCTGCTGGGCACCGACAGCCAGGGCCGGGACCTGTATTCGGCCATCCTGTACGGGACCCGCGTGTCGCTCCTGATCGGGCTGGCGTCGGTGGTGCTGTCCATGCTGATCGGCATCGTGCTGGGGCTGATCTCGGGTTACGCGGGCGGGCGCATCGATGCGTTCATCATGCGGATCGCCGATGTGCAGCTGTCGTTCCCCGCGATCCTGATCGCGTTGCTGATCGACGGGGTGGCACGCGCTGCCGTCCCGCGCGAAATGCATGAGCTGATCGCGTTCCCGGTGCTGATCGGCGCCATTGCGCTGGCCGGCTGGCCGCAGTATGCACGCACGGTCCGCGGCTCGACCCTGGTGGAGAAGAACCGCGAATACGTGCAGGCCGCGCGCGTGATCGGCGTGGCGTCGCCCGTGATCATGTTCCGCCATGTGCTGCCCAACGTGCTGGGGCCGGTGCTGGTGCTGGCCACGGTGCACCTGGCCACCGCCATCATCACCGAGGCGACGTTGTCGTTCCTGGGCGTGGGGGTGCCGCCGACGGCGCCGTCGCTGGGCACGCTGATCCGGATCGGCAACGACTTCCTGTTTTCCGGCGAATGGTGGATCACCATATTCCCGGGCGCGGCGCTGGTGCTGCTGGTGCTGTCGGTCAACCTGTTGGGTGACTGGCTGCGCGATGCACTCAACCCGCGGCTGAATTGAGGTAACCATGAGCGCACTTCTAGAAGTCCGCAATCTGCGCGTGGAGTTTCCCACGCGCCGCGGCACGCTACGCGCCCTGGACGATGTGTCCTTTTCCATCCAGGCGGGCGAAGTCCTGGGCGTGGTGGGAGAATCGGGCGCCGGCAAATCGCTGACCGGCGCATCCATCATCGGCCTGCTGGAGCCGCCCGGCCGCATCGCCGCAGGCGAGATCCTGCTGGCCGGCCGCCGTATCGACAACCTGCCCGACGAGCAGATGCGCCGCGTGCGCGGCCGCGAGATTGGCGCGGTGTTCCAGGACCCGCTGACCTCCTTGAATCCGCTGTACACGGTGGGCAAGCAACTGGCGGAGACCATCGTTACCCATTTGGACATGACGTGGTCGCAGGCGCGCAATCGCGCGGTCGAACTGCTGGCGTCTACCGGTATCCCAGCGGCGCGCGAACGCATCGACCACTATCCGCACCAATTTTCGGGCGGCATGCGTCAACGCGTGGTGATCGCGCTGGCATTGGCGGCCGAACCCAAACTGGTGGTGGCCGACGAGCCCACCACCGCGCTGGACGTGTCCATCCAGGCGCAGATCATCGAACTGCTCAAGCGCCTGTGCCGCGAACACGGCACGGCGGTGATGCTGATCACGCACGACATGGGCGTGATCGCGGAAACCGCTGACCGCGTGGCGGTGATGTACGCGGGCCGCGTGGCCGAGATCGGTCCGGTGGCGGACGTGATCCACAAGCCGCGCCATCCTTATACGTCGGGACTGATGGGGTCGATCCCGTCGCTGGAAGGCCATCGGGACCGGCTCGTGCAGATCGATGGCAGCATGCCGCGCCTGAACGCGATTCCGCCGGGCTGTGCGTTCAATCCGCGATGCGGGCAGCGCTTGCCGCGTTGCGCGGCGGAACGCCCCGAGTTGCTGCCGGCGGGCACGTCCCGCGCGGCCTGTTGGCTGCATGACACCGGCAGTGCCCCCACGCAACTGGCCGGCGGTAATAGATCAGAGGAGGCAGCATGAGCGCGCCCTTGGTGGAAGTGAAGGACGCGGCGCGCTGGTTCGATGTGTCGCCGCCGTGGTTGGAGCGCAAGCTGGCCGGCAAGCCCAAAGTGATGTTGCGGGCGGTGGACGGCGTGTCGTTCGAGATCGCCCGGGGTGAAACGCTGGCGCTGGTGGGCGAGTCGGGCTGTGGAAAATCCACGGTCGCGCGGATGCTCGTGGGCCTATATGGCCTGACGCGCGGCGAGATCCGTTTTGACGGCCAGCCGTTGTCGCGCATGTCGGAACCCGGCGGTCGAGCCTTGCGCAAACGGCTGCAGATGATTTTCCAGGATCCCTATGCCAGCTTGAATCCGCGCTGGCGTGTGGGCCGCATCATTGCCGAGCCGATGCTGACGCATACGCAGATGACGCCGGACGCGCGCGTGGCGCGGGTCGGCGAGTTGCTCAAGCAGGTGGGGCTGGATCCGGCGGACCAGGGGCGTTATCCGCATCAGTTTTCGGGGGGCCAGCGTCAGCGCATTTCCATCGCGCGGGCGTTGGCGGTGAATCCGGAATTCCTGGTGTGCGATGAACCCACGTCGGCGCTGGACGTGTCGGTGCAGGCGCAGGTGCTGAACCTGATGAAGGATCTTCAGCGGGAGCTTGGGCTGACCTACTTGTTCATTTCCCACAACCTGGCGGTGGTGCATCACGTGGCCGACCGGGTGGGGGTGATGTATCTGGGGCGCATGGTGGAAGTGGCGCCACGCGACGAGTTGTTCGCGCGGCCGCGGCATCCGTATACGCGGATGCTGCTGGAGGCGATTCCGGACATCAACGGGGCGGGAAAACCGCGCACCGCGGTGGCCGGGGAAGTGCCGAATCCCTTGAACCCGCCGTCAGGGTGTACGTTTCATCCGCGCTGCCCGCATGCGAATGACCGGTGCCGGGCGGAGGCCCCCGTGGCCCGGTTGGCGGGGGTGTCCGTGGTGGCTTGCCATGCCGTGGAGGAGGGGCGGATCGCTGCGTGATCCGTCGGTTCTTTAGGCGTCGGAGGCGGCGGTATTCAAATCAATGGCGCGGCTCTTCCACGCGCTCGTACGGCGTGTCGTCGTCTTCGTCGTCTTCATCTTCGTCTTCTTCCTCGTCCTCGGTCGGTTCCGGCTGCGGTTCTTCCGTCAAGGCGAAGGGCAGGACGTCTTCCAGGCTGTCGGACCAGGCGGATTCCTCGCCGTCGTGGTCCAGCTTGATGAAGCGTTCGCCTTCATTCATGGAAATCTGGACGGCCCATAGGTAGAGGCAGTCGTAGGTGTCGTCATCGGTGTGGGGCAGGCCGCCGCGGTTGCCCAGGATGCGGGCGCCGGGGCCGCCGAGCTGGACGTGCGTCTGGTCTTCTTCGGCCGTGGCGTTTTCGTCCAGCGGGACGCCGTAGGTGACCCATTCGGTGCCTTCGTCGCCCAGGATCACCTCGGCCAGCACGGGCTTGCCCAGGTAGGCGCTGAGCGCGTCGGCGGTCTTGGCCAGCATGTCCAGTTCGGATGCGCTGAAGTGGGTCACGGAGGCGGGAGGGGTAGCAGAGGCGGACATGAAGGGGATTCCTGGGCGCGATGAAGCCGCGACGGCACGGCAAGATACATAAGGTCAGGCGTTATTGTCGCGCGATCGGCGTTGCAGTGCATCGGACGCTTGGATGACGACGCTGGTGACCGGGTCACACGGGGGCCGGGGCGCTCCGTTTGCGGGCGTTGTCGGGGGATTCGCCGGTCAGGCGCTGGAACATCGCGATGAAGGCGGACGGCGTGCTGTAACCCAATTCCCGGGCCACGGCTTGCACGGGGCGACCGGCGTCCAGCATGCCCAGCGCCGAGAC
Source organism: Achromobacter sp. Bel (assembly GCF_012928505.1). GTDB lineage: Bacteria > Pseudomonadota > Gammaproteobacteria > Burkholderiales > Burkholderiaceae_B > Achromobacter. The sequence continues at coordinate 6,822 of NZ_JABBJN010000079.1, read as the reverse complement.
CACGCGCAGGCGCTGGCGCCATTCGTTGAACGACATGCCCAGGTGTTGCTGGCAATGGCGCAGCAGCGTGCGCTCGGTAATGCCAGCGCTGGCGGCCCAGTGCGCGGCGCCTCGTTTGTCGCCGGGGCTGCGCTGCAAGGCAGACAGAATGGGGGCCAGCGCCGGATGGGTGCTTGACGGCAGGTAGCTGGCGTAGGCGCGGGCCTGGCGCAGCTGGTCGATGACCACCTGCGCCAGGCGCCGGTCTTCCGGCGTGGCCGGATAGCGGATGCCGCGCCGTTCGAAGTCGGCCAGGACCGCGCGCGTAACCGCGCTGATCTCCAGTGTGCAGGGCGTATCGGGCAGGCCGGCGCAGGCCTCGGCCGGGATGTCGATGCAGGCGTAATGCACTTCGCCTTCGTTCTGGCAGCAGTGCTCCACATGCGGGGGTATCCAGATGGCGTACTGCGGCGGCGATAGATAGGTGACGCCGTTGATGCCGATTTCCATGATGCCCGACAGCGCGAAATTGAGTTCCGCCCACGGCGAACTGTGGCGCTGCATGCTGGAATACGGCGTGAAATGCAGGATGCGGCAGGCCAGCGGATACGGCAGGTGGCCTGCCAGCATGGGCGCGGGTTCGGCAAAGTCCATGTCGGAAGTTCGTGCGGATTTGTCTGTTTTTCATTATATACGCCATCTCGGACAGGGCCTACACTGGCCCCCTGTCCTTAGCCTGCAAGACTCGTCCATGACGCGCGACACCCCTCACATTCCCGCCCGATACCTGTTGTTCCCGTTGCTGGCGGCCCTGATCTGGTCGGTCAACATGATCGTGACCAAGATGGCCGCCGGCGTCATCTCGCCCGCCGTCATTGGTTTTTACCGCTGGGCGATCGCCGGCGCGCTGCTGACGCCTTTCGCCTTGCCGGGCGTGTGGGCGCAGCGCCGCCTGATCTTGCCGTACCTGCCCAAGTTCGCGGTGCTGGGCGGTTTGGGGATGGCGCTGTATCAGGGGCTGGCCTATGTGGCGGCGTCCAGCACCACGGCCACCAACATGGGCATCATCACCGCGATGATCCCGCTGCTGACCATCGCGGTGGGCGCGGTGGTGCTGCGCCAGCGCCCCACGCTGATGGCGATGCTGGGCGGGCTGGTGTCGCTGGCCGGACTGGCCTTGCTGATCGGGGAAGGGGACCCGGCGCGCCTGCTCTCGGTGGGCGCGAATCCGGGCGACCTGCTGATGGGGCTGGCTGCGTTGGCGTATGCGCTGTACGGCGTCCTGCTGCGCCGCTGGGGCCTGCCGGTCGGGCCGTGGCAGTCGTTGTACGTGCAGGTGGCGTTCGGCGTGCTGTTCCAGTTGCCGGCCTTCCTGATGGCCGCCCCGTCGCCGCTAAATGCCGACAACGTGCCGCTGGTGTTGTATGCCGCGATTTTCCCGTCCCTGTTTGCACCCTTCCTGTGGATGCAGGGCGTCAAGCACCTGGGGCCCAACCGGGCCAGCATTTTCCTGAACCTGATGCCGGTGGGCACCGTGGCGATCGCGGCGGTCTTCCTGGATGAAAAGCCCCACGTTTTCCATATCGCGGGCGGCGCGCTGGCGTTGGCCGGCGTAATGCTGGCGCAAATGCGGACCCCGCGGCTGGGGCTGCGCCCGGGCAAAGCGGCGGGTTGAGCGCGTCCGCCGCCGCCTGACGCACGGCTGTCAGGGTTCCGGCCTACAATCGATGGTTCATCAGCTTTCTTTCCCTATACGAGCCCATGGCCCAATACGTCTACACCATGAACCGCGTCGGCAAGATCGTGCCGCCCAAGCGGCAGATCCTGCGTGACATCTCGCTTTCGTTTTTTCCTGGCGCCAAGATCGGCGTGCTGGGCCTGAACGGCTCGGGCAAGTCGACGCTGCTGAAGATCATGGCTGGCGTCGATAAAGAGATCGAAGGCGAAGCCATCCCCATGCCGGGCCTGAACATCGGCTACCTGCCGCAGGAACCGCAACTGAATCCCGAGCACACGGTGCGCCAGTCGGTGGAAGAAGGCCTGGGTGCCGTCGTCACCGCCAAGAAGCGCCTGGACGAGGTCTACGCCGCGTACGCCGAGCCGGACGCCGACTTCGACGCGCTGGCGGCCGAGCAGGCCGAACTCGAAGCCATCATCGCCGCTGCTGCCTCCAGTGGTTCGGACGATATCGAACACCAGATGGAAATCGCCGCCGACGCGCTGCGCCTGCCGCCCTGGGACGCCATCGTCGGCAACCTGTCCGGTGGTGAAAAGCGCCGTGTGGCCCTGTGCCGCCTGCTGCTGTCCAAGCCCGACATGCTGCTGCTGGATGAACCCACCAACCACTTGGACGCCGAAAGCGTGGAGTGGCTTGAGCAATTCCTGCACAAGTTCCCCGGCACCGTCGTCGCCGTGACCCACGATCGCTACTTCCTGGACAACGCCGCCGAATGGATCCTGGAACTGGATCGCGGCTACGGCATCCCCTGGAAGGGCAACTACAGCTCGTGGCTGGAACAGAAGGAAGACCGCCTGAAGCAGGAAGAGTCCTCGGAATCGGCCCGCCAGAAGACCATCAAGAAGGAACTGGAGTGGGTGCGCCAGAACCCGAAGGGCCGCCAGGCCAAGGCCAAGGCGCGTCTGGCCCGCTTCGAAGAACTGTCGTCCTACGAATACCAGAAGCGCAACGAAACCCAGGAAATCTTCATTCCCGTGGGCGAGCGCCTGGGCAACGAGGCCATTGAATTCAACAATGTCAGCAAGGCCTACGGCGACCGCCTGCTGATCGACAACCTCAGCTTCAAGGTGCCGCCGGGCGCCATCGTCGGCATCATCGGCCCCAACGGCGCCGGTAAGTCGACGTTGTTCCGCATGATCGCGGGCCGCGAGCAGCCGGATTCGGGCGAGGTCAACATTGGCCAGACCGTGAAGCTGGCTTATGTCGACCAGTCGCGCGATGCGCTGGAAGACAAGAAGACGGTGTTCGATGCGGTGGCCGATGGTGCCGACATCCTCACGGTGGGCAAGTTCGAGATGTCGTCGCGCGCCTATCTGGGCCGCTTCAACTTCAAGGGCGGCGACCAGAACAAGGTCGTGGGCCAGTTGTCCGGCGGTGAACGCGGCCGCCTGCACATGGCCAAGACGCTGATCGCCGGCGGCAACGTGCTGCTGCTGGACGAACCGTCCAACGACCTCGACGTGGAAACGCTGCGCGCGCTGGAAGACGCGCTGCTGGAGTTCCCCGGCAGCGTCATGGTCATCAGCCACGATCGCTGGTTCCTGGATCGCATCGCGACCCACATTCTGGCATTCGAAGGCGATTCGCAAGCGGTGTTCTTCGACGGCAACTACCAAGAGTACGAAGCCGACAAGAAGCGCCGCCTGGGCGAAGAAGGCGCCAAACCCAAGCGCCTGCGCTACAAGGCACTGAAGTAAGCCTGGCCAGTAAAGCAGTCCGAGAAATCCCAGCCAACGCGCTGGGATTTTTTTTGCGGTGATAGAATCAAAAACTGCATCAAATGATGTAGTTATTGATTCATCTCCTGGCGAGGGCAACATGCGAACCACGGTGACGCTCGATGACGAATTGCTTGAGCAGGCGCGGACCTATACCGGTATCCAGGAGACCTCGGCGCTTGTGCAGCAAGCACTGGTCAATCTTGTGCAGAAAGAGGCAGCCAAGCGTCTGGCCAAACTGGGCGGCAGCTCGACCAAACTGAAGCCGACTCCAAGGCGACAAACTGAGACCTCCGATGATCCTGGTTGATACGTCGATCTGGGTGGATCACCTGGGGCCGGCCGGCGAGCCTCGGCTAGTGCAGTTACTGAACAATGAATATGTGCTGATGCATCCGTTCATTGTTGGCGAACTGGCACTTGGATCGCTGAGCAAGCGAGAGTTGGTGTTGGGAGCGCTGACGCTCTTGCCGCAAGCCGTGCGGGCGAGCCACGATGAGGCGCTGCATTTCCTCCACGCCGAAAAACTGTTTGGCAAAGGAATTGGCTATGTTGACTTGCACCTTCTTGCGTCCACGCGACTGACTCCAGGCGCAACGCTGTGGACCAAGGACAGGCGGCTGCGGTCCGTCGCCATGGACTTGAAGCTGGGCGTCGAGCCGCCGCTATATCATTGAATCTGTAGAGGCAGGTTCTCAGGCCCGGCCACTGGTTCGATTCGACACGCTATCCGCAGGAATTCCGGAGATATCCCATGTTGCTGCAAGCCGCAGATTCCACATTCCTCATCGTCGACATGCAGGGCCGGCTGATGCCGGTCATCCACGACGGCGATGCCGTGCTGAACAGGGCGCACAAGCTTGCGCAGGCCGCACGCCTGCTCGACGTGCCGGTGATCGCCACCGAGCATCACAGCAAGATGCTGGGTGTCACCGTAGACCCGCTGCGCGAGCTCGTGCAGTCCACGTTCCAGAAAATGCATTTCTCTTCCGCGCGTGAACCGGGTTTTGAAGCCTGGCTGCCTGCCGCGCGCAAGACGATCCTGGTGGCGGGATGCGAGGCCCACATCTGCGTGCTGCAAACCGTGATCGGCCTGGCGGACATGGGCTACAAGGCCGTGCTGGTGTCGGATGCGGCGGGGTCGCGCAAGCCTTCCGACCATCACGCGGCGCTGCGTCGCGCGCGGGCGCATGGCGCCGAAATCGTCACCTCTGAAATGGCGATTTTCGAGTGGATGGAGACATGTGAGCATCCGCGCTTCCGCGATGTGTTACGTCTGGTCAAATAGCCGGCGCGGGCTGCAACACTATCCCTGGGGCGTGCAAAGATTCACTCGCCGTTTGACACAATTCCTGGGCAAACCTCACACCACCCGGGGCCTTATTTTGAGATCCTGAATGTTCTAAACCCATGAAGGGGACCGCGCGCTCGCATCAGGTCTTTGGTGCGGCCCTGGGTACAAGAATAGGAGTCTCATCATGAAAATCGCATCGCTTTCCAAAATCTGTGTCGCATTGGCCATGACCGCCGCCATGGCGGGCTGCTCGTCCTGGGACGGCATGAGCCATCGTCAGAAGAGCACGGTCGGCGGCGCCGCGTTGGGCGGTGTCGCAGGCGCCGTGATCACCAACGGCGGCGTCCTTGGTACGGTGGGCGGAGCGGCAATCGGCGGCGTGATCGGCGACCAGGTCGGCAAGCACTAAACCTTCGCGCCCCAAGCAAAACGCCTGGCATCGCCAGGCGTTTTTTTTATCGTCGTGATTGTGCACGAGGCCATGGCGCGCGCCGGAGGATCGGCGCGCGACTGCGTCAGGGCGCCTCGTTCTGTGGCATCTCGATCTTCACCTCCAACACTTCCAGCGTGTCCTGGCGTTCCAGGTGCACCTTGATGTCTTCGGGGTTGATCTTCACGTATTTTGAAATCACGGCGATAAGTTCCTGCTGCAACTGCGGCAGGTAGTCGGGCGAGTCTCCGCGGCCCCGCTCGTGGGCCAGGATGATCTGCAACCGTTCCTTGGCGACGGATGCGGAAGATTTCTTTTGACCAAGCAGAAACGACAGGAAGGACATTGCTTACTTGCCTCCGAACAGGCGTTTCAGAAGACCGGGCTTTTCGTAGTCGGTAAAGCGCAGGGCCTTGTCTTCGCCAAGGTAACGGGCCACGACGTCCTTGTAGGCTTCGGAGACGTCGGTTTCTTTCAGGTGGATGGCCGGCAGGCCTTGGTTTGACGCTTGCAGCACCGCTTCCGATTCGGGGATGACGCCGATCAGCTTGATGCGCAGGATGTCTTCGATGTCGCCCAGCGACAGCATTTCGCCGTCGACGACGCGCTTGGGGTTGTAGCGCGTGAGCAGCAGGAATTCCTTGACCGGCTCGCCGCCGTCCACCGCCCGCTTGGACTTGGCCGCCAGAATGCCCAGGATGCGGTCGGAGTCGCGCACCGACGAGACTTCCGGATTGGTCACGACCAGCGCGTCGTCGGCGAAGTAGGCCGCCATCAGTGCGCCCGTTTCGATGCCGGCGGGCGAGTCGCAGACGATGTACTCGAAGCCCATCTCCTTCAGGTCGTTGATGACCTTTTCCACGCCTTCCTGCGTCAGCGCGTCTTTGTCGCGCGTTTGCGAGGCGGGCAGGATGAACAGGTTTTCAAGCTGCTTGTCCTTGATCAGCGCCTGGTTGAGGGTGGCTTCGCCCTGGATCACATTGACGAAGTCGTACACCACGCGACGCTCGCAGCCCATGATGAGGTCGAGATTGCGCAGGCCGACATCGAAGTCGATGACAGCGGTCTTGTGGCCCCGCATCGCGAGGCCCGCGGAAAAACTGGCGCTCGTCGTGGTTTTACCCACGCCGCCTTTGCCGGAAGTCACCACAACAATGCGTGTCATGACGATCAAACCCTTATGTTCGAATAAATCGCGTTATCGTAAAGCAAAAAGCCGATGTAAGGCTTCTTACAGAATGTGTTGAGACGTTCGCGTAGCCGCGCAAAAACGATTCACGCTTTTAGCGCTTCGATGCGTAACGTATCGCCTTCCAGGCGGATCAAGGCCGGTTGGTTTTGCAGCGTCCGGTCCAGCTTGTCTTCCACCACGCGGTACACGCCGGCCACGGCAAGCAGCTCCGCGTCCAGATGCGTCGTGAAGATGCGCGCCGACGTGTCGCCGCGTGCGCCGGCCATGGCCTTGCCGCGCAAGGGCCCGTAGACGTGGACGTTGCCGTCGGCGATGACTTCCGCGCCCTGGCTGACCATGCCGATCACGACCAGGTCCGTATGGCGCGCGTAGACGCGCTGGCCCGAGCGCAAGGGCTTGGTGATGACGAGAGCCGACGACGAATGCGGCGCGGCTTGCGTGGGGGCGGGCGCGGACGTGGTGCTGCTGGCT
>NZ_JABBJN010000078.1 GCF_012928505.1 Achromobacter sp. Bel | reverse complement strand
GCCTGAATCGGCACGCCCATTCGGATCGGCACACCCATTCGGCGCCCGCGGGTATCCCCGGCCCGCGGGCGCCGCGCTGCCATAATGGACGCCTTGCGCCGGGTTCGTCTGGCGCCCACGACACGCTCCCCTGCCGCCCATGGAACAGATTGAACTCAATGACAGCACCGCCGACCGCTTCCTGCTGGATGCGCCCGGCCTGACGCTGCTGGTCTTCCACAGCCGCACCTGCGGCACCTGCCGCATTGCGCGCGAACAGCTACCCGCGCTGGAATTGCCCGTCGAACGCGTGTGTTGGGTAGATGCCGGCGACAACCGCGGCCTGGTCGAACGCTACGAGGTCTTTCACCTGCCCGCCATGTTCGTCACGCGCGACGGCGCCTTCTTCGGGCCGGTGCAGTCCACCCTGGCCGAATGGGACCTGCGCCAACAGATCGGCCTGGCGCTGGACAGCTACCCCGCCGAACTGCCGTGAATGCGCCCGCCGCCAAGCCCCAGCGCTTGCCGCTGGACGCGCTGGCGACCAGCGGCATGCTGGCGCTGTGCGTGTGCTGGGGTTTCCAGCAGATCGCCATCAAGCTGGTGGCCGGCGACATCGCGCCCATCATGCAGATCGGTCTGCGCTCGACGTTCGCGGCGCTGGTGCTGGCAGTGGTGGTGTGGCGGGCCGAAGGCCTGCGCGCCTTGCGCGACGGCACCGCCCTTCCCGGCCTGATCGTCGGCCTGCTGTTTGCGAGCGAATTCCTGTTCGTGGCGCAGGGCCTGCTCTACACCACGGCCTCGCACATGTCGGTGTTCCTGTACACCGCCCCCATCTTCGCCGCGCTGGGCCTGCATTGGCTGCTGCCCGAAGAACGCATGCAGCCGCTGCAATGGCTGGGCGTGGCGATCGCGTTCGGCGGCATCGCGGTGGCCTTCCTGGGCAAACCGTCGCATACCGCGCAGGCAGGCGCCGCCAACATGCTGCTGGGCGACGCCATGGGCCTTGCCGCGGGTTTGCTGTGGGGCGCCACCACGGTCGCCATCCGCAAGACCTCGCTCTCGGAGGCCGCCCCCTCCAAGACGCTGCTCTATCAGATGGGCGTGGCCGCCGTCGGGCTGCTGGCGTACGCCGCCGCCACGGATCAAGGCGCCATCCGCTACACGCAAGCAGCCGTGCTTAGCGTGGCCTTCCAATCCGTGGTGGTGGCGCTGTCCAGTTATCTGGCCTGGTTCTGGCTGTTGCGCCGCTATCTGGCGTCGCGGCTATCGATCCTGTCCTTCATGACGCCGCTGTTCGGCGTGAGCTTCGGCGTGCTGATCCTGGACGAACCGCTGGATCCCGGCTTTGTCGTCGGCGCAGCGCTGGTACTGTCGGGCATCACGCTCGTCAGCGGCGGCGAGGTCATCAGGAACCTGCTTCGCAGGCGGCGCGCCTAGCCGGCTTGCCGCATGATGCGGCGGTACGCTGAAGGCCCGTGACTCGCGCTTCACCCTGCCTGCCGCCGCACCTCACCCGCCCGGCCGTCAGCCTCGCGCCTTGCCCAGGTTCAACACGATCAGCGCCGCGCCCGCCAAGACGAAGGCGAATCCCCACCAATCCGCCGCGGCCGGCCGGTCGCCCACCAGCGCCATCGCGCCCAGCACCCCGACGACAGGCACCATCAGGGTCGTCAACGCCGCGACCGTGGCGCTGACCTTTTCGCTCAGCACAAACCACAGCCAATAGGCCACCGCCGTGCCCAGGATGATGTGGAACGCCAGCGCGCCGGCCACCCGCGCATTCCAGCCTTGCGTCGGAAACGACTCGCCCGCGATCAACATGCCCGTCAACGCGCAAGCCGCGCCCACCCCCAACTGCCAGGCCGTCACCACGATCCGGTCGCCGGCCACGGGCCAGCGTTTCAGGTAGACCGTGCCGGCGGCCCAGCCGAAGGCGGCGATCAACGGAAAGGCCAGGCCTTTCGTCGCGGCGATGTCGTGGTCCGCGAAGACGGCGCGCAGCACCGGCCACGCCAGGACCGCCACGCCCAGCGCCCCCAGTGCCAGCGCCACCGCGCGGCGCCGGTCCGGGCGTTCGCCCAGCACCGCCCACGCCAGCACCGCCGACATCATCGGCATCGTGAAAGTCAGCACGGCGGCGCGCGACGTGCTGGTGCTGAGCTGCGCCCACGCCACCGCCAGGTTGAATACCGCCACGGCCAACAGGCCGCCCACGACGATGCCCGGCCACGAGGCGCGCGGCGGCAGCAGGTCCACCCGCTTGGCGCGCGCCAGCAGCAACAGCAGCAGGGCGCCGCTGCCCAGGCCCATGACGCGCAGCGTGAACGGCGGGAAGATCGACAAAATGATCTTCACCGCCGGCCAGTTCAGCCCCCAGAACAGCGCAAGCGCTATCGGAATCAGGCGCACGCGGCCTTTTCCCGGGCGGCCAGCTCGGCCAGTCCCGTGCGCTGGTTGCCTTCGGCGTCGAAGTTCGCGGGATCCAGCCAGCGCTCGTAGGCGGCGCGCAGGGCCGGCCATTCGCTGTCAATGATCGAAAACCATGCCGTGTCGCGGCTGCGGCCCTTGTAGACCGTGGCTTGGCGGAAGATGCCTTCGAACTGGAATCCCAGTCGCGCGGCCGCCTTGCGCGACGGCGCATTCAGGCTGTCGCACTTCCATTCATAGCGGCGATAGCCCAGTTCGTCGAACGCGCGTCGCATCAGCAGGAACTGCGCCTCGGTCGCGATGCGGGTGCGCTTGAGTTGGCGCGAGAACGACACGAAGCCCACTTCGATCACGCCATTGGCCGGGTCGATGCGCATCAGCGCCAGCGTGCCGATGGCGCGCCCCGTTTCCAGGTCGATGATGGCGTGATGCAAGGGGTCGTTGCCTGCCTGCGCGGACTCGGCGAAGGCCCGGTAGGCGGCTTCGTCGGCAAACGGGCCGACGCCCATGTAGGTCCAGTCGCTGTCGTCCGGCGCCTGGCTGAACGCCTGATACAGGTCCGCGGCGTGACGCTCGGCGGACAGGGGCTCCAGCCGGCAATAGCGGCCGATGGCGGGCGTCAGGGGCGGACGCGCGCGCGGCGCCCAGCCGGGAACGTCGGGACCGACGGGTTGTTGGAAAGCATTGACGCGGGGTTGCATGCGACGGAACCTCATCCTGGTTAGCGCGCGTCGCCGGGCGGTGGCGGACGCAACACGCATGGCCTCACGATATCGGAATCGTGGCATCATAAAAAGCACCACGATCCTTGAATTTAATAGGGCCATGAACCCGCATCCCTCCCCCGGCAACCTCGCGGACGCCGCCCTGCTGTCCAGTCCGCTGGCGCGCGGCCCCGGCGCGCTGCCCCGTCAGCGCCAACTGATCCAGCGGCTCAAGCAGGCCATTCTGGCCGGCCAATTGCCTGCCGGCGGCAAACTGCCGTCCTCGCGCGCGCTGTCCGAAGACCTGGACATCTCGCGCAATACGGTACTGATAGCCTACGAACAGTTGACAGCCGAAGGCTATGTCATCGCCGACCGGCAAGGCACGCGCGTGGCGCCCTTGTCGGCAACGGCCAGCAGCGCGGCCAGGCAGGCCACGCCGCCGCCAGCCCAATCGTCCTTCACCGCCAAACGCCTGTCGCGCATCGTATCCACGCGCTACCTGCACGACGGCTCGCTGGCCATGACGCCCGGCACGCCGGCGCTGACGCAGTTCCCGGTAAACGCCTGGCGCCGCGCGCAGGACCGCGCGCTGCAGGCCGCCCCCTCCTCCACGCTGGGCTACGGCCACCCCGTGGGCGAACCCGCCCTGCGCGAAGCCATCGCCCAGTACTTGCGCGTATCACGAGGCGTGCGCTGCGACGCCTCGCGCATCGTCATCACCGAAGGCGCGCAAGGCGCGCTGGCGCTGTGCGTGCAACTGCTGACCAACCCCGGCGACACCGCATGGCTGGAAGATCCCGGCTACCGCGGCGCCAAGTCCGCCTTCCATGCCGGCGACCTGGACGTCGTGGCGATGCGCGTGGACGCCGACGGCATGGTGATCCCCGAAGCGGCGTGGCAAACCCAGCCGCCCAGGCTGATACAGACGACGCCGTCGCACCAGTACCCGACCGGCGCCGTGCTGTCGGTGGCGCGCCGGCTGGACTTGTTGGAGCGGGCACGCCGCGCGGGCGCGTGGATCATCGAAGACGATTACGACAGTGAATTCCGCCACCAGGGCGACCCCATCGCGGCTATGCAGGGCCTGCTGCCCGACGCCCCCGTGCTGTATGTGGGCACCTTCAGCAAGACCATGTTCCCCGCCCTGCGCCTGGGCTTCCTGGTGCTGCCTGAAACCCTCGCGGCGCAAGCCATGCCGTCCGTCATCGAAATGCTGCGCGGCGGCCACCGGCTGGAACAGCTGACCATGGCCGCGTTCATCGACAACGGCCAGTTCTCCCGTCATCTGGGCCGCATGCGGCGGCTGTACCGCGAACGCCAGGCGGCGTTGCGCGACGCGCTGGCCGCGCATCTGGGGATTGACCACGAAGTCCTGGGCGGCCACAGCGGCCTGCACCTGACCGTGCGGCTGCCGCCGGCGTTTTCCGATGTGGCGATCGTGGAGCAGGCGCGCAAGCTGGGCATGAATCCCGGCGCGCTGTCGTCGTTCGCGATCACGCCTCGCGCCGAAGACAACGGGCTGGTGATCGGATATGGAAACACCGGGGCCGAGCGGTTCCCGGCGCTGGTCGGCCGGCTGCGGGATATTGCAATGAAGATCAGGCGCTGACGGCCAGGGGCCAAGGCCTTTGCCAAGCGCCTTGTCGCGTTGACAGTGCGGCGGCCCTAGTCGACCAGGCCGCCCAGCACCAGCACCGCCAGGACCAACCAGAAGAGGAACCCGATGATGGCGCGGCGCAGCAAGGCCTTGACCGCCGCCCACAGAAACATCAGGCCCAGCACCAGCAAGACGAAGTTGAAGATCGACGGGCTCATGCCCATCGCGCCGGCCAGCCCGGAATAGAAGTCGCCCAAGGCCCCGCCCAGCCCACCCAGCAACCATTTGATGCCCGAGACGATGCCGCGAAGCGCTTCGCCGAGCATGCCGCCCAGCGATGCGAAGAAGCCGCCGTCCTGTTCCATCAGCGGCGCGTGTCCATGATCATGCGCACGGCAAGGCCGGCCAGCACCGTGCCCATCAGCCAGCGCTGCACCACCATCCACAGGGGACGCCCCGCCAGGAAACCGGCGATCGAGCCCGCCATGATGGCGATGACGGCGTTGACCGACAGGCTGACCGCCACTTGCGTCATGCCCAGCGCCAGCGACTGCGTGAACACGCTGCCGTGGTCGGGCTGGATGAACTGCGGCAACAGCGAAACGTACATGACCGCGATCTTGGGATTCAGCAGGTTGGTCACCAGGCCCATCGTGAACAGCGTGCGCGGGCTGCTCTTGGGCAGTTCGCGCACCTGGAACGGCGAACGGCCGCCCGGCCGGATCGCCTGCCAGGCCATGTACAACAGGTACAGCGCGCCGCCGATGCGCAGCGCGTCATAGGCCACCGGCACCGTCAGCAGCAAGGCCGTGATGCCGAACGCCGCGCACAGCACATAGAAGATGAATCCGACCGCCACCCCGCCCAGCGAAATCAGGCCAGCCTGGGGGCCTTGGGAAATAGAGCGGGACACCAGGTAGATCATGTTGGGCCCGGGCGTGAGCACCATGCCCAGCGCAACCAGGGCGAACGTCAGCAAATGAGTCAGGTCAGGCATGATGAGCCGGCGGGCGCCGGGCGAAATCGGATCGGAGGCCTACACGTTATCGCAAAACTGTACCGGAACAGAGGTTTTTTGTCGCAGGGCCGTCCCAAGACAAAAACGCCCCCTTGGGGGGCAGCAAACACGCAACGCGTGTGCGGCGTGGGGGCCATTTTCCTCGCAGGGCCGCCCCAAGACAAAAACGCCCCCTCGGGGGGCAGCAAACACGCAGCGCGTGTGCGGCGTGGGGGCCATTTTCCTCGCAGGGCCGCCCCAAGACAAAAACGCCCCCTCGGGGGGCAGCAAACACGCAACGCGTGGCAGCGTGGGGGCAGATCTTTGAAGTTCGCAAAGGGTCGGATTCCCGTATCACGAATACGACAAACGCCCCCGCATGACGTCCCGATTCGATCCACCAAGCTTTACGGCGGCCTGCGCGCGGCGATACAGTGATCAGGTTCGTCCGACTGCATGGAGCACCTGGACATGCCGCATCGTCACCCGTCCGTGGTGGATAGCCCCCCCAACATCCGCGTCGGCATAGGCGGGTGGACCTACGCCCCCTGGCGCGGCCCCTTCTATCCCGAAGGCCTGCCTCATGCGCGGGAGCTGGAATATGCCAGCCTCCAGTTGACCGCCATCGAGATCAACGGCACCTACTACAGCACCCAGAAGCCGGCCACGTTCGCCAAATGGCGCGACGAGACGCCGGATGGCTTCGTGTTTTCGCTGAAGGCGTCGCGTTACGCCACGAACCGCCGCGAACTGGCGGGCGCCAAGGATTCGATCCAGCGTTTCGTGAACAGCGGCATTGCCGAACTGGGACCCAAGCTGGGCCCCGTGGTCTGGCAGTTCGCCCCCACCAAGACCTTCAACGCCGAGGACTTCGGCGCCTTCCTGGAACTGTTGCCGGACAAGGTCGACGGCCTGAAGCTGCGCCACGTGCTGGACGTGCGGCACGCCAGTTTCGCGTGCGACGAATACCTGGAATTGGCCCGCCGCCACCGCGCCGCCACCGTCTACACCGACAGCGAAGACTTCCCGGCCATCGCCGACCGCACTGCCGATTTCGTCTATGCGCGCCTGATGCGCGCCAGCCCCACCTTCAAGGCGGGCTATGCGCCCAAGGTGCTGGATGCCTGGGCCGACCGCCTGCGCACCTGGGCGCGCGGGGCCGACCCGGCGGACCTGCGCCGCATCGGGCCCGATCCCTCGGGCGCCGCGCGGCCGCAAGACGTCTATGCGTTCTTCATCAATGGCGCGAAAGAACGCGCGCCGGCGGCGGCGCGCGCCATGATCGAACGCCTGTAGCGCGCCGCCGGCAACGCCTTACTGCGCGACCGGGGTGCGCAGCGTGACGAACTCTTCGGCCGCCGTGGGGTGGATGCCGATGGTGTCGTCGAACACCTGCTTGGTCGCGCCCGCTTTCAACGCCACCGCGATGCCCTGCACGATTTCACCCGCGTCGGGGCCCACCATGTGCACGCCCAGCACGCGGTCCGTCTTGGCGTCCACGATCAGCTTCATCAGCGTCTTTTCCTGCGACTCGGTCAGGGTCAGCTTCATGGGCCGGAAACGGCTTTCGAAAAGCTTGACCTCATGGCCGGCCTCGCGCGCCTCTTCCGTCGTCATGCCCACCGTGCCGATGTTCGGCAAGCTGAACACGGCGGTCGGGATCAGCTGGTAATCCACCTTGCGGTATTCCTCGGGGCGGAACAGGCGGCGGGCCACCGCCATGCCTTCGGCCAGTGCCACCGGCGTCAGCGGCACGCGCCCAATCACGTCGCCGATGGCCAGAATCGAAGGCTCGGCGGTGCGGTATTCGTCGTCCACTTCGATGAAGCCGTCCTTCTTCAACTTGACGCCCGTGTTCTCCAAGCCCAGGTTGTCCAGCATCGGACGGCGGCCCGTGGCGTAGAACACGCAGTCGGTCTCGACGACGGAACCGTCCTTCAGGGTGGCCGCCAGCGTCCCGTCGGCCTGCTTGTCGATACGGGTGACTTCCGTGTTGAAGCGCAGGTCGATGCCCTTCTTGACGAGCTCGTCGCGCAGGTGTTCCCGCACGGCTTGGTCAAAGCCTCGCAGGAACAGCGGGCCGCGGTAGGCCTGGGTGGTCTCTGCGCCCATGCCGTTGAAGATCGACGCGAATTCCACGGCGATGTAACCGCCGCCCACGACCAGCACGCGGCGCGGCAGCGCCTTCAGGAAGAAGGCCTCGTTCGAGGTGATGGCGTGTTCCTTGCCCGGGATGTCCGGCACCTGCGGCCAGCCGCCGGTGGCCACCAGGATATGGGCGGCGCTGTGGCGCTGGCCATTGATCTCGACCGTATGCGGGTCGACGATGCGGGCGTGGCCTTCCAGCAGCGTGACGCCGCTATTAACCAGCAAATTGCGGTAAATGCCGTTAAGGCGCTCGATTTCGCGGTTCTTGTTGGCGATCAGGGTGGGCCAGTCGAACGACGGCTTGCCGGCTGTCCAGCCGAAGCCGTGCGCCTGTTCAAAGTCCTCGCTGTAATGGGCGCCGTAGACCAGCAGTTTCTTGGGCACGCACCCCACGTTCACGCAGGTGCCGCCCAGGTAGCGGCTTTCCGCCACTGCCACGCGCGCGCCGAAGCCCGCCGCGAAACGGGCCGCGCGCACGCCGCCGGAGCCCGCGCCGATCACAAACAGATCAAAATCGAATGCCATGGTGTTTCCTTCGCGAAAAGCCCTGCGGCCTCGCGTTCACTGTCCGGGAAAACCGTATTTAACACCACCCGGCGCCGGGATATTCCCAAACCTCGACGATTGGCCTACAGTCACCGCCATGGCTGCGCGGCAGCCCTATCCGATCGGAGCACGAATCCCATGTCGCTTGAAACCTGGTTGGCCTTCCTGGGCGCATCCGCCCTGCTTGTCATGTTGCCCGGCCCGACGATCCTGACGGTCATCAGCTATTCCATCACGCACGGCAAGCGCGCGCGCCTGCCGCTGGTGCTGGCCGTGGCGCTGGGCGATTCCACCGCCCTGGTGCTGTCGCTGGTGGGCCTGGGCGCGTTGCTGGCCGCATCGGCCTTCTGGTTCACGGTGGTCAAGAGCGTGGGCGGGTTGTACCTGCTGTACCTCGGGTTCAAGATGCTGCGCGCCGGCGTGGCCCCGGCCACGTTGCCCGAAGCCACCGCCGCGGGCTCGCGCTGGAAGCTGTTCGCCAACACTTACCTGGTAACAGCGCTGAACCCCAAGGGCATGATCTTCTTTATCGCCTTCCTGCCCCAGTTCATCGACCCGGCGGGCGACGTGACGCGCCAGCTGTGGATGCTGTCGGCAACGTTCGTCGCCTGCGCCGGTATCAACGCCGCCGCGTATGCGGTGTTCGCAGGATCCGCCCGCCGCCTGCTGGCATCGCCTGGTGCCCAGCGCGGCTTCAACCTGGGTGGCGGCGCCATGCTGTCCGTCGCCGGCGTCTGGGCCATGCTGGCGCGCCGGGTTTAAGGCCCGACGCGCGACACGCGCCCCCCTTAAGGCAAGGCGGCAGAAATGGCTTCGGCGTCGATGCCATAGCGGGCGATGGCCTCGGCCGCCTTCGCCCGGTCGATCAGGCCCTCGTCCGCCAGTGCCTTCAACGCCGCCAGCGCGATGTGATGGCGGTCCACCCCGAAGAACGAACGCAGCGCCTGCCGCGTATCCGACCGTCCGAACCCGTCCGTGCCCAACGTCACATATCGGCGGCCCGCCATGAACGGACGGATCTGCTCCGGCACGGTCTTCATGTAGTCGGTGGCTGCCACGACCGGGCCGACGCTGTCGGCCAACGCGGTCTCGGCATGGCCGCGCCGCGCCTGCGCAAGCGGATGCAGGCGGTTCCAACGTTCGGCCTCCTGGCCATCGCGACCCAGTTCCGAATAGCTTGTCACGCTCCAGACGTCGGCTGTCACGCCGAAATCCTGATGCAGCAGGTCGGCCGCGGCCAGCGTTTCGCGCAGGATCGCGCCGCTGCCCAGTAATTGCACCCGCAACGTGCCGGGCGCCCCTTCGCGCAAGCGATACATGCCTTTCAGGATGTCCGCCTCGACGCCTGCCGGCATGGCCGGATGCGCAGTCTTTTCGTTGATCAGGGTCAGGTAGTAGAAGACGTCTTCCTGATCCTGGTACATGCGGCGCATGCCATCCTGCACGATCACGGCGATTTCATACGCATAGGCCGGGTCATAGGCGCGACATGACGGGATGACGGAAGCCAGCACATGGCTATGGCCGTCGTCGTGCTGCAGGCCTTCGCCTTCCAGCGTGGTCCGCCCCGACGTCGCGCCCAGCAGGAAGCCGCGCGCGCGGATATCGCCGGCCGCCCAGGCCAGGTCACCCACACGCTGGAAGCCGAACATCGAATAGAAGATGTAGAACGGAATGGTGGCCACGCCATGCGTGCTGTGGGCGGTGGCCGCGGCGATCCACGAAGACATCGCGCCCGATTCATTGATGCCTTCCTGCAAGATCTGGCCCTTGCGGTCTTCGCGGTAGACGCTGAGCTGGTCGGCGTCCTGCGGCGTGTAGAGCTGCCCCACGTGCGAATAGATGCCGACCTGGCGGAACATGCCGTCCATACCGAACGTGCGCGACTCGTCAGGCACGATCGGGACGACGCGCTGGCCGATCTCCGGGTCCTTCAGCAATTGCGCCAGCACGCGCACGAACGCCATCGTGGTCGAGAACTCGCGCCCGTCGCTGCCTTTCAGATGCGCCGCGAACGCGTCCAGCGGCGGCGTGGCCAGCGGCCCGGGGCCGGCGGGACGACGCGGAAGATGGCCGCCTGCCCTTGCGATGGCCGCGTCGAAATAGGCCTGCTCGGCGCTGCCCGGCGCCGGCTTGATATAGGGAATCTGCTCCAACTGGTCGTCCGGCACGGGAATGCCGAAGCGGTCGCGGAACGCACGCACCGCCGGGTCGGCCATCTTTTTTTGCTGGTGGTTGGTGTTGGCGGCCTCGCCCGCGGCGCCCATGCCGTAGCCCTTGACGGTCTTGGCCAGGATGACGGTAGGTTGGCCGCGATGCGACAGCGCCGCCGCGTAGGCGGCATAGACCTTGACGGGATCGTGCCCGCCGCGGTTCAGCGCGCCGATCTCGTCGTCGGACAGATGCGCCACGCGCTCCAACAATACCGGGTCCGCGCCAAAGAAGTGTTCACGTACGTAGGCGCCGCCACGCGCCTTGAACACCTGGTATTCGCCATCCACGCACTGCATCATGCGACGGCGCAGGCGGCCGTCGTGGTCCTGGGCCAGCAGCGTATCCCAGCCCGCGCCCCAGACCACCTTGATGACGTTCCAGCCGGCGCCGCGGTAGACGCTTTCCAGTTCCTGGATGATCTTGGCGTTGCCCCGCACGGGCCCGTCCAGCCGCTGCAGATTGCAATTGACCACGAAGATCAGGTTATCCAGCTTTTCACGGCCGGCCATCGCCACCGCGGCCAGCGTTTCAGGCTGGTCCTGTTCACCGTCGCCCAGAAATCCCCAGACCTTGCGGCCTTGCGCGGGGATCAGTTCGCGGTCTTCCAGGTACCGCATGTAGCGCGCCTGGTAGGCCGCCATCAAGGGCCCCAGGCCCATCGACACCGTCGGGAACTGCCAGAAGGACGGCATGGTGCGCGGGTGCGGATACGACGCCAGCCCGCCTCCGCCGATCTCGCGCCGGAAGCGGTCAAGCTCGGCTTCCGAGATGCGGCCTTCCAGGTAGGCGCGCGCATAGATCCCCGGGGCCGAATGCCCCTGGATGTACAGCATGTCGCCCAGGAACGCGGGCGTGGCCGCGCGGAAAAAGTGGCGATAGCCCGTTTCGTACAGCGTCGTGGCCGACGCATAGGTGGCGATGTGGCCACCCACGCCCGAGGTCTTGCCCGCCCGCAGCACCATGGCCATGGCATTCCAGCGCAAGTAGGCGTCCAGCCGCAGTTCGATGCCCACGTCGCCCGGAAACGGCGCTTGCGCCGAGGGTGCGATGGAATTCACGTAGGGCGTCGCGCCCGGCGCCGCATAACGGCCGTTGGCCGCGCGGTCCTGGTTGATCAACTGGTCCAGCAGATAGTGCGTGCGCGGCAGGCCTTCGTGGGCCAGCACGGCCTGCATGGCCTCCAGCCATTCCTGGGTTTCCTGCGGGTCGGCGTCGATCGGGTCGATCGGGGTGTCCATGGGCGTCCTCCTTTGGGTGCGTGGGCGACGCCTGGGTCGGGATAGCCGGCGCCGCCATTTCACATCGTGAATTGCAATTGCATAATGTGCAATTGCAATCGTAGGGAGGTTTTTTAACAATTGCAAGTGCAACTATTTCGTGCCCCCCCCAAGAGGGGCCGCTTGCCGCGACGTTGCGCTGGCGCAAAGCCGCGGCCGCCGCGCTACCCCCGCGCTACCCCGGCCCGCAGGCGCGGCTCGGCCAGCGCGGGCCGGGCGCTCAGCAGCCCCAGGATCACCTGCAGCACCATCGCCAGCGCGCCCAGCAGGAACACCACGTCTCCGAACGTCCGCCCCCAGCGCAGCGACTTCAGCAGGTCTTGCTGCATGAAGGCTTCGCTGCGGGCGAACCACAACCCTTCGCTGACGCTGGCATGGAACTGGATCAAGCCGATCGGCAGCAAGCTGGTGAAGATCATCAGCGCCAGGCCGATGTTCAAGCCCCAGAATGCCAGTTTCATCAAGCCGGGGCTAAGCGCGAATTGCGGGCGGATATAGCGCAGCACCAGCAACGTGAACCCCAGCGCCAGAAAGCCATAGACGCCGAAGAGCGCTGCGTGCGCATGCACGGGCGTCGTGTTCAAGCCCTGGATGTAGTAAAGCGAGATCGGCGGGTTGATCATGAAGCCGAATACGCCCGCGCCAAGCATGTTCCAGAACGCCACGGCCACAAAGCACATCAACGGCCATTTCAAATCGGCCATCCACGGGGCGCGCGTCTTCAAGCGCCAGTTTTCCCAGGCCTCGTGGCCCAGCACGATCAGCGGCACCACTTCCAGCGCCGAGAAGCTGGCGCCCACCGCCATCACGGGCGTGGTGGTCCCCGCGAAATACAGGTGATGGAACGTGCCCGGAATGCCGCCCAGCATGAACAGCGACGCCGAGGCCAGGCTGGCCGTCGTCGCCATGCGGCGCGACACCAGGCCCAGCGTCGAAAAGATGAACGCCAGCGCCGTAGTCGCGAATACCTCGAAGAAACCCTCGACCCACAGGTGAACGATCCACCAGCGCCAGTACTCCATCACCGTCAGGTGCGTCCGTTCGCCGTAGAAAAATCCGGCGCCGTAGAACAGCCCGATGGCACCGACCGAGGCGGTCAGCAGCGCCAGCAGGTTCTTGTCGCCGCCCGGCTTGCGCAAGGCCGGCACGATGCCGCGCAGCATCAGCACCAGCCAGAAGCAGATGCCCGCGAACTTGCCGATCTGCCACAGCCGGCCCAGATCCACGTATTCGTAGCCCTGATGGCCCAGCCAGAAATTCAGGTCGGGCGGCATGATCTGCGCGATCGCCAGATAGTTGCCGGTGAACGACCCGACCACCACCAGCACCAGCGCCCAGAAGAGGATGTCGACGCCCGCCTTCTGGAACTTCGGGTCGCGCCCGCCATTGATCAGCGGCGCCAGGAACAGGCCCACCGCCAGGAAGCCGGTGGCGATCCAGAACAAGGCACTCTGGATATGCCACGTGCGCACCAGCGAATACGGGAACCACTGCGACATGTCGATACCGTAGAACTTCTGGCCTTCGACCGTGTAGTGCGCCGTGAATCCGCCCAGCAGCACCTGGAAGCCGAACAGCGCCACCACCAGGAACAGGTACTTGCCCAGGGCGCGCTGCGACGGGGTCAGCGCATACGCGGTCAGCGGATCGCGCTCGGGGGCCTTCGGCTCGTCTTCCTCTTTGCCACGCAGGAACGCCCAGGCCCACACAAGCAGGCCGATGCCCGCCAGCAGCACCACGACGCTGATGATGGACCACATGACGTTTTCGGCGCTGGGCTGGTTGGCTATCAACGGCTCGTGCGGCCAGTTGTTGGTGTACGTGACGGACTTTCCTTCCCGCTCGGTCGCCGCCGCCCAGGCCGTCCAGAAGAAGAACCTGGTCAGCTGGGTCCGGCGTGCCGCGTCGGGCAAGGTGTTTTCCTTCATCGCGAAGCTTTCGCGGCTCGTGTGCAACGCCGGCGCGTCGGAAAACAGCTGGTCGTAGTAGGCGGCGGTCTGCGCGATGGCGCGCGCCCGGCGCGGGCTGACGGTCAGCGTGTCGGACACGGCGTCGCTGCGGTTGGACCGGTATTCGGCCTTCAGCGCTTCGCGCAGGGCCGCCTGCGCGGGCGGGGCCAATTGCGCATAGGCCTGGCCATGCTCATCGCGCGCGGCCAGATCCAGCCAGGCAGTCAACTCGCGGTGCAGCCAGTCGGCCGTCCAATCCGGCGCCTGGTACGCGCCATGCCCCCAGATGGAGCCCAGTTGCATGCCCCCCACGGATTGCCAAGCGGTCTGGCCATCCAGGATGTCGTCGCGGCCGAACAGGCGCGTGCCGTCGGCGGTGGCGACCGTGCCGGGGATCGGGGGCGCCTGCCGATAGACCTCGCCGCCATAGAAGCCAAGCAGTGCGAAGGTGATCGCCACCACGGCGATCAAGGTGAACCATAATTTCCGATACGGGCCCATGATGGGAACGCCCTCCAGTGTTGCGGTGAGTGGGGTGTGTCCTCCTATGCGAATTCCGTGCCAGAAAAAAAGGGAGTCAAATCAATCGCTTGACATCCACGCGGTAGTTTTGACCCGGGCGCGAAAGGGTATAAATCACTAGCAACGGGTGCTTTCTACCCTGACACACCGGGCCCCGCCTTCTACAATCGCCCGCTGCAACCCTGTCTTTCACTTAAAAGGAACCGACCGCATGGCCACGGGCAAGCCCGACGCGTGGAGCCTCTTCCTGACCGCGCATGCGCTGGTGGTGGAGGAAATCGAAAAGCGGCTGTCCGCCGCCGACCTGCCGCCGCTGGCGTGGTACGACGCACTGTGGGCGTTGGAACGCGCGCCCGACGGCACGGCGCGCATGTTTGAAATGGCGGAACGCATGGTGATCGCGCGCTACAACCTGACGCGCCTGATGGACCGCATCGAAGCCGCGGGCCTGGTGGAGCGGTTCCGGTCGGACGAAGACCGCCGCGCCACCTATGCCCGGCTGACGCCCAAGGGGCGCGCCCTGCGGCTCCAGATGTGGAAGGTGTACGGGCCCGCCATCGACGAGCTCTTCCTGTCGCAATTGCCAGCCGCGCAACAGACGGCGATGGCCGAGCATTTCCGCCACATCGCCCGCCACGTGCGCGCCTTGAACAAGGAGCCTTCCGAATGAACGGAAAACCGCTGCACATCGGCATCGTCGCCTGCTCTGCCGAGGGCGCGGCGCTGTGCTATCGCACGCTGTGCGCCGAAGGCGCGCAACGCATGGGGCCACACGCGCACCCCGAAATCTCGCTGCACACGCATTCGCTGGCGGACTACGTGGCCTGCCTGGACCAGGGCGATCTGCCTGGCGTGGGCGCACTGATGCGGTCGTCGGCGGACAAGCTGGCGCGCGCGGGCGCGGACTTCCTGATCTGCCCGGACAACACCATCCACCAGGCGCTGGCGCATGTGCTGCCGCAGTCGCCGCTACCCTGGCTGCACATCGCCGAAGCGGTCGCCGCGCAGGCCGCGGCCCGCGGCTACCGGCGCGTCGGCATCCTGGGCACGCGCTGGCTGGTCGACAGCGAGGTCTACCCCGACAAGCTGGACGCCCAGGGGCTGGAGGCCGTGCGCCCCAGCCAGGAAGACCGGACCGCGCTTGCCCGCATCATCATGGATGAACTGGTCTACGGCGTGTTCAAGCCCGAATCCGTAGCGCGGCTTGCCCGCATTATCGCGGCGCTGCAAGACGCCGGGTGCGACGCCGTGGTGTTGGGCTGCACCGAACTTCCGCTGGTGCTCAACGACGGCAATTCGGTCCTGCCCACGCTGGATTCCACCCGTATCCTGGCGCGCGCCGCCCTGACGCACGCCCTGGCGCCCTGCCAGGCAGCCTAGATCTGGTCCAGCCCGTACTGCCTCAGGCGGTCCAGGCTAAGCACTTTGATTTGGTTGTACGCCAACGCAAGAATCCCCAGGTCGGCCAGCGCCTGCAATGCCTGGTTGACCCGCTGGCGCGACAAGCCGGTCAGATAGCCCAGTTCTTCCTGCGATATCGCCAGCGTCAAGTCCGTGGACGGATACAGCTGCGGGTTGAACAACTGGGCCAGGGACTGCGCCACGCGCGCATCGGCATCCAACAAACGATGGTTCTGGATGGAGGCGATGAACTCGCCCATCCGGTCATTCAACTGGCCGATGACAAAGTGCGAAAACGGCAGGCTGGCCGACAGCAGCGCGTGGAACGTCGCCGCCGGGACCGACATCACCAGCGACGGCTGGATCGCCACCACGTCGTACTTGCGCAGCTCGCGCTTGATGACGCTGCCTTCGCCGAACCACCCGCCTGGGGGCACGCCCGAAAACGTGCAGCTGCGTCCCGACTCGTTGTAGATCGCCAGCTTCAAAAGGCCGGCATGCACGCCCAGCCAATAGTCCGACGGCGCGTTGCGCCGCGCGATCCACGCGCCGCTGGCCACGTGTTCGGCGCGCGAGGTCGCCAGCACCAGGTCCTGATGCCGGGCGTCCAGCGAACCGAACCAGGCGCACGCCTGGAACAGCCGGGACAGTTCCGTGGCGGAAACAATGTTTGAAACGTCGGACATGGGCAGAACCGTGTAAAACTTGGAATGTGCAGGGTCGGCCGGCGGTCTGTCATGCAGGCGACAGACAGTATTTTCCGGCGCGCCCTAAGCTCACGCAAGCGACGGGAATCAAGGTTCCCGAAAATAGATAAGGGGCGACTGCGCCCCGCCCGGAGACAAGCATGAGCAGCAGCATGTTCGATCATGGCCTGGCGCGCCGCCACGCCAACTACGAAGCCTTGACCCCCGTGGATTTCATCGCCCGGGCGGCGGAAGTCTATGGTCACCGGCTGGCCGTGGTGCACGGCAAGGTGCGCCGCACCTGGGCGCAGACCTATGAACGGGCCCAACGGCTGGCGAACGCGCTGGCGCAGGCCGGCATCCGCCGCGGCGACACCGTCGCGGTGATGCTGCCCAACATCCCGGCCATGGTCGAAGCGCACTTCGGCGTGCCCATGCTGGGCGCCGTGCTGAACACCCTGAACACCCGGCTGGACACGCCTAGCGTGCTGTTCATGCTGGGCCACGGCGAAGCCCGCGCCCTGATCGTCGACACCGAGTACGGCAACGTCGCCCAGCGCGCCCGGGCCGAATTCCCGCACCTGAAGATCGTGTCCGTGCACGACCTGGACAGCGCGCCCGCCACGCTGCCGGGCGCCACCGACTACGAAGCCTTCCTGGCCGACGCCGACGCCCGCTACGACTGGCTGCCGCCCGCCGACGAATGGGACGCCATCGCGCTGAATTACACGTCCGGCACCACGGGCGACCCCAAGGGCGTGGTCTACCACTACCGCGGCGCGTACATGAACGCGGTCAGCAACATCCTTGAATGGGACATGCCCAAGCATGCCGTCTATCTGTGGACACTGCCGATGTTCCACTGCAACGGCTGGTGCTTCCCGTGGACCGTCGCCGCGCGCGCCGGCGTGAACGTATGCCTGCGCAAATTCGATCCCAAGACCGTATTCGACCTGATCCGCGACGAAGGCGTCACCCACTATTGCGGCGCACCTATCGTGCAAAGCGCGCTGGCCAATGCGCCGGCCGACATGCGCGCCGGCATCACGCACACGGTGCGCACCATGGTGGCGGGCGCCGCGCCCGCGCCGGCCGTCATCGCCAAGATGCGCGACATCGGCTTCGAACTGACCCACGTGTACGGACTGACGGAAGTCTACGGGCCGGCCGCCGTCTGCGCCCGCCAGGAATCCTGGGACGCGCTGGACGACGAGCGCCGCGCGCTGCTGACCGCCCGCCAGGGCGTGCGCTACCACTTGCAGGCGGGCATTTCGGTGCGCGACCCCGACACGATGCAAGAGGTGCCCGCCGACGAGCAGACCGTGGGCGAGATCATGTTCCGCGGCAACATCTGCATGAAGGGCTACCTGAAGAACGAGCACGCCACCGAAGAGGCGTTCGCGGGCGGCTGGTTCCATACCGGCGACCTGGGCGTGATGACCGCCGACGGCTACGTCCGCATCAAGGACCGCAGCAAGGACATCATCATTTCGGGCGGCGAGAACATCTCCAGCATCGAAGTCGAAGACGCGCTGTACCGCCACCCCGCCGTCGCGGCCGTGGCGGTGGTGGCCATGCCGGACCCCAAATGGGGGGAAACGCCGTGTGCCTTCGTCGAACTCAAGGCCGGCTGCACCGCCACCGCCGAAGAGATCATCGCGCACTGCAAGCTGCTGCTGCCGGGCTTCAAGGTGCCACGCGCCGTGCGCTTCGGCGAATTGCCCAAGACCTCCACCGGCAAGATCCAGAAATTCGAACTGCGCGCCGCGGTGGGTGCAACCCGTGCCATCGACGTGGCCGATCCCGATTCCAAATCCGATTCCAATCCCGCCCCCAAACCCGATCGGGCCGGCTGAACGCCCGCCCCACCTGACTCCAGGAGCTCCGACGCCATGACGTACCAAGCCCCCGTGAAAGACATGCTGTTCGTGTTGAACCAGCTGGCCGGACTGCCGCAAGTCGCCGCCCTGCCCGGTTTCGAGGAGGCCACGCCAGACACCGCTCAGGCAGTGCTGGAAGAATCCGCGCACTTCGCCGCCGACGTGCTGGCCCCGCTGAACCACCCCGCCGACCGCGAACCCAGCGCTTGGCGCGACGGCACCGTCACCACGTCGCCCGGTTTCAAGCAGGCCTTCCGCCAATACACGGAGGCCGGCTGGCAAGGCATGTCGCATCCCGTGGAATATGGCGGCCAGGGCCTGCCCGGCCTGATCGGTTCGCCGTGCTCTGAAATGCTGAACGCCGCCAACCTGTCGTTCGCCTTGTGCCCGCTGCTGACCAACGGCGCCATCGAGGCGCTGCTGACGGCCGGTTCGCCTGAACTGAAAGAACGCTTCATCGGCCCCATGATCTCGGGCCAATGGACCGGCACGATGAACCTGACCGAGCCGCAGGCCGGTTCCGACCTGGCCATGATCCGCACGCGCGCGCAGCCGGTGGGCGACGGCACCTACCGCCTGTCGGGCACCAAGATCTTCATCACCTACGGCGACCACGACCTGACCGAGAACATCCTGCACCTGGTGCTGGCCCGGTTGCCCGACGCGCCCGAAGGCGTCAAGGGCATTTCACTCTTCCTGGTGCCCAAGTTCCTGGTGAACGAAGACGGCTCGCTGGGCGCGCGCAACGACGTCACCTGCGTGTCCATCGAACACAAGCTGGGCATCAAGGCCAGCCCCACCGCCACCTTGCAGTTCGGCGATGAGGGCGGCGCGCTGGGCTACCTGGTCGGCCAGGAAAACCGCGGGCTGGACGCCATGTTCATCATGATGAACGCCGCCCGCTATGCCGTGGGCGTGCAAGGCATCGCCGTCGCCGACCGCGCCTACCAGCACGCGCTGGCCTATGCCGCCGAGCGCGTGCAGAGCCGCCCGGTGGACGGGTCCTCGCGCGAGGCCGTGGCCATCATCCAGCATCCCGACGTACGCCGCATGCTGGGCACCATGCGCGCCCTGACGGAAGCCGGCCGCGCGCTGGCTTATGTCACCGCCGGCCATGCCGACCAGGCGCACGCCAACCCTGACGCCGACGCGCGCCGACGCCATCTGGCCATCCAGGAATTCCTGGTCCCGATCGTCAAGGGCTGGTGCACCGAGATGTCCATCGACGTGGCCAGCCTGGGCGTGCAGGTGCATGGCGGCATGGGCTTCATCGAGGAAACCGGCGCCGCCCAGTACTACCGCGACGCCCGCATCCTGACCATCTATGAAGGCACGACCGCCATCCAGGCCAATGACCTGGTCGGCCGCAAGACCCTGCGCGATGGCGGCGCCGTGGCCCAGGCGCTGCTGGAAGCCGTCCGCCAGACGGAAACGGAGCTGGAATCGCGCAGCGAGCCCGCCGCCAACCTGGTGCTCAAGCCGCTGCGGCAGGCCCGGCTGGCGCTGGCCAACGTGGTGGACTTCGTGCTGGCCAATGCCGCCAGCGCGCCGAATGCCGTGTTCGGTTCGGCGGTGCCCTACCTGCTGCTGGCGGGCACCACGCTGGCCGGCTGGCAGATGGCGCGCGCACTGCTCGTCAGCCTGGACCGCCAGCAGGAAGACCCCGAGTTTTACCGGGCCAAGATCGCCACGGTGCAGTGCTATGCGCTGCACAAGCTGACCCAGGCCCCGGGCCTGGCTGCCGTGGTGCTGGGTTCCAAGGACTACGACATCCAGCCCTGACCTGCCCTGGCTTGGCGGGCGCTGTACCGGAAGACCGCGATTTCGCGGTCTTTTCCATTGGCGCGCGGCGCTTACCCGTTTCCTGCGGCCCCATTAAGCATATAACCAAAATGAATAAAGAACCTGAATAAACATATTTAAAATCATTAAACGGACACCGGAAATCCCTTTGCCCGTAGGCAAGGCGCCAGCCGCATCAAGGCGCGATTCACAGGATTCCCCATGTTCCGCAAGCTTCTGGCCGTCACCCTGCTTTCCGCCGCCTCCGCCCCCGCCCTGGCCGCGCCGCCGGCGCTGGAAATCGGCTACCTGCCCATCCTGCCCGATGCCCAGTTGTTCATCGGCCTGGAAGAAGGCTCCTTGCAGGCCAAGGGCTCGCCGACACCGAAGCTGGTGCAATTTCAGAGTGGCCCGGCATTGACCCAGGCGCTGATCGCCGGCCAGCTGGACGCCGCCTATGTCGGCATCGGGCCGGCGCTGGTTGCGCGCGCCAAGGGCGCGGACATCAAGGTCGTCGCCTCCAACATCGTCGAACAGGTCAATGTGGTGGCGCTTGGCGCCCTGGCCCCCTACTTCGCCTCCGGCGACCCCGCCACGGCGTTTGCCCGCTTTGCCAAGGACCACGGCCGCAAACCCGTGCTGGCCAGCTACCCGAAGGGCGCCGTGCCCGAAGCCGCGTTGCAGTATTGGCTGCGCAACCAGATCAAGGCCGACCCGGCCAGCGTCGAATTGATCTACCAGGGCGAAGCCCAGATCCAGCAGTCGCTCCTGACCGGCGCCATCGACGGCGCGGCCATCCTGGAGCCCACCGTCACCACCGTGCTGACGCGCGTGCCGGAATCCCGCGTGGTCGCCCGCGGGTCGCAGCTGTTCCCCAAGCAGCCTGGCGCCGTCCTTCTGGTGCGTGAAAAGCTGATCGCCGAACACCCCGACACCGTGCAGCAGTTGGTGGACGCGCACCTGTCGGCCACCGCCCTGTTGAAAAACGATCCCGCCAAAGCCGCGGGCTACGTGCAGAAATACGTGGGCGGCGGCCGGCTGGACCGCGCCCTGGTGGAAAAAGCCATCCGCAGCTCGCACGACCAGTTCGTGGCCGACCCGCACGCCATCGTCGACGCCACGGCCGAACTGCAGACGTTCCAGGCCACGCTCGGCACGGTCGAAGCGCCGCCGGTCGACGTGAAGCAGCTGTTCGACACCCGCTACTACGACAAGGCCGCCAAACCATGAGCCAGGCCGCTCAAGCGATCGTGGCCCCCGCCGCCGGGCGCGTCGGCCCGCCGCCCGGACA
>NZ_JABBJN010000077.1 GCF_012928505.1 Achromobacter sp. Bel | reverse complement strand
CCCGCGCTGCTGGCGCCTGCCGTATCCGGCGGCCTGGGGCTGGGCCTGCGCGAGGCCTGGATCGTGGCCGAAGCGGCGGGGCGGCACCTGTTGAGCCTGCCGCTGACGGCCAACATGGTCGTGTTGCCCACCTTGTGCGAAGCGGGCATCGACGGCGCGCCCGCGCAATGGGCGCGGACAATGATGGACGGCGGCGCCTATTTCGCCGACGCGGCCTTGCGCCCGGACGGGTCGGCCTTTTTCGAAGGCGCGGGCGAGGGCGTGCAGGCGCTGGCCGTCCGCAACGTCGGCCCGCAGGCGTTGCGGCTGGAACGGTATGCGCCGGCGCCCGGCGCGGCAGGGCTGGACCCGTCGATGCCAGTGGCGCAGGTGACACACCCCGAATTGCTGGAGCGCATCGATCTGCCTGTCGATGCCGGAACATGGCGGCGGTTGCGGACGCGGCTGTCTCTGCTGCGGTCGGCCGAACTTCTGGGGGCGGCGTCCGCCGCGCTGGATAGGGCGACCGCCTATGCGCGGGAACGCCGCCAATTCGATCGTGCCATCGGTGCCAATCAGGCGATCAAGCATCGCCTGGCCGACGACTGGATGGCGCTGGACGACGCGCGGCTTGCCGGTATGGCGGCGGCGTCGGCGCACGATGCCGGCGCTGCCTCGGCAGACCGCGACAGCCTGTACGTGCCCTTGCTGGCGGTGGAGGGCGGGCGCCGCGCCGCCCAGAACGCCATCCAGGTGCACGGCGCGATGGGCGTGACCTGGGAATGCGACGCGCACCTGTACCTGAAGCGCGTGCTGCGCTTGTCGGCCAGCCTGCATGGGCAGACGTCCTGCGCGGAACTGCTGGAATGCATCTGGGAGGGCGCCGCTGACGGGGCGGCCGCGTCCGCCCTACAATCCCGGCATGAATAAATCGAACTTCCCCTCTGAACT
The DNA here is from genome assembly GCF_012928505.1 of Achromobacter sp. Bel. GTDB lineage: Bacteria > Pseudomonadota > Gammaproteobacteria > Burkholderiales > Burkholderiaceae_B > Achromobacter. Next base: position 20,899 of record NZ_JABBJN010000077.1, on the reverse strand, counting down.
GGACCAGCCCACGCTGTCCGAAGTGGACGGCGTCCGCTATCTGCACTTCAATACCGAATGGGTCCAGGGCGCCATGCGCATCAAGAACCCGTCGGAGCTGGTGCTGGAATACACCGGCCAGATGATGGCCTGGCTGCTGTTCCTGGAACCGCCCAAGGAAGAGGCCATCGGCATGCTGGGCCTGGGCGCGGGGTCGCTCGTGCGGTTCTGCGTGAAGCACGCGCGCAGCCCCTTGCTGGCGGTGGAGTGGAACCCGCGCGTGACGGCGGCTTGCCACATGTTCTTCCGCCTGCCGGGCGAAAACCGGCTGACAGTCGAACACGCGGATGCCGGCGTCTGGGTGGCCGATCCCCTGAACGCAGGACGCTGCCCGGTGCTGATGGTCGACCTGTACGATGCCGCAGCCGAAGGGCCGGTGCGTGACAGTGTGAAGTTCTACCGCGATTGCCGGCGGGTGCTGGGCGATGTGGGCGTGCTGGCGGTGAACCTGTTCGGCCGCCATGACAGCTTCGGCAAGAACATCGACAACCTGTCCAAGGCGTTCGACGACCGCGTGGTGCTGCTGCCTGAAGTCGACGCGGGCAACCAGATCGTGCTGGCCTTTTCGGGGCCGAGTCTGGCGATCACGCCGGCCGAACTGCTGGAGCGGGCCGAGGTCGTGGAAGCCAAGTACGGCCTGCCGGCGCGCCGCTGGGCCCGCGCGCTGACCCGCCACGCCGTCGACGGCGTGCTGCATTTCTAAGGGCCTTGCGGGGCCGTCATCTGAAGGGGGGCGTCCGTGCCGGGCCGAACCCTGCTGTCCTATTAGGGTAGTCACGGATCGGGAAAGGGGTTTACCTTTTCCCCTGCCGGGATCTATCATGGGTTTGTTCATAATTATGAATTACGGTGTAGTCAGGCCGTTCCCCCCATGAGCCAACCTATCGTCCGTCAAGCCCTGTACCTGGAAGTCGCGGATCGGCTGCGCGCCATGATTCATGCGCGCGCGCTGACCAACGGCGAATGGATCGACGAGCTGCGGCTGGCGGGCGAGCTGGGCATTTCCCGCACCCCCTTGCGCGAAGCCTTGAAGGTGCTGGCCACCGAAGGGCTGGTGCGGCTGGAGCCGCGGCGCGGCTGCTTCGTCAACGAACTGTCCACGCAAGACCTGGAAGACATCTTCCCATTGATGGCGATGCTGGAAGGGCGTTGCGCCTTCGAGGCCGCGCGCAAGGCCAGCGACGCCGAACTGGCCGCGCTCGAGCCGCTGCACGCGGAGTTGGCGGGCCACGCCAAAGCGGGCCGCATCGATGCCTACTACCAGACCAACTACCTGATCCACGAGGCCGTGCAGGCCTTGTCCGGCAACCAGTGGCTGAACGACATGGTGGGCAATCTGCGCAAGGTGCTGAGCCTGTCGCGGCACCGCAGTCTGGCGCGGCCGGGGCGCATCGAACAATCCTGCGCCGAGCATCTGGCCATTTTCGCCGCGCTGAAGGCGCATGACAGCGACGCGGCGCAGGCGCTGGCGCACACCCATTTGATGCGGCAGCTGGAAGCGCTGCGCGCATTAGCCAATGAAGACGCCGCCGATCCGGCGTTATCCGATCCCATCGTCATCCAGGAGCCCGCCCATGTCCGTACCCGCCAATCTCGCGCCCGCGCGGGGCGCACGCACGCCTGAGCCCGAGGCTGAAGCGATCGACGCCGCCTCGGCCGCCGAAGGCGCCAGCCTGATGACGCGGCTGGGCCGCCTGTGGGAGCGCGGGCGCCTGCCCAGCGAATCCGAAGTGCGGCGCCTGTTCGAAGCGCGCCTGACGGATGTGGCCGCGAACAAGCTGGCGCGCCGCTGGTGCGAGCAATACAGCGTGGCCGATGGCAAGGACCGTCGGCTGATGCTGGCCGCGCTGGCGCAAGTCCGTGCCACGTATGCCGGCGACGGCGGCGAAGGCACGCGCCTGTTCAAGCGCTTCAACGCGCAGCCGCAAGGCCTGCGCTTCCTGGTGGAACTGCGCGCCGACATGCTGCGCTGGCGCAAGCAGGTCGCGGGCATCCAAAGCCTGGACAAAGAGCTGGAAGGCCTCTTGTCGGCCTGGTTCGACGTGGGCCTGCTGGAACTGCGTCCGCTGACCTGGGATTCGCCGGCGTCGCTGCTGGAAAAGCTGATCCTGTACGAAGCCGTGCATGAAATCACGTCGTGGGACGACCTGCGCCGCCGCGTCTCGCCTGACCGCCGCTGCTATGCCTACTTCCATCCGCAAATGCCCGGCGTGCCGCTGATTTTCGTGGAAGTGGCCTTCGCCAGCCAGATGGCCGACAACGTGCAGGTGCTGCTGGATAGCACCCTGCCGCCTCAGGACCTGGATAAAGCCCGCTGGGCGATCTTCTATTCCATTTCGAATACGCAGCCGGGCTTGAAGGGCATCAGCTTCGGCAACTTCCTGCTCAAGCGCGTGGTCGAGCAACTGCTGGATGAACTGCCCAAGCTGAAGTCCTTTGCCACCCTGTCGCCGATCCCGGGGTTTTCGGATTGGCTGGGCAAGCTGGACGCCGAAGCCGTCGAGGCCATCGTGCGTGAAGACAAGGCACGCGCCAAAGACCGCAAGCGCGAAGGCGTGCCGGACGGCCAGCGCTGGGTGTCGCGCCTGGCCAAGGCCGCCCAGGGCCGCGCACCCGACGTGGTCAAGCGCGCGGGTTTCCGCCTGGCGGCCAGCTATCTGCAGTCCATGAAAAACAGTTTGCCGCTGGATGCCGTGGCGCGATTCCACCTGGGCAACGGCGCGCGCATCGAACGCCTGAACTGGGCAGCCGATACCTCGCAGAAGGGCCTGAAGCAGTCATGCGGGCTGATGGTCAATTATCTGTACGACCTGGATGAACTGGATACCAATCTGGCCAAGCTGGGTGAAGGCAAGCCGCAAGTCAGCCGGAGCGTGGGCCGCGTGGCCTGACCGCCTGACACGCGGCGCCATCCATCAATAAGAAAGGGCAGGGGACATGACGGAAAACGTGACTGGCCGCGTGCGGCTGGAACGCGAAGGGGCGCTGGCCTGGGTGACGCTGTCGCACCCCGGCCGCCTGAACGCGATAACGGTGGGCATGTGGCGTGAACTGCAGGACGTGTTCAAGGCGCTTGCCGCCGACGACGCCTTGCGCTGCGTGATTGTGCGCGGCGAGGGCGGCAACTTCGCCGCCGGCGCGGACATCCGCGAGTTTCCCGTCCAGCGCGCGGACATGGCGGGCGTGCAGCGGTATCACCGCGAGATCCTGGCGCCGGCGCTGCAGGCCGTGGCCCAATGCCCGCATCCTGTCATCGCGCAAATCGAAGGCGTATGCGTGGGAGGCGGGCTGGAGATCGCCAGCCAATGCGACCTGCGCATCGCCGGTGCATCCGCGCGCTTCGGCGTGCCGATCAACCGCCTGGGTTTTCCCATGGCGCCGGATGAAATGCGCGGACTGTTGGCGCTGGCCGGGCGCGCAGCCACGCTGGCCATCCTGCTGGAAGGCCGCGTGTTCGGCGCCGAAGAGGCGCAGGGCCTGGGCCTGTTGACGCGCGTCGTGCCCGACGATCAGGTCGCCGAGGCCGCGCGCCGCAGCGCCGATCGCATTGCCCAGGGCGCGCCGCTGGCCGCCCGCATCAATAAACGCTTGTCCGCAAGGCTGGCCCAAGGCGGCGCCTTGACCGAGGACGAGTATCAGGATTATTTCTCCTATGCCGAAAGCCGGGACCACAAGGAGGGCGTGCGCGCCTTCCTGGCCGGCGTAGACCCTTCCTTTTCCGGAGACTGACCAAGGTGAGCAACGCCAACCTCTATGCTGTCCTGCAAGGCGGCTTTCCCAAAGACCGCAGCAAAGTCGCGCTGGAAACGCCCGACCTTGAATACACCTGGGACGACATCGACCGCGCCACCGCGTGCCTGGCCAACCTGCTGGCGTCGCTGGGCTTGCCGGAGGGCTCGCGCGTCGCGGTGCAAGTCGAAAAATCGCCCGAAGCGTTGCTGCTGTACCTGGCCACGCTGCGCGCCGGCCTGGTGTATCTGCCGTTGAACACCGCCTACCGCGAATCCGAGATCGAGTACTTCCTGGGCAATGCCGAGCCGGCCGTGGTGGTCTGCGCCAGCAAGAACCGCGACTGGGTGCAGCGCGCGGCCGACCGCGCCGGTTGCGCGCACGTCTACACGCTGGACGAGGACCGGACCGGCACGCTGCTCGCGGCCGCCGGCGGCTTGCCGCAAACCTTCAAGACCGCTGCCCGCAAGCCGGATGACCTGGCCGCTATCTTGTATACATCCGGCACCACCGGCCGCAGCAAGGGCGCGATGCTGTCGCACGGCAACCTGGCAGCCAACGCGCAGGTGCTGCACGAGTACTGGGGCTGGCGCGAAGACGACGTGCTGCTGCACATGCTGCCCATTTTCCATGTGCATGGCCTGTTCGTGGCCTCGCACGGTGCATTGCTTGCCGGCGCCAAGATGATCTGGCTGCCCAAGCTGGACGCCGACCAGGCGCTGCATTACCTGCCGCAAAGCACGGTGATGATGGGGGTGCCGACGTACTACGTGCGCCTCCTGGCGGATCCGCGCTTCGATCGCGCCGTGTGCGCCAAGATGCGCCTGTTCATCTCGGGCTCGGCCCCGCTGCTGGCCGAAACGTTTTCCGACTTCAAATCCCGCAGCGGCCACGCCATCCTGGAACGCTACGGTATGAGCGAGACGGTCATGCTGACGTCCAACCCCTACGATCCCAAGCTGGGTGAGCGCCTGGCCGGCACGGTCGGCCGCGCGCTGCCGGGCGTGCAGGTGCGCGTGGTGGACGATGCGGGCTTTTCGCTTCTGCCGGGTGAAATCGGCAACGTGCAGGTGCGCGGGCCCAACGTGTTCTCGGGCTACTGGCGCATGCCGGAAAAGACGCGCGAAGAATTCACGGAAGACGGCTGGTTCAAGACGGGCGACGTGGGCCGCTGGGGAGGGGAATCCGCGGGGCGCGACGTGCCGGCCGACTACCTGTCCATCGTGGGCCGCAGCAAGGACCTGATCATCTCGGGCGGCTTCAACGTCTACCCGAAAGAGATCGAGACCCTGATCGACGACATGCCCGGCGTGGCGGAATCGGCGGTCATCGGCGTGCCGCACGCGGACTTCGGCGAAGCCGTGGTGGCGGTGGTGGTGCCCAAGGACGGCGTGTCGCTGGACGCAGGCGCCATGCAGCTTGAGCTGAAGTCGCGCATCGCGAACTTCAAGGTGCCCAAGCGCGTGCATATCATCGATCAACTGCCGCGCAACACCATGGGCAAGGTACAAAAGAACGTGCTGCGCGAAACCTATAAGGCGCTTTGACGCCTGCCAGGATGCCGGTCCGGATGGGCCGGCATTTTTTTATTCAAGGAGGTCCATCCCCACCCAACGCAACGCCGTCCTGGCAGCTTCATTCCATAAGAATTTCAAGAGACGAGACGCACAAAACCGCGCCGTCCCCATGATGCAGCAAAGAGGAGACAACATGAAATATCGCACGACCGCCGCGGCGGTATTCGCCGTGGCCGCCTTGGGTTTCGGCGGTGTCGCCGCCGCGCAATGGCCCGAGCGCCCCATCACGCTGATCGTCCCGTTCCCCGCTGGGGGCGGCACCGACACGTTCGCCCGTCCGCTAGCCCAGCAACTGACCACGCAGCTGGGTCAGGCGGTGGTCATCGACAACAAGGGCGGCGCGGGCGGCACGGTGGGCGCGGGCGTGGCCGCCAAGGCCCGGCCCGATGGCTACACCTTCTTCATGGGCGGCGCGCACCATGCGCTGGCCCCGTCGCTCTATAAGAGCCTGAACTACAACATCCAGAAGGACTTCGTGCCCGTCGCCCTGGTGGCGCAGCCGCCGCAGGTGGTGGTCATCAACGCCACCAAGCTGCCGGTGAAGACCCTGCAGGAATTCATTGACTACGCCAAGAAGCATCCTGGCGAAATCAACTATGGCACAGCCGGCAAAGGCAGCACGCACCACCTGGCCGGCGAGCTCTTCGCCATGCAGACCGGCATCAAGCTGGTGGACGTGCCCTACCAGGGCGCGGGTCCGATGCTGTCGGCGCTGATCGGCGGCCAGGTGGACCTGGCGTTTGACGGCCTGGGTTCGTCGTCCGGCCATATCCGCGCGGGCGTGATCAAGCCGTTGGCGGTGGCCGCCACCGAGCGCTCGGCGTCCCTGCCCGATGTGCCGACCGCCGCCGAGGCCGGCGTGCCCAACTACGTCGTGTCGACCTGGTATGCCATCTGGGCGCCGGCCGGTACGCCGAAAGAGGCCGTCGACAAGATGGCCGTGGAAATCACCAAGGCCTTGAACACGCCGAAGCTCAAGGAAACCTGGGCCGGCAACGGCTCGTCGATCCCCACGCTGACGGGCGCCGATTTCGGCAAGTTCGTCGATAGCGAGGTGGATCGCTGGGCGAAAGTCGTGAAGGATTCCGGCGTCAAGCTGGATTGATGCACTCGCGGACCGGATTCCGATTACTATTGATAATCGTTATCATTGGTAAATCTGCTTTCCGGTCCGTCGAATGCCATGAATCAAAGCGGTTCCCCTGCGCCCGTCGAAGGGCTCTACATCCAGCACCAGTCCTGGTTGCGCGATTGGCTGCGCCGCAAGACGGGGTGCCCGTTCGACGCGGCCGACCTGACCCACGATACCTATCTGAAAGTGCTGGTGCGCGAGGACGATGCGCGGACATTGCGTGAGCCGCGCGCCTATCTAACGACGATCGCGCACGGGCTGATGGTCAACCTGTTTCGCCGCCGCGACATCGAACGGGCTTATCTGGACAGCCTGGCGCTGGTCCAGGACGCGTTTGCGCCGTCGCCCGAGCGCCGCGCGCTGGCGCTGGAAGCCCTGATCGAAATCGACCGCCTGCTTGACGGCCTGCCTGCCAAGGTACGCAAAGCGTTCCTGCTGGCGCAACTGGAAGGCCTGCGCCACGGAGAGATCGCCAAGCGCATGCAGGTGTCGGTCAGTTCGGTGCGCCAGTATCTGGCCCGCGCCATGCAGCATTGCCTGGCGGCCTGGTGAGCCGGCGCGCCACGGCCCAGGCCGAACTCCCTCCATCCGTCATCCGCGAAGCCAGCATCTGGTTCGTTCGCCTGGGCGCTGAAGAGGCGAACGCGGAAGATGGCGCCGCCTGTCGCCGCTGGGTCGAGGCGGATCCTCTGCACCGGCTGGCCTGGGACCGCGTGGAGATGCTGGGGCGTCATTTCGGCCAGGTCGAACCGCAGGCTGGCCTGGCGGTGCTGGACCGCGTGCCTTCGCGGGGCCGGCGCCAGGCATTGAAGGCCTTGTCGCTGGCGTTGGGCGTGGGCGGCGCGGCGGCGGCGGGCTTGCCGTGGCGGGCCTGGACGTCTGATTTCGGCACGGTGGTCGGCGAACGCCGCGACGCCACCCTGGCAGACGGCAGCGTGCTCACCCTGAACACCGACAGCGCAGCGGACGTGCGGTTCGACGCTGACCTGCGCCTGATCGTGCAGCGCCGGGGGGAATTGCATATCGCATCCCACGGGGACCCGCATGTCCCGCCCCGGCCGCTGGTGGTCGCCACGCCGATGGGCCGGGTCGTCGCGTTGGGCACCCGTTTCGTGGTGCGCTTGGGCGATGGCGAGGCCTGGGTGGCCGTGACCGAAGGCGCGGTCCGGATTGAACCCGCGGCGGGTGGCGCGGGCGCTGCCCGGGTCGTGGAGGCGGGCGCCGGCACGTATTTCGATGCACGCGCCGTGCAGGCCGCAAGGCCCGCGCCGCACGCCGACGCCTGGGTGCGGGGCGCGCTGTTCGCCGACGCGATGCGGTTGGACGCTTTCGCAGAGGAACTTGGCCGCTACCGCAAGGGCAGGCTCGCGTGCGATCCCTCGGTAGCAGGGCTGCGCATTTCGGGATCGTTCCCGCTGGGCGATACCGACCGCATCCTGGCCGCCGTCGAGCGTGCGTTGCCGGTGCAGGCGCGGCGGTACACCCGCTATTGGGTGGTGCTTGGCCCGCGAGGGTGAGCGCAAAGAATTTTGCGGACCGTTCTGTCACTTTTGCATTCTCGATTGGCATACGGGTGAAGCAACGAATGACTTCGCCTGGAACCCAACGATATGTCTCTGCCATTTTTCCCCTCTCACCCCGCCGCACCGGCGGGCCTGCGCGTCAAGGCGTTCGCTGCGCTGGTGCTGGCCGCGATGGCCGGCGCCGCGCTGTCGCCCACTCCGGCCCAGGCCCAATCCCCTGGCACCGCTACGGTCAGCCATGCCGTGAACGTGCCGGCCGGCGCGCTGGGCGCGGCACTGTCCAGCTTCGCCCAGCAGACGCAGGTGCTGTTGTCCTTCGACCCCGAGTTGGCCTCGGGCATGCAGACGGCCGGCCTGCACGGCGGCTACGGCGTGGACCAGGGTTTCGCCGCGCTGCTGGCGGGTACCGGCCTTGAGACGGTGCGCCGCGCGGACGGCGATTACCTGCTGCAGCGCGCCGGCGGCGCCCAGGCTGTCCAGCTTGCGCCGGTGGTGGTGTTGGGCGCCGGCGCCACGACCGAAGGCACCGGGCAGTACACGGCCGACTGGATGCGCTCGGCCAACGGCCTGGTGCTGTCGCAGCGCGAGACGCCGCAATCGACCAGCGTGCTGACTCGCCAGCAAATGGACGACCGGTCCATCACGTCGGTGCGCGACGTCATGGAAAACGCCACCGGCATGAACGTGCAGCAAGCCGAGTCCGAACGCCTGACGTATTACTCGCGCGGCTTTTCCATGGACACGTTCCAGTTCGACGGCGTGGTCAAGCCGCTGAACGGCCTCTACCAGTTCGGCGACAGCAATCTGGACCCGGTCATCTACGACCACGTCGAGATCATCCGCGGCGCGACCGGCCTGATGAGCGGCACCGGCAACCCTGGCGGTTCGGTGAACTTCATCCGCAAACGTCCCACGCGCGAATTCCAGGGCGACATCAAGCTGTCGGCCGGCACCGAAGACACCTACCGCGGCGAAGTCGACCTGTCCACGCCGTTCAATGAATCCGGTTCGGTGCGCGGGCGCATCGTCGGCGCCAAGGAGCGGCGCGGCGACACGATGGACCTCTACAAGAAAAAGCGCGATGTGCTGTACGGCATCATCGAGGTGGACGTGGCCGACGCCACCACGATCAGCGTGGGTGGCTCGGTGCAGCGCACGCGGCCCAGCGGCATCAGTTGGGGCGGCTTGCCCGCCCTGGACTCCAACGGCAAACCGATCGATTGGCCCAAGGGGCAGGCGATGGGCGCGAACTGGTCGCGCTGGGACACCGATTCGCACGAGTACTTCGCGCAGCTCGACCATGGATTCGCCAACGGCTGGAACGCGCGCCTGTCGTACACGCGCCTGGAAAACAAGTTCGATGCGCCGCTGCTGTTCACCTCGGACGTGCCGCTGACGATTGACGGCTTCTCGACGCCGCCGCTGCTGCGCAAGTTCGTGGGCGGCAGCGACCAGGACGTGGTCGGGGGCTCCATGGACGGCGATTTCGACGCTTTCGGGCGCCGCCATCAGTTCAACATGGGCTTTTCCCATTCCGTCATCAAGGCGTGGAACCAAAGCTGGGACACGTCCGACCAGGCGACCTATCCCATTCCCGACGTCAAGAACTGGACGGGCGACTGGCCCGCGCCGAACTGGGACATCCTGGCGCTGTCGCAGACCAATCGCAACGAGCAGACGGGCGTCTACGGCACGCTGCGCCTGGGCTTGACCGAGCGCCTGCACCTGTTGGCCGGCGCGCGTTGGACCCGCTGGGAATCCACCGAAACCAGCGGAGGCGTGACGGGCTATTCGCACACGTATTCCGAAATCACGCCATACGTGGGCGTGACCTATGACCTGAACGACACCTACACCGCGTACGCCAGCTACACCAACATCTTCCAGCCGCAGATGGTGAAGACGCAGACGTGGGACATGGCGGGGCCGGCATATGGCCACAACTACGAAGCGGGCCTGAAGGCGTCGTACCTGGACGGCCGCGTGAATGCGTCCGTGGCGGTATTCCAGACCGACCAGAAGGACGTCGCCGAGTACGGCGGCTACGATTATGCCCACGACGACGGCTGGTATTACATCCTGGACGGGACCCGCACGCGGGGGTTCGAAGCCGAAGTGGCCGGTGAAGTGCTGCCGGGCTGGAACGTGTTCCTGGGCTATACGTACCGCCAGTCCAAGGACAACACGGGCAAGAAAGTGCAGACCACCCAGCCGGAACAGCTGCTGAAACTGAGCACGGCGTACCGGCTGCCCGGCGCATGGAACAAGCTGACGGTGGGCGGCGGCGTGCGCTGGCAAAGCCAGACCAGCGCGCAGACCTACTATGGCCTGCAGTCCGGCTCCATTGTGCAAAAGCCCTATGCGCTGTTCGACCTGATGGCCCGGTACGATTTTTCGGACAAGACGCAGCTACAGCTGAACGTGCGCAACCTGGCCGACAAGAAGTACTACCGCTCGATGGGTTTCTACAACTCGGTCTTCTATGGCGAAGGCCGCGCCGCGCTGGTCACGCTGACCCAGCGCTTCTGAGGCGCCAGGCGTTCAGCGCCACTCGCTCGCCCCGCTAAGCCGGGTCAGCTGGTCATGCGTCAGCGTCAGGCTGGCGGCCTTGACCAGTTCGTCCAACTGGGCGACGGACGTGGCGCTGACGATGGGCGAGGTGATGCCGGGCTGCGCGATCTGCCAGGCCAACGCGGCCTGCGCGGGCGTACAGCCGGCGTCCTCGGCGACCTCGTCCAGCGCCTTCAGGATGCGCAAGCCCCGGTCGTTCAAGTAATTGTCGACAATCTTCTGGCCACGCGGGCTCTTGCTCACGTCGGCCGCGCTGCGGTACTTGCCGCTAAGGAATCCGCTGGCCAGCGCGTAGTAGTTGATCGTGCCCATCTGCTGCGTCTTCACCAGGCTCTGCAGGCCGGATTCGAAGGGCTCGCGGCTATACAGGTTGTACTCGGGCTGGATGCTCTCGTAGCGCGGCAGGTCGTGCCGTTCGGCGGTGATCAGCGCCTCGGACAAGCGCACGGCCGTGTAGTTCGACGCCCCGATGGCGCGCACCTTGCCGGCTTCGATGTGCTTGGCGTATTCGGCCAGCGTGTCGGTCAACGGCGTGTCGGGGTCGTCTTTGTGGGACTGGTACAGGTCGATATGATCCGTCTGCAGGCGGGTTAGCGAGGCTTCCAGCGCGCGGCGGATATACGCGGGCGCCAGGCCCTGCGCGTCGGGCCCCATCTCCATGCCGACTTTGGTCGCGATCAGCACGCGGTCCCGCTTGCCGGAGCGCTTGAGCCATTTGCCGATCAGCGTTTCGGATTCGCCACCCTGGTTGCCCGGGACCCAGCGCGAATAGACGTCGGCGGTGTCGATGAAGTTCAGGCCCGCGTCGACCAGGGCGTCCAGCAGCGAGTACGTGCCGGCCTCGTCGACGGTCCAGCCGAAGACGTTGCCGCCGAAGGTGAGGGGGGGAATTTGCAGGCCGGAACGGCCTAGAGCGCGTTTGATCATGGTGTGGCCTTTGAATGCGGCGGCGGGTCGCAGGGAAGGGCGGCCGCGCCGGTTTAGTATAGGGGGCGCCGCGTGCCCCAGCATGGCGCATGCGGTGTGCGGCATGCACCATTTCAGGGATTCCCCCCAAGTTATTTTGCTTGGCGGCAAGTTAGACTATACGGCTTTATGGTCAGCCAAACGGGCGGGAAACCGCCCACGCGGCCATAACTACGAAACCCCCACAACAACCCCAACGAACAACGACCAAGGGTTCAAGGAGCTTAATATGCTGATCGGAAAAAAACATTTTCTGACGGTGGGCGCCATGGCGCTGGCGATGGCTATCGCCGCGCCTGTGGCCGCGCAGCAGAAGTCGGTGGCGATCACCGCCATCGTCGAGCACCCGGCGCTGGACGCCGTGCGTGACGGCGTGCAAGATGCGCTCAAGCAAGCCGGCTATGAAGCGGGCAAGAACCTGAAGTGGCAGTACCAAAGCGCGCAGGGCAACAACGGCACCGCCGCGCAGATCGCCCGCAAGTTCGTGGGCGACAAGCCCGACGTCATCGTCGCCATCGCCACCCCGTCGGCGCAAGCCGTCGTGGCCGCCACCAAGGACGTGCCGGTGGTGTATTCCGCCGTCACCGACCCCGTCGCCGCCCAACTGGTCTCCAGCATGGACGCCTCCGGCACCAACGTGACCGGCGTGTCCGACCTGCTGGCGTTGGACAAGCAGGTCGACCTGATCAAGAAGATCGTCCCCACCGCCAAGCGCGTGGGCATGGTCTACAACCCGGGCGAGGCCAATTCGGTCGTGGTCGTGAAGAAACTCCAGGAAATCCTGCCCAAGTACGGCATGAGCCTGGTCGAGGCCGCCGCCCCGCGTTCGGTCGACGTGGCATCCGCCGCGCGCAGCCTGATCGGCAAGGTCGACGTCATCTACACCAACACCGACAACAACGTCGTGTCGGCCTACGAATCGCTGGTGAAGGTCGGCAACGACGCCAAGATCCCGCTGATCGCATCCGACACCGACAGCGTCAAGCGCGGCGGCATCGCCGCCCTGGGCATCAATTACCGCGACCTGGGCGTGCAGACGGGCAAGGTGGTCGTGCGCATCCTGAAGGGCGAAAAGCCCGGCGCGATCCCGTCGGAAACCATCTCGAAGCTTGAGCTGTACGTGAATCCGGGCGCTGCCGCCAAGCAAGGCGTGACCTTGTCGGACGCCATCGTCAAGTCGGCCGCGGTGGTCGTGAAGTAAAGCGGTTCTGCATGGACCCCGCCACGCCTATCCGGCGTGCGCGGGGTTTTTGTTAGGTTTTTTCGGTGTCTTGCCTTACCCCATGGTCTTCAGGGCGGCAGCGTTCACAAGATGCTCGCGGCCCGGCGCAGTCTGCTGGTCTTGAATTGCCCGGTGCCCCGCCATTGCGGCGCGCGCCGCGCCGGGCGTTTTTGCTCCCTGAACGGTCTTGTACGACTCCGCTTGCGGCATTGCCGGCACGCGTGGAGACGCTTTGGCAGGAAACAAGCGAAAATGGCGAGCCGGGAAACGTTTATTGCGAAAGCTGGGGTAAAACTGACCCCCAAACGCAAGAAATCCGACGTTTCAAGTCTTTAATATGCACCTTCCTTACCCTGATTGGATTTGACCCATGTCATTGTTCTCGTTGTTAGGCGCGTTGGAGATCGGGTTGATCTTCAGCCTGGTGGCCTTGGGCGTGTTTATCTCCTTTCGCCTGCTGCGCTTCCCCGACCTGACCGTTGACGGCAGCTTCCCGCTGGGCGGCGCCGTCTGTGCCACGCTGATCGCCTCGGGCACCGATCCGTTTTCGGCCACCATCATCGCCACGTTCGCGGGCGCGGCCGCGGGCCTGGTCACGGGTTGGCTGAACGTGAAGCTGAAGATCATGGATCTGCTGGCCAGTATCCTGATGATGATCGCGCTGTATTCGATCAACCTGCGCATCATGGGCAAACCCAACGTGCCGTTGATCACCGAACCCACCGTCTTCACGATCCTGCAGCCGGGCTGGATTTCCGACTACGTCGCCCGCCCGCTGATCCTGATCGTGATCGTGATCCTGGCCAAGCTGGCGCTGGACTGGTTCTTCGCCACGCAGACTGGCCTGGCGGTGCGCGCCACCGGCTCCAACGGCCGCATGGCCCGCGCGCAAGGCGTCAACACCGGCCGCATGATCCTGGGCGGCATGGCGCTGTCCAACGCGCTGGTTGCTCTGGCCGGCGCGCTGTTCGCGCAAACGCAAGGCGGCTCGGACATCTCGATGGGTATCGGCACCATCGTGATCGGCCTGGCCGCGGTGATCGTGGGCGAAAGCATTCTGCCGTCGCGCAAACTGGTGCTGGCGACGCTTGCCGTCATCATCGGCGCCATCGTCTACCGCTTCTTCATCGCCCTGGCGCTGAACAGCGATTTCATCGGCCTGAAGGCCCAGGACCTGAACCTCGTCACTGCGGTGCTGGTCACAGTCGCCCTGGTCATCCCGATGCTCAAGCGCCGCTTGGTCGGCAAGAAAAGTTGATGCCCACCCCCGAAGCGCCTGGGGCGCTGCCCCCTCAAGGGGGCGCCGCTGGCGGACCGGCAAAGCCGGCTCCGCGGCGACCCCGGTTTCGCTGCGCCGGCTTCATGCGGCGCGGGTGCTGCGACTGCACAATGGAGTAGTGAAATGTTGTCCGCAAAAGATCTGAAAATCACCTTCAACGCCGGCACGCCCATCGAAACCCGCGCCCTGCGCGGCATGTCGCTGGAGATTCCGTCGGGCCAATTCGTGACCGTGATCGGCTCCAACGGCGCCGGCAAGTCCACGTTTCTGAACGCCGTGTCGGGCGACCTGCCTGTCGATTCCGGCCGCATCGACATTAATGGCGTGGACGTCACGCGCCAACCCGTCTGGGCCCGCGCCGGCCGCGTGGCCCGCGTGTTCCAGGACCCCATGGCCGGCACCTGCGAAGACCTGACCATCGAAGAGAACATGGCGCTGGCGCAGATGCGCGGCGCGCGCCGCGGCTATGGCCGGGCGGTCAAGGCATCGATGAAGGACGGTTTCCGCGAACGCCTGTCGACGTTGGGCCTGGGGCTGGAAAACCGGCTGACGGACCGCATCGGCCTCTTGTCGGGCGGCCAGCGCCAGGCGGTCAGCTTGCTGATGGCGGCCTTGCAGCCTTCGCGTATCCTGCTGCTGGACGAGCACACCGCGGCGCTGGACCCGCGCACGGCCGACTTCGTGCTGCAGCTGACGGCCCGCATCGTCGCCGAAAACCAGCTGACTACCATGATGGTCACCCACAGCATGCGCCAGGCGCTGGATGTGGGCGACCGCACGGTCATGCTGCATCAAGGCCAGGTGGTGCTGGACGTGTCCGGCGACGAGCGCCGCGGCATGGACGTGCCGGACCTGCTGGCCATGTTCGAACGCGTGCGCGGCGAGAAGCTGTCGGACGACGCTTTGCTGCTGGGTTGATTCCGGCCTTGTCCTGAAGGCCATCGCGCGGCCCCTCGGTGCCGCGCGGGCCTTAGAGGAACCGGCCGGGCCGGAAGGCCCGGTAGCGGGATTGCGCTCCCTCGTCGAACATCAGTTCGCCCAGAATCTTCGCCGTGCCCGGCGCGGTGCTGAAGCCGATGTGCTGATGCCCCAGCGCCAGCCATAGCCCCGGATGGCGCGGCGATTCGCCGATCATCGGGCGGCTGTCCGGCAGCGTGGGGCGCCGCCCCAGCCAGGGGGCGGGATCCAGGCGTTCGCCCAGCGGGAAGGCTTCGCGCGCTCGCGACTCCGCCTGTGCCAATTGGTGGTCGGGCCGGGCGGGCGCGTCGCAATCGTCCAGTTCGACGCCGGTGGTCAGGCGCAGGCCGCGCGCCATGGGCGACAGCACATAGCCGCCGCCGGTGTCGTAGACGGGCCGGCTCACGCGGGCGCCATCCCTGCCACCGTAGTGCATGTGATACCCGCGTTCGAACGCCATGGGCAAGTCGATGCCCGTCGTCTTGAGCAGGCCTTTCGACCAGGGCCCCAGCGCCACGACCAGTCGATCCGCCGAGAGCGATTCGGAATCCCGGGATCCCTGCACCGTCCAGCGTTGGCCGTCGCGGCGGATGGCGGTGGCGGCGACGCGTTTGAACGTGCCGCCCGTCCGCAGGAACAGATCGGCATAGGCGGCAACCACCTCATGCGGGTCGTCGACGGAATACGACCCCTGGATCCACAGCGCCCGATGAAAGATCGGCGACAGCGCGGGCTCCATTTCCGTCAGCTCCGCGGGGCTCAGGATCTGGGTCGGGACCTGATGCCGGGCAAACGCCTTGCGGGCGAGGCCGCTGCCGTCCCAGGCCGCTTCACTGCGGTACAGGAACACCCATCCCGTATCGCGCAGGCGATGGCGCGCGCCGGCGGCGTCCAGCAGTTTCAGGTGTTCGGGCGCGGACAGCCGGATCAGGCTGTCCAGGGCCTCGACGGTTTCGCGGAAGACGGCCGGCCGGGCGTTCATCAGGAAACGCGCCGCCCAGCCCAGGTTCTTCGCCAGGTATCCCGGACGGTAGCGGAACTGGACCGTGTCGTTTTTCAGCAGGCGGGGCAGTTGCCGCCACAGGCCGGGATGGTTGAACGGCATCAGCGAGCTGCGCGCCAGCACGCCGGCGTTGCCCATCGATGTTTCCATGCCCGGATCCTGCTTGTCGACCAAGGTGACCGTCGCGCCGCGGCGCAACAGCTCCAGCGCGCAGCAGACGCCCACAATGCCCGCGCCCAAGACGATGACGTGCTTTCCCATGATTTTTTATTCGAAGCGCCAAGGCCGGGATTGTATTGCAGCGGATGCTGCCGCAGGTGGGAATTCGCCGCGTCGGCTGCGTTAGACCAGCGGCGGTTGTTGGCCCAGGATGCGGCCGGCCGCCACCACGCCCCACCACGAAGCCTCTTCGAAGACGGAATATCCCGATAAGTCCGCGTGCGCGAACAGGATCGGCCCGTCGACGTCCCGCAGCGCCGCGAGTCCCGGGTTGGACAGGTAGCCGCACAACGGGGAGGCCATCGCGTGGCCGCGCACCGTGATGTCGAGCTGGCGCGCATTGCGCCAGAACTCGCGGCCATAAGCGGCCACGAGGTCGGCGGCGGCCTCGTCGCGCAGGTCTCGCGGGCTGGCCGTGGCCAGCCATTGCCGCGCGGCGTTCGGCGTCTGTCCGCTTAGTGCGTGGTACGCGGTGAACACCGTGCGCGGAGACCGGGTGACGCGCAGTAACTGGTGCGTCGACACGACGTAGCCCAACGCCTGGCCCTGGTAGACCACGTTGTCCCAGGACAGGGGTTCGCCGGGTGCTTCCAGGGGATAGCCTTCCAGCACGAAGTTCGACACCAGCCACGGCGCATGCGACGAGGCATGCACGGCAGGGTCGTAGCCGTATGCGCGGATGTCCGGCAGGATGCGCTGGGCCACGAACAGCGGCATCGCGCAGACCGTGCGGCGGGATAGCAGCGTGTAGGCGCCGGGGGCGGCGCCAGCGGTCACGCAGGTCGTGAGCACGCCGCCGGGCATTTCGCTGACGCGCGCCGCCGTGCCCGGCAGCAGCCATCGCGTGTGTCCGAGCTTTTGGTTGATCGCCTCGCGCATGCGTTCCGTCAGCGCAGCCAGCCCGCCTGGCCAGGTCAGCACCGCGCCTTCGCCCGCATTGGCGGCGTGGCCGTCGCGGCTGGCGAAGTAGTGCAGGCCGGCCCAGGCCGACACCACGTCGTACTGCGCGCCGTAGTCGTCGCGGCAGCAGTAGTTCAGATACCAGTGCAAGGCTGCCGAGGTATAGCCTTCGCGTTCCAGCCACTGTTTGAACGTGATCGTATCCAGCACGCGCCACGCGGGGTCTTGCGACGACAACGCGATCGGAATGCTAAAGACCTTGCGGCCGTCATTGCCCGTCTGTGTGTGCAGCCGGTCGATCACCGCCAGGAACCGGCGGTGCTGCACCACGTCCGCGTCGGGCAAACCGGTCATGGGCAGCAGCGCGTCTTCCCAGCGCCCATTGCGCAGCAGGCGTTCTTGCGGCGAATGCACCAAAATGGACTCGTCGTAATACGGGCGCATTTCGCCCGCGCCGCGTTCGATGATGCCGAAGTCGGCCAGCATCTGGCGCACGTGGGTCGACGCCATGGACGGCAGCGGCAGATAGTGTGCGCCCAGCGGATAGTCCAGCTCGCCTTGCCGGCCGGCCGCCGCGTTGCCGGCGAATTCGGGGCCCTGGACCACGACGAAATCCGTGTGCCCCTCCCGCGCCAGCTTCCACGCACACGACAGACCGGCCACGCCGGCGCCCAGGATGGCGACGTCGTGCCGGTAGCTGGCGGACGGGACGGGCAGCGCCGCGCCGTCGCGCAAGGCGTGGCCGGCCTGCATGCCGGGGTAATGGATCTCCGGGGTGGTCTCGATGATGCGCGATCGGTAGTAGCCGGCCGTGCCCGCCACCGCCGCGGTCGCCGCGCCCAGCAGGAAGGTGCGGCGCTGCATCAGCGGATGACCTTGCGCCAGTCCTCGTCGAAATAGCGTACGAGCGACTGCTCATTCAGACGGTTGGGTGGCATCGCCAGGGCGGGCATGTCGGCCGGAAAGTGGAAGAGCTCGCGCGTGGTCGCCGGATCCAGATAGCGGGTGGGCACGGTGATCTGGTCGGGCGGCGCATAATCGCGCCGCTTGCTGGCCAGGATGAAGCCCCAGTCGCCGAAGGACGGCACATAGGCGTGGTACGGCCATGTGTTCAGCCCGGCCTCCTTCAGGGTGGCGTCCACGCTCCAGAACGAGCGGGGCGCGAAGTAGGGCGACGTGGACTGGACCACCATGTAGCCGTTTTCGGCCAGGTGGCGCGCCATCAGGTGGTAGACGGGCACCGAGTACAGCCGGCCCAGGCCGAAGTTGGACGGATCGGGAAAGTCCACCACGATGAAGTCGTAGACCTCGGCGTGGGTCTCCAGCCAGCGGCCGGCGTCGTCGTTGATGACAGTGACGCGCGGGTCCTTCAACGACCCCTGGTTTAGCTTGACCAGCGGTTCCGAGCGCGAGAACAGCCCGGTCATGGCGGGGTCCAGGTCCACCAGCGTGACGTGCTCGATGTTCTTGTATTTGAGGATTTCGCGCACGGCCAGGCCGTCGCCGCCGCCCAGCACCAGCACATTGCGCGCCCAGGGCAGCGTCTGCAGGCCGGGATGCACCAGCGATTCGTGGTAGCGATGTTCGTCGCGCGACGAGAATTGCAGGTTGTTGTTGATGTACAGGCGCAGGTCGTCGTGCCAGCGCGTGACCACCAGACGCTGATAGGGGGTGGTTTCGGCGTGCACCACGTCGTCGCCGTACAGGCCTTTTTCGGCCCAGGCCGTCATGGCGCTGGAATAGAGGAAGCCCAGCGCCAGGAAGCCGATCACCACGCAGGCGCGGATCGCCTTTTCGCCCGGGCGGCGGATCTCGGCGCGGAACAGCCAGGTGGTCCACAGCGCCACACTGGCGTTCATGATGCCGAACAGGAAGCTGGTGCGCAGCAGGCCCAGCTTGGGCGCCAGCAACAACGGGAAGATCAGGGACACGGCCAGCGCGCCCAGGTAGTCGAACGTCAGCACGCGGCTGACGATTTCGCGGAACTCGGCCTTGCGCTGGTTGAAGACGCGCATCACCAGCGGGATTTCCATGCCGACCATCAGGCCGATGACGAAGACCCCCACATACAGGGCGGCGCGAAAGGGGGCCGACAGCCAGGCGAACACCAGGAACAAGACGGCGGCGGAAACGCCTCCCAACAACGCGACCAGCAGTTCGACGTCGATAAACCGATTCAAAACGTCTTCGTCTTTTACATATTTTGACAACCACGAGCCGATGCCCATGGCGAACAAATAGCAGCCGATGACGGAAGAGAACTGAAGTATCGAATCGCCGAGTAAATAGCTGGCCAGCGCGCTGCTGATGAGCTCATAGCCCAAACCGCAGGAAGCAACGATCAATACCGATAGGATGAGAACGCGGTCGCGCATGAGGTGTCCGACACGAAAAATGCGTTCGCAGTATATCGAACGCCGCGTATATACTGCGCGCAATTGGGAGGGTGGCAATGGGAGAAGCGATGCATCCGGCGGTGACCTATCTGATCTATATCGTCTCGGCGCTTGTCATGCTGGGCATTTTCACCGCGGTTTACACCGCCGTGACGCGTTACAAGGAATTCGAACTGATCCGCGAAGGCAATATCGCCGCCGTGCTGTCTTACGGCGGCGCGCTGGTCGGTTTCAGCTTCACGCTGTGCTCCAGCATCGCCGTCCACGCCAGCTTCGTGATGTTCCTGGTCTGGGGCGTGGCCGCCATGGTGGTGCAGATCGTCGTGTACGTCGTGGTCGTCCAGACCATCCGCGGCATGAACGAAGCCATCGAACAGAACAATATCGCCATGGGCGGCCTGATCGGCGCGATCTCGCTGTCCGCCGGCGTCGTCAACGCCGCCTGCCTGACCTGAGGCAGGCGCGCCGCATCCGATCTGACACGGGAGGACTATCCATGAGTCTCGGTTCATTTATTCGCAAGCAGTTCATTGACATCCTGCAATGGAACGAGGATCGCGACGGCGTGCTCGCCTGGCGCCATCCGATGCAGGATTTCGAAATCCAGTACGGCGCCAGCCTGACCGTGCGCGAGTCGCAGATGGCGGTGTTCGTCAACGAAGGCAAGGTGGCTGACGTGTTCGGCCCCGGCATGTACAAGCTGACCACGCAGACGCTGCCGGTCCTGACGTACCTGAAGAACTGGGACAAGCTGTTCGAGTCGCCCTTCAAGTCGGACGTGATCTTCTTCAGCACGCGCCTGCAATTGGGCCGCCGCTGGGGCACGGCGCAGCCGGTGACCCTGCGCGACAGCGAATTCGGCATGGTGCGTCTGCGCGCCTTCGGCGTGTATTCCTATCAGATCACCGACCCCGCCAAGTTCTACCGCGAAATCAGCGGCACGCGCGACGAATACACCGTGGACGACCTGGAGGCGCAACTGCGCAACATGGTGGTCGCGGCGATGACGACGGCGCTGGGCGGCTCCAAGGTGCCGTTCCTGGATATCGCCGGGAACCAGGGGCTGATGTCGCAGAGCATCAGCGAACAACTGGCGCCGGTGTTCGACCGTTACGGCGTCAAGCTGGACAACTTCACGGTTGAAAACGTGTCGTTGCCCGAAGAGCTGCAAAAGGCGCTGGACACGCGGATCTCGATGGGCATGGCGGGCGACCTGGGCAAGTTCACCCAGTACCAGACGGCCACCTCGATCCCGCTGGCGGCGCAAAACGAAGGCGGCATCGCCGGCATCGGCGCAGGGCTGGCGGCCGGGGCCGCGCTGGGCCAGACGATGGCGGCCGGCCTGGGCGTAGGCCAGGGCCAGCCGGCCCAGCAAGCGCAGCCTGC
>NZ_JABBJN010000076.1 GCF_012928505.1 Achromobacter sp. Bel | reverse complement strand
ACCTGGCGCCCGAGCTCTATGAAGGCTGGGACGAGATCATGCCCGTGCCGGCGGCGAAGGCCGCGGCAATGGCGGCCCGCGCGACGGCAAGCCCGCTGACCGTCCGGCCCACGCCGGCCGCGGCGAAAGCCGCCCGCAGCAAAGCCAGCGCCGTCCGGAAGGAACGTCCCGCCCGGCCGGTAACGGTGGCTCCGGGCGTCCGGCCCAGGGCCGTCCGTCCGGCGCCCCCCGCGCGGCATTGCTGGGCAAGTAATCCCCAGCAGGTAATATCACCGCCCCCCCACATCCTGCGATCCAAGGACCCGCGCCATCATGCCCTTATCCACCTGGTTGACGTTCTTCCTGGCCTCCTGGGCCATTTCGTTCTCACCCGGGGCGGGCGCGATTTCCGCGATGTCCTCTGGATTGAAGTACGGCTTCGCACGCGGCTACTGGAACACGGCCGGCCTCATCATGGGCATCCTGTTCCAGTTCGTCGTCGTGGCCGTGGGATTGGGCGCGGTGCTGGCCACGTCCGAAATGGCCTTCAATGTGGTCAAGTACCTGGGCGTGGCCTACCTGATCTACCTGGGCGTGCGCCAGATCCGCACCGATGCCGCGCCCGTCGCGGTCGATGCGGGCGACCCCAAGCAGGCCTCGATCCGGGAACTCGTCATGCGCGGGTTCCTGATCAACACCATGAACCCCAAGGGCACGGTGTTCCTGCTGGCCGTGGTGCCCCAGTTCGTTGACCCGGCGCTGGCGCTGACACCGCAGTACGCGGCGCTGGCCGGCACGCTGGCCTTCACCGACCTGGTCGCCATGGGCGTCTACACGTTGCTGGCGGCGCGCGTGCTGCGCCTGTTGCGCGACGCCAAGCACATCCGCTGGATGAACCGCACCTTCGGGTCGCTGTTCATCCTGGCAGGCGTATTCCTGGCGTCATTCCGCCGCCACTCCTGAATCTCCATGCGCGGGGCACGCGCCGGCAACGGCGCGTGCCCCGCGCTTTTCATGCAAGCAGCCGGACCGCGCCGGCCTAACAAGCGGCGTTAAGTACAATCCTCCGACCATGAATATCCCTCAAGAAGTTGCGCGGCGCCGAACGTTCGCGATCATTTCCCACCCTGACGCGGGCAAGACCACGCTGACCGAAAAGCTGTTGCTGTTCGCAGGCGCGATCCAGATCGCCGGCAGCGTCAAGGCGCGCAAAGCGTCCCGCCACGCCTCGTCGGACTGGATGGAAATCGAAAAGCAACGCGGCATTTCCGTGGCGTCCTCGGTGATGCAGATGGAATACCGCGACTGCGTCATCAACCTGCTCGACACCCCGGGCCACCAGGACTTCTCCGAAGACACCTACCGGGTGCTGACGGCGGTGGATGCCGCGCTGATGGTGATCGACGCCGCCAACGGCGTCGAGCCTCAGACCATCCGCCTGCTGCAGGTCTGCCGCGCACGCAACACGCCCATCATCACGTTCATCAACAAGATGGACCGCGAAGTGCGCGAGCCGCTGGAACTGCTGTCGGAAATCGAAGGCCACCTGGGCATGGATGCCGTGCCCTTCTCGTGGCCGGTCGGCATGGGCAAGGCGTTTGGCGGCGTGTTCGACATCCGCCGCGACCGCATGCGTGTCTTCCGCCCGGGCCAGGAACGCCGTTCGGACAACGATGACGTCATCGAAGGCCTGACCAACCCCGAAATCGCCCGCCGTTACGGCTCGGCATTCGAGCAGGCCAGTGGCGAGATCGAACTGATCAACGAAGCCGCCCCCGCGTTCGACCGCGAACAGTTCCTGGCCGGCAGGCAGACCCCGGTGTTCTTCGGGTCGGCCATCAACAACTTCGGCGTGCAGGAAGTGCTGGACGCGCTGGTCGACCATGCGCCGCCCCCGGGCCCCCGCATGGCGCTGCAACGCGAAGTGCTGCCCGAAGAGCCCAAGTTCACCGGCGTGGTGTTCAAAGTGCAGGCCAACATGGACCCGGCGCACCGCGACCGCGTGGCCTTTGTGCGCGTCAGCTCGGGCCGCTTCGAGCGCGGCATGCGCTTGAAGGTCGCCCGCACCAACAAGGAAATGCGCCCCAATAACGTGGTGTCTTTCCTGTCCCAGCGGCGCGAGCTGCTGGACGAGGCCTACGCCGGCGACGTGATCGGGATTCCCAACCACGGCGTACTGCAACTGGGCGACGTGCTGACCGAAGGCGAAACGCTGCAATTCACGGGGCTGCCTTTCTTCGCCCCCGAGCTCTTCCAGGCGGTTGAAGTCAAGGACCCGCTGCGCACCAAACAACTGCGCACCGGCCTGACCCAACTGGGCGAAGAGGGCGCCATCCAGGTGTTCCGCCCCGAAGCCGCCGGCGGTTCTCTGCTGCTGGGCGCGATCGGCCAGCTGCAGTTCGAAGTGGTCGCCCACCGCCTCAAGACGGAGTACGGCGCAGACGCCCGGATGCTGCCTTCGCGCTACACAATGGCACGTTGGATTACGTCTGAAAACCCGAAGGCGCTGCGCAAGTTCATGGATGCCAATGCGGCTCATATCGCCTATGATGTGGTCGATGCGGCGGCGTTTTTGATCAGTTCCCCTGCGCAGTTGCGCGTAGCCGAGGATCTGTATCCCGAAGTGAAATTCCATGCAATGCGCGAACACGGCGGCAAGGTTTTCGGGGACAAGGCGTAGACCCGTTCGGGTTCCGCACGGCAGATGAGGGTAGCAATGTCTTGGCGTTTATTATTCGCAACGCTCCTGATCGCGCTTGGCGCGTCGGCCTGGGGCGGGATTCAATTGGGTGACTGGCTGGTGGCGCATGCGCCTCCCGCCGCACCGGCTCCTGGGCAGGACGCCGCGGCTTCGCAGCAACCCGTCCTGGACGCCAATGGGCGGCCCTATGTGGCGCAGCCTCCGCAGCCCCGCATCGACGGCACCCTCGGCGTGCCCGACAAGCCCGCAGACCGCGAATGGCAGGTCAACACGGTGTCGCTGTTCGACACCGTCAGCGATCCCGCCGTGAAGCTCTCGCGCGAACGCATCACGCCGGAGCAGGCCCGCGAAATCGCGGCCGCCTCCGAAGTGCCCCTGCCCTCGGGCACGTCCGACGTCAGCACACTTGATTTGCAGGTGCCCGGCACGTCCACCGCCATCAACGGTGGCCAGGCGCAGGCCGGCGGCTACGGCACCCCGCAAATGGTGCAGGCGCCCCCGCCCCCGCCCAATACGGCGCTCAGCCCCGGCGCGCCCGGCTGGCAAGACGCCCTCAAGCGCGAACTGGCGCAATGCGCCTCGCAAGGCTTCTTCGACCGCCCCTCGTGTTCCTGGGCCGCGCGCAACAAGTACTGTGCGCCGAACCGCGCCTGGGGCACGATGGCCGAATGCCCGGCCCGCCCCCAATAAAGGAAGAGCCCCCACGCTGCGCACGCTACGCGCGCTTGCTGCCCCCCGAGGGGGCGCTTTTGCCTTGGGGCGGCCCAGCGGCAAAAGGTGGCCCCCACGCTGCGCACGCTACGCGCGCTTGCTGCCCCCCAAGGGGGCGCTTTTGCCTTGGGGCGGCCCAGCGGCAAAAGGTGCCCCCACGCTGCGCACGCTACGCGCGCTTGCTGCCCCCCAAGGGGGCGCTTTTGCCTTGGGGCGGCCCAGCGGCAAAAGGTGCCCCCACGCTGCGCACGCGATGCGGCCAAAAAAAATGGCGCCCCTCGGGGCGCCATTGCTTTGGCCGGAAGATTTATTCGGGCACGGACATCTGGCTTTGCAGGTAGTTCTGGATACCGACCTTGTCGATCAGGTCGATCTGCGTTTCCAGGTAGTCGATGTGCTCTTCGGTATCGTCCAGGATGTCCTGGAACAGATCGCGCGAGACGTAGTCGCGCACCGATTCGCAATAGGCAATCGCTTCCACGACGGTGGCATGCGCTGCTTGCTCCAGCTTCAGGTCACAGGCCAGCAGCTCGGGCACGTCTTCACCGATCAGCAGCTTGTGCAGGTCTTGCAGGTTGGGCAGGCCATCCAGCATGAAGATGCGCGCGATCAGGCGATCCGCGTGCTTCATTTCACCGATGGATTCTTCGTACTCGTGCTTGCCCAGCTTGTCGAAGCCCCAATGATTCAGCATGCGGGCATGCAGGAAATATTGGTTGATGGCCGTCAGTTCGTTGGTCAGTTGCTTGTTCAAGAACTGGATGACGGTTTTGTCGCCTTTCATAATGGACTCCTTGCAGTCAGGCGCGACGCATAGGCATCGCGACAAAGGAGCGCACGATGCCGCGCGTACGCAACCCCGGCAGACTACCATCAGCCGGAGGGCCGCGCCTAGCCTTGCGCTGCATTTGGTAAACCGCTTTAGAACCGCTACAAGAAAGCGACAAGCCAATGAGAATGAGTATGCGTACTTGATGCCTTGCATGCGCAAGACAGGCGTTACGCGGCCTGCACGCACGCAATGTGGGCGAATCCGTCGCGATATCCGCGCGCAGCCCGCGCGGGCAGGCATTACCATCCGGCAAAACCGGCTCGGAATCCCGCAACGCCCGCGCGTTGCGTATCGGCAACCCGAAACGCGATTGTGGCCGGGCGCGGATCAGGCGGCTTTGCGCGTGGTCAACCAAATGCCCAAGGCGATGGGAACGATGCCAAGCAGATCCAGCCATGACACCGGTTCACGCAGCACCAGCCACCCGAACAACAAGCCCAGCGGCGGCATCAGGAAATGCAGCGCGCTGGCCGACGTGGCGCTGGCGCGGCCAAGGATCATGAACCACAGGTAGTAGCCGCCCATCGACACGGCCACGATCATGTAGGCCATGCTCCACGCAAGGCTCGCGGTCAGGCGCGCGTCGCCCAGGCTTTCGCTCATCAGCGCAAACGGCAGCAGGGCGGCAGCGCCGGCCAGCGACTGGATGCCCGTCGCGGCCCACAGCCCCGCCGACGGCTTCAAGAGCTTGTAGAGCAAGGTGCCCGCCACCAGCGCCACGAGGCCGCCCGTCACCAGCAAGGTGCCATGCATGTCTTCCTGCATGCCGCTTAACCGCGACCTCAACACCAGGGCCACGCCGGCCAGCCCCAGGCACAGCCCCGCCAGCTTGCGCCAGGAGAGGCGTTCGCCCAGCACCGGGCCGGCCAGCACGCCGATCAGCAGAGGATTCGTACTGATCAGCACGGCGGTAAACGCCGACGATACGGTGGTCATCCCGGTCCAGCTCAGGCCCAGGTACAACGCGTTATTCAAGACACCCAGCAGGATCAGCGACGCGAGGTCGCGGCCGACGGGCCATTTGCCCTGCCGCCCGACGGCGGCGATCCCAAGCATCAGCGCCCCGGCGATCAGGAAACGGATCGTCAGCAACGTCAGCGGTGGGCAGTCCCGCACCGCGATCTTGGCCGCCGCAAAGGCGGAACTCCACAAGAAGCAGAAGGCGGCAATCGGCACCCAGCTGATCCCCGGCGCGCCGTGGGCGGCGGGGGGAGCGGAAACGGCGGGCGTGGTGGCCTTCATCGGGATTCCATGAGAGCAGGGCGCCACGCATGCCGCGTGGAGCAGGCATTCTGCGCGCCCCGCCCCCCGGGCGCAACCCGACGTCCGGCGCCGAGTGCGCGGTGGCAGGGCCAGGGGAATTCAGGAAACGGCGGGGGATCTTGCGGAAAGGTTACGACGCGGCCCGCGGCATGACAGCAGCGAGCCGGAAAAAGCGGCTAACGCTTAACCTGCGGCGACCAGCGGGATGGGGAAGGTGCCGTGGTTGGCAGCGGCGCCCGATTCCACCAGCGCGGCAGGCGCATTGACCGGAACGGCGACGGAACGGACGTCGCACACGCTGGAGCAGCGGCCGCCCGGCAGGTATTCGGCGGCAGTTGCCGCACAGCAGCCGCAGCACGTGGCCACGCCCAGCTCGAATTGCAGGTCGGACAGCGTCGTCGCGCCCCCGTCCACGCTGGCGCGGACTTGGCGTTCGGTGATGGCATTACATACGCAAATGTACATGCGAATGATTATCGAAAATTATTCAGCCGATGACAAGCCCCTTGCCACAATAAATTTGCAACGGACTTTTGTCGCGCAAGCCCTTGAAACAAAGGACGAATTCTTAAAGATTCGTCCCTTATTTCAGCGCGCCGAGGCTTGTGCCTTGCGCAGCGTCGCGGGGGCGATCCGCAGCGCTTCGCGGTACTTTGCCACCGTCCGGCGGGCGATCACTATCCCCTGATCGGCCAGTTTTTGCATGATCTGGCTGTCGGACAACGGTTTGGCGCGGTTCTCGTCCGCCACCATCTGACGGATGAAGGTTTGCACCGCCGTGGCCGACGTGGCGTCGCCGCCGTCGGTGGATACGCTCGCGCCGAAGAAGCGCTTGAGCTCCAGCGTACCGAACGGAGTGAGCATGTACTTCTGCGTTGTGGCCCGTGAAATGGTCGATTCGTGCAGACCGAGCTCGCCCGCGATGTCCTTCAGGATCAGGGGCCGCATGGCGGATGGGCCTTGGCTGAAGAAGGCGGTCTGGCGCTCGACGATGGCCTGGGACACCCGCAGGATCGTGTCGAAACGCTGCTCGACGTTGCGGATCATCCATTTGGCCTGCTGCAACTGGGATTGCAGGCCGGCGTGGGCGGACTCCTTCTGGTTGCCCAGCATCTGCGCATACAGCCCGTTGATCTGCAACCGCGGCACGGCGGCGCTGTTGAGCGTGACCTGCCACCCGCGGCGGGTCTTGCGCACGATGACGTCCGGCACCGCGTAATCGGCCGCCGGCACCGTCCAGGCGCGCCCCGGGCGCGGCTCCAGACGCAGGATCAGGGAGTGGGCCGCACGGAACGTCGCATCGTCGCAACCCAGGGCCGCACAGAGGCGGGCGGCGTTGCCGGTGGCCAGCAGGGGCAGATGCTGCGCGCAGATCTGCCGGGCGCAGGCCAGGACCGTGGCATCCGCCGCTTCCGGCAGGCGCGTCAGGTCGGGGTTGCGCAATTGCAACAGCAGGCATTCGGCCATGTCGCGCCCGCCGATGCCCGGCGGGTCGAACGATTGCAGCAAGGACAGCGCCGCGCGCAGTTCGTCGATATCGGGTTCGGTATCGGCGGGCAGCCACCCCAGGATCTCTTCCAGCGGCGATCCCAGATAGCCGTTCTCGTCCAGCTCGTCGATCAGCAGCGCCGCCAGCACGGCGTCGCGGGGCGCCGCGCGGGTCAGCATCAGCTGCCCCAGCAGGTGTTCACGCAAGGTATCCGGCCGCGCCGTTTCGGGCGGGCCGGAATCGTCATCCGAATAGACCCCACCCGAACCCGGCATTTCGTCCACCGCGGTCTCGCGCTCCGCCGCGGGTTCGTCGTCCTGCACCGAAGACTCCCGTTCGGATTCGGCTTGCGCCTCGGCCGCGGGCGACTCGTCTTCACGCTCCAACAGCGGATTGTCCGCAAGCACTTGCGAGATCTCGGCCTCAAGGTCGAGCGTGGACAACTGCAACAATCGTATCGATTGTTGTAGCTGAGGGGTCAGCGTCAGATGCTGGCCAGGTCGCAGTTCTAAAATTGGGCGGGTCATAGGTACAATATTTTGCATGATGAATCTGACTTCGCCCGCAAGCGTTCGCCAGGACAGCCGACTTATCGGCCAAACCCTGCTCAAATTGGCGCTTCCCCGTCTCGTTGTGCGCGCGATAGTCATCGCTGTCGCCGTCGTCCTTTGGTATCTGGTCGCCTCGTGGATACTGGACTTCGGCAAACGCATGAACTACGACTTCCTGCATTCCCTGGGCCAGCCGACCATGGACATGGTGCAGAAGGTCAACCCGTACATCTGGTGGGTCGTGGCCGGGATCTGGTCGCTGATCGTCTTCTTCTCGGTCAAGGCCTGGTTCTCGGCCAGCCTGGCCTCGGGCGCGGCCACGCCGGTCGGCACCGACGTGCTGGCCGACCTGGCGCCGAACCTGTCGGAAGAATCGCTGGGCGTGCTGCGCTGGACCTGGGGCGACCGCCAAGAGCCCTTCACGGTCGGCGATCTGCGCCGGGCATTGTCTGAAATTCGCCACAATCGCATCGGCAAGATCGCCATGGTGGCCGAACAGGCGCAAATCCTGGAAGGCTCCGCCGCCCGCCCCGGCCGCGATCCCCGTGACGACGGCCGCCGTGACGAGGGCCGCCGGGAACCTGCCCGCGTGGAAGTGCGCGGCGAAACCCGCGGCGACCGCTACGCCGAACCGCGCATCGGCCCGGCGCGCTAAGCGCCAGGCCCTTCCCCTGATTCCAGGCCGCCGACAGGCGGCCTGTTTGTTTCAGTCGCCTGCCAGCCGGCCCGCCCTATACTGGCCTCTCCAGGCTCGCGCAACCGCGGCCGCGCACACAAGTAAAACGCTACCGGCAGCCGAGACCTGCCGAATGCGCAGCCAGCCCCTGGAGTTGTACCCATGTTCCGCACCCCCGTCCGGTTTGCCGCCGGCTTGCTCGCGGCCTGTTCGACCGCATTCGCCGCCGCGCCGGCGCTGGCTGCCTGGCCCGACAAACCC
Source organism: Achromobacter sp. Bel (assembly GCF_012928505.1). GTDB lineage: Bacteria > Pseudomonadota > Gammaproteobacteria > Burkholderiales > Burkholderiaceae_B > Achromobacter. The sequence goes on along the minus strand of NZ_JABBJN010000076.1, from coordinate 14,017 downwards.
ATCACCTTCGTCGCCCCCTTCAGCGCGGGCGGCGCCAACGACCTGGTCGCGCGCATCATCGCGAAAGCGGTAGGCACGACCCTGAACCAGACCGTCATCGTCGAAAACCGCCCCGGCGCGGGCGGCGTCGTGGGCGCGGCCCACGTGGCGCGCAGCCCGGCGGACGGCTACACCTATCTGGTCGGCAGCAACGGCACCGTCACCAATAGCCTGATCCGCTCAGACCAGCCTTACAAGGACGACGCGCTGACCCCGGTGGCGCTGCTTTCCATTACGCCGTCCGTCATCGTGGCCAACCCCGCCAACCCGGCCAAGGACTTGAAGGACTTCGTCGAACGCGCCAAGCAGGCCAAGACCGACCGCATCACCTTCTCGACCGCCGGCAACGGCAGCACACCGCATTTCGTGGCGGAAATGGTGAAGGAGGCGACGGGCCTGCCGATCGAGCCGATCGCCTACAAAAGCGGTTCCGAAGGCGTGACCGCGGTGATCGGCAACCAGGTCGACGCCACCTCCGAAGCCAGCATCGTGACCCTGCCGCTGATCCAGAGCGGCAAGCTGAAGGCGTTGGCCACGACGTGGGACAAGCGCATGGCCAGCGCCCCGGACATTCCCACGACGGCGGAAGCGGGCTTTCCCGCCATCCGGATCGGCCACTGGGCGGGACTGTTCGCGCCCACGGGTACACCCGCCGACGTGCTGGACAAGATGAATGCGGCAGTCGAAAAGTCGCTGCAATCGAAGGAAGTGCAAGACGCGTTGCGCCAGAGCAGCATCGAACCCGGCGGCGGCTCGCGCGCCAGCTTCGCGGAATTCGCGGCAAGCGAGCGCGAACGTCTGGGTAAAGTCGTGAAAAACGGCCACATGCAGACGCAGTGAATCCGCGATAAAGACAACGGCGGGGCGTTCCGCCCCCCGTTTTCCAGGACGTTTTCGTTTGCACTCCGGCAGAAAGTATGTTTGACTAGCAACCTATGGCCGCTCACCGCACCTCCCTCGCGATTGCCACCGGACGCTCCGCCGCTCCGGTTGCCGGCCTGCGCGCTCGCATCTCCTGCTTCGCCGCGCTATCGCTATCGCTATCCCTACCGATCGGTTGCCGGGCCTAGTGTCCCCGTGGTAGCTCGGCAGCCACGCTTGCCACACGCGATTTCCCCCTTTTATTTGTGAATCCTGCCGGTCAATCACGGCAAACCCTGGCACAAGACCGTCATCCGGTCACAAATGCCGCCGAGAGTAGTGCTCCCGGGATTCAAAAGAAACCGATCGAGGTGTAGTCATGATGCTTGCCAACCCCGCTACCAAGTACGTCCCCTTCGCGCCCTTTACCCGCGACTTCTCCGAACGCACCTGGCCCAGCCGCCGCATCACCAAGGCGCCGATCTGGATGAGCACGGACTTGCGTGACGGCAACCAGGCGCTGATCGAGCCGATGAGCGTCGAGCGCAAGGTCCGCTTCTTCGAACAGCTCGTGAAGATCGGCTTCAAGGAAATCGAAGTGGGCTTCCCGTCCGCCTCGCAGACCGATTTTGACTTCGTTCGCAAGCTCATCGACGAAAAGCGCATTCCGGACGACGTGACCATCATCGTGCTGACGCAGTCGCGCGAAGACCTGATCAGCCGCACGGTGGAAGCCGCGGCGGGCGCCAAGCAAGCCATCGTCCACATGTACAACGCGTGCGCGCCGGCCTTCCGCAAGGTCGTGTTCAACATGTCCAAGGAAGAGATCAAGGGCATCGCCACGGCCGGCACGCGCCTGATCAAGCAATACACCGCGCAGCGTCCGGAAACCAAGTGGAGCTACGAGTACTCGCCCGAAGTGTTCAGCACGACCGAACCCGAATTCGCGCTGGAAGTCTCGGATGCCGTGGCCGACGTCTGGCAGCCCACGCCCGACCACAAGATGGTGCTGAACCTGCCCGCCACGATCGAGGCCACCAGCCCCAACCTGTACGCCGACCAGATCGAGTGGATGCACAAGAACCTGGCGCGCCGCGACAGCATCGTGCTTAGCGTGCACCCGCATAACGACCGCGGCACCGCCGTGGCCGCCGCCGAATTCGCCGTGATGGCCGGCGCCGACCGCATCGAAGGCTGCCTGTTCGGCAGCGGCGAGCGCACCGGCAACGTCGACCTGGTCACCCTTGCGCTGAACCTCTACACGCAAGGCGTCCACCCGGGCCTGGACTTCTCGGACATCGACGAAGTGCGCCGTTGCGCCGAATACTGCAACCAGTTGCCGGTGCACCCGCGTCACCCGTACGCTGGCGACCTGGTCTTCACCGCATTCTCGGGTTCGCACCAGGACGCCATCAAGAAGGGCTTCGCGCTGCAACAGGCCGACGCCGTCTGGGAAGTGCCGTACCTGCCGATCGATCCCGCCGACCTTGGCCGCAGCTACGACGCGGTGATCCGCGTGAACAGCCAATCGGGCAAGGGTGGCGTGTCGTACCTGCTTGAACAGGAACACGGCCTGGTCTTGCCGCGCCGCCTGCAGATCGAATTCAGCCGCGCCATCCAGCGCGTGACGGACGAGACCGGCCGCGAAGTCACCGCCGACGACGTCCACACGATCTTCAATCGCGAATACCTGGAACAGAAGGCTCCGTGGAAGCTGATCCGCCACCGCATCGACGGCAATCCGTCTGCCGGTGAAGGCCAGCACTTCAGCATCGAAGCCGAACTCGAGTACAACGGCGAACGCCGCATCGTGACGGGCAAGGGCGACGGCGCCATCTCGGCCTTCGTGGCCGCGCTGGACGTGCCGGTTCGCATCATGGACTACCACGAGCACGCCATCGGCACTGGCACCGACACGCGCGCCGCGTCCTACGTGGAACTGCGCGTCGGCGAATCCAGCACGGGCTTCGGCGTGGGCATCGACCGCGACATCGTGACGGCGTCGTTCCAGGCCGTGCTGAGCGCCGTCAACCGCCACATCAACGCGGGCGCCATGACGGCGACCGAACAGGAAGCCGCCGAGGCCGCGTGATCCGCATTCCGGCATAACCAGAAGCGCCCGCCGCAAGCCCGGAACATGGGCTTGCGCGCCCCGGAAGATACACCTCTCTTCTGCGCGGCCCGGCCAAAAACAAAGCCCGCCTTTACCCTGGCGGGCTTTCTGCTTTCTGTGACGGGCGGTTAGCTGCGAGTGGCGAGTGGCGAGTGGCGAGTGGCGCGCAGCTAGTGGCGCGCGGCTGGCCGCGGACGTTCAGCCACGTGGCCACATGTCGGAGGCGCCGATATCCGGCGCGTTGGCGGCCAGCAGGCGCTCATGGATCCACGCAGCGACCGCCAGGGCGCGATGATCGTCGTAGCGTTGCCCGATCACTTGCAGCCCCACGGGCAGGCCCTGGGGGCCGGTGGCGAACGGCAGGTTCAAGCAGGGCAGGCCGAACAGCGTCCAGGCACGCGAGAACTGCGGATCGCCCGTGCCCAAATCGGCGAACGGCGCTTCGCCCGCGGCACTGGGCGCCAACACCACGTCGAAATCCTGGAACCAGCCGTTCACGCGCGCACGCGACTCCTCGGCGCGGGCCAGGTTCCTGATGTGTTCTTCGGCCGTGATCTGCGAACCGGCCTCCAGCACCGCCTGGATCTTGGGGCTGAGCTGGCTGGCGTGTTCCAGGCGCTCGTAGGCGAGCGACTGCGAGGCTTCGAACGCCATGATGTCCGCGTGCAACTGCACCAGCATGCAGTCCTGCGACGGCAGCGGCACCTCTTGGACCACGGCCCCCGCGCGCGACAGCGTGGCGGCGGCCTGCGCAAAGGCTTCCTTGGTTTCGGGCTGCGCGTGACGCCACTGCAGCGTGCGGCACATGCCGATGCGCGGCTTGCCTTCATAAGCCAGGTCCAGCATGCGGGGGTCGCGCATCATGACCGAAGCAAAGAGGGCGACATCCGGCACCGACCGCGCAAAGCCGCCGACCGTGTCCAGGGATTCGGCCAGGCTTTTCACGCCCGCGCGCGGCACGGCGCCGAACGTGGGCTTGAAGCCCACGATGCCGCAATACGACGCGGGCCGAATGATCGAGCCCGCCGTCTGCGAACCCAGCGCGAAAGGCACCATGTCGTCGGCCACCGCGGCGGCCGAGCCGCTGGACGAGCCGCCCGGCGTATAGGCTTCGTTGCGCGGATTGCGCGTGGGGCCCGCCTGGTAAGTGGCGAATTCGGTGGTGACGGTCTTGCCGACCACTATCGCGCCCGCGCCGCGGCACAGCGCGACGGAGGCTGCGTCCAGGCCGGGGCGGTGGCGTTCGTAGATAGGGGAGCCGTAGCGGGTGGGCAGGTCGACGGTGTCAAACAGGTCTTTGACGCCGATGGGCAAGCCGTGCAGCAGGCCGCGCAACGCGCCGCCGTCCAGCACGGCCGCATGGTCCAGGGCCGCCTGCTTTTGCAGCGCCGTCCAGGCATGAATGGTGTTTTCGCGTTGCTCGATCCGGGCGAAGCAGGCCCGCACAAGTTGCACCGCGGTTAATTCGCGCCGTTGCAGCTTGCGCGCGGCTTCAAGCGCGCCAAGTCTGTTTAAGGCAGTAGACATGATCCTTTCCTCTTTACCGGTGTCTCGCATCACGCGAGGCAGCTGAACTCCGCACCCGGTCCCCTTGACCGAGGGTCTGCCCTGCCGGCCCCGAGGCGTATTCGCCACGGCGTTCCAGCGGACCGATCCCAGCCATTGAGCGCGCTTCGTCAATTGGGAAAAACACTGAAAACACCGTGTTTTCCCGGGTAAACCGACTGCGCCGCGCCATGGCTTTCTGTTGTTGCGTCGTTACCAGCATAGCGCAAACCCGTGCAATACAAAGGTCATATTTGTCTTGTAAGATGAAATCGTTTTCAGTAAACCGACAGCAACAAAGATATGGCAACGCGCCCGTCGCCCCGCTTTTCGATCATTGAAGTGGCCCGCAAGGCCGGGGTCTCCCCGGCGACGGTTTCGCGCGCGTTCAATCAGCCGGATATCGTCCATCCCGACACGCTGGCGCACATCCGCAACGTGGCCAAGCGGGCCGGCTTCCGGCCGAACCGTGTGGGCCGCAGCCTGCGCTCGGGCAGCACCCGAACCATCGGACTGATCCTGCCGACGCTGTCGAATCCGGTGTTCGCCGAATGCTTCGAAGGCGCGGAACGCCGCGCCCGCGAATCCGGCTACAGCGTCATGCTGACTGCCACCGGGTACGACCCCGCCGTGGAATCCGCGGCGGTGCAAGGGCTGATGGACCATCAGGTCGATGGGCTGATTCTGACGGTGGCGGACGTGAACAAGAGCGCCACGCTGGACGACCTGGACAGCGCCGGCATGCCGTATGTGCTGGTCTACAACGAATCCGGCACGCATCCGTTCGCCTCGGTCGACAACCGCGCCGCCGCCAGCGACATGGTCGCGCACCTGGCCGCGCTGGGCCACCGCCGCATCGCGCTCGTGACGGGCCCGCTGACCGCTTCGGACCGTGCGCGACGCCGGCTGGCAGGCGCGCGCGCCTGCGCCAAAAAGCTGGGCCTGGAGGCGGTGCAGCATATCGCCATGAGTTCCCACACCGGCAGCGACGCCGACGCGCTGAAGGCCGCGCTGCGCGGCAAGCAGGCGCCCACCGCGCTGTTCTGCTCGAACGACCTGCTGGCTACGGCCGTCATCGCCGACCTGGTGGCGCTAGGTCTGTCCGTGCCCGCTGACATTTCGGTATGCGGCTTTGACGGCATGCGCTTTGGCGCCTTGCTGACCCCGCCGCTAACCACCGTGGCGCAACCCAGCGACGGCATCGGCCAGACCGCCTGCTCGAACCTGCTGGCGCAGATCCACGGCCAGCCGCCGCAATCGAACCGGCTGCCGCATTGCATCGTGGTCGGCGGCACGGCGGCGTCCGTGCGCCGCTGACCCTTCCCACCCTGACTCCTGATCCGCATCATGCTCATCGCACAAATCACCGACCTGCACATGCGCACCCCGGGCGACAAGGCCTACGGCATCATCGATCCGGCGGCCTTCCTCGGCCCGGCCGTGCGCGCACTGAACGCCCTGACGCCGCGCCCCGACTGCGTGCTGATCACGGGCGACCTGACCGACCTGGGCCGTCCGCACGAATACCAGGCGCTGCGCGACCATCTGCAAGCGCTGGAGATCCCGTATTTCCTCTTGCCCGGCAACCATGACGACCGCGCGCAACTGCGCGCCGCCTTTCCCGACCACGGCTACTTGCAGGGCGACGGCCCGTTCATCCAATACGCGGTCGAGACTTATCCGCTGCGCATGCTGGCGCTGGACACGGTGGTGCCGATGAAGAGCCATGGCGAACTGTGCCAGGACCGCCTGGACTGGCTGGCCGCGCGTCTGGCCGAGCAGCCCGGTCGGCCCACGTTGGTGCTGATGCACCATCCCCCGTTCCTGACCGGCATCGAACACATGGACGCCATCGGGCTGCTGGCCGGCGCGCCCGAACTGGAACGCATCGTGTCACGCTTTCCGAACGTGGAACGCGTGCTGTGCGGCCATTTGCACCGCACCATCTTCCAGCGTTTCGGCGGCACCGTCGCCTCCACCTGTCCCGGCACCGCGCACCAGCTCGCGCTGGAGCTGGGGCCGCGCCCAACCCTGCAATACATCATGGAACCGCCGGGCTACCAGCTGCATTGGTGGCAGGGCAAGAACCTGGTCACGCACCATGCCGTCATCGGGGAATACCCCGGCCCTTATCCGTTTGCCTGAATCATTCGCTTGACCCGTAGGCCGGGGCCTCGCAGCCCCGGGCATTGCCACGAATCCGTCATGTTTGCGCTGCACAATGAAAAGGTTTTCATTACAGGCAACAATGCGGATCTAACTATTAGATCGTCGAGACAGCATGTCATCCATCGTTCTGGATAACCTCACCAAACAGTATGGCGGCGCCGCCGCGATCCACGGCGTGAGCTTCACCGTGCCCGCAGGCAGCTTCACGGTGCTGCTGGGCCCGTCGGGCTGCGGCAAGTCGACCACCTTGCGCATGATCGCCGGCCTGGACACGCCCACTTCGGGCACGATCCGCATCGGCGACCGCGACGTGACCGACCTGCCGCCCGCCAAGCGGCGCATCTCGATGGTGTTCCAGTCGTATGCGCTGTTTCCACATCTGTCGGTGCGCGAGAACATCCTGTTCGGGCTACGCGTGCGCAAGGAGCCTGCGCGCGACTTCGACCGCCGCCTGCAACGCGTGGCCGGCTTGCTGGGCCTGGGCCATCTGCTGGACCGCAAGCCCTCGCAATTGTCGGGCGGGCAGCAGCAGCGCGTGGCGCTGGGACGCGCGGTGATTTCCGAAGCGCCGGTGTGCCTGATGGACGAACCGCTGTCCAACCTGGACGCGCAGTTGCGCCACGAAATGCGCCGCGAGATCCGCGCCTTGCAGCAAGACCTGGGCATCACGATGGTGTACGTGACGCACGACCAGACGGAAGCCATGAGCATGGCCGACCAGGTGGTGCTGCTGCGCGGCGGCCAGATCGAACAGCACGACACACCCGACGGCCTGTACGCACGGCCTGCCAGTGAATTCGCGGCCCGCTTCATCGGCACGCCCCCCATGAACCTCATCGGCCTGACGACGCTGCATGGCGCGACGGTCATCGCCGGCACACAGGGCCCCGCCATCGCGGGCGCGCCAACGGGCGCCGTGAAGCTGGGCGTGCGGCCCGAACACATCCGCATCGATGACAGCGGCATCCCCGCCACGGTGGAAAGCGTGGAGTATTTCGGCGCGGACTCCATCGTGGTCTGCCGCGTCGGCGACACAAGCGGCGTGGCCGTGCGGGTCGGCGGCCATCTGCGCGCCCGCGCGGGCGAAGCCTTGCGCCTGTCCTGGACGGACGCGCAACAGCATTTCTTTGCCGCCGATTCGGCGGTCATCAACACCGTCGGGCGCTGAAAGATGCCCATCTCCACAGGAAGGAAACCCACCATGCGACGCATCGTACTGAAGACCCTGGCCGCCAGCCTTGCCGCCGCCTGCCTGTCCCTGCCTGCGCAGGCGCAGAACAAGCCCGTCGAGGTCGAGTTCTATTACCCGGTCGCTGTTGGCGGCCCGATCACCAAGATCGTCGACGACATGGTCGCGGACTTTCAGAAGGAAAATCCCGACATCAGGATCAAGCCGATCTATGCGGGTTCGTACCAGGACTCCATCGCCAAGGCGCTGACGGCGCTCAAGGGCGGCACGCCGCCACAGCTGGCCGTGCTGCTGTCCACCGACATGTTCACGCTGATCGACGAAGACGCCATCGTCCCGATCGATTCGTTGGCGAAAACCGATGCCGACAAAAAGTGGCTGGGCGGCTTCTATGACGCCTTCATGCAGAACAGCCGCACGGGTGGCCACACCTGGGGCGTGCCGTTCCAGCGTTCGACCATCGTCATGTACTACAACAAGGATCTGTTCAAGGCCGCCGGCCTGGATCCGGAACGCGCGCCGGCCACCTGGGCCGATCTGGTCGACTACGGCAAGAAGCTGACCAAACAGGACGCCTCGGGCAACACCACGCAGTGGGGCATCGAGATCCCGTCGGGCGGCGCGTTCGCGTACTGGCTGTTCCAGGCCCTGACCACGCCCAACGGCGCGATCCTGATGAACGAAGCCGGCAACGAGGTCTACCTGGACAAGCCCGCGGTGGTCGAAGCCGCCCAGTTCTGGCACGACCTGTCGGCCAAGCACAAGATCATGCCGACCGGCACGATCGACTGGGGCACCACGCCGAAGGACTTCCTGGAAAAGAAGGCGGCGATGGTGTGGACCACCACCGGCAACCTGACCAACATCCGCAAGAACGCCGACTTCCCGTTCGGCGTGGCCATGATGCCGCAGCAAAAGCGGGGCGGCAGCCCGACGGGCGGCGGCAATTTCTATATCTTCAAGAGCGGCACGCCGGCGCAACAACAAGCCGCGCTGAAGTTCGCGCAATGGGTCACGACGCCGGAACGCGCGGCCGACTGGAGCATCGCCACGGGCTATGTCGCCGTCACGCCGGCCGCCTGGCAGACCGAGAAGATGAAGAAGTATGCGCAGGAAGTGCCGGCCGCGGCGGTCGCGCGCGACCAGCTGGAAGTCAGCGTGGCGGAATTCTCCACGCATGAAAACCAGCGCGTCACCAAGACCCTGAACGACGCGCTGCAAGCGGCGTTGACGGGATCGAAGACGCCGCAGCAGGCCTTGACCGATGCGCAACGCGAGGCCGACCGCATCCTGCGTTCCTACAAGTAAATCGACAAGCACGATGAGCCGCTCTTTAAACGCCCTTTATGGCTGGCTGCTGCTGCTGCCAGCCATCGTGCTGCTTGCCGCCTTCACGCATTACCCGGCGCTGGCCACGCTTTGGCACAGCTTCTTCTCCACGCCCAAGGGCGCGCGTCCGGCGCGCTTCGTGGGCCTGGAGAACTACGCCGTCATGCGTGACGATCCGGTGTTCTGGCAGTCGCTGTGGAACAACCTGTGGTTTGCGCTGGGCACGATCCCGACCTCGATCGGCATCGCGCTCGTCATGGCGCTGTGGGTGAACCGCAACCTGCGCGGCCGCGGCTTCCTGCGCATGGCCTACTTCACGCCGACGGTGCTGCCGATGGTGGCGGTGGCCAACATCTGGCTGTTCTTCTACACGCCGCAGTACGGCCTGATCGCGCAGGTGATGGGCTGGTTCGGTTCTGCCGGCCCCAACTGGCTGGGCAGCCGCGACACGGCGCTGCCGGCGCTGATGCTGGTGACGGTGTGGAAGGAGGCGGGCTTCTTCATGATCTTCTACCTGGCCGCCTTGCAGACCGTGTCGCCGTCGCTGCGCGAAGCCGCCATGCTGGAAGGGGCGTCGCGCTGGCAGTACTTCCGCCGCATCCTGTGGCCGCTGCTGATGCCCACCACGCTGTTCGTGCTGATCAACGCCTTGATCAATGCGTTCCGGCTCGTGGACCACGTGGTCGTCATGACGCGCGGCGGGCCGGACAACGCCAGCACCTTGCTGCTGTATTACATCTACCAGGTGGGTTTCAGTTTCTGGGACACGGCTTACGCCGCCACGCTGACCGTCGTGTTGCTGGTGGTGCTGGCGCTGACCGCGCTGATCAAGTTCCGCTGGCTGGACCGCAGGACGCACTATCAATGAAAGACAAGCTCGATACCCTGGGCGCGTGGGCGCTTGGCCTCTTGTGGATCCTGCCGCTGGCTTACGCTATGTGGGCGGCGTTCCATCCGCCGGCCTACGCCACCCGCTTCGACCTGTTCGCCCCGCTGACGTTGGACAACTTTGCGCGGGCCTGGCAGGCCGCGCCGTTTCCGCGCTACTTCCTGAATACCTTCCTGCTGGTCACGATGGTGCTGGCCGCGCAGTTGGTGCTGTCGACGCTGGCGGGCTACGCGTTCGCGCGCTTCGAGTTCCGAGGCCGCGACTTCGTCTTCATGCTGGTGCTGCTGCAGCTGATGATCATGCCGGACGTGCTGCTGGTGGAGAACTACCGGTCGATGAGCCAGCTGGGCATCCGCGATACGGTGTTCGCGATCGGCCTGCCCTACTTCGCCTCGGCGTTCGGCATCTTCCTGCTGCGCCAGACCTTCAAGACGGTGCCGCGAGAGCTGGAGGAGGCCGCGCGCATGGAAGGCGCCAACGCCATGCAGATCCTTTGGAAAGTCTACGTGCCGCTGGCCAAACCGATCTACGTGGCCTACGGCCTGGTGTCGGTCAGCCACCACTGGAACAACTTCCTGTGGCCGCTGATCATCACCAACTCGGTCGAGTCCCGGCCCTTGACGGTGGGCCTGCAGGTGTTCTCGTCGACGGACCAGGGCATCGACTGGTCCGTCATCACGGCCGCCACGCTGATGTCGGCCGCGCCGCTCTTGATCGCCTTCCTGCTATTCCAGCGCCAGTTCGTGCAATCGTTCATGCGGGCCGGGATCCGGTAGGGCGCCGATCGTCTCCGCCTTGGCGCACCCAGGCGGCGGACATGCCGCCATGAAAAACACCCCAAACGTTGGATGGGTGTCCAACTTTTGGGGTGCAGTTCAGCGGCGGGGCCTTTGCGTGTTGCTTGCTGCGCCGCAGCGGCAGCCGGGTCAGTAGCCGACGGTCAACCCGGGCAGGTCCACCGTGATACGTGGACGCTCCAGCGCCAGCGCCAGGTTCTCGGCGAATTCGCGGGCTTCCTTCTCGTCGGTGGACAGGGTGTCGTAGCCCAAGGCGTCCGCCACGCCCAGCACCTTGTCCAGCAGCAACACCTTGCCGCTGGGCCGCAGGGGTTCGCAGCCCAGGGTTTCCCAGGCACCGTCGAACCAGTCGCGCGCTTGGGCTTGGCGTTGCGGGGACGTTTCCACCGTGGCGGTCAGGTCCAGCGAACGCCGGGTGTCGAAAACAATCGTGATGTCGCTGCGCATGGGCAATTCCTTGAATGGGCGTCAGGCCAGAAGGGTAGGCAAAAATCGCCGGCGGGAATGTCTGTCCGGCGACATTGCCTACCAGCCGCGCGAGGCTTCCCAGGTGACTTCGACGCCGGCGGCCTTCGATTGCCGCATCATGTCCAGCAAAGGGTAGGCGCGTTCCTTCAGACCGACCACGCGCGCCATCGGCGAGCGGGGAGCCTTGTCCTCGTCTTCGTCCTCTTCAGGGTGCTCGGCGTTGGCGATCGCGTTTTCGATGCCGCTGATGGCCGGTCCCAGCTGCTCGACGGTGAATACGCCGCGTTCCGGAATCTTGTCCCCGATGGACTTGCCGGCCGCTTGCAAGATGCCTGTCGCGTGGTCGGACAGCATCAGGACCTCGGCCACGACCTTGGAGTGAAAGGTAATCAGCATGTTGCAGTCTCCTTCATTGAATGCGTTACATACACTACCGCAACGCCCGGGGGATGCCAACTGGGCACCACGCGCCGCGCCGCAGGCCCGGCGCCCCGACCGAGGCTCACGCGGCTATGAGTTTGATTTTATTGACAGTTCCGCCGGCGAGCTGAACGCTTGCCGGACGGTTTCAGGCCCCCCGGGCGCCGGTTCGGCCGCCAAATCAACTATCATTCAGGGGATTCCCGTGGCCTTGCCGGGCCGGACGCCGTCCGCCAGATCCCCGCCTTGGCCGCCCACCCAGAACTTCTCCAGACGCCCATGCTCCCCGAGCAACAAAAACAGCTTATCTCCCTGATCCAGGCCGCCGTTGCGCAGAGCCTTCCCGACGCCCAGCCCAACGTGCTGCTCGAGCGTCCCAAGGTCGCCGCCCACGGCGACGTCGCCACCAACGTGGCCATGCAACTGGCCAAGCCCGCCGGACGCAACCCGCGCGAACTGGCCCAGGCCATCGTGCAAGCCCTGCTGGCTGACCCGGCCGCGCGCGATCTGGTCGAAAGCGCGGAGATCGCCGGCCCCGGCTTCATCAACCTGCGCGTCACCGCCGCCGCCCGTCAGGCCGTCATCGGCACCGTGGCCGAGCAAGGCGCAAGCTTTGGCCGCGCCCCCCGCAACGGCGAGAAGATCCTGGTTGAATTCGTGTCCGCCAACCCGACCGGCCCGCTGCACGTGGGCCATGCCCGCCAAGCCGCCCTGGGCGACGCCCTGTGCCGCCTGTACGATGCCAGCGGCTGGGACGTGACCCGCGAGTTCTACTACAACGACGCCGGCAACCAGATCGAGAACCTGGCCATCAGCGTGCAGGCCCGCGCCCGCGGCCTGACGACCGACTCCCCCGAATGGCCGGCAGACGGCTACAAGGGCGACTACATCGTCGACATCGCGCGCGACTTCCAGGCCGGCAAGACCCTGCAGGCGTCCGACGGCCAGCCCGTCACCGCCACCGGCAACATCGACAGCCTGGACGACATCCGCGCCTTCGCCGTGGCCTACCTGCGCCGCGAACAAGACCTGGACTTGCAGGCGTTCGGCCTGAAGTTCGACAACTACTACCTGGAAAGCTCGCTGTACACGTCGGGCCGCGTCGAAGCCACCGTCAAGGCGCTGGTCGCCGGCGGCCACACCTACGAGGAAGGCGGCGCGCTGTGGCTGCGCACCACCGAGCTGGGCACGGGCGACGACAAAGACCGCGTCATGCGCAAAAGCGAAGGCGGCTACACCTACTTCGTGCCGGACGTGGCCTATCACAAGGCCAAGTGGGAACGGGGTTTCCGCCGCGCCGTGAACATCCAGGGCAGCGACCACCACGGCACTGTGGCCCGCGTGCGCGCCGGCCTGCAGGCGCTGAACGAAGGCATCCCGAAGGACTATCCGTCCTACGTGCTGCACAAGATGGTCAAGGTGATGCGCGGCGGCGAAGAGGTCAAGATCTCCAAGCGCGCGGGCAGCTACGTGACCATGCGCGACCTGATCGACTGGGTGGGCCGTGACGCCGTGCGCTACTTTCTGATCCAGCGCCGCGCCGACACCGAGTTCGTGTTCGACGTGGACCTGGCGCTGTCCAAGAGCGACGAGAACCCCGTCTATTACATCCAGTACGCCCACGCGCGCATCTGCACGATGATCAACAACGCCGGCATGCCGGCCGCCGACGTGGCCGCCGCCGATGCGTCGCTGGTGACCGCGCCGACGGAATTCGCGCTGATGCAGCGCCTGGCTGAATTCCCACACGTGGTGGCCCTGGCCGCCCAGGACCTGTCGCCGCACCACATCGCTTTCTGGCTGCGCGACTGCGCCTCGGACTTCCACGCCTGGTACGCCGCCGAACGCGTGCTGATCGACGACGTGGCCCTGAAATTGGCCCGCCTGCGCCTGGCCGCCACGACGCGCCAGGTGCTGGCCAACGGCCTTGCGCTGCTGGGCGTGTCCGCCCCCGAGCGGATGTAACATCGGTACATGGCAACCAAGCGCAAAACCACCCGCCGTTCCTCTGGCGAAAGCGGCAGCACCCTGTACGGGGCGCTCGCCGGCCTGCTTATCGGCCTGATCGTGGCCGCCGTCGTAGCGTTCTACGTCACCAAGGCCCCGGTGCCCTTCGTAGACCGCGCCAGCCGCCAAGGCGACACGGGCAAGCTGCCCGATCCCCGCCAGGCGCCGGACCCCAACGCCGGCCTGTACGG
>NZ_JABBJN010000075.1 GCF_012928505.1 Achromobacter sp. Bel | reverse complement strand
TCTCCGCCGCCGCCGGCGTGGCGTCGCCCGCCGCTGCCAAGATCCTGGCCGAGAAGGGCGTCGACGCCGCTTCCGTGGCCGGCACCGGCCGTGACGGCCGCGTGACCAAGGGCGACGCCCTGGCTGCCAGCGCTCCCGCCGCCAAGGCCGCTCCGGCCAAGGCCCCGGCGGCACCCGCCCCGACCACGCTGTCGCTGGACGGTCGTCCGGAACAGCGCGTCCCGATGAGCCGCCTGCGCGCCCGCATCGCCGAGCGCCTGCTGCAATCGCAGCAAGAAAACGCGATCCTGACCACGTTCAACGAAGTGAACATGCAAGCGGTCATCGATCTGCGCAGCAAGTACAAGGACAAGTTCGAAAAGGAACACGGCATCAAGCTGGGTTTCATGTCGTTCTTCGTCAAGGCCGCTGTGGCCGCGCTGAAGAAGTACCCGCTGATCAACGCGTCGATCGACGGCAAGGACATCATCTATCACGGCTACTTCGACATCGGTATCGCTGTCGGCAGCCCGCGTGGCCTGGTGGTGCCGATCCTGCGCAACGCCGACCAGCTGTCCATCGCTGAAATCGAAAAGACCATCGCCGACTTCGGCCGCCGCGCCGCTGACGGCAAGCTGGGCATTGAAGAAATGACCGGCGGCACGTTCTCGATCTCCAACGGCGGCGTGTTCGGTTCGATGCTGTCGACCCCGATCATCAACCCGCCGCAATCGGCCATCCTGGGCGTGCACGCCACCAAGGATCGCGCCGTTGTCGAAAACGGCCAGATCGTCATCCGCCCGATGAACTACCTGGCGCTGTCCTACGACCACCGCATCATCGACGGCCGCGAAGCCGTGCTGGGCCTGGTCGCGATGAAGGACGCCCTGGAAGATCCGCAGCGTCTGTTGCTGGACCTGTAATCTCGACGCTCCGCGCGCGGCGCCGCATCGGGCCTTCGGGCTTGCGGCGCCCCGGCCGGCGCTCAGCCGGCCTCCGGCGCCTCCGCGTCGGGCGGGGCGAGTTCCACCCCACATCTCACACGCGAGAACACTATGTCCAAACAATTTGACGTCGTCGTGATCGGCGCTGGCCCTGGCGGCTACATCGCTGCCATCCGCGCCGCGCAACTCGGCATGTCGGTCGCTTGCATCGACGCCTGGCAGAATGGCCAAGGCGGCCCGGCTCCTGGCGGCACGTGCACCAACGTCGGTTGCATCCCGTCCAAGGCGCTGCTGCAATCGTCCGAGCACTTTGAACAAGCCAACCACCACTTCGCCGAGCACGGCATCGAAGTCAAGGGCGTCAGCCTGAAGCTCGACACGCTGATCGGCCGCAAGAACACGGTGGTCAAGCAGAACAACGACGGCATCCTGTACCTGTTCAAGAAGAACAAGGTCACCTTCTTCCACGGCATGGGCGCGTTCAGCGGCCAAGTGGAAGGCGGCTGGGCCATCAAGGTCACCGGCACCACCGAAGAAGACCTGGTCGCCAAGCATGTCGTGGTAGCGACGGGCTCGTCGGCACGCGAACTGCCCGGCCTGCCGTTCGACGAAAAGGTCGTGCTGTCCAACGACGGCGCACTGAACATCGGCGCCGTGCCGAAGACGCTGGGCGTGATCGGCGCTGGCGTGATCGGCCTGGAAATGGGCAGCGTGTGGCGCCGCCTGGGTTCCGACGTCACCATCCTGGAAGCGATGCCGGAATTCCTGGCCGCCGCTGACGGCCAGGTGGCCAAGGAAGCCCTGAAGGCTTTCACCAAGCAAGGCCTGAACATCCAGATGGGTGTGAAGATCGGCGAGATCAAGGCTACCGCCAAGTCGGTGACCGTGCCCTACGTCGATGCCAAGGGCGCCGAGCAGAAACTGGTGGTGGACAAGCTGATCGTCTCGATCGGCCGCGTGCCCTACACCGGCGGCTTGAACGCCGACGCCGTGGGCCTGAAGCTGGACGAACGCGGCTTCGTGGCCGTGGACGCCGACTGCAAGACCAACCTGCCGAACGTCTGGGCGGTGGGCGACGTCGTGCGTGGCCCGATGCTGGCGCACAAGGCCGAGGAAGAAGGCGTGGCGGTTGCCGAGCGCATCTCCGGCCAGCATGGCCACGTCAACTTCGACACCGTGCCGTGGGTGATCTACACGTCGCCGGAAATCGCCTGGGTGGGCAAGACCGAACAGCAGCTCAAGGCCGAAGGCCGCGAGTACAAGGCTGGCAGCTTCCCGTTCCTGGCCAACGGCCGTGCCCGCGCGCTGGGCGACACGACGGGCTTTGCCAAGGTCATCGCCGACGCCAAGACGGATGAAGTCCTGGGCGTGCACATCGTGGGCCCGATGGCCTCGGAACTGATCTCGGAAGCCGTGACCATCATGGAATTCCGCGGCGCCGCCGAAGACATCGCCCGCATCTGCCACGCGCACCCGACGCTGTCGGAAGCCGTGAAGGAAGCCGCTCTGGCCGTGGACAAGCGTTCGCTGAACTTCTAAGCGACGCTTGACCTGAGCAAGACAGGGGGCGGGTTCCAGAACCCGCCCTTTTTTTATCGCCGGGCCGACCCAAGAGAAGAGCGCCCCTTCGGGGCCGCAAGCATGCCAAGCATGCGCAGCGTGGGGGCCAAGTCAAGGTTATCCGATCCACATGAACGTCCGCGAATACTACGAACAGGCATTGGCCGAGCGAGGCTACGAGCCCGATGCCGCCCAGAAGCTGGCGATCGACCGCTTGCAGCGCTACTACGACGAATGGCTCAAGTTCAAGTCGATGCGATCGAACGCGCTGAAGAAGCTGCTGAACCGGCCTGACGTGCCGCGCGGCGTGTATCTGTGGGGTGGGGTGGGCCGCGGCAAGAGCTTCCTGATGGACGCTTTCTACGCCACCGTGCCCGTCGTGCGCAAGACGCGCCTGCACTTTCACGAATTCATGCGTGGCGTGCATCGCGAACTGGAAGAAGTGAAGGGTATGCAGGACCCGCTGGATGAAGTGGCCAAGCGGGTAGCCAAGCGCTACCGCCTGATCTGCTTCGACGAATTCCACGTGTCGGATGTGGCCGACGCGATGATCCTGCACCGCCTGCTGCTCAAGCTGTTCGAGTACGGCACGTCGTTCGTGATGACGTCCAACTACGAGCCGTCGACGCTGTACACCGACGGCCTGCACCGCGACCGCGTGCTGCCCGCGATCGCGCTGATCCAGTCGCGCATGGACGTGATGAACGTGGACGCCGGCATCGATTACCGCCGCCGTTCGCTAGAGCAGGTGCAGTGTTATCACACGCCGCTGGACGATCACGCCCAAGCCGCGCTGCAGAAGGCGTTCGACAGCCTGGCCGACACGCCGCCGCAGGAGCCTCTGCTGCACATTGAGCACCGCGAGATCCGCGCGCTGGCGCTGGCGGGCTCGGTGGTGTGGTTCGATTTCGCCACGCTCTGTGGCGGGCCCCGTTCGCAGAACGACTACCTGGAACTGGCCAACCGTTTCCATGCCGTGATCCTGTCCGGCGTGCCGAAGATGGGGCCGCGCCAGGCGTCAGAGGCGCGCCGCTTCACGTGGCTGATCGACGTGTTCTACGACCATCGCGTCAAGCTGATCATGTCGGCCGAATGCGAGCCCGAGGAGATCTACACCGAAGGCGCGCTGGCCAATGAATTCCATCGCACGGTGTCGCGCATTCTTGAAATGCAATCGCGCGAATACCTGGAATCGGAACGCCGGCTGACCGTGACGTTGTAGTGATGCCGCATCCGGCCCCGCATGCAGGGGCCGAACGGACACGTGTCGTCAATGCGCGCGGCAGGGATCCTGGTGCAAGGCGGCTTCCAGGCGACTCAGGCGGCTCGCGCGGCGACCACATGCGCTCGCCACCGGCGCAAGAACGCATCGCGGTCCGCGGCGGCCTCGGTTTCGTCCGCGGCCACGAGCCGGATGTCCGCAAGCGGCGGTATGCCTAGATGCTTGCTCACGTCGATGTCGCTGCGGCTGGGCCGCCGATAGGCGTTCTGCAGCAGCGCCAACTGCATGTCGCGCGATAGCAGCAGGTCATACATGAGACGCGCGGCCTTCGGGTTCGGCGCGTTTTTCACCAGCGCCATGTTGTCGGCCACAGTGAAGGTGCCGTCTTCGGGGTACATGATGCCGATTTCTTTCTGGCCGCCGGCCACATAAGGGTAGGCGGTGGATTCGAAGGTGATGCCGACGGCGTATTCCCCCTGGCCCACGCTGCGCACCACATGCGAGGCCGAGCCGGAGATGCTGACGTTGCGCGCCAACGCCTTCAGCCCTGTTTCACCCAAGACGCGTTCGATTCCCCACAACGCCGTGTAGGCGGTTGAGCTGTTGCCCGGGTCGCTGATGATGATCTTTCCCTTGAAGCGGGGATCGGTCAGGTCGGCCCAACTGGCCGGCGCAGCGCCAGGAAGCTGGCGCGCGTTGACCATGGCCACCACGATATGGATGTTGGCGGCCGTCCAGAGGTTGCCGGGGCCATGCAGCGAGCCGGGGATTGCCGCGGCTTGCGCAGACAGGTAGGGCTCGAACAGCGCCCGGTAGTCGCTCATGATGTTGGCGCTGGACGTCCAGAACAGATCGCTCTTCGGTTTGGCGGCTTCGGCCTCGATCCGTTTCAGCAACTGGCTGCTGCCGCCGACGACGGCGCTGGGCCGGATGCCGGGCAACTTTTCCCGGACCATGTCGGTGGCCGTTTCCACCGATTGTGAATTCAGCGTGGTGTACAGCACGACCTGTTCGGCGCGCTGAGCCAGCGCGCGGGCCGGCAGGACGCAAGCGCTGCCGCTGGCAGCCAGCAGTTTGAGCACGTGGCGTCGGCTAAGCGGGGGAAGATGAATCATGGGATGCCTCTTGCGCTAGGGATGAAAGCGGCGGCTCAGGCGAAGAGCCGGAGTTTGAATATCCGGGTCGCCAGCAGCACGGGCGCCAGGATCACGGTAATCAGCACCAGGCCGTAGGCGGACGCCTGGGCCATGAGTCCGCTGTCGATCAGCCGGAAGATCTGGATGGGCAGGGTTTCATGCCCGGGCGAATACACGATGACCGATGCGCTCAGTTCCGACACGGTGGTGGTCCAGGTCAGTACGGCAGCCGCCGCGATGGCGGGCGCCATCAGGGGCAGCACGACTTTCAAGAACGAGGCCAATGGCGGCACGCCCAGGCTGACGGATGCTTCTTCGATGGAGTCGGGCAGGTTGAAGAGCGTGGACGAGGCGTTGCGCACGCCGAACGGCAAGCGCCGCACGATGTAGGCCAGTACGATCAGCGAGGCCGTGCCTGAAAGGTCGAACGCGCCGTTGCCGAAGGTCATCAGCAGGCCGATGCCGATGACGGTGCCCGACAGCGCCAGCGGAATCGAGCTGAGGTAGTCCAGCCAGGGCGTCAGCAGATTGCGCTTCTTGACGATGAGGTAACTGGCCAGCGTACTGAAGGCGATGGCGGCGAGCGTGGCCGCGCCAGCGTAAATGATGGAGTTCAAGACCGGCGCCGGCGCGTTGATCAGCACGCGCTCAAGGTGGACGGCCGTCCATTCGCCCCAACGCATCACCGGGCCGTTCGCGCGGGTGAAGGCGCCCACGGCCAACGTTCCCAGCGGCAGCATGGACAGCGCCATGACGGCCAGTGCGGCGCCCGCCATCCCCAGCGCGCGCGGGCCGCGCAATGGCGTGGCGGGCGCACCGCGTCCTTGCGTGATCTCGTAGCGCCCGCGGGATACGATCCAGCGTTGAAGAAAGAGCACCAGCATCACCAGCGAAATCGACGTGGTCGCCAACGTGCTTTGCATGACCGGATCGCTGCCGGTTTCGGACACCGAGGCTTGATAAGTCAGCACCGACAGCAATTCGACCTCGTGTCCCAGGATCATCGAGGTGGCGAAGTTGCCCACCACCATGGTGAACACCAGCAGCGCGCTGGCCAGGATGGCGGGCATCACGACCGGCGCCATGACTTTCAGCCGGGACACGGCCGGCGATGTGCCCAGGCTTTGCGCGGCCTCTTCCAACTGCGAATCGAACCCCCGGATCGCCGCCAGCGTGCCGATGTAGATATAGGCGTAGTAGGTGAAGGTCATGACGATCAGCAGGCCTGGCCACCCGTAGAACGAAGGCATGTCCAGGCCCAGTCCGTCGCGCAGCGCGCGCGTCAGTACACCGTTGTTGCCCAGGACCATCAGCCAGGTCTGCGCGCCGATCACCTCGGGGATGATCAGCGTGATCAGGGGCAGGATCGATACCAGGGCCTTGCCGGGATAGCGGTGGCGGGCCGTCAGGTAGGCAAGCGGCACGCCGATGCCGGCCGCCAGCACCGTCACGCCCATTCCCAGCATCAGGGTGTTGCCGATGGCCCGCAGGTAGCGGGGGTCGGACATCAGCACGCGCCAGCCGGAATGGCCGTCGTCGTTGCGGGCCAGCACGCTGGCCGACAGGATGTTCAGCACCGGCCACACCAGAAACACTGCCAGCACGCCCAGCACCGCCAGCGACAGCCAGGTCCAGGGAGACCGCAATGAGGAGATCAGCCGCTTCATGATGCCAGCACCAGGGTCTTGCGGGGATCGAACACCAGGCTGACCGCCATGCCGCGGGCCAGCGGTGATGCCTGGCCGCCATGCACGTCCACGTTCATGAGACGGCCGCCGGGCAGCTGGACGCGGTAGTTCATCTTGATCCCCAGGTACTGTTCGGTCAGGATGCGCGCGGGCACGCCGAGCCCCGGCGAGGCCGACAGCTGGATATCTTCGGGCCGCGCCACCAGCACGGCGGCGCCGTTCAAGGGGGCGGACGCGTGCGCGGCGATGGGGTACCCGTCCAGGTCCACTTGCACCGCCCCGGACGCGGGGGTGACGCATTGCACGGGCAGCAGGTTCGCGGCGCCAATGAAGTCGGCGACATATCCGCTGGCGGGATGCCCATAGACATCGCGGGGCGCACCCAACTGCGCCACGCGGCCTTTTTGCATGACCGCGATCTGGTCGGACAGGGCCAGCGCCTCTTCCTGGTCGTGGGTGACGAAGACCGTGGTGATGCCGGCCTCCCGCTGCAGTTCGGCGATGGTCTGCCGGACCTGGATGCGCAGCTTGGCGTCCAGGTTCGACAAGGGCTCGTCCATCAGCAGCACCTCAGGCTGGATGACCAGCGCTCGGGCCAGCGCCACGCGTTGGCGTTGGCCACCGGAAAGTTCGGCTGGCAGCCGCTTGCCGTATTCCGAAAGGCCGACCCGATCTAGCGCGGCCGCGACCTTTTTCTTGATCAGGGTCGGCGCGACGTGTCGGGCACGCAGGCCATAGGCCGCGTTGTCGAAGACGCTTCGGTTGGGAAAGAGCGCGTAGTCCTGGAAGACCATGCCGATATTGCGCTGGTGCGCGGGCAAGCGCGTGACGTCCTTGCCGCCGAACAGCAGGCGGCCGGATTCGACGGGGATGAAGCCCGCCAGCGTGCGCAGCAAGGTGGTCTTGCCGCAGCCGCTGGGCCCCAGTAGCGTAAAGAAGCTGCCCGGCGCGATGTCCAGGTTCAACCCGTCTATGACGCGTTGCTGGTGGTACGAAATGCAAAGATTTTCAATGCGGATATCCATGGCAGGAGGCTCCTGGCCCGAGAGGAAACAAGTCAGTGCGGAGAAACGGCCGCGGCGTGCGGCTCAAGGCTTGCGGCAGCGTCAGGCCATGGCGTGGCGCACCAGGTCCAGCGCTTCGCGGTGCCGCGCGGGGTCGCCTGCGGCAAGAATGCGCGAGCTGGGGTTGTCCAGGCTTAGTGCGTGGCCGTCCCAGTCGGTGATGACGCCGCCGGCGCCCTGGATGACGGGAATGAAGGGCGCGTAGTCGTACAGCGCCAGCCGGGCGTCGATGGCGACGTCCGTGCGGCCGGACGCCAACACGGCATAAGCCAGGCAGCAACCGCCGTAGATGCGCCAGCGCGTGCGTTCACGCAGCGCCTGGAAGGCAGGAAGTTCTTCGGGCGCATAGAAGTCGGGGTTGCTGGTGCTGAGCATCGCGTCGCCCAGGTGGCCGCAGGCGCGTGTGCGGCAAGGTTGGCCCTGATGGCGGGTGGGGCGGCCCGCCACGCCTATCCAGCGGTCGCGGGTCGCGGGGAAATCCATCACGCCCATTACGGGCACGCCACGGCGCAGAAGCGCGATCAGCGTGCCGAACACGGGAATCCCGGCGATGAAGGGGGCGGTGCCGTCGATAGGGTCCAGGACCCAGACGTATTCCGCGTCTAGCCGGATGGTGCCGCCTTCTTCGCCATAGATGCCATGGCCGGGGAAAGCGCTTTCGATCCGCGAACGCAAATGCGCTTCGATGGCCTGATCCAGCGCGGTGACAAGGCTGCGGTCCGGCTTGATGTCAGTGCGCGGCGCGGTGCTCAAGTAAGGCGCGTACAGGTCGCGCGCGTCATCGGCCAGGCGCTCGGCGAAGGCAATGCAGTCGTCCAGGGTGTTCATCATGGGGGCTCCTTATTCGGGGGATCCGCCGCGTGGGCGCGGCGTGTCGTCGTCGGGGACATCGGCTTGGCCGTCGGGCGGGCCCAGGCCGGCCAGCGTATCGATGCGCGTGGGCGTCAGCAGGTGACGGGACGGCATGGGTTGCCAGCCGTACAGGGCATGCGTGGCAGCGCCGCATATGCGGCCCTGACAGGCGCCCATGCCGCAGCGCGTGTGCAGCTTGGCGTCGATCCAGCCGTCGCATCCGGCCAGGGCGGATTGCGGCACGTCTTCGCAGCGGCAGATCAGCGTATCGGGCCGGGCCAGTGCCCGCACCGGCGCGCCCAATGAGAAGTGGCCGCGCAGGGTATTGGCGAAAGCCTGCCACCGCGCCAGGGCGGGCACCAGGCGCTTGGCCTGCGCCCGTTCGCCGACGGCCGCGTATCCCGCGATTGCGCCCTGGAGCCCGGCCCGTTCGCTGCCGCCCACGCCGGTGCATTCGCCCGCCGCAAAGACGCCAGGCACGCCGGTCTGAAGCAGGTCGTCCACATGCAGGCCATTGTGGGGATTCAGGGCGCACCCCAGCATCTGGCCCAACTGCGTGTTGGGCACCAGCCCGAATCCGCAGGCCAGCCGGTGGCAGGCGAGCTGTTCGTCCCGTTGCCCCCGGCTCAGCCTGACGTGGTGTAGCCGGCCGTCGCCGCAGGCTTCAAGCACATGGCTGCCTGCGCGGTATTGCGGGCGGAACAAGGCGGCGGCTTGCAGGGCCTTGCCGGGCCAACGGGCAAGGCTGCCGGAAAAGCGCAATAGGGCCGGCCATGCGGCTTGTTCCGCGATGCGAACCACGGTCGCGCCTGCGCGGCGCGCGCTTTGCGCGGCCGCCAGCAGCAGTGGGCCGGAGCCTGCGATCACGATGCGTTGGCCGCGCACCGGTACGCCGCCTTTGATCAGCGCCTGCAGGCCCCCCGCGCCGGTCACGCCGGGCAGCGTCCAGCCGGGAAAGGGCAGCAGCAATTCGCGCGCGCCGGTGCAGAGGATCAGCGAGCCATAGTGCTGGACCCACCCCTGTTGTGCGTTTTCCAGTAACAACGAGGATGATCCGGGCCGCCCGGCCAGCCCCGCGACGCGCGTGCCGCAGAGCAGCTGGATGTTGGTGTGGCGCGCCAGTTGCTCGCGTTGGCGCCTGGCGCGATCGGGCAGCGTCACGCCAGGGCCGTCGCGCCAGATCTGTCCGCCTGGGGCCGGGTTGTCGTCCACCACGACGATGGCGCGCCCGCTGGGGGCGGCCGCCAGTGCCGCCGCCATGCCGGCGGGACCGGCGCCGATGATGAGCAGGTCGCACGTACTGTTATGGCCATCAAGCGGGTGCGAGGCGGGGGCGAGGCCAGGGGCGTGCGTCGCGGGTTCCAGCACCGTTTCGATGCGCATGCCGTGCTGGCATGGCGTCTGGCAGGCCAGGCGCAATTGCCCGTCGATCAGGACGCGGCATTCGTGGCAGACACCCATGCCGCAGACGGCAGCCCGTTTTTCACCCGTGACCGAGATGCGCGAGTTGCCGGGCGCCCGGCTGGCCAGCGCGGCGGCGACAGTGCTGCCGGCGGTAACGTTCAGGGGTTGGCCATCCAGTTGGATGCGAAGGCGTGCTGGCGGGGGAAGCGTCATGTCGCGGCCTTGTGGAAGGGGAAGTGGCGGGTGGCCGCAAGTGGGGCCGCGTCCAGCGGCAGCGGCGCGCCCGTCATCAAGGCGGCCAGCAGTTTTGCGGTGGCCGGGGCCGTGGTGACGCCCAGGCCTTCGTGGCCCACCGCCAGCCAGAGCCCCTTGCGTGTGGGATGCGGGCCGATGATCGGCAACCCGTCCGGCGTGGCCGCTCGCACGCCCGTCCACGTGCGGATGATGTTGTGGCCGGACAGCGCCGGCAGGTAGTCGATTGCGAGTTTGAGCATGCGCGACAGCACGGCGGGCTCAATGGCAGGGTCGGCCCCGCCTACTTGGCGCGAAGAGCCGATCAGCAATTGGCCCGTAGGGCGGGGCTGCACATTGAAGGCGACGGCGGCGCCGTCGCGCTGCTGCGTGCTGGCCATGTAGCCCAGCTCAACCAGTTGGTGGCGGATCGCGAAGGGGTAGCGATCCGTGATGGCCAAGTGGCCTTTTTTGGGATAGAGGGGAAGGTCGGCGCATAAGCGGGTGGCTGGCATGCCGGCGGCCAGGACCACGGCGTTGGCGTTACGCCGGGTGCCGTCGGCCAGGATCGCGCCTTGCGCGTCGATCTGCCGGACCTCGACGGCTTCGAACGACAGTGCGGGGGGCGCATGCGCCAGCAGCCAGCGGGCGGCGCCGGGCGCGTAGACCAGGCCGTCGCCGGGCACCTGCAGCGCGCCGGCCAAGCCGGTGCGCAAGGCGGGTTCGGCGTCGGCGAGTTGGCGCGCATTCAACAGCATGGCGGCCACGCCGCAGGTACGCAGGCGAGCCTGCTTGCGTTCGGCCTCGGCCATGTCTTCGTCGTTGGCGGCGATCCACATGGTGCCGCAGCCGGTATAGGCGCAGCCCGGGTCCGTGGCGTTCATGCGGGGCCCCCATTCGCGCCAGCGTTCCAGCGACGCGCTGCTTAGCGCGAGCTCGGCCGCGTTGTCGTCCATGACGACAAGGTGCCCCATGCCGGCGTGCGTGGCGCCGCCCACGCGGGCATCCACCACATGTACCGACAGGCCGGCCTGTGCCAGCTCGTGGGCGCAGGCGGCGCCGACGATGCCGGCGCCGACCACCAGGACATCCGTATGACGGTGTGACATGAGAAAGCTTCTTTGGGGATTTACAGGCGGATGCCCCAGCCGAAAGGATCGTCCGGCTGGATCAACAGGGTCGCGTCGGCGCAGACATGGGCACGCCCGCGGATGGTGGGCTGGATCCGGTCGCCGTCGGGTGCATAGCTGGCGTCAAAGACGCTTCCAATCACGCTGGCCTGGCGCCAGATCTGGCCGGGGGCGAGTTTGCCGTCCGCCGCCAGGCAGGCCAGCTTGGCGCTGGTGCCCGTGCCGCAGGGCGAGCGGTCGTAGGCCTTGCCGGGGCACAGGACGAAATTGCGGCTGTCGGCGTCGGGATCCGGCGCGAACAGTTCGATATGGTCGACTTCGGCGCCGTCGGCGCCGGTGACGCCTGCGCGTTGCAAGGCTTGGCGGATGGCCCAGGCATAGGCGGTCAGGGCGTCGAGGTTGTCCGGTGCGATGCGCTGGTCGTGTTCGGCGGCAAGGAAGAACCAATTGCCGCCCCAGGCTACGTCGCCCGTCACGTCGCCGTGGCCGGGCACGGCGACCCGCACGGCGTGATGCAGCCGGTAGGCGGACACGTTGCGCACGCTGACTGAACCGTCGTCGTGCAGGGTGGCCCGGACCGTGCCGACGGGGGTCTCGATGCCGTGTTCGCCCGGGGCAATGCAGTTCAGATGGGCCAATGTCGCGACCAGGCCGATGGTGCCGTGGCCGCACATGCCCAGATAACCGGCATTGTTGAAGAAGATCACGCCAGCGGCATTGGCCGGGTCGGCGGGGGTGCAAAGCAATGCCCCCACCATGACATCGCTGCCGCGGGGTTCCAGCACCGTGGCGGCGCGCCAGGCATCATGCCGTTCGGCAAGCCGTTGTTGCCGCTCGGCCATGGTGCCGGCGCCCAGATCGGGAAATCCCGAGATGACCAGCCGGGTGGGTTCTCCACCCGTGTGGGAATCGATGACACGGATCTGCTTCATGGAGGCGCCTTTTGTTCAGGATGATTGGCCCTCGGCGTGAGGGGCGGGGCGGCTTCGGAATGGCCGTAGTCTAGGCACGGAACGGAGCGGTGTCGCGCTGCGGTCGACCGCAGCATCACGCCGTTCCGGCGATGGAAAGCACGGCGGGATAACCTGGGGTTATCTATGGGCGATCGCCGCCGCGCACCGCCGGAACGTCGTCGTTCAGGGCACGGACTGGTACTTCGCCGGGCGGGAGGCCAGCGCCTTCGCCACCACGCGTTCGATCAACGCGCGTTCTTCGCCGATCACGGGCAGGCGCGGCCGGCGCACGTGTTCGGTGCCCACGCCGACCAGCACGTCGATCAGCTTCAGGTTCTGCACCAGCTTGGCCGAGACGTCCAGATGCAGCAGCGGCGTCATCCATTGGTAGAGTGCCAGCGCTTCCGCATGCTGACCGGCTTTCATCAGTTCATAGAGGGCGACGGTTTCGCGCGGGAAGGCGCAGCCCACGCCGGCCAGCAGCCCGTCGCAGCCCAGTGCCAGCCCTTCGTAGGCCAGGTCGTCCACACCCAGGAAGATCTGGTAGCGGTCGCCCACGGCGTTGCGCAGGTCCGTGACGCGGCGCGTATCGCCCGAGCTGTCCTTCACGGCGGCGATCCATTTGCAGTCGGCCAATTCGGCCATGTGTTCCGGCTTCAGGTCGACGCGATATGCCAGCGGATTGTTGTAGACCATGACGGGCTGCTGCGCGGCGTCAGCCATGGTGCGCACGTTCAGCATGGCTTCGCGCGCATCGGCCACGTAGATCAGGGACGGCATGAGCATGAACCCGGCCACGCCCAGCTTGTTGGCGCCTTCGATATAGCGCAGCGCTTCACGGGTGCTGGTTTCCGATACGTTGGCCAGGACGGGCACGCGGCCGCCCGCAGCGTCCAGCGCGATCTTCGCGACCTCCAGTTTTTCTTCCAGCGTCAAGGTGCTGGCCTCGCCCAGCGAGCCGCAGGTGACCATGCCATGGACGCCATTGCGGATCTGGAAGTCGATGTGCTTCGCGGTGCCTTCGGCATCGATCCGTTCGTCGGCGTGGAACTTGGTGGTGATGGCGGGAAAAATGCCGGTCCAGCGGGGATGGGTCATGAGGAACTCCTGGTTGAAGAGCGGTTGATGGTTGTTGATATGTGCTTAATATATTTAATGTGGAATTTAAAAGAATAGGGGTTAACCAGCGTGTCTTATCCATCCCCAATTTTTTTAAGTAAGTCGTAGTGAGAATGGTTATAATTTAGACCCTGCCAAACAGGCATCAGCCGCGGGGCTTGCCTGATTGGGTTGTCGGACTGGTTTTCGGACTAAAGGAAAAATCTAAAATGAAATTCGCTAGGACTTTGGCCGCGATTGCCCTGCTGGGCAGTGCGGGTGCCGCACAGGCGCACTTTGTTTGGCTGGAACGCAGTGCGGAAGGTCCGGCCAAGGCGTACTTCGGCGAATGGGCCGACGACCTGCGCGAAAAGCGCGACGGCCTGTTGGGCAAGGTCCTGGTGGCGCCGGTCGTGACCAGCGCGGACGGCAAGACGCTGAAGGTGTCGGCCGAAGGTGCGGATTTCGTCGAGTTCGGCGCGGCAGGCAAGGGCGATGTCCGCCTGGCCCAGCCCATCCAGTTCAAGGAAACCCTCGTCAAGTACAACGCCAAGGCCGGCCGAGCCGACACGCAAGGCAAGCTGGACCTGGAGCTTGTGCCGACCGCCGCCGGTGCCAACACGTTCGTCCTGCAATTCCAGGGCAAGCCGCTGGCCAAGACCGAAGTCACCGTGTTCGGCCCGCCGAAGTGGGAAAAGCGTTTCCACAGCGATGAAAATGGCCGCATCGAAATCACGACGCCGTGGCCTGGTCAGTATGTGCTGGAAGCCGGGCACGTCGAAGAGAAGGCGGGCGAGGCCGACGGCAAGTCCTACGCCAAGATCCGCTACGTATCCACCCTGACCTTCAACGTGTCCAAGTGAAAGCTCCCGCAGCCGGCGCAGGCATGATGCGCTACCGAATGGCCGTATTCTCCAGAATGGCTGCGGCCATCCTGGGCGGCTATGTCCTTGCCTCGGCGGCTGCGGCGTGCCTGGCCGTCTGGCTGCCCATGGGGCGGGCGGACGCCGTCACCGCGGCGCAGATGTTGTCTTTCGTGTTCTACGCCTGTGGCGTGATCTGGGTCTTTGCCACGCGCAACGCCTGGCGCGCGTGGGTCGGGATATTGCTGCCGGCCGCCGTGCTGGGCGGCCTGTTCCTGGCCGGGCGGATGATGGGGGTGGCATGAAGGCAGGGAAAGTAAAGGCGCAGGGGGAAGAAGGCCTGCGCCAATCCATGTCCTGGCTGCACACCTGGTCCGGCCTGATCTTCGGCTGGGTGCTGTTCGCGATGTTCCTGACGGGCTCCCTGGCGTTCTTCCGGCCCGAGATCACGCAGTGGATGCAGCCCGAGATCCAGGTTCAGGCCGTGCCCGCCGCGCAGGCCGTCGAAATCGGACAACGTTACCTGAGCGAGCATGCGCCGGATGCCAAGCGGTGGTTCATCACGCCATCGTCCCGTCGCGAGCCACTCATCCTGCTGCTGTATCAGGTGCCCAAGC
Source organism: Achromobacter sp. Bel (assembly GCF_012928505.1). Lineage (GTDB taxonomy): Bacteria > Pseudomonadota > Gammaproteobacteria > Burkholderiales > Burkholderiaceae_B > Achromobacter. Next base: position 10,868 of record NZ_JABBJN010000075.1, on the reverse strand, counting down.
CCAAGCCGGGCGAACGGGGATTCGTGCGTGTGAAGCTGGACCCTGCGACGGGGCAGGCCGTGACCGGCCGCGAGACGCGCGGCGGAGAATTCTTCTACCGCTTCCACTTCGAACTGGAAACCGCGTTCCCGTGGGGACGGTGGCTGGCGAGCATCGCCGGCATGTTCATGCTGGTGGCCATCATCAGCGGCATCATCACGCATAAAAAGATATTCACGGATTTCTTTACCTTCCGTCCTAGAAAGGGCGGGCAACGCGCCTGGATGGACGGGCACAACGTATTGTCCGTGTTGGGGCTGCCGTTCCACCTGATGATCACATTCAGCGGCTTGGTGCTGTTCATGTTCATGCTGATACCCGCGGGTATCCATGCCGTGTACGAAAACCCCCGGCAGTACTCGGACGACGTCTTCAAATCGTTCAAAGTCACGCCGCCGCTGAATCAACCCGGCACGCTGATCCCGATCGCGCCGCTGGTGGAGCAAGCCCAGCAGCACTGGCAGGGCCGGGTTGGCCGTGTCACCGTGAACAACCCGGGCGATGCCGGCGCCACCATCACGCTGACGCGGGATGCCGCGGATGGCGTGTCGTACGGCCGGCTGGCACCCTATATGCGTTTTAACGGCGTGACGGGCGAATTCCAGGAAGGCGAGGACGACCTGAGCGCCACGGTAAAGACCGCCGGCGTCATCACGGGCCTGCACCTGGGGCTGTTCGCGGAGCCGCTGCTGCGCTGGTTCTATTTCCTTGTCAGCCTGGCGGGCACCGCCATGGTCGGCACCGGCCTGGTGCTGTGGATCGCCAAGCGCCGCCAAAAGGCGCGGCAGGGCGATGCCCGCGAAGCGTTTTCCTTGCGTCTGGTCGATGGCCTGAACGCCGGCACCATCGCGGGCGTGGTCTTTGGCGTGGCGGCCTTTTTCCTGGTCAATCGCCTGCTGCCGGCCGATATGCCGGGGCGCCAGGTCTGGGAAGTGCGCGCGTTCTTCTCGGCCTGGGCGTTGTCGCTCGCCTATGCCTTCTTGTTCCAGCGCCGAAAATGGCAGGACCTGCTGGCCGTGGCCGCCGCGTCGCTCGCCTTGGTGCCGGTGGTCAACGCGTTCACCACGTCGCGCCATCTGGGCGTGTCCCTGCCGCAAGGCGACTGGGTCATGGCCGGATTCGACTTGACCTGCCTGGCCAGCGCGTTGCTGTTCGCATGGATGGCCCGCAGGGCCGCCCGGGGCCGCAAAGCCCCGGCGAAGGTCCCCGCGAAGGCCGCGGCCAAACCCCGTGCCGCGCAGCCTGCCGCCAAGACGGTTTCTCCCCAAACCGCTGATCCCGAGGCGCCGCGCGCCCCGAACCCCGTCGTCTATGAACCGCGAGGTGATACGCCATGACGCTTGCCGCCTTCTGCCTGGCCTACGCCGGGTTTTCCGCCCTGTGCCTGGGCATGGACCGCCACTATGAAGACTTGTTCGACCGCGCCATGCCGCGGCGCCATCGGGTCCCGCTGCGGGCGTTCGGCTGGGGCGCGCTGGCATTGTCGCTGTGCGCCTCCGCCGCGGTTTGGGGATGGAGCTATGGCACGGTCGAATGGATCGGTATTCTCAGCATCGCAGGCCTGCTGCTGATCTGGTTCCTGACGTTCCGCCCGCGTGCAGCGCTGACCGCTGGCGGGCTGTGCGCGCTGGCGGCGCCGCTGCTGGCCGCCCTGTAGTACGGGGATTTCACCTTGGGGCGGCGGCCGTCCGCCGGCCCCGTGCCGCCGGCACGTTACACTGCTTGTTTCCCCTAGCAAACGCCTCTTCGCCCCATGAATACCCGCGTCCTTACCGGCATTACCACGACTGGAACCCCCCACCTCGGCAACTACGCAGGCGCGATCCGTCCCGCGGTCCAGGCCAGTACCCAGCCCGGCGTGGACGCATTCTTCTTCCTGGCGGATTACCACGCGCTGATCAAGTGCGATGACCCTGCCCGTGTCGCGCGCTCCCGGCTGGAAATCGCGGCCACCTGGCTGGCCGTGGGCCTGGACCACGAACGCGTGACGTTCTACCGCCAGTCCGACATTCCCGAAATCCCCGAACTCAGCTGGCTGCTCACCTGCGTCACGGCCAAGGGCCTGATGAACCGCGCGCATGCCTACAAGGCGTCGGTGGACCAGAACGTGGCGAAGGGCGTGGATCCCGACGACGGCGTCACGATGGGGCTGTTCTCGTACCCGGTCCTGATGGCGGCCGACATCCTCATGTTCAACGCGAACAAGGTGCCGGTGGGGCGCGACCAAATCCAGCATCTGGAAATGGCGCGCGATATCGCCCAGCGCTTCAATCACTTGTATGGCCGCGACTACTTTACGCTGCCGGAAGTGACGATCGAGGAAGACGTGGCGACGTTGCCCGGCCTGGACGGCCGCAAGATGTCCAAGAGCTACAACAACACGATTCCGCTATTCGAAGGCGGTGCGAACGCGCTGCGCGCATCGGTGATGCGCATCGTGACCGATTCGCGCGCGCCGGGCGAAGCCAAGGACGCCGAAAGCTCGCACCTGTACACGCTGTACCGCGCGTTCGCGACGCAGGCCGAGTCGGCGGCGTTCCGCAAGCAGCTGGAAGAGGGCATGGGTTGGGGCGACGCCAAGCAGGCGCTGTATGAGCACCTGGAAGCGCTGCTGGCGCCGATGCGCGAAAAGTACTTCGATCTGATCGCCAACCCGGGCCGCATCGAAGACATCCTGCAAGCCGGTGCCGCCCGCGCCCGCAAGCTGGCCGCGCCTATGATGCAAGAATTGCGCGAGGCCGTGGGCCTGCGCAACCTGAATGCCGGCACGGCGGCGGGCAAGGCGCAAGGCAAGAAAGAAAAGGGCAAGGGCGCGCGCTTTGTCAGCTTCCGCGACGAAGACGGCGGTTTCCGTTTCCGGCTGCTGGCCGCCGATGGCGAAGAGTTGCTGCTGTCGCAGCGCTTTGCTGATCCGAAGGAAGCGGGCGCCTTGATGCGCCGCCTGCAGTCCGAGCCGGCCGACAGCGTGCTGCAGGCTAGCTCTGCCGGCTATGCGGCCATGGTCGACGGTGTGGCGGTGGCTGCGGCGCCGTCGGGCGCGCAGGCCGATTCCGAGGCGCAACTGGCGCGTGCGCGCGATGCCTTGGCGTCGTTGTCGCAGGAATAAAGGGCAGGCCGGCGGCGCGTTGCGCCGTCGGCGATCATGACGTTGCCGCTGGGTTGCTGGAACCGGTAGGCGTCAGGCCAGCCGGGCGCTGGCCACGATGCGGCCGTCGCGCACCTGGAAGCGCTGGGCGCTGCCCTGGCCGGCGATCTCAAGCATGTCGCCTTCCGAATAGCCCGTGACGTTCGGGCAGTCCAGCCATTCCGGGTTGATGAAGGGGAAGTACTTCAACGTGCCGCTGCCTTGGCTGGCGAAGTCGAAGGTGGTGTTGGCCACAACTTCCGGATCCCACTGGCTGGCGTCGAACACCAGCGCGCAGCCCGCGCCGATGCGATAAACGATACTGGCGCCCATGCTGGCGAAACCCAGCGCGCCCACATGCAGCTGCGCGCCATTGCGCAGTTCAATGATGCGGGTGCCCAGGCGTTCCAGCGTGATGTGCTTGAAGGTCACTTCAGCGCCGTCGACGATCAGATGCGCGTACTGGCCCAACGTGACTTCGTTGTAAGAGCCGCTATGGCCGGCTTCTTGTTCGGTAATGGTTGCCGCTTCATTGGCGGCAAGCGTAATGGTATTGAGCATGACGGATGGCTCTCCGGGGGATCTCAGGGATAGGGCGCTGTTGTTGTTGTGCTTCGTGCCTGATAGACGGGTCGCGCCGCTGTTCGCCTGATCATGGAATCTGTGCCTGCCGAGTTCCCCTACGCCACCGGCTTTTATTATTTGGACACAATTCGATATTTTCTCTTATTTTTCTGATTTAAGGATTGAGGGAGCGCAAGGAATAGGCCTATTTAAGGGAAAGTCCTAAGCTAAAAAAAAGCCCGGCGCATTGATTGCACCGGGCTTTTTGTCGAGCGATCCGGGAGGATCAGCGTTTGAGCTTGGCGAAGGCGTCCGCCATCGCGCTGTTCGCCGCGCCGCCGCCCGCGTTGCCGCGTCCGCCATCACCCTGGGGGCGGCGGGGCCGGTCGCCGCCCTTGGGCGCGTCGCCGCTGCGGCGTGCTGGGGCCGCGGTATCGTTCAGGCGCATGGTCAGGGCGACGCGCTTGCGCGCGGCATCCACTTCCAGCACCTTCACGCTGACCGTCTGGCCCACGCGCACCACATCGCGGGGATCCTTGACGAACTTCTCGGCCAGGGCCGAGATATGGACCAGGCCGTCCTGGTGCACGCCGATATCGACAAACGCGCCGAAATTGGCGACGTTGGTCACGACGCCTTCCAGCACCATGCCAGGGTACAGATCGTTCAGCGTTTCCACGCCTTCCTTGAACTGCGCCGTCTTGAATTCCGGGCGCGGGTCGCGGCCGGGCTTTTCCAGTTCGGCGAAGATGTCGCGCACCGTCGGCAGGCCGAAACGCTCGTCGGTGAAGTCCGACGGCGACACGCCCTTCAAGGCTTCGCGCTGGCCGATGATCTGCTTCACCTCGGCCTTGATCTTGGCGACGATGCGCTCGACCACCGGATAGGCTTCAGGGTGGACCGACGAGGCGTCCAGCGGGTTGTCGCCGTTGGGGATGCGCAGGAAGCCGGCGGCCTGCTCGAAGGCCTTATCGCCGAAGCGCGGCACCTTGCGCAGGATCTCGCGGGTGGGGAACGCGCCGTTCTCGTCGCGCCATGCCACGATGTTCTTGGCCAGCAGCGAGTTCAGGCCGGACACGCGCGCCAGCAACGCGGCCGATGCGGTATTTACGTCCACGCCGACGGCGTTCACGCAATCCTCGACCACGGCGTCGAGCGAACGCGCGAGTTCGCGCTGGTTGACGTCATGCTGGTATTGGCCCACGCCGATCGCCTTGGGATCGATCTTGACCAGTTCGGCCAGGGGATCCTGCAGGCGGCGTGCGATGGACACGGCGCCGCGCAGGGTCACGTCCAGGTCGGGGAATTCCAGCGCCGCGGTTTCGGATGCGGAATATACCGACGCGCCCGCCTCCGAGACCACCACGCGGGTGACCTTAAGGTCGGGGAAGCGTTCCATCATGTCACCCACCAGCTTTTCGCTTTCGCGCGACGCGGTGCCGTTGCCGATGGCGATCAGGTCCACCTTGTGGCGGGCCACCAGCGCGGCCAGCGTGTTGATCGTGCCCTCGCGATCGCGGCGCGGCTCGAACGGGTAGACGGTGGTGGTGTCGACGACCTTGCCGGTCTGGTCGATGACGGCGATCTTGCAACCCGTGCGGATGCCGGGATCCAGGCCCAGCACGGCCTTGGGGCCGGCGGGGGCCGCCAGCAGCAGGTCTTTCAGGTTGGCGGCGAACACGCGGATGGCTTCGGCTTCGCCGCTTTCGCGCAAGCGGCCGATCAGCTCGCTTTCGAATGCCGTCAGCAGCTTTACGCGCCAGGTCCAGCGGCAGACTTCGCCCAGCCAGCGCGCGCGCGGCGTGGCGTCCAGCGCGAACAGGCCGTTGCCCAGCTTCAGGAAGCTGGCGATACGCGCCACGCACGGGTGCGGCAATTGCGCTTCCAGTTCGGCTTCCAGGCCCAGGCGCAGTTCCAGCACGCCTTGCTGGCGTCCGCGCAGCAGCGCCAGGATGCGGTGCGAGGGCAGCGTGCGCAGCGGTTCGTTGAAATCGAACCAGTCGCGGAAGTTCGCGCCTTCGGTTTCTTTGCCGTCGACCATCTTGGAGTAGATCAGGCCGGTGGACCACAGGTGCTCGCGCATGTCGGCCAGCAGGTCCGCGTTTTCAGCGTAGCGCTCGGCCAGGATGTCGCGCGCGCCGTCCAGCGCGGCCTTGGCGTCGTTGATGGACGCTTCGGGGTTCAGGTATTGCGCGGCCAGCGCGGCGGGGTCGCAGGCCGGATCGGCCAGGATGGCGTCGGCCAGCGGTTCCAGGCCCGCTTCGCGGGCAATCTGGGCGCGGGTGCGGCGCTTGGGCTTGTACGGCGCGTACAAGTCTTCCAGGCGCTGCTTGGTGTCGGCCGTTGCGATTTCCTGCTGCAGCTCGGGCGTGAGCTTGCCCTGCTGCGAGATGGATTCAAGGATGGAGCCGCGGCGTTCTTCGAGTTCGCGCAGATACCCCAGGCGCACTTCCAGATTGCGCAGCACGGTATCGTCCAGGCCGCCGGTGGCTTCCTTGCGATAGCGTGAGATGAAGGGCACCGTGGCGCCGTCATCCAGCAGTTCCACCGCCGAGGCGATCTGGGAGGCGCGCGCGCCGAGCTCGGTAGCAAGCTGCGCGACGATGCGGGCGTTGTCGACGCCGGCGGCGGCGTTCGTGATAGCGGAAGTTTCAGACATCTCTATACGACGACAAAAAGGAAAAACAAGGGGCGGATTGTGCCATAAGCCACTGTTACAGAACGTGCCAAGGTGGACCGATCCGTCCCTGCCGCCGCCAGGGGCAGGTGCCGCAACGGGTATCATTTGGTCCTTTCCCACATCAGTGTCTGGCGCCCGAACCGTAACCGGTACCGGTTCACCATAGACTCCGACCGACACTAGGCTGCCGTAATGCTGGACCTGGATATTTCCGAATTTTTCGACGAGGACGGGCCGCTGGCCACGGCCATGCCCGGCTACAAGCCGCGCCCTTCGCAGGTGGAGCTGTCGCAGGCCATCGGTGACGCCATCCAGGACCGCGCCACGCTGGTGGCCGAAGCGGGCACCGGCATCGGCAAGACCTGGGCCTATCTTGTACCCGCCTTCATCCAGGGCGGCAAGGTGCTGATTTCCACCGGCACCCGCACGCTGCAGGACCAGCTGTTCGCGCGCGACCTGCCGCGCGTGCGCGCCGCGCTGGCCGCCCCCGTGACGGCCGCGCTGCTCAAGGGCCGCGGCAACTATGTCTGCCACTATCACCTTGAACGCCTGCAGGGCGACGAGCGCGCGCTGAAGTCGCGCACCGAGATCCAGCAGCTGCGCCGGATCCAGGTTTTTGCAGGCATCACCAAGACGGGTGACCGCAGCGATCTTGCGCAGGTGCCTGAAGACGCCGACATCTGGCAACGCGTGACGTCCACGCGCGAGAACTGCCTGGGCCAGGAGTGTCCGCGCATCCGCGACTGTTTCGTTGTCAAGGCACGCCGCCAGGCCCAGGAGGCCGACGTGGTGGTGGTCAACCATGCGCTGTTCATGGCCGACCTGGTGCTGCGCGAAGAGGGCGTGACCGACCTGCTGCCCGAAGCCGATACCGTCATCTTCGACGAAGCCCACCAATTGCCCGACACCGCCACCCGCTTCCTGGGCAGCAGCGTGTCCACGCACCAGTTGATGGACTTCGGCCGAGCGCTGGAAGTCGCCGGCCTGGCGTATGCGCGCGAAGCCGCCAAATGGAGCGACGTCAGCCGCCATCTGGAAACCGCTGCGCGCGAATTGCGGCTGGCCTGTGCGCCGCTGGACCGGATGCCGGGCCGCAAGGCCACGTTCGACGCGATCCCCAACCCCGAGGAATTCGACGAGGCGCTGGCCGTCCTGCGCGAAGCCGTGGACACGGCCACCAAGGCCTTGGGCGTGGTGGCCGAGAAGCATCCGGACCTGATGGCCGCGGCGCGCAGCGGGGCGGAAATCTCCGTGCGGCTCAAGCGCTGGGCAACGCCCGGCCGCGCCGATGCCGGCATGGCGGACGAAGGCTGGGGCCGCGACGACCAGTCGCCCGACGCCCCGGCGGCTGAGCTGGGCGACGGTCCGGCTACGCCGGCATCCATCCTGGAAGGGGTGGCCGCCGCGGCGGTTCAATGGACGGGGCCTGCGGTGCGCTGGGTCGAGCATGGCCAGCATCACGTGCGCCTGCACTCGGCGCCACTGTCGGTGGCCCAGGCGTTCTCCAAGTACCGCAAGCCGGGCCAGGCCTGGATCATGACGTCCGCCACGCTGTCGGTGAACGGCGAGTTCACGCACTTCACCAGCCAACTGGGGCTTTCCAGCGCCCGCACCGGCAAGTGGGAATCGCCGTTCAACTATCCCGAACAGGCGCTGCTCTTCGTGCCGCGCGGCATGCCCGAACCGCAATCGCCGCAGTTCCTGGACCGTTTCGTCCAGACGCTGTTGCCGCTGCTCGAAGCCAGCCCCGGCGGCACGCTGGTGCTGTGCACGACGCTGCGCGCGGTGGACAAGGTCGCGACCTTGCTGGCCGACGCCTTCGACGACGCCGGGCACGACTGGCCGCTGCTTAAGCAGGGCGAAGGCACGCGCCGCGATCTGCTGGACCGCTTCTGCAAGCTCAAGCATCCCGTGCTGGTGGGCAGCGCCAGCTTCTGGGAAGGCATCGACCTGCCCGGCGATGTGCTGACCCTGGTCGCCATCGACAAACTGCCGTTCGCGCCGCCCGACGACCCCGTCATCGAAGCGCGCCTGCGGGCCTGCCGGGCCCAGGGCGGTAATCCCTTCTCGGAATACCAGTTGCCCGAAGCCGCGATTTCGCTCAAGCAGGGCGCGGGCCGCCTGATCCGTACGGAGTCCGACTGGGGCGTGCTGATGGTGGGCGATGCGCGCCTGGTCGAAAAGCCCTACGGCAAGCGCCTGTGGCGCGGCCTGCCGCCTTTCGCGCGGACGCGTGAACTGGAAGAGGTGCTGGCGTTCTACCGCCGCAAGCAGGAAGGCGAGGGCGGCGACGCCTAGCGCCAGGCGCGCGCGCCGGCCCTGCCGTTTGCGGCAGCCAAAAAGAAAGCCCCTCTGTCGAGGGGCTTCGCTTTTCCCATGCGGCGAGAATCCGCAAACCAATCAGTCAAACGGGTTCCACCAGCTGCGATCGGCCTTCAGGCCCTTGGACTTGAAATCGCTATTGGGGAAGTTCTTGTCGTAGACGCGTTGCGCGTCGTTCTTCAGTTCCGTCATGCCCAGCTTGTCGTAGGACTCGACCATCAGGTAGAGCGCCTCTTCGGTGGCGGGGGCGCCTTCGAAGTCGGTGATCACGGTTTGCGCGCGGTTGGCGGCGGCCACGTAGGCGCCGCGCTCGTAGTAGTAGCGGGCGACGTGGACTTCGTTCATGGCGATGGTGTTGACCAGCCATGCGACGCGCTTTTCGGCATCCACCGTGTACTTGCTGTCCGGGTAGCGCTTGATGAGTTCATTGAACGCGTCGTAAGACGCGCGCAGGCCCTTGGGATCGCGCTCGGCGGGATCCTGGCCGGTGATGTTGCTCATGAAGGCGCTGGCCGGCGTGAAGTTGATCAGGCCCTTCAGATACAGGGCGTAGTCGGTGCCGGGGTGGTTGGGATACAGCTGCTGGAAGCGGTCGATCGCGGCCAGGGCTTGTTCGTTTTCGCCGTCTTTCCAGTTGACGTAGGCCAGTTCAAGCAGCGCTTGCTGGGCGTAGACGCCGAAGGGGTAGCGGCTTTCGATGGCGGTCAGGCGTTCGCGTGCTTCCTTCCAGCCTCCGGAGGACATTTCGGCCTTGGCGTCGGCGTAGAGCTGTTCGGCGCTCCAGTTGGTGGTCTTGTCGTATTTGCTGTTGGTCGAGCCGCAACCGGCGATGACGATGACGGCAAATAGCGCGATAACCACGCGCAAAACCGGCCCGCTTCGGGATGCGGGGTTCGAGGGAGCTGCGGAGTGGTGAATCACGAGAATCGTATCCTTGGTGTTAGCATGGCAGGCTGATTATATGATTTGTCTCCATGTCTGATACAGCCGCCGGCACAGATCTCGTTTCCGACGATGAACTTCTGGGCCTCTCCGACGAAACCGGCGACGAAAACGCCGATGAAAATCCCGGTGGAAACCGGGGTGAGCCGCAACTTGTAACCGTGCCTTCCACCGTGAAGGCCGACCGGCTGGACAAGGTGCTGGCCGGCTTGTTGCCCGACCATTCCCGCAGCCGCCTGCAAGGCTGGATCGAAGCCGGCAACGTGCACGTCAATGGCGCTCCCGGCAAAGTCCGCCAGACGGTCGGCCCGGGCGACGAGCTCCAGGTCTGGGCTCAACCGGCGCCCGATGCGCGCGCCTTCACGCCCGAACCCGTTGAATTCGTCGTCGTGGACGAAAGCCCCGAGTGGATCGTGGTGAACAAGCCCGCCGGCCTGGTCACGCATCCCGGCGCGGGCAACTGGAGCGGCACGCTGCTCAACGGCTTGCTGTATCGCTATCCTGAATTGGCGTCCGTGGCGCGTGCCGGCATCGTTCACAGGTTGGACAAGGACACCTCCGGACTGATGGTGGTGGCCCGCAACGAGCGCGCCCAGACGCATCTGGTGCGCCAGTTGCAGGCGCGCAGCATGGGCCGCGAGTATGTGGCGCTGGCGCATGGCTGGATCGCCGGCGCCGGCCGCGTCGAACGCGCCATCGGCCGCGATGCCCGCGTGCCGATCCGCATGAGCGTCGAGCGTCCGGTGGCGCCCAAGCCCGCCATCACCAATTACGCGCCAGCCCGGCGGGGCCAAGTGGATCCCGGCGGCCGCGTCACCGAAGTGGTGTGCCGCCTGGAAACCGGCCGCACCCACCAGATCCGCGTCCATATGGCCAGCCTGGGCCACCCGCTGCTGGCCGATACGATCTACGGCGGCAAGCCCATCGCGGGCGCGCAGCGCCAGATGCTGCACGCCCGCGCGCTGCATTTCGACGATCCGGGCGGCAGCGGCGAAGTTCAGTTCGCCGCCGCGGTGCCCGAGGACATGACCCTGGTTCAGGAAAACATCGCATGGAACGCGTGATCGCCAGCCTGCCCGTCGTAACCGGCCCGCAATGGGCCGGCGTGAACTATTTCTGCACGACGCGCGCCGGCGGCGTGGGCGTGGCGCCGCACGACACCCTGAACCTGGGGCGGCGCGCGGGCGACGATCCGGA
>NZ_JABBJN010000074.1 GCF_012928505.1 Achromobacter sp. Bel | reverse complement strand
CATGCGCCGCGTCCAGTTCGCGCGCCGCAGCGTGGGCGGGTTCCGCGGACAAGGCGGCGGTCCGGGTCGCTTGCGCCAAGGCCACGGCCGCCAGTTCCAGCCCCTTGGCTGCCAGATACAAGCGGCGTGCCGCCCCGTCGAAGGCGCAAACACGCACCTGGTCGGCGATGCGGCGCGCGTCGCGCCCGGCGGGGCCGTGCCAGACGACCGGCTCGCTCGATGGCTGCCCCGAGGCGAGTCGCTTGAAGAAATCGGGCTCCAGCCCCAGCTCCGACCACAGCGCCGTATCCGGCAAGCTCACCATCGCGTAATGCTGATCCACGCCCGCCTCGAAGGCGTCCGCGCCGTGCGCCTGGCCGGTGCTCCACGCCAGGAACAGCGTGGGGCCCTGCAGGCGCAAGGCGGTGCGGTCTTCGATCCGGCTGTGCACATGGCCGTCGAGCATGATGACTTTCAGGCCCCGGTGCAGCGGCTCATCGCGCCAGCGGGTGGCGTTGCGCCGGAACACGCCCGCGTGCAGGGCGACCCCGCCGGGCTGGCTCAATGCCGCGTCAACGCGATGGTATTCGGCGGCGGCGCGCAGGGAAGGCATGGACGGATCCGGATCTTATTTGAGAATAATTATTATTACCCAAATAACGCCGGCCTGTCCGAACGGCGGCAGGCTTATTCCCCTGCGCGCTCCCAGCGGCGCTGGATGGCCTTGGCCGCCACGACCCCGTCCGCCATCGACGTGACGACGCAGGGATGCATGCGGTGCGCCACCTCGCCCACCGCGTAGATGTCGGGCACGCTGGTTTCGGCGGTAGCGAAATCCGTGCGGATGTAGCCGCGGTCGTCGCGGGCCAGCCGCAGGCCGTCAGCAAAAGCGGCTTGCGGTTCCCAGCCGTAGAAGACCAGGATCAGGTCGTACGGTTGGCCGTCCACGCTGCGCCGCGCGGGATCCACCTGGTACGGGCCGATGCGCACCCCTTCGCGGCCGGCGCGGGTCACCCATTGCTGCTGGGCACGGACGCTGCGGGCGTACAGGTGCACGGCGCGGGCGCCGCGGTTGCGCACATAGACGTAGTTCTCGAACGCGTTGTCCCCGCCGCCCAGCACCGCGACCGACAAACCGGAGTAGTCCTGCGCCACGATGGGGGAACCCGGGCCGATCAGCACGCCAGGCCAGGACGCACCCGGCGGGTGTTCCGGCAGGCCCTTGGCGCGCACGCCCGAGGCGATGACGAGCGTACGTCCGCGCACCTGCGTCTGGCCGCCGTCGGGACCGGTCAGGGTGGCCTGGATGCCGCCCTTGCAGGGCAAGACGTCCGTCACGCGGGTTTCCAGGCGCAGCGGCACGCCGGCCGCGCGCACGCTCGCGTCGATGTTGGCCGCCACCTGCTGGCCGGTCACTCCGGGCAGCACCGCGATCCAATCGTCGGCGAACGGATTGTCATTGCCCAGCCCGCCCAGGCGGGCGCCGGCTTCGACCAATAGCGGGGACAGACCCAGCCTGGCCAGCCACAAGGCGCAGGAAGCGCCGGCCGGGCCGCCGCCTACAATGACCGCATCGTGCATCTGTTGCATTTCACCCCTTATTGACTGCGCCGGCGTCCGCCGGACGCCCGGACATGGCCGAATTGTAGCCAGCGCGCCGCCCCCGGCCGGCTGTCGCCTTACAATTCCGGCTGTCCCACCCAGGTTTCCATCATGCCCACACGCCGCATCATCCTTTCCGGGCTTGCGCTCGACGCCCGCATCGGCATCCTCGAACACGAGCGACGCGCCACCCAGCCCCTGCACGTCGACGCCGAATTCGACGTGGACATCCAGCGCTCGGTCGACGACCACGATATCCACAGCGTGCTGGATTACCGCCGGCTGCGCGAGGCCATCGTCGAGGAATGCACGCAGGCGCATGTGAACCTGATCGAAACCCTGTCCGAACAAGTCGCCGCGCGCCTGTTGGCCGACTTTCAGGAAATCCGCTCGCTGCGCCTGCGCATCAGCAAGCCCATGGCCTTTTCCGACTGTGCGGCGGTGGGCGTGGAAATACAGATCACCCGTTGACCATGAACGATATCGCTCCCCCTATCCGCTTGCGTACCGATGTAGCCCCCACGCCGCACGCGCAAAGCGCGCTTGCTGCTGAAAAGGCCCGCTACGAAGGCAACAAGCTGACCAAGCGCCTGGCCCGCGAGACCACGCGCGCGCTCTCCGACTACAACATGATTGGAGAAGGCGACCGCGTCATGGTCTGCCTGTCGGGCGGCAAGGATTCCTACGCGATGCTGGATATCCTGCTGCAGCTGCAAAAGCGCGCGCCGTTCAAGTTCGAGCTGATCGCGGTCAATCTGGACCAGAAGCAGCCTGACTTCCCCGACCACATCCTGCCCCAGTACCTGAAAGAACTGGGCGTGCCCTTCCATATCGAAACGCAGGACACGTATTCCATCGTGACCCGCGTGCTGGAAGAAGGCAAGACGATGTGCTCGCTCTGTTCACGCCTGCGCCGCGGCATCCTGTACCGCGTCGCCTCCGAACTGGGCGCCACCAAGATCGCGCTGGGCCACCACCGCGACGACATCCTGGCCACGTTCTTCCTGAACCTGTTCTACGGCGGCAAGGCGAAGGGCATGCCGCCCAAGCTGGTGTCGGACGACGGCCGCCACACGGTGATCCGCCCGCTGGCCTATGTGGCCGAAACGGACCTGATCGCCTACGCCGAGCTCAAGCAGTTCCCCATCATCCCGTGCAATCTCTGCGGCTCCCAGGAAAACCTGAAGCGCAAGGAAGTGGGCCGGATGATCAAGGACTGGGACAAGCAGCACCCGGGTCGTTCGTGGAACGTGTTCAACGCGCTGTCGCGCGTGGTGCCGTCGCATCTGATGGACCGCGACCTGTTCGACTTCGTGGGCCTGAAGCCCACTGGCGTGCCGGACGCCAACGGCGACACGGCGTTTGACGCCGTGGACCCGGACGAAGACGGCGACGACGCCTGCGGCGATACGCCAGAAGCGCTGGAGCCGGGCGCGATCGTGGAAAAGAAGGTGATGTTCACCCGTAGCTGATGCGATGGGTTGCGCACGAAAAAATGGCCGCATGCGGCCATTTTTTTTTGCACCCAATCCATCAACGCTTACGCGTTCAATACCCGGATCGGCTTGCCCGCCTGGAACGCTTTCACGGCTTCCAGCGAGTTCTGATAGAACGCTTCGAAGTTCTCGCGGCTGACGTAGCCCAGGTGCGGGGTCAGGATCACGTTGTCCAGGTCGCGCACGGTATCCGTGGGCGACAGCGGTTCTTCGGGGTAGACATCCAGGCCGGCGCCCGCGATGCGGAACTTCACCAGCGCGTCCATCAGCGCTTCGTTATCCACCAGGCCGGCGCGCGACGTATTCACCAGATAGGCGGTCGGTTTCATCGCGGCCAAGGCGGCGGCGTCCACCACATGGCGGCTGCGGTCCGACAGGATCAGGTGCAGGCTGACGACGTCAGAGGTCGCGAAGAGCTCGTGCTTGTCCACCCGCTTGACGCCGGCGGCCTCGGCGCGCTCGTCCGTCAGGTTGGGGCTCCAGGCCACCACCTCCATGCCGAACGCCTGGCCCACCTTGGCCACGGCGGCGCCCAGCTTGCCCAGGCCCAGCACACCCAGCCGCTTGCCGGCCAGCGGTTCGGGCATGGCGGTTTGCCACATGCCGCGGCGCATGGCCGCGTCTTCGGCGGGCAGGTGCTTGAACAGGCCCAGGATGTGCGCCCAGGCCAGTTCGGCCGTGGCGGTGTTCGCGTCGGCGCTGCCGGGCGCGCCGCACACGATGATGCCCTGCGCGGTGCAGGCCGGCATGTCGATAGCGTTGTTGCGCATGCCGGTCGTGACCAGCAGACGCAGCTTGGGCAGCGCGCGGATGCGTTCGGCGGGGAACGGCGTGCGCTCGCGCATGGCCACGATCACGTCGAAGGACTCAAGCGTGGGCTCGACCTGTTCGTCCGGGATGAAATTGTTGAAGATCTGGACTTCGGCGTCGCCGCCCAGCGAGGTCCAATCCGCATAGCGCCGGGCTACGTCGTGATAATCGTCGAGAATTGCGATTTTCAAGTGCTGTCTCCGGGAGGCGTGGCGCTTGTCGCGCCAGCCTGCCCGGCCGGCGCGCGGCGCCGGTCAGTTCAAACGGGCTTTGAGTTGGTCCAGCGGGATCGCGCCGCTGACGCGCGACCCGTCGGCGAAGAACAGCGTGGGCGTGCCGCGCACCATCAACTGGTGGCCCAGGGCCAGCAGCTTGTCTTCCGGCACGTCGCAGCTTGCGGCGGCCGGCTTCTTGCCGCGCACCATCCAGTCGTCCCAAGCCTTGCCCTGGTCTTTCGCGCACCAGACATCACGCACCTTGTCCTTGGAGTCGGGCGACAGGATCGGGTACATGAAGGTGTAGACGGTAACGTTGTCCAGGTCTTCCATCGTCTTGCGCAGCTGCTTGCAGTAGCCGCAATTGGGGTCTTCGAAAATCGCGACCTTGCGCGAGCCGTCACCCTTGACCTGTTTGATGGCCAGGTCCAGCGGCAACTGGTCGAACGAGACGGCGCTGAGCTTTTCCTGGGATTCGCGGGTGACGTCGCGGCGCGTCATCGCGTCGATCAACGGCCCTTCCATGACCCAGGTGACTTTTTCGTCCGTGTAGATCAGGTCCATGCCCAGCTGCACTTCGAACAGGCCATAGGGCGTGCGGCGTACAGCCGTCACGTCCATGCCGGTGAAGCGCTGTTGGAAACGTTCTTTGACGGCATCCGCCACCGGGTCGATCTGCGTGGTGGACACGCTTTTTTCGCCCTTGCCCGGCTGGCCGACAGACTGCGTGGACACGGACTTGTCGCCCTTGGCGGGCGCTTGCGCCAGCGCTGCGGTGGACAGACCCAGGCCACCGGCCAGGAAACAAGCCGCCAGGGTGGCGGAGATGCGGAAGTTCATCAGTACTCCTGTACTTATCGTGTTCTTTGGAGGCAAGCGTAACGCATCCCGACGGGGCCGGCCGGAAGCTGACCGGACGCTGCGCGAATCTCAGTCAGACTCCCGCCCCCTGCCAAGGTTCCAAAAGCATGCCCGACCGGGTTCAATTGGCCGATGCGCCCGCGATCAGGCGGCGCTTGACCAGCGGCGCCTTTTCGACCCAATGCATGCCCGCGTTGCGCAACCACACCAGCGGCGTGGCGCGCGATGCGAACAGCTTGTGCAGGCCGTCGGTGGCCAGGCGCATGGCCAGCACCGGTTCGGCGCGCGCGCGCTGGTAGCGGTGCAGCACGCGGAGGTCGCCCGCCGTGCGGTAGGGTTCGCGGCCCGCCACCGTGCGAGCCAACGCCTCGACGTCGCCCAGGCCCAGGTTCAGGCCCTGACCCGCCAGCGGGTGCAGGCGGTGCGCGGCGTCGCCGGCCAGCGCGATGCCGGGCGCCACCATCTGGGCACGTTCCAGCGTCAGCGGAAAGCCGTGCAGCTTGCTGCGGACTTTCAGCCGGCCCAGGCGGCCTTCGGAGGCCTCGGCCAGCAGGTTTTCCAGCTTTGCGGCCTGCGCCTCGGGCGGCAACGCCAGCAGCGCCTGCGCCGGTTCGGTGCGCATGGACCAGACCATTGACACTTGCGGGCCGTCCGCGGTGTCGGGCAGCGGCAGCAACGCCAGCACACCGTCATCGCGGAACCACTGGATCGCCGTGCCCTGATGGGCGCGTTCGGCGTCCAGGTGCACGACCAGGCCGGTATCGTCATAGGACATCGCATCGTGCTTCATGCCGGCGGCCGTGCGCAGCGGCGAGGCCGCGCCATCAGCGCCCACGAACAGTTCCGCCTGGATACGCGTGCCGCTTTCCGTATCGACCGCGCCATCTTGATAGCCCGTGCAGCGGTCTTCCAGCCAGGGAATGCCGAACATGCGCACGGCCTGGATCAGCACGCGCTCGATCTCGCCGGATTCGACGATCCAGGCCAACTGCGGCAGCGCCGCCTGCCAGGCGTTCAGGTTGACCTGCCCGTCGGCATCGCCGTGGATCTCCATCGCCTCGACCGGCATCAGCCGGGACGCGGGCATGGCCTCCCAGACGCCCAGCTCGGCCAGAAAGCGCTGGCTGGCGGGCGAAATGGCATAGACCCGCGGGTGGTAGCGGTTGGGGTCGGCCGCAGGAACGGACGTGCGCGGCGCCAGGACGGCGACGCGCTGGCCGCGGCGGGCCAGCGCCAGGGCGGTGGACAGGCCGACGATGCCCGCCCCGCAAACGACGATTTGATGGGTCATCTTGCCGAGGGCTCCCCTGCTTGCTTGGGCCACAGCACCCACATCTGGCCCCGTTGCTTCATGCGGCCCGCCTGCTGGCCGGCCTCGTCGCCGTAACCCCAGTAGAAGTCGGCGCGCGCCGCGCCGCGGATGGCCGTGCCCGTGTCCTGGGCGAACACGAGCCGCTGCAACGGCCGGTCCGAGGCCGGGAACGTGGTGGCCAGATACACCGGCGTGCCAAGCGGCACGAAGGTGGCGTCGACCGCCACCGAACGCTTGGGCGCCAGCGGGATCGCGTAGGCGCCCTTCGGGCCCTGTTCGGGATCGATGACCGGTTCTTCGCGGAAGAAGACGACCGCCGGGTTGGCGTTCAGCATTTCCTGCACGCGCTTCGGATTGCGCTGCGCCCAGGCGCGGATGTTCTGCATGGAGGCCTGATCGGCCGTCAGCTCGCCGCGGTCGATCAGCCAGCGGCCGATGGACACGTAGGGCTGGCCGTTGTGGTCGGCGTACGCCACGCGGATGGTCTTGCCGGCGTCGGGGCCGTCAGTCAGCTGTACGCGGCCCGAGCCCTGCACCTGCAGGAAGAAGTTGTCCACGGGATCGTCCACCCACACCACGACGGGCGGGCGACGGCCGGAGGATTCGATGGCGGCGCGGGTGTCGTAGGGCACGACCCGCTTGCCGTCGAGCTTGCCGCGCACGCGCTTGCCGGCCAGGTCGGGGTAGATCGATCCCAGATCGATCGTCAGCAGGTCGGCGGGCACGGCGTACAGCGGCCATTGGTAGTTGCCGCCCTGGCGGCGCGAGCCGCGCACCAGGGGTTCGTAATAGCCGGTGACGGTATTGGTGGCCGGCTTGCCGTCGGCCGCGTTCAGGCGCCACGGCTGCAGATAGGTCTGCAGGAAGCGGCGCACGCCCTCGGCGTCGCCCGCGGCCGGCGCCCGGGAAGGGTCGACGGCGGCGGCGCACACGGGCTGCCAGGCGCGCGGGGTGGCGCGCGCAGGCGCGGCCAGGTTGCCGCTGGTGGGCCGCATCAGGCCGCGGCAGTTGCGCAGGAACAGGGGCCAGAACTGCGTCAGGTCGTCGGAGGACCAGCCCGGCATCTCGGACCAGGTCCCGGCCTTGAACTTGCCCGCCAGGGCGCGCGGCGGGGTGTCCGGCAAGGCCGACAGCGGCGGCACCACCAGGGGGCCGTCAGCCGCGGGGACTCGCGTGCCGGGCAAGCTGCCGGTTTCGCCGGATTCAGGAGGGACGTCGGAGGGCGTGGAACATGCCGACAGCAGGACCGACAGCACGGACAGGCTAAGAATGCGCTTCATGAGCAGAGGGGAAAACAGGGCAACGGGCCGGCCATTCAATGCAGGGTGCGCGGCATGGCCAGGACGAATTCGGAGATCGGCACTTCGAACGGAATCCCGTTCTCGCCGACGCAGTGGTAGGTGCCGCGCATCGTGCCCACCGGGGTGGGCAAAGGACAGCCGCTGGTGTATTCGAAGGTCTCGCCGGGCGCCAGCAGGGGCTGCTGCCCCACGATGCCCAGCCCGCGCACTTCCTGCACGCGCTGGTTGCCATCGGTGATGATCCAGTGGCGGCTGATCACCTGGGCGGGATGCTCGCCGGTATTGGTGATGCGCACGGTATAGGCAAACACGAATTGCTGTTCGCCGGGATCGGACTGTTCAGGCACGAAGCGCGGAGAGACAGAGACGCTCAGGTCGTAAGGTTTCACAGTCCTTCCCTGTGTGACTGGGCGCGGGGGCCGGATGACGGCGCCGGACGCTTGCAAGACGCAGTTTTCGGACCCGCGGGACCGGGCTGTTCCCGATACCGCGCCTCAAACTGCAATAATGGCACATTATGCCCTTCCCGACTCCGAACATCATGTCATCCTCCACGGCTTCCACTCGCATCACCCCCAGCATCCTGTCGGCTGACTTCGCCCGCCTGGGCGAGGAAGTCCGCAACGTCGTCGCCGCCGGCGCCGACTGGATCCACGTGGACGTGATGGACAACCACTATGTCCCCAACCTGACCATCGGCCCGATGGTGTGCGCGGCGATCCGCCCCCACGTCCAGGTGCCGATCGACGTGCACCTGATGGTCGAACCGGTGGACGACCTGGTACCGATGTTCGCCAAGGCCGGCGCCGACTACATCAGCTTCCACCCGGACGCGAGCCGCCACGTGGACCGCACGCTGTCGCTCATCCGCGAAAACGGCTGTAAGGCCGGCCTGGTGTTCAACCCCGCCACGCCCCTGAGCTACCTGGACTACGTCATGGACAAGATCGACCTGGTCCTGATCATGTCGGTGAACCCCGGCTTCGGCGGCCAGAGCTTCATCCCCGGCGCGCTGACCAAGCTGCGCGAGGCGCGCGCGAAGATCGACGCCTGGATGCAGGCCGGCGGCCAGGAAATCGTGCTGCAAGTGGACGGCGGCGTCAAAATCGACAACATCGCCGAGATCCGCCGCGCGGGCGCGGACACGTTCGTGGCGGGTTCGGCCATCTTCGGCAAGCCCGACTACGCCGGCATCATCACGTCCATGCGCGAACAGATCGCCATCGGCGAAACCACGGCCATCTAAGGATCACGACGACATGACCGCTTTCCGCGCTGCGCTGCTGGACCTGGACGGCACCCTGCTGGACTCTATCCCCGATCTGGCCTTTGCGGCCAACGCCATGCGCGTGGAGCTCGGCATGACCGCGCTGCGCGAAGACGTGGTGGCCACCTTCGTGGGCAAGGGCGTGGACAATCTGGTTCGCCGCAGCCTGGCGGGCAGCCTGGACGCGGCCGACCCGTCGGCCGCCGAGTTCGACCGCGCCCGCCAGGCCTTCTACCGCCACTACCACTTGGTCAACGGCGAACGCGCCCAGGTCTACCCCGGCGTCATCGAAGGTTTGAAGCACATGCGCGACCAGGGCCTGAAGCTGGCCGTCGTCACCAACAAGCCCACCGAATTCACGCTGCCGCTGTTGCAGCGCACCGGCCTGGCGGGCTTTTTCGACGCGGTCGTCTGCGGCGACACCTGCGCACGCCGCAAGCCCGACCCCGACCAGGTGCTGCACGCCTGCGAACTGCTGGGCGTGACGGTGACCGAAGCCGTGACCATCGGCGACTCGATCAATGACGCGCAAGCCGGTCGCACGGCGGGCACGCAGGTGCTGGTGGTGCCTTACGGTTACAACGAAGGCCGTGACGTGCGCGAGCTGGATGTCGATGGTATAGTGGACACGCTTGTCAACGCCGCCCAGTGGGTGGCGCTCTGGAACCAAAATCAGAACGCCGCGAAAACCGCCTCCTGAAACGGGGCCCTGGGTCACCTGACAAACCCTGAATCCTCAAAGACTTATCCCGGATCAATGAACGCTTACCCCCAGAACCAAATGCTCGGCGCCTCGTGGCGCTGGTGGCGTTTGTCTTCCGGGTGGCGATGATCCCTCCCGGCCCTGGACGCGTATGCCGCCTAGTGCCGTAGCTGTGTAAACACAGAGCCAAGCCCGGAACCAGTAACCTGGACCGGGCTTTTTTGTTGTGCGCCCGGTCTGAAAGCAAACACCCAATCGCTTACGAGACCCCGACATGACCGAAATCGAATTCAAGGCCCTCGCCGCGCAAGGCTACAACCGCATCCCGCTGGTCGCCGAGACCTACGCCGACCTGGACACCCCGCTGGGCATCTACCTGAAGCTGGCGCATGCGGGCCCCCTGGCCGGCCGCATGACCTGCCTGATGGAATCCGTGGTGGGCGGCGAGCGCTTCGGCCGCTATTCCTTCATCGGCCTGCCGGCCCGCACGGTGATCCGCGCCAGCGGCACCCTGACGGAAGTGCTGCACGACGGCCAGGTCGTGGAAACGCATGAAGGCGACCCGCTGGCGTTCATCGAGCAGTACCAGGGCCGCTTCAAGGTCGCCCTGCGGCCGGGCATGCCGCGCTTCTGCGGCGGCCTGGCCGGCTATTTCGGCTATGACACGGTGCGCCATATCGAGCCGTGCCTGGGACCCGCCGTCAAGCCGTTCCCGGCCGGCATGGAAGGCGGCACGCCCGACCTGATGCTGATGCACGTGGACGAATTGGTCATCGTGGACAACCTGGCCGGCCGCATCTACCTGATGGTCTACGCCGACCCCAGCCAACCGGAATCCTACAGCCGCGCCCAGCAACGCCTGCACGACCTGCGCGCCCGCCTGCGACGCCCGGTGGAAATCCCGTACAGCCACGCCAGCATGCAGACCGAAGAGCGGCGCGACTTCAAGAAAGAAGACTATCTGGCGGCCGTGCACCGCGCCAAGGAACACATCGCCGCCGGCGACCTGATGCAGGTGCAGGTCGGCCAGGTCATCGCCAAGCCCTTCCGCGATTCCCCGCTTTCCCTCTACCGCGCCCTGCGGTCGCTGAACCCCTCCCCCTACATGTACTTCTGGAACTTCGGCGACTTCCAGGTCGTGGGCGCGTCGCCCGAGATCCTGGTGCGCCAGGAACGCGTGGTGGACAACGGCGTGCCGAAGTCGCAGATCACCATCCGCCCGCTGGCCGGCACCCGCAAGCGCGGCGCCACGCCCGAAGAAGACGCCGCGCTGGCTGCCGAACTGAAGGCGGACCCCAAGGAAGTGGCCGAACACGTCATGCTGATCGACCTGGCGCGCAACGACGTGGGCCGCGTGGCCGAAGTGGGCTCGGTGAAGGTAAGCGACACCATGGTCATCGAACGCTATTCGCACGTGATGCACCTGGTGTCCAACGTGACGGGCAACCTCAACCCCGGCATGAGCAGCATGGACGTGCTGCGCGCGTCCTTCCCCGCCGGCACGCTGACGGGCGCACCCAAGGTCGAAGCCATGAAGATCATCGACGAACTGGAACCCGTGCGCCGCGGCATCTACGGCGGCGCGGCCGGCTACCTGTCGTATGGCGGCGAGATGGACGTGGCCATCGCCATCCGCACCGGCGTGATCAAGGACGGCACGCTGTACGTGCAGGCCGCCGCCGGCATCGTGGCCGACTCCAACCCCGAAGCCGAATGGGCCGAAACGGAAGCCAAGGCCCGCGCGGTGCTGCGCGCGGCCGAACAGGTGCAGCACGGCCTGGACGAACCCATCTGATCCTGGCCCGCCCGAACCGAATACCGCCCGCACGGAGAAAAAAATGCTGTTGATGATCGATAACTACGACTCTTTTACCTACAACCTGGTCCAATACTTCGGCGAACTGGGCGAAGACGTGCGCGTGGCGCGCAACGACCAGATCACGCTGGAGGAGATCACCGCCCTGAATCCGGACCGCATCTGCGTGTCGCCCGGACCGTGCTCGCCCGCCGAGGCGGGTATCTCGGTGGCCGCGATCCAGGCCTTCGCCGGCAAGAAACCCATCCTGGGCGTGTGCCTGGGCCACCAGGCCATCGGCGCGGCCTATGGCGGCGACATCGTCCGCGCGCAGCAGATCATGCACGGCAAGACCGTCAAGATCTCGCACACGGGCACCGACATCTTCACCGGCCTGCCCACCCCCTACACCGTGATCCGTTACAACTCGCTGACCATCGACCCCGCCACCCTGCCGGACTGCCTGGCGGTGACGGCGACGGCCCCCGACGGCGACATCATGGGGGTCCGCCACAAATCCCTGCCGCTGTACGGAGTACAGTTCCACCCCGAATCCGTGCTCAGCGAACATGGCCACGCCCTGCTGCGCAATTTCCTGAACCTCGCCTGAGAAGGACGCACCGTGACGATTTCCCCCACCGAAGCGCTGACGCGCTGCATTGAACACCGCGAAATTTTCCACGACGAGATGCTGCATCTGATGCGCATGCTGATGCGCGGCGAGATGTCCCCGCAAATCGCAAGCGCCCTGCTGATGGGCCTGCGCGTGAAGAAAGAAACCATCGGCGAGATCACGGCGGCCGCGCAGGTCATGCGCGAATTCGCCACCCCCGTCGTGACGCCCAATCCGCAGGACCTGCTGGACATGTGCGGCACCGGCGGCGACGGCAGCCACACGTTCAACATTTCGACCACCGCCATGTTCGTGGCGGCGGCGGCCGGCGTGCCGATCGCCAAGCACGGCAACCGCAGCGCCTCGTCCTCCAGCGGCAGCGCCGACGTGCTGGAAGCCCTGGGCGCCAACCTCGTCCTGACGCCCGGGGACGTCGCCGAGTGCATCCAGGCCACCGGCATCGGCTTCATGTTCGCCCCCGCCCACCATGGCGCCATGAAGAACGTGGCTGCCGTGCGCAAAGAACTGGCTGTGCGCACCATATTCAACATCCTTGGGCCGCTGACCAACCCGGCAGGCGCCGCCAACCAGCTGATGGGCGTGTTCCACCCCGATCTCGTGGGCATCCAGGTGCGCGTGCTGGAACGCCTGGGGTCGCGCCATGTGCTGGTCGTGCACGGCAAGGACGGCATGGACGAGGCGTCGCTGGGCGGGGCCACGCTCGTGGGCGAGCTGAAAGATGGTCAAATACGGGAATATGAAATCCACCCTGAGGACTACGGGCTATCCATGATGTCCAACCGGTCCATCAAGGTGTCCAATCGCGAGCAGTCGCGCGAACTTGTCATCGAAGCGCTGAACAATGTGGAGGGTGCCGCGCGCGACATCGTTGCGCTGAACGCGGGGCTAGCCATCTATGCCGGCAATAAAGCCGATTCCATTCCCGAAGCCTTAGCGCTAGCATTTGAATTAATTGCCACCGGCGCGGCGCGAGCCAAGCTGGAGGAATTCTGCGCATATACCCGGAAATTCCAGAAATGAACGATATTCTTGCGAAGATCCTCGCCGTCAAGGTCGAGGAAGTCGCCGCCGCTCGCCAGATGCGCAGCGAGGCCGAAGTCCTGCGCGAAGCGCAGGCGCGCCAGGATGTGCGTGGCTTCGCCCAAGCCATCGAGGACAAGATCTCGCAGGGCAAGGCCGGCGTCATCGCTGAAATCAAGAAAGCGTCGCCCTCCAAGGGCGTGCTGCGCGAAACCTTCGCCCCCGCCGACATCGCCTCGACCTATGCCGTGCACGGCGCGGCCTGCCTGTCGGTACTGACGGACGTGCAGTTCTTCCAGGGCTCGCACGACCACCTCCGCCAGGCGCGCGCCGCGTGCTCGCTGCCGGTGCTGCGGAAAGATTTCGTGATCGACCCCTACCAGATCATCGCCGCCCGCGCGATGGGCGCGGACTGCGTGCTGCTGATCGTGGCGGCGCTGTCGCCGTCGCAATTGCGCGACTACGAAACGCTGGCGATGGAACTGGGCATGGACGTGCTGGTGGAAGTGCACGACGCCCAGGAACTGGACGTGGCGCTGACCATGAAGACGCCGCTGCTGGGCATCAACAACCGCAACCTGCGCACGTTCGAAACCAGCCTGAAGAATACGCTGGACCTGCTACCCAACATTCCGGCGGGCAAGCGCGTCGTGACCGAAAGCGGCATCTTGAAGCCGGAAGACGTCAAGCTGATGCGCGACCACAAAGTCAACGCGTTCCTGGTGGGCGAAGCCTTCATGCGCGCCAAGGATCCGGGCGCGGAGCTTGCGCGCCTGGTCGGCTAAAGCCGCGTACCCAGGCTATCGCGCGCGCGGCAAACCCAACGCCGCCGCGCGCCGGTACACGGTGCTGCGGTGCACACCCAGCGCCCGCGCCGCTCTGCTGACATTGCCGCCATGCGCGGCCAATGCGCCGCGAACGGCGGCATCCGTCATCGATTGCAGATCTGCCGTGCCGCCTTCGGGCGGCGCGGCGGCGGCATGCGCGTTGTCCGCCACGGGCCGCAGTTCGGCGGGCAGCATGTCTGCATCAACCACGCCTGACGGCCCCGCCAACACATGCAAGGTGCGCAGCACGGCCACCAGCTGCCGGTAGTTGCCCGGCCACGGGTAAGCCGCCAGCAGCGCTTCGATGAGCGGCGGCAACACCGGCCCCGCGCCCTGCGCCGCCCAGAGCGCGCGCAGCAACTCCAGACGGTCGGCACGCGCGCGTAGCGGCTCCAGCGTGACGGTGTATTCGGCGATACGGAAATACAGGTCGGGACGCACCGGCGCATCCGCGCCTTCGTGGGCCAGCGGACGGTGCGTGGCGCACACCAGCGCGAAATCCACCGGCACCGGCCGCGCCGCGCCCAGTGGCGACACCTCGCGCGTCTGCAACACGCGTAGCAACCGCGATTGCAGCATCAGCGGCATGTCGCCGATCTCATCCAGGAACAGCACGCCGCCGTGCGCCTGCCGCAGCAAACCCTTGCTGCCTTGACGCCGCGCTCCCGTGAACGCGCCATCTTCATAGCCGAACAATTCGGATTCGATCAGGCTTTCGGGCAAGGCGGCGCAATTCACCGCCACGAACGGGCCGGATGCCCGCTTGCCGCGCGCATGCAATTGGCGCGCGAAGACCTCTTTGCCCACGCCCGTTTCGCCTTGCAGCAAAATGGACACGCCCGCATCTGACAGGTGCACGGCGCGCGCCAGTGCGCCGAGTGTGGCGGCGTCGAAACTGGGTGCGGCTGGGCGCGTGGCATCGATGCCTGGCAAGGCCGGCGCCACCGGCTGCGGCGCACGCGAACGCGGCAGGCGCAGCCGCGCGTGATAGCTCGCGCCCGTGCGCGTCTGCACGCGGCCCGCGGCATCGGGGCAACGTTCCAGTACCCCATCGAAGACATCGCTGTAGCGGTACACCCCCAGCGCCGTTGCGGCCAGCCCCAGCGCCTGCAACGCGCGTCGGTTGGCGCCAATCAGCACATCGCCCTGAAACGCCAACAGGCCTTCACCTGGTGCGCCCAGGCCGGAATGGTGGTCGTGCAGCCGCAGCACGGCATGGTGCTCATAGGCTTGTTCGAACAAGCGGTGTTCGATCAGATCAACCGCGGCGCGCACCAGCGTCAGGACGTCGGGACGGATGTCGCGCGCCTGGCTGGATAAATCCAGCACGCCGAGCGTTCGACCTTCGCTATCGGTAATGGGCACCGCCGCGCAGGTCAGGATGCGATTGGGTTCGAAATAGTGTTCCGCGCCATGCACGGTGATGGGCCGGCCTTCTACCAGCGCGGTGCCGATGGCGTTGGTGCCAGCGGCGGCTTCGTCCCACGGTGCGCCGGGCATCAGCGCCACGCGCGACGCGCGGCTGGCGAACCCCGCATCGCCGTCGCTATCCAGCACCAGCCCTTGGGCGTCGGACAGAATCACCAGATTGCCGCTGCCGCCCGCCTCGCGGCGCAGATACGACATGGCGGGTTCGGACAGCCTGCGCAGCGCTTCGTTGCGCTGCTGGGCTTCGCGCAGTTCGCCTTGCGTCATGAGTTCGGCGCGGCGCACGCCACGCATGTCGAAGCCCAGGTCCGCGCAACGGCGCCAGGATCGAAGGATGGGTTCGGCAACGATGCCGCCAGGCACCGCCCCCTGCTGGTTGAACAGCAGGCGCGCTTGCGTCAGCGCGTGCTGACGGGAATGAGTGGCCATGCGTGTCTCCTAGGACAGGCGTTCTGCGACACCTGTTCCGCGACAATGTCGCAAAAAACGGCAGCTGCCCGTGATTGCGCGGGCTGATCAACTTTCGCACGCGAGAGCGCGCGCTGTCCAGCGGGGAAGCCCGCAGGTTGGCACATTCCTTGCTTGATACCGGGTAGGCAGCCGACTGCCGCTATCCCAACAATATCGGAGACAAGCATGGACATCGCGACCCGCATCACCCCGGACTCGTACGGCACCCGTCTGGACCTGAAAACGCAGTACGACAATTTCATTGATGGAAAGTGGCAGAAGCCGGCAGACGGTGAGTACTTCGACAACGTCACCCCGGTGACCGGCCAGGTGCTGACCCGCAACGCGCGCTCCAAGGAACGCGACATCGATCTGGCGCTGGACGCCGCGCACCGCGCCGCGCCGAAATGGGGTGCGACCCCGGCCGCCGAACGCGCCCGCATGCTGATGCAGATCGCGGACGTGATGGAAGCCAACCTGGAACGCCTGGCCACGGCCGAAACCTGGGACAACGGCAAACCCATCCGCGAAGCCCGCGCCGCCGACATCCCGCTGGCGATCGACCACTTCCGCTACTTCGCCTCGTGCATCCGCAGCCAGGAAGGCGGCCTGTCCGAAATCGATAGCGACACGGTGGCCTACCACTTCAACGAACCGCTGGGCGTGGTCGGCCAGATCATCCCGTGGAACTTCCCCATCCTGATGGCCGCGTGGAAGCTGGCGCCGGCACTGGCCGCCGGCAATTGCGTGGTGCTCAAGCCGGCCG
The DNA here is from genome assembly GCF_012928505.1 of Achromobacter sp. Bel. Taxonomy (GTDB): domain Bacteria; phylum Pseudomonadota; class Gammaproteobacteria; order Burkholderiales; family Burkholderiaceae_B; genus Achromobacter. The sequence goes on along the minus strand of NZ_JABBJN010000074.1, from coordinate 9,411 downwards.
AACAAACGCCGCTAGGCATCTTGCTGCTGATGGAACTGATCGGCGACATCCTGCCCCCGGGCGTGCTGAACGTGGTGACGGGCTTCGGCCTGGAAGCCGGCAAACCGCTGGCCTCCAGCAAGCGCATCGCCAAGATCGCTTTCACCGGTGAAACCACCACCGGCCGCCTGATCATGCAGTACGCGTCGCAGAACATCATCCCCGTCACGCTGGAGCTGGGCGGCAAGTCGCCCAACATCTTCTTCGCCGACGTGGCCGCCGAAGACGACGACTTCCTGGACAAGGCGGTGGAAGGTTTCGTCATGTTCGCGCTGAACCAGGGCGAAGTCTGCACGTGCCCCAGCCGCGCGCTGATCCAGGAATCGCTCTACGACAAGTTCATGGAACGCGCCTTGAAGCGCGTGGCCGAGATCAAGCAGGGCAACCCGCTGGATGGCGACACGATGCTGGGCGCGCAAGCCTCCACCGAACAATTGGAGAAGATCCTGTCGTACCTGGACATCGGCAAGCAGGAAGGCGCCGACGTGCTGGCCGGCGGCTCGCGCGCGCAGATGCAGGGCGCGCTGGAAGGCGGCTATTACGTGCAGCCCACGGTCTTCAAGGGCCACAACAAGATGCGCGTGTTCCAGGAAGAGATCTTCGGGCCGGTCGTGGCGGTGACGACGTTCAAGGACGCCGACGACGCGCTGGCGCTGGCCAACGACACGCTCTACGGCCTGGGCGCCGGCGTGTGGTCGCGCGACGCCAACATGTGCTATCGGATGGGCCGCGCCATCAAGGCCGGCCGGGTATGGACCAACTGCTATCACGCCTATCCCGCGCACGCGGCGTTCGGCGGCTATAAGCAGTCGGGCATCGGGCGCGAGAACCACAAGATGATGCTCAACCATTACCAACAGACGAAGAACCTGCTGGTGAGCTATTCGCCGAAGAAGCTGGGCTTCTTCTGATCGCCAACGGGCGGCCGGCGCGCCGGGCCTTCGGGCCGGGCGTGTCCGGCGCCCCCGGACAGGAATGACGCCATGGCAGAACACACGCCGCGCGTGGTCGCGACCGACGAAGCGCGCCAATTGATCGATACCTTGCGCGCCAAGCACGGCCCGCTGATGTTCCACCAGTCGGGCGGATGCTGCGACGGCAGTTCGCCCATGTGCTACGCGCTGGGCGAATTCATGGTGGGCGGCTCGGACGTGCTGCTGGGCGACCTGGAGGGCTGCCCGTTCTACATGGGCGAGGACCAGTTCGCGTACTGGGAACACACGCAGTTGATCATCGACGCCGTGCCCGGACGCGGTGGCGCCTTTTCGCTGGACAGCGCGGAAGGCAAGCGCTTCCTGCTGCGCTCCCGGTTGTATTCAGACGAGGAATGGGCGCAGGTGGCCCCGGTCACGAAGGGGTGAACGAACCGCCCTTGCCGCCAGGAACATGGCCCGCGGGGCCTTGCGTCTGCCCGGCCTGCTTCCACTGGAACGAAACGCGCCGGATGCGGGCGGCGCGAAATTGCGTGAACGAACGGCCGCCCGGCATGGGCGCGCCGCGATAGGCACTGCTTGCGTTTTTCATCGTTGGGCCCACTCCAGGGCGTCTTCAAGCCGGTCATTACCCCAGAACATTTCGCCGCCGACGAAGAACGTGGGCGCGCCGAACACGCCCAGATCACGGGCGCGGTCCACCTGCCGGCGCAGCGCTTCCTTGGCGGCTTCGGATTTGGCGCGGGCGATCAGGGCGTCCGCGTCCAGCGACAGCTGGTTCAGCAATCCATGCACGACGTCTTCGGCCTGGATGTCCAGGTCGTGCTGGAAGTTGGCGCGGAACACGGCCAGGCAAAAGTCGCGGCCCCAGGGCTCGTCCTGGCCCAGCAGCCCAATCCGGGCCGGCAGCACGCTCAAGCGCGGGAACAGGCGCGGGCGGTTGTAGACCACCCCATACTTGTCGGCCAGGCGGGCGATGTCGCGCATCATGTAGGCGCCCTTGCCCGGAAATAGCCGGAACGGCGTGTCGTTCCACCCCTGCGCCTGGAAGATCGGGCCCAGCAGGAAGGGGCGCAGGTCGACCTGCACGTTGGCCGTCCGCGCCAGGGTGTCGATACGCTCGATCGCCAGATAGCTGTACGGGCTGGCGAAATCAAACCACATCTGCATGCGGGGCGAGTCAGGCAACGGCGCGGTCATCACGGGTACTCCGTCTGGAAAGGTGGCGCGGCGGCGCGGGCAATGCGCCCGTCGCAGCCTGTTATTGAACGCCGTCGGCGTACTATTGCTCAAGCGACATTTCCGTCTGATACGCATGAGTTTTACGAATGCCATATCCGCTGGCCAAACTTCCTCCGCTTGACCTCGTCCGAGGCTTTGTCGCCGTGGGCCGTCGCATGAGCATCACGCAGGCCGCACAGGATCTGCATGTGACGCAATCGGCCGTCAGCCGCCAGATCCGGGCGCTGGAAGCGCACCTGGGCGTGCCGCTGCTGGTGCGCGGATTTCGCAGCGTGTCGTTCACGTCGGAAGGCGCGCAGCTGTTCCGCATGGCCGATGTCTGGCTGAGCCAGCTGGGCGACCTGACCGAACAATTGCGCGCGCCCGAACGGCGCACGCCGGTCACGGTCACCACCACCATCGGCGTGGCATCGCTGTGGCTGCTGCCCCGGTTGGGGGAATTCCAGGCGGCGCATCCGCATATCGACGTGCGCGTGGCCGCCGACAACCGCCTGATCGATATCGACCGCGAAAGCGTCGACATCGCCATCCGCTACAGCCTGCGCGACATGGTGCCGGACGGCGCTGCCTGGTTGTTCGGCGAATCCGTGGTGCCCGTCGCACACCCGTCGCTGCATGCCCGGGAGCTGGACGCGCACGAATTGCAACGCCACGTGCTGCTGGAATTCGATGATCCGACCCGTCCCTGGCTGCAGTGGTCGGAATGGTTGAACGCCCGCGGGCTGGGGCGGGTGCGCGCCAAGGGCATGCTGCGCTTCAACCAGTACGACCAGATCGTGCTGGCTGCGCTGGCCGGCCACGGCGTCGCGCTGGGCCGGCTGGCGCTGATCGCGCCGATGCTGGCGGACGGCCGGCTGGAAGCGGTCGGCGGGCAGGCGGCCCGCGCGACAGATCTAGCCTACTGGCTGGTGCGCAACACGCGCCGCAGCACGCCGGACGCCGACGTGGTGGCCCAGTGGCTGACGGAACAGGCCGCCATGACCGCGCGGGAACTGTCGCCCGGAACGGCCGCGGGCTGAGCCCGCGTGTGGAGCCGCCCGCCCCTCGCTGCCTATTCCACGCGCACCTGCGCGTCGCCGGCGGTCATCTCGCCGACCACGGCGGCTTGTTCGAAACCCTGGCTGCGGAACAGGTCCAGCACCGCGGCGGCGGCCTCCGGCGCGCACGCCACGAGCAAGCCGCCGGACGTCTGCGGGTCGGTCAGCAGCGCACGCTGCGTGTCGGTCACGGCGCTGCCAAGCTGCACCGATCCGCCATAGGACGCCCAGTTGCGGCCCGACGCGCCGGTGATCACGCCATCGGCCGCGAAGGCCTGCACGCCCGGCAACCAGGGCAATGCGTCCAGGCGCAGCCGCGCGGTCAGCTTGGCGCCTCGCGCCATCTCCAGCGCATGGCCCAGCAGGCCGAAGCCCGTCACGTCGGTGATCGCATGCACGCCGTCCAGCGCGGCCAGCGCCGGGCCGGGACGGTTCAGCCGCGTGGTGGTGTCGATCATCACGCGGTAGCCGGCGTCGTCCAGGCGGTTCTTTTTCAGCGCGGCCGACAAAATGCCCACGCCCAGCGCCTTGCCCAGGATCAGCACATCGCCCGCCCGCGCGTCGGCATTGCGCTTGAGGCGGCCGGGATGCACCAGCCCCATCGCCGCGAGGCCGTAGATGGGCTCGACCGAATCGATGCTGTGGCCGCCCGCGACCGGAATGCCCGCTTCCTCGCAGACCGATTCGCCGCCACGCAGGATGTCCGCGATAACGCCATGCGGCAGTACGTTGATGGGCATGCCGACGATAGCCAGCGCCATGATGGGCGTGCCGCCCATCGCATACACATCCGACAACGCGTTCGTGGCCGCGATACGGCCGAAGTCGAACGGGTCGTCGACGATAGGCATGAAGAAGTCGGTCGTGGCGATCAGTGCCTGCTCGTCGTTCAGCCGGTAGACCGCGGCGTCATCGGCGGTCTCGGTGCCCACCATCAGGTTCGGATAGCTGGCGGCGGGACCGAAGCGCTTGAGCAGTTCGGACAGCACGCCGGGCGCGATCTTGCAGCCACAGCCGCCCCCGTGCGAGAGCGACGTCAAACGCGGCACGGCCGCCGTGGCAACATCCTGGGTCATTTCAATCTCCATGAGTCAATGGAAAAAGGATAGCACCGCCGCCGAAGTTCGCTCTATGATGATCCGGCAGGACGCGAAGGAGCACACCCCAAGGGACGGCCGCCCGGCCAAGGGCGCACCGATAGCCAAACTTCACCGTGCGTGAGGGCTTCATGGATCGCCGACACTTTCTCCAACTCTCCGGCGCATTGTGCGCCGCCACAACCACCTTGCCGCAGGCGCTGCGCGCCCAGCAGGCCCCCGTCAACGCCGGCTGGCGCGGCTTTGAACTGACCACCGATATCAGCGTGAAAGACCCCGGCGCGCACACGCGCATCTGGGTGCCGGTGCCGTACGCCACCGACACGCCTTACCAGCGCGGTGCGCAAAGCACCTGGCAAGTCAGCGGCGGCGGCACCGCCCAGCTGATGCGGGCGCCCGGCTACGACGTGCAGATGCTGGCCGTGCAATGGCCGGACAATCAGGCGCCACGCAACGTCACCGTGACCAGCCGCTTCCAGACGCGCAACCGCCGCGTCGATCTGACGCAGCCGCCGCCCGCGGACGCCGCGCTGGAGCCTCCTGCCGCGCTGCGGGAGTTTCTGAAGCCCACCGCGCTGTTGCCCACCGACGGCATCGTCAAGACCACCGCCGACCAGATCACGCGGGGCCACCAAGGCGACCTGGCGCGCGCCCGCGCCATCTATGAATGGGTGGTGGCGAACACCTGTCGAACCGCCTCCACGCGCGGCTGCGGCGTGGGCGACGTGCGCTACATGCTGACGGCGAACGATCTGAACGGCAAATGCGCCGACATCAACGCGCTGTTCGTGGCGCTGGCCCGCGCCGCCGGCATCCCCGCGCGCGATGCTTATGGCTTGCGCGTGGCCAATTCCGAGCTGGGCTACAAAAGCCTGGGCAAAGCCGGCGACGTCACGAAAGCCCAGCACTGCCGCGCCGAGTTCTACGCCGCCGGCTATGGCTGGATCCCGGTCGATCCCGCCGACGTGCGCAAGGTCATGCTGGAGGAGCCCCCGGGCGAATTGCCGCTGAGCGACGCGAAAGTGCGTGCCGCCCGCGTCATGCTGTTCGGCGCCTGGGAGATGAACTGGGTCGCGTACAACCACGGCCACGACGTCGTGCTGCCGGGCTCGGCGCACGACCCGGTGCCCTTCCTGATGTATCCCAACGGCGAGACCAGCGCCGGACGCCTGGACAGCCTGGACCCGGACAGCTTCAGCTACAAGCTCAGCGCCAGACCTATCGCCATCTGAGCCCGCCCGCGGAGGAAGCCCGCCTTGATCAGCCGTCGCCGCCTGCTGCAATCCGGCCTGTCGCTGGCCGCCCTGCCCAGTTGGGCGCGAGCCGCCAGCGATTCGGCGCTGAAGACCGCCACCGGCCCCGACTGGGCGCCGTGGACCGCGCCCACGCCCGCCCTCGTCCTGCCCGACCTGGGCGGCCGCGAACAAAAACTTTCCGCCTGGCGCGGCAACGTCGTCATCGTCAGTTTCTGGGCCACGTGGTGCGACCCCTGCCGCGACGAGATCCCCCTGATGTCCGCCATGGCCAAGCGCCACCGCGAAGAAGGCCTGCGCCTGGTCGCCGTGAACGTCGGCGAGGCGCTGGGCAAGGTCACGACCTTCCTGGCGAAATGGCCCGTGGCCGGCACCGTACTGCACGACCGCAACAGCGCGGCATCGAAAAAGTGGGAAGCGATCGGGCTGCCGGCGAACTATCTGGTGGACCGCGGCGGGTCCATCCGGTATTGGCACTTGGGGGAACTGGACTGGCAGTCGAACCGCGTGACGGGCGTGGTGACGCGGATGCTGCGCAGTTGAAGGAATTGGCGGAAGGCAGCAGGAGTCGAACCTACCTGGGAACGTCTGACGCCCCCAACTGGGTTTGAAGCCCAGCCGTGCCGCCGGGCACGAATGCCTTCCTCAGCAGCCCGCCTATGATACCGGCTCTGTGTTCGCCTGCATCGCCGCGTACGCGCTTTCGGGCCGCAACACGTGCGTGTCGCGCACGCGCCGCGTATAGCCCACCCGGTCGAAGAACTCCAGGATCTGAATGGCGCGCTTGCGGCCCAGCCCCGTCGCGTCGCGGAACACCGCCGCGTTCAGGCCCACCGGCTGCGCCGCCAGGTCCGCCGCGATCCGCGCCAGCGCCCGCACCTGGTCCCGGTGATAGAACAGGTCTTTCACGACCTGCGCCACGTCGCCGCGACGCAGCAGCTTGCGCAGCAATTGGCGCACGCGCTCCTCGGGTTCGTCCTGTGCGCGGGCCAGGTCGCGCACCCACGGCGGATCGAACGCACCTTGCTGCAGCAGCGGCAGCAAGCGCTGGGCCAGCGCCGACTCGGCGTCCGCCAGCGTGGACGTATGGGCGGGAAGATGCAGCCACGGACCGTTGCGCGCCACGCGCCCGTCGCGCTGCAGATGGTCCAGCACGGCCGTCCACAAGGCGTCCGGTCCCACTGGCATCGCCATCCGGCGCAAGCGCGCGCTGTCCGGGCCCGGCTCGTCCGGCGCGCTGTGATGGAAGGCCGCCAGGGCCTGTTCGACGCGTTCGCGCAAGGCATCCCAGTGCGTGCCCAGGATCAGCGTGCGCGGCGCTTGCGCATTGCGCGCCTCGATCCACAATGCGCCGTGCGGCGCCTCGATCGCGCGCACGGGGCGGCCCGTCAGTCGCTGCAAGGCGCCTTCATCCAACCCGAGCGGCGCGTGCGCCAGCACCGGCGGAAGGCCGCCGCCGTCCAGCATGTCGGACACGGCCTGCAAGCCTTGCAGGCGCGAGGCCGCCCGGCGCTTGCGGTCCGGCGCATTCGGGTCCAGCACCCGGCCGCCGCCAACGGTGCGCGTTGCCTGCGCATTGCGCACGATATAGCGGTCGCCCGGCATGGCGCAGACCGGTTCGTCGAAGACCAGTTGCACCCAGCCGGACTGCCCCGGCGACAGCGCCTCGGCGCTAAGCGGCACTACGTGCGCCACATGGCGCGCGGCGCCGATGTGCACGTGCAGCGGCGCCCAGGCGCGCACGGGCGCGTCGGCGCAAGCAAGCAGCGTCAGCGCCACATCGATATGGCGCGAAGGCAGGAAGCAGCGGGCGTCCGCGATCCAGTCGCCGCGCGCAATGGCGTTCTTGTCGATGCCGGCCAGGTTCAGCGCGCAGCGCTGGCCGGCCACGCCCGTGTCGCTGGGCTGGTTCTGGGCGTGGATACTGCGCACGCGTACCCGCGTGCCTGCGGGCATCAAGCGCAGATCGGCCGTGTCGTCGCCCGCGCGGGCCTGGCCCGCGTGCGCGGTGCCGGTCACGACGGTGCCGTGCCCCGCCAGCGTGAACACGCGGTCCACCGCCAGCCGGAACAGGCCCGCTTCGTCCCGCTGGCGCAAGCCTTCGGCCTGCGCGTGCAGATAGGATTTCAATTCCGCAGTGCCGGCATCGCCGGCTTGCGAGGCCTGCACCGCGAACACCGGCGCGCCCGCCAGGAAGGTGCCGGCGGCAAGTTCCGCGATCTCGGCGCGCGCGGCTGCTTGTTGGGAGGCATCGGCGCGGTCGGTCTTGGTGAGCGCCACCGCGCCTTGCGCCACGCCCAACAGGGACAGGATGGCCAGATGCTCGCGTGTTTGCGGCATGACGCCATCGTCCGCCGCCACCACCAGCAGGCCGAAGTCGATGCCGCTGGCGCCGGCCGCCATCGTGTGCACCAGTTTCTCGTGGCCGGGCACGTCGATGAAACCCAGCACATCGCCATTGGCCAGCGGCGTATAGGCGTAGCCCAGTTCGATGGAGATGCCGCGCGCTTTCTCTTCCTTGAGCCGGTCGGTGTCCACCCCAGTCAAGGCGCGCACCAGCGTGGTCTTGCCGTGGTCGATATGGCCGGCGGTGCCGATGATCATGTCAGCGGCTCCGCCAGCTGCGCCGCAAAGGCGGCCTCGTCGCGCGCTTCCAGGCAACGCAGGTCCAGCCACAGAGCGTCGTCGGCGATACGGCCGATGACGGGCGTGGGCAGGCGGCGCAGTTGCGCCTCGAGCTTGTCCAGGTGCCGCCCCGGCCGGCCGCTGCCCGTATAGCGCAGCGCCAGCCCCCAACTGGGCAACTGGTCCACAGGCAGCGCCCCGCTGCCGATCTGGCTGAACATGGGCACGGCCTCGACCGCGTAAAGGGCTCCCGCCGCGTGCGCCAGTACGCCGCGCAGCCGTTCGGCCAGCGGCTGGATCTCGCGCTGCGGACGGGTCAGGAGGCGCAGCGTGGTCAAGCGCTGGGCCAGGAACTCCGGCGCACGATACAGACCCAGCACAGGCTCCAGCGCTGCCAGCGTCAATTTGCTGACGCGCAGGGCGCGCTTCAACGGATTCTTCTTGATCTTGCGGATCAGGTCGGCGCGGCCCACAAGCAGGCCGGCTTGCGGGCCGCCCAGCAGCTTGTCGCCGCTGAAGGTCACGAGGTCGGCGCCAGCGGCGATCGTCTCGCGCACCGTGTCTTCCTTGGGCAGGCCGAACTGGGTCAGGTCCACGAGCGTGCCGCTGCCCAGGTCCACCGTGGCAGGCAGGCCCTTCGCATGCGCCAGCGCCGCCACGTCAGCCACGCCGACGCTCTTGGTGAAGCCGGTGACGGCGTAGTTGCTGCAATGCACCTTCATCAGCATCGCGGTACGCGGGCCGATGGCGTTTTCGTAATCGGCGGCGTGGGTGCGGTTGGTGGTGCCCACTTCCACCAGCTTGGCGCCGGCGCGCTTCATGATGTCGGGGATGCGGAACGCCCCTCCGATCTCGACCAGTTCGCCGCGCGACACGACCACCTCGCGCCGGTCGGCCAATGCGTTGAGCATCAGCAGCACGGCGGCGGCGTTGTTGTTGACGACGGTGGCGGCTTCGGCGCCCGTCAGTTCGCACAGCAGATCGTCGATCAGGTCGTCGCGGTCGCCGCGGTCCCCGGTGTCCAGATCGAACTCCAGGTTGGCCGGGGTGGTCAGCGCGCGCAGCACGGACGCGACGGCCTCGTCGGGCAACAGCGCCCGGCCCAGATTGGTATGCAGCACGGTGCCGGTCAGGTTGTAGACGGCACGCAGGCGCGGCCGGGCGGCGTGGTCCAGCGCCGCCGACA
>NZ_JABBJN010000073.1 GCF_012928505.1 Achromobacter sp. Bel | reverse complement strand
CCGCCCGCCATGCCGCTGGCCTCGCCCGCACCTCCCGCGAACGCCGGCTGGCCGGCACGCTGTATGCGGTCATCGCGATGCTGACCAACTTCCTGGCCGCCGGCAACGCCGCGCATCTGATTTCGCTGCTCTCCGGCCTGGGCCTGGCCACGGCCGCCGCCGTCAGCGTGGCCGCCTTGTGGGGCATCGGGCAATTCGCCGCCCGCGTGGCCGACGTTGCCCTGGGGTCCCGGCTGCATCCGCTGACGCTCACGCTGGCCGTCAGCGCCCTGTTCCCGTTGTGCTTTCTGCTGGCCCTGCTGTCGGGCGGCAACCGCTACGCCACCGCGGCGTACGCGTTGCTCTATGGCGCCTGCAATGGCCTGATGACCATCACGCGCGGCACGCTGCCGCTGGCCTTGTTCGATTTCCGAAGCTACGGGACGCTGGTCGGCGCACTGCTGATTCCAAGCTTCCTGCTGACCGCCACCGCGCCGGTGGCCTACGCCTATGTGCTTGAGCAGTACAGCGCGCGCGCTGCGATGGGGATATCTGTCGGACTGGCCGCTGCCATCCTGGCGGCGGCGTTCGCGCTGCGGTGGCGCTTTATCGCCCGGACCCGGGCATGACGGCGGCGCGGTACGCCCGCTGCCCGGCCAATGCGCGGGCGAACTCGTCGCTGGTGGCCGGCTTGAAAAACAGGGGACCCTGCATCAGTTCGCACCCGGCATCCTGCGCGGCCTGATGGTGCGCGTCCGTTTCGATGCCCTGGGCCACGGTCGTGATGCCAAGGTCCTTCGCCAGCTGGCATATGGACCGCAGCACCTTATGGGAATCCGGATTGCGCGCGGCGTTCCAGATGATGGATTTCTCCAGCTTGAGGCCGGCCAGCGGCAACGTCGATAGCCATTCCAGGTTGTTGTAGCCCCTGCCGAAGTCGTCCAGCCAGACCTCGACCCCCAGGCTCGTGAACTCCTCCAGGATGGCGCGCACGTCGGCGGCACTGGTGCGGGAAGTCGCCTCTTCGGTGATTTCCAGGCGAAGGTCGCGGGGCGACAGGCCGTGCGAGAACACCCCGAGCAGAATCGCGTCCACCACGTCCCGGCGAGCAAAGATCTGGGGCGAGACATTGATGTTGACGACCATGCCCTGGCCGGCGGCGGCCTGCCGCCAGCGCGCCTGATCGGCCGAGATGGTCCGCAGCCCCCAGCCTACCAGCGCATGCGCGGCCTCTGACGCGCACGCTTCCCGCAACAGGCCTTCGATATCGGCGGTCCCGCCCCCGGTGTCCTTGCATCTGAGCAGCGCTTCTGCCCCGATGATCTCCCGCGTTTGCGCCGACACGATAGGTTGATAATGGAACAGCAGCCGCTCGTCCTGGATCGCCGCCAGCAGCGGGTACTGGGACGCGTCGGCCTTATCGAGAGGTGGACGGCCGGCCGGGGATGCCGGCGTGTCCACCCGCTCGCCATCCACGCGCAGCTCACCCGAGAACGCGTATCCCTTGCCCCGCATGCTTCGTATCGGAATGCTGGCGCCCGCGACGTTTCCCTTGCGCTTGAGCCGACTGACAATCAGGTCCAGCGAGCGGCCATTGCTGGCGATGTCCGCGTTCTCGATCATGAAATCGCCCCGCCCGACCATTTTCTCGGGATGCCTCTGCATGGCTTTCATGATCGATCTTTCCATCCGCGTCAAACTGATGCCGACGCCCCCCGGCGAGACCAGAGTCCATTCGTTATCCCCCAGCCGCCACGCTTTTTCCGGTGGCGGAGGGCTTGCCGCGACCGGGCCGGCCGCCGGTTCAGGCCTGCGCGCGGCATGGCCGGCGGACGCATAGGAAAAGTTCAGCTTACGTTGCGCGGATTGGATGGCGGCCGCGACTTCGCTGTAGCTGATGCTGGCGCCGTAACAGCTATCCGCCCCCGCCAGCAACGCATTGATGCGCACCGTGGGGCTCTCGATATCGCGTATTGCGATGATCGTGGAGCTTAGAAAATTCGCCCGCAACTGGCCGATGGTGATGTCCAGGTCCCGAGGCAGGCACAAATGCACCAGGATCTCGCCGGACAACCGAGTCGCCGACGCATCCAGCAGCGAGACGGGGGTCAAAATAAAACCGATTTGCTCCAGGGAATTGGAAATACCCCGCTTTGCAAACTCGTTATCGAAAACGAGAATAATCCGCGACCGATTCATAATGATTAAGCCCTGATTAATAGTGCCGTTCCACTGAACGGTATCGAAATGTGTGGATGCATTTCCATACCCGGAACAGAGTCGCAAAAAAAGGGGCCTGAATACGAAAAGGGCGGTTTTAAGTCATTTTTTATTGAATATTATTCATATTTTTATGAATAATATTCAACATATCAAAATAAACCTCAAAAATCTGCGAAATATAGCGACACGCATCATGCGCTGTCGCGCCACGAAATCCAAAGGGCGTCAGGCCTGCGCGGCAGTCCATTTTTCCCAGCCGGCGCGTCGCAGTTTGCACGCCGGGCAAGTTCCGCAGCCGTAGCCCCAGCCATGGCGCGCGCCGCGTTCGCCCAGATAGCAGGTATGGCTTTCCTCGACGATGGTCTCAACCAGCGCGTCGCCGCCCAGCGTCTGGGCAAGCGCCCAGGTCTCGGACTTGTCGATCCACATGAGCGGGGTCTCGATGGTGACGCGGCTTCCCAAGCCCAGGCCCAGCGCCACCTGCTGCGCCTTGATGGTGTCGTCGCGGCAATCGGGGTAGCCCGAGAAGTCGGTTTCGCACATGCCGCCGACCAGCACGTCCAGCTGGCGCCGGTAGCCCAGCGCCGCCGCCAGCGTCAGGAAAAGCAGGTTGCGGCCGGGCACGAACGTGTTGGGCAGGCCATTGGCCTGCATCTCGATGGCGCGGTCGCTCGTCATGGCGGTATCGCCAACCTGGCCCAGCACCTTCAGGTCCAGCAGGTGGTCCTCGCCCAGCCGCGCCGCCCATTGCGGAAAGCGTGCGCGGATGTCGCGCAGCACGTTCAGGCGGGCGTCCAGTTCGATGCGGTGGCGCTGGCCGTAATCGAACGCCACCGTCTCCACATGGGCATAGCGGTCCAGCGCCCAAGCCAGGCAAGTCGTGGAGTCCTGCCCACCCGAAAAAAGGACAAGTGCGCGGCGTTGATGGTTTTGCATAAAGGGGGCTTCTAGAAAGACGAAGGGAACAGGCGAACTTTAACGCAGCCCCGGCGCCTTTCCCGTAAGCAAGCTTGCGTAAAATCGGATCCGTTTCTTATCCCGTAGTTTTCAGCCACGCCGTTTGCTCCCCTTCCCCTTTCAGCCGCCCGACGGATCCCCGCCCGATGAATGCCATCCGCACGAAGTCCGATTCAGCAGAACCCTTGCGTCACGATATCCGGCTGTTAGGCCGCTTGTTAGGAACGGTCATCGAGGAATGCGAAGGCAAGCGCGTCTTCGACACCATCGAAACGCTGCGCCGCACGGCCGTGAAATTCCGCCGCGAAGGCAATGAAACGGACAGCAAACTGCTGGAGCAACGCGTCAAGCGCCTGCAAGGCAACGACCCGAATTCCGTCGCGCGCGCCTTCAGCTACTTCCTGCACCTGGCCAACATCGCCGAAGACCGCGACCAGAACCGCCGCCAGCGCGCCCGCGCCCTGGCCGACGACACCGCCGCGCGCGGCAGCCTGCGCGACGCGGTGCAAACGCTGGGCAAGCATGGCGTGGGCGCAGCCCGCATCCGCCGCCTGCTGGCCGAGGCCTGCGTGATGCCGGTGTTGACCGCGCATCCCACCGAGGTGCAGCGCAAAAGCACCCTGGACGTCCACCGCGAAATCGCCTCGGCGTTGACGCAACGGGACGGCCCGCTGACGCCTGAAGAACTCGCGCAACTGGACGCCGCGCTGCTCGGCCGCGTCGCGACCCTGTGGCAGACCCGCATGCTGCGCTACACGCGCCTGACGGTGGCCGACGAAATCGAGAACGCGCTGTCGTACTACCGCAGCACGTTCCTGCAAGTCATCCCGCGCTTGTATGCGGACCTGTCCAAGCTGCTGAACCGCGAACCCGCCAAGCCGTTCGCCGCGCCTCCCCCGCCGCTGGAGCCCTTCCTGCGCATGGGCAGCTGGATCGGCGGCGACCGCGATGGCAACCCGAACGTGGATGCCAGCACCCTGGAACGCGCGCTGCTGCGCCAGGCCACGGTGCTGTTCGAACACTACCTGCAAGAGGTCCACGCGCTGGGCGCGGAGCTGTCGATCACCACGTTGCTGATCTCGGCCAATCCCGAACTGCTGGCGCTGGCCGACAGCAGCGGCGACGACTCTCCGCACCGCAGCGACGAGCCCTACCGCCGCGCGCTGGTCGGCGTCTACGCGCGCCTGGCCGCCACGGCGCAAGGGTTGACCGGCCAGGACCTGGCCCGCCGCAGCACGGTGGCCGCGCCGCCGTATGGCGCGCCGGAAGAACTGTCGGCCGACCTGGCCGTGATCGCCGCGTCGCTGGCTAAGCACCATGGCGCGCCCATCGGCCGCCTGCGCCTGGCCGGGCTGCAACAGGCGGTAGAGGTCTTCGGCTTCCATCTGGCCACGGTCGACCTGCGCCAAAGCTCCGACGTGCACGAACGCGCACTGGCCGAATTGTTCACCCGCGCCGGCACGCAACACAACGGCCAGGCGCTGGACTATCTGGCGTTGAGCGAAGACGAGCGCGTGGCCCTGCTGCGCGCCGAACTGGCGCAGGCGCGCCCGCTGGCCTCGCCCTGGATCGCCTACAGCGAAGACACCACTCGCGAACTGGCGGTGCTGCGCGCCGCCGCCGCCGGCCGCGCCCGCTATGGCAAGCAGGCCGTGCGCCAGACCATCGTGTCGCATACCGAGACGCTGAGCGATCTGCTGGAAGTGATGGTGCTGCAGAAAGAGGCCGGCCTGATCGCGCCCGCGGGCCAGGACATCGCAGCGGAAGACGGCCTGATGGTCGTGCCGCTGTTCGAGACCATCCCCGACTTGCAGCGCGGCGCCGAGATCATGGCCGCGTGGCTGGACCTGCCCGAAGTGCGCCAGCGCGTGAAACGGGCGCAGAACGGTGCGCAGGAAGTCATGCTGGGTTATTCGGACAGCAACAAGGACGGCGGCTTCCTCACGTCCAACTGGTCGCTCTACCAGGCCGAACGCGCACTCGTCGAGGTGTTCTCGGCGCGCAACGTGCGCCTGCGCCTGTTCCATGGCCGCGGCGGGTCGGTGGGGCGCGGCGGCGGCTCCAGCTTCGACGCGATCCTGGCCCAGCCCCCGGGCACCGTGGCCGGGCAGATCCGCCTGACCGAACAGGGCGAAGTCATCCAAAGCAAGTACAAGGACGCCGAGGTCGGCCGCTGGCACCTGGAACTGCTGGTTGCCGCCACCCTGGAATCCAGCCTGGCCCCGCGCGCCGAAGCCACCAGCGCGGAAGACGCGCACATGGCGCACCACGGCCCGGCCATGTCGTTCATGTCGGACATGGCGCAGCGCACGTACCGCGGCCTGGTCTACGACACGCCGCGCTTTGCGGAATACTTCTTTGCCGCCACCCCCATCAGCGAGATCGCCGGCCTGAACATCGGCTCGCGCCCTGCGTCGCGCAAGAAAGGCCAGCGCATCGAAGACCTGCGCGCCATTCCCTGGGGCTTCTCGTGGGCGCAGTGCCGCCTGATGCTGACCGGCTGGTATGGCATGGGCTCAGCCATCGAGGCCTACCTGGAAAGCGGCGCGCCCGACGCCCCGCGCTCGCGCCGCGGCCGCCTCGCGCAGTTGCGCGAGATGGCCCGCGACTGGCCCGCCTTCCGCACGCTGCTGTCCAACATGGAAATGGTGTTGGCCAAGTCGGACCTGGCCATCGCTGCGCGCTATGCCCAACTGGTTCCGCAGCGCGGCCTGCGCGAACGCGTGTTCGGCGCCATCAGCGCCGAACACGCCCGCACGCTGGCCATGCTGAAGCTGTTGACCCAACGCGAACTGCTGGCCGACAACCCGACCCTGCAAGACTCGCTGCGCGAGCGCTTCGCCTACATCGACCCGCTGAACTACCTGCAGATCGACCTGATCCGCCGCCATCGCGCGGCGCAGAAGCACCCTCACGCCAACATCGACGAACGCGTGCAACGCGCGATTCACCTGACCATCAACGGGATTGCGGCGGGGCTGCGGAATTCTGGCTGACGCCGGCATTGCCGACGGACCGGCAAGCGCTATAAAATGAGTATTATTCTCATTTTATAGCGCGTACGCCTTCCCGGCGCCGCGCGCCGGGGGCTTGTATGTCCATTACCGATTCCGCCGGTCCGCCAGCGGGCATCGAAAGCCTGTACACCGAGCACTGCGGCTGGCTGCGTACCTGGCTGCGGCGCAGGCTGGGCAACGCCTTCGACGCGGCCGATCTGGCGCACGACACCTATCTACGCATTTTGCACAGCGGCCGGATCCCCGAGCCCCAACAATCGCGCCAGCATCTGGCGCAGATCGCCAAATGCCTGGTCATCGACCTGTACCGCCGCCGCCAGATTGAAGCGGCCTATCTGGAAACCCTCGCACGGCTGCCGCCAGCGAACGCGCCGTCAGAAGAAACCCGCGCGCTGACGCTACAGGCGCTGATCGAGATCGACGTCATCCTGAATGGCCTGGCGCCCAAGGTGCGGGAGGCCCTGCTGCTAAGCCGGCTGGACGGACTGAGCTATCGCGATATCGCCGCCCGGCTGGGCGTGACGGTGTCTTCCGTCAAAAAGTACATCGCGACGGCGCTGCTGGCCTGCTATCAGGCGCAGTTGGCGGCCGGCAGCTGAACCGCCATGAGTGGCACGACGAGCCTTGCGCCGCCTGATCGGCCCATTGATCCCGCCATCATGCGGCAGGCGGCGGAGTGGATCGCTCAGTTGTGGTCCGATGATGTCAGTGAGCAGGACCGGACCGCATGCGCCCATTGGCGCGCCCGGCATCCAGACCATGAGCAAGCGTGGCAGCGATTGATCGCGTTCGAACACAAGCTTGGCAGCGTGCCACGCGACGCCGCCCGCCAGGCGCTGCGCGCTCCCGCTGGCGCCGGACGACGGCGCGCCCTGCGTGCACTGGGCTTGGGTGCGGCGGCCATCGGCGCCGGCTATGCGATGCGCGGCACCGACACGTGGCAAACCGCCACGTCCGACTATCGCAGCGGCACCGGTGAAATCCGGACGCTGACACTGCCGGACGGTTCGCACATCACCTTGTCCACGGGCTCTGCGATCGATCTGCGTTTCACTCAAGACGAACGGCTGGTGGTCCTGCACGCCGGAGAAATTCTCATCGCCACGGCCTCCGACCCAGCCGACGTGTCCCGGCCCTTCCGGGTACGCACCCGGCACGGCACCATCCAGGCGCTGGGGACCCGCTTCACCGTTCGCGACGACGACGCGGTCTCTCGCGTCGCCGTATTCGAAGGCGCAGTGGAAATACGACCGGCCCGCGCGCCGGATGAGGCGGTACGCGTGGAAGCCGGGCGGGGCTCGAGCTTCTCGCGACACGGCGTTGAACCGCTTGAGCCTGTGTCCGAGACGGCGGCAGCCTGGAGCCGTGGCGTGCTGATGGCTGACGATATGCGCCTGGACGCCTTTATTGCCGAACTTGCCCGCTACCGGTCCGGCCTGCTGCGTTGCGACCCGGCGGTCGCGGACTTGCGCGTCAGTGGCGTCTTTTCGCTGCGCGACACCGACCGTACCTTGGACAACCTGACGCGCGGCCTGCCGGTGACGGTGGTCTACCGCACTCGCTACTGGGTGACGGTGCGGGCGGCGGACTGAGGCGGCCCGATGTGCAGGCGGTCCACGCCTGTCGCGTTACAACTTTTCTTGGCTGGCGATTGTCCTTTGGGCCGCCTCGTTCGGGATACAGGGTGAACCCCTCAACCTTGAACCCAAGCAGCAAGGCCCAAGACCATGTCCCGTCACCACCCGTCCCATCGCCGCGGCCGCTCGTTGGCTGCGCCGGCAGTCGCTCCCGCCTCCCCACGCATGGCGTTGAACCGCCGCACCGCCACCGCCCGGTTGGCCTGGCTGATGAACACCGCCCTCACCACCGTCGCCGTCGTCGCCGCCGCGCCGGCGGCACAGGCGCAAGCCATGCAAGCCAAGCGCGGCTACGCCATCGCGGGCGGCTCGCTCAGCCAGGCGCTCACCGCCTACGCCAACGCGGCGGGCGTGGAACTGACCATGGACGCAAGCTTGCTGCAAGGCAAGCGCAGCAGCGGACTGTCGGGCAACTACACGGTGCGGGAGGGATTCGCCGAACTGCTGCGCGGCCACGGCCTGCGGGCATCGCCGGAACCCAACGGCAGCTTTACGCTGAAAGCGGCGCCCGCCTCGCAAGAGGATGCCGCGCTGCTCGATCCCGTGACCGTCACAGGACAGGCAGAGACCGCCACGGGGCCTTTCCACGGCTACGCCGCCACGCTCAGTGCAACGGGCACCAAGACCGATACGCCCATCATCGAAACCCCGCAGTCGATCACGGTGGTGGGCGCGCAAGAAATCGAAACGCTCAAATCGCAGAGCCTGCAGGACGCGTTGGGGTATGTCGCGGGCGTAAGCCGCGCGGAGGGCCTGGACAGGACCACGGATAGCCTGTTCCTCAGAGGCTTTCGCGCGAACCAGGGCAGCTATTACCGCGACGGCTCCCTTTACACCGTCAACATCTACGACGGCAGGCAAGAGCCTTACGGGCTGGAACGGATCGAGTTCTTGAAAGGCGCTTCGTCCGTCCTCTTCGGTGCAATGCCTCCAGGCGGCATCATCAACACCGTCAGCAAGCGCCCAACCCTCGAACCGCTGCGCGAACTCAGCGTGGAAGCGGGTAGCTTTCACCGCAAGCAGGTGGCCGCCGATTTTGGCGGCGCGCTAAGCCAGGACGGCACATGGTCGTACCGCCTGACCGCGCTTCAGCGCGACAGCGACACCTTCATCGATCACATTCCCGATGACCGCACCTACGTTGCGCCGGCCGTCAAATGGCAGCCGAGCGAGGCAACCTCGCTGACGGTGCTGGCTGAATACCAGAAAGATCGCACCGCCTACGTCTATGGCCTGCCGGCGCAGGGGACGGTATTGCCCAACATCAACGGCCGCATCCCACGCGAGCGCTTTACGGGCGAGCCGGGCCTGGACCAATTCAGAATGGAACGCTATTCCGTCGGATACTTGTTCGAACACGCCTTCAACAGCCAATTGAAACTGCGGCAAAACCTGCGCTACGTCAACGCAACGAATAACTATGATTCCACCGATATCTGGCAATTGATGCCTGACCAACGTCGTACCGCGGACCGCGGTTTCTCGCCGCGCCGCGACAAGTCATCCGCGCTGTCCGCAGACACCTCGCTGCAGTACCAGGCACGCACCGGCGCCATCAACCATATGGTGTTGGTCGGGCTGGACTATTCAATGCCCCAGCATGAAAGCAAGCGCTATTTCCGGGCGCTGGACAACCTTGATCTCTATGACCCCGCCTACGGCAGCCCGCTAGGGCCGGCCACCCCCAACTTCGGTTCGTCGACGAAGGTCGACGTCAAACGCCTGGGCATGTATGTGCAGGATCAGATGAAGATCGCCGACAAATGGGTTGTCCTGCTGGGCGGCCGGCAGGACTGGGTAACCGCCAACGAGCACAACCTCTTCACCGACGAACAGTACGCGGACAACGAGAAAAGCAAGGCATTCAGCGGCCGCGCCGGGTTGGTCTACCTGGCTGACAGTGGCCTGGCGCCTTTCGTGAGTTTCAGCCAATCTTTCGAGCCCACCACCGGACAGGACCGCGAGGGCAACCGTTTCAAACCGACCCGGGGCGAACAATACGAAGCGGGCCTGCGTTACCAACCCGCCGGCGCAGACATGCTGCTGTCGGCTTCCGTGTACCAGCTGATCCGGAAAAACATGACCGTCACAGATCCCTTGGACACGTCCTACCAGATTCAGGCCGGCAAGGCACGCTCGCGCGGGCTGGAACTCGAGGCGCGCACCCGCCTCGGCCGCCATGCCAACCTGATCGCGGCGTACGCCTACACCGATGCCCGCACGCTCAAGGCCAGCCCCTTGCAGCCCGACGCGCAGGACAGGCGCCTGGACTCGGTGCCGTTCAACCAATTCTCGATATGGGGTGATTACGGTTTTGGCGACTTCGGTCTTCCCGGCCTTCGTGTCGGCGCTGGCGTGCGCTATGTAGGCAGCACCTTGGGGATGGCCCATGGGACTCGCGTCGAAGTGCCCTCGTTCACGCTGATCGACGCCATGGTCAGTTACGCCACGGGACCGTGGAAATTCGCCTTGAACGCCACCAACCTGGCCGACAAGACCTATATCGGCAGTTGCACCTACGGCTGCTTCTACGGCGAACCGCGCCGGGTGATCGGCACCGCGACGTACCGTTGGTAAAGCCGGCGCGGCAGGGGGGGCCTCCCCGCAAGCCCCCCTGCCCGCCCCACGCGTCCACCAGATGAACGCCAATAAAACCCTATTTGTCCATCCTCGGTGACTTTTAGTACTATTCTCACCAGAAATTCTATATACGCACAAATGTTCGTATATAGAACAAAACGATTTTTCTGGCCTCGCCGCACAGAAAGGCACCCTAGGAAGAGACAGAGCTCACCCTGATTCGCCCGCGTGCCCGACTGAACCGCAGCAGTCCGCAAGACAGCACCGAGCGAACCATCATGGATACTCCCCTCAAGAATCTCGCCGTCATCGGCGCAGGCGCCATGGGCAGCGGCATCGCCGCGCTATTCGCCTCGAAGGGACTCGACATCGTCCTGATCGATCCGATGGAAGGCGCCCTTGACCGCGCCTTGAAGACCATCGAACGCCAATTGAACGTCTACGCCCCGGACAACGTTCAAGAAGCGATCGGCCACATCCGCTTCGATCCCAGCCTGGACGCCGCCACGAGCTGCGACCTTGTCATCGAAGCCGTGCCGGAAAATCTTGACCTCAAGCGCGCCATCTTCGCGAAGCTAGACGCCCTGTGCCCCGCACACACGCTGTTCGCCACCAACACCTCGGGCCTGTCCATCAACGCCATCGCCAGCGCGGTCACGCGCCGCGATCGCTTCGTGGGCACCCACTTTTTCACCCCGGCCGACGTCATCCCGCTGGTGGAAGTCGTGCGCAACGACGACACCTCGGAAGCCACCGTCGCCCAAGTCATGGCCACGCTGCGTTTCGCGGGCAAACGGCCCGTGCTGGTGCGCCAGGACATTCCCGGCTTCATCGCCAACCGCATCCAGCACGCGCTGGCGCGTGAAGCGATCTCGCTGCTGGAAAAGGGCGTCGCCAGCGCCGAAGACATCGACGAAGTGGTCAAGTGGAGCCTCGGCATCCGCCTGGCCCTGTCCGGCCCGCTGGAGCAGCGCGACATGAACGGCATCGACGTGCACTACGCGATCGCCAGCTACCTCTACAAAGACCTGGAGAACCGGACTGAGCCGTCCGACCTGCTCAAGAGCAAGGTCGAAAGCGGGCAGATCGGCGCCAAAAGCGGCCAGGGCTTCTATACCTGGAGCCCCGAACGCCGCGAACGCGTGCTGCGCGAGAAAAGCGCCACGCTGGGCGAACTGGCCGCATGGCTCAACAGCAAGGCCGGCGACGCCTGACGGCGCCCACACGAATTCACAATAGATAAGGCGCGGGGGTCCCCCCCACCGCGCCGACGGGCCACGAGCCCACCACACAAAGAAAACCAGACGTCGCTCCCGCCCCCGCACCGCCACCCGGTACCGGGCGAGGCAAGACACTAGAGAACCCGCCTACGGAGTTGTTGGAGGCACCATGAATAAACTCGCTTCATTCTTTACCGAGCTGATGCGCAAGTATCTGCCCGATCCTTTTGTTTTCGCGATCGCGTTGACCCTGCTGACCGTGCTGCTTGCCATGGGCATCGAAGGCCAGAGCATCGGCGACGTCACCCGCGCCTGGGGCAAGGGCTTCTGGAGCCTCTTGGCCTTCACGACCCAGATGGCCGTGATTCTGGCCATGGGCTACGTGCTGGCCACCGCACCGCTGACCGACCGCCTGCTCAACCGCATCGTCAGCCATGTCCATCGCCCGCACACCGCCATCATCGTCGCGACGCTGGTCGGCGGCGTGGGCAGCTACCTGAACTGGGGCTTCGGTCTGGTCATCGGCGGCATCGTCGCCAAGAAGCTGGCGCTGAAGGTCAAGGGCGTGCACTACCCCCTGATCATCGCCGCGGCCTATAGCGGCTTCACGATGTACGGCCTGGGCCTGTCCGCCAGCATCCCGGTGCTGGTCGCCACCCCCGGCCATCCCACCGCCAAGCAGATGGGCACCATCCCGCTGTCGGAAACCATCTTCTCGGTGCCCATGCTGATCACCAGCCTGGTCATCATCATCACGCTGCCGCTGCTCAACGCCTGGCTGCACCCCAAGAAGGGCGAAAAGATCGTTGAAGTGGACCCGGGCATCGACCGCGACGCCAATGCGTCCAGCGCCGTCGAAGACATGCTGGAAAAGGGCACCATCGCCTCCAAGCTGAACAACAGCCGCATCCTCTCCATGCTGATCGGCGCGTTGGGCATCGCCTACGTGACGTTCCACTTCATGGACGGCGGCTCGCTGGACCTGAACCTGATCAACTTCATCATCCTGTTCCTGGGCATCATCCTGCTGGGCACGCCGGCCGCCTACGTGGCCAAGCTGACCGAAGGCATCAAGACGATCTCCGGGATCATCCTGCAATACCCGTTCTATGCCGGCATCATGGCCATCATGGCCGCCTCCGGCCTGGTGACGTCGATCTCGCAGGTGTTCGTTGACTTCGCCACGCCGGCCACGCTGCCGTTCTGGGGCCTGATCAGCTCGTTCTTCATCAACTTCTTCGCCCCGTCCGCCGGCGGCCACTGGGTCATCCAGGGTCCCTTCATGATCGATGCGGCCAAGGAAATCGGCAGCGCGCTGAACCAGACGACGATGGCCGTCATGCTGGGCAACGCCTGGAACGACCTGGTGCAGCCCTTCTGGATCCTGCCGGCGCTGGCCTTGTCGAAGCTGAAGCTGCGCGACGTGATGGGTTACACCGTCATCATGATGCTGTGGGTCGGCGTGATCCACATCACCGCCGTACTGGCCTGGGGATATCTGACCCACTGATCCGAAGCGCTTTCATAGAACAGACTGGAAACTGATATGAGCAAACCGACTGCGTATCTTGTCACCGGCGGCAGCGCCGGGATTGGCGCCGCCATCATCCGCATGCTGCTGGAGGCGGGCCACAAGGTGGTCAACATCGACTACCGCCTGCCCGAGCATCCGCCGGCGGGGCTGGTCTCGTATCAGGCCGACCTGACCGATGAAGCGCGCACCAAGGAAGTCGCCGGCGAAGTCACCGCTGCCTACAACATCGTGGGCCTGGTGAACAATGCGGGCGCGACCCGCCCCGGCACGGCCGACACGGCCACGCTGGCGGACCTGGACTATGTGGTGAACCTGCATCTGCGCACCGCGCTGATCCTGGTGCAGGCCGCGCTGCCCGCCATGCGCGAGGCCGGCTTCGGCCGCATCGTGAACATGTCGTCGCGCGCCGCACTGGGCAAGCCGGACCGCGTGGTCTATTCGGCCACCAAGGCCGGCCTGGTGGGATTGACCCGCACGCTCGCCATGGAACTGGGCGGCGACGGCATCACCGTCAACGCCATCGGCCCCGGCCCCATCGCCACCGACCTCTTCACCAAGAGCAACCCGGCCGGCGCCCCGCAGACCGAACGCATCATCAACAGCATCGTCGTCAAGCGCCTGGGCACGCCGGAAGACGTGGCGCGCGCCGCGATGTTCTTCCTGTCGCCCGACAATGGCTTCGTGACCGGCCAGATGCTGTATGTCTGCGGCGGCACCACGCTGGGCGTCGCCCCGATCTGAGCCCGGCCGCCATGTACGCCCCGCCCTGCCTCCCGCCCTGCCGCCGCGTTTGCCTAGCGGCGCAGCAGCGCGTGGTTGATCTGGTCGGCGGCGTGGCGCAAGGGCGGCAGAAAGGCTTCCAGCATGGCCTCGCGCGAGAAGCGGTTGGAATGCCCGCTGACGTTCATCGCGGCGATCACCCGGCCGCTGCGGTCGATGATGGGCACCGCGACCGATTGCAAACCCGGTTCCAGTTCCTGCGCCACGCAGGCGTAGCCGTCGGCGCGCACGCCGGCCAGCACGCGCTTGAGTTCGGCGATGTCGGTCACGGTGTCAGCGGTATAGGCCCGGATCTGGCTCATGGCCAGCACCCGGTCCAGCTCGGCTTCCGGCAAGCCGGCCAGCAGCACGCGCCCCATCGACGTCACCCAGGCCGGCAGGCGGCTGCCCACGGCCAGGTTGATGGTCATGACCTTGTGCGTGGACAGGCGCAGGATGTAGACGATGTCCGCCCCTTCCAGCACCGATACGGAACAAGACTCGCGCGTGAGCTCGGCCACTTCTTCCATGTAGGGCAGCGCCAGGTTCCACAGCGGCGTGCCCGACAGGTAGGCGTAGCCCAGTTCCAGGATGCGCGGGGTCAGCGCGAATTTGCGGTCGAAGACAGTGACGTAGCCCAGGTGTTCGAGCGTCAGCAGGATGCGGCGCGCGCCGGCGCGGGTCAGCCCCGTGACGGCCGCCACTTCGGACAGCGTCATCTGCGATCGGTTCGGGCCGAAGGCCCGGATCACCGACAGGCCGCGCGCGAACGATTGCACGTAACTATCGCTGGGTTGCTGGGTGTCTTGCTCCGCCATCCGTCCGGTCTCACGAGAAAAAAGCTCGCCGCTGGCGAGCCGTCCGTTGCCTTCGAAGGCAACGCAAAACAATGGAAGATCGCGCCGCGCCAGCTTGCCTTGACGCTCTGCGATCCCCATGAAACGATGTTCTTCAGAAGAACGAAAGTTCTAATGAAGAACAAATTATGACACGCCACCTATGAGCGAACATCATGATCTCTAAGCTTGTTGCAAGCGCGGCGGCCGCCCTGGCGGACGTACCCGACGGCGCCACCGTCATGATCGGCGGCTTCGGCACTGCCGGCCAGCCCATGGAATTGATCGACGCCCTGCTCGAACAGGGCGCGAAAGACCTGGTCATCATCAATAACAACGCCGGCAACGGCACCACGGGCCTTGCCGCCCTGCTGGGCGCGAATCGCGTGCGCAAGATCATCTGCTCGTTCCCCCGCCAGGTGGACTCGCAGATCTTCGACGGCCTGTACCGCAGCGGCAAGATCGAACTGGAACTGGTGCCCCAAGGCAACCTGGCCGAGCGCATCCGCGCCGCCGGCGCCGGCATCGGCGCGTTCTTCTCGCCCACCGGCTATGGCACGCCGCTGGCCGACGGCAAGGAAGTCCGTGAAATCAACGGCCGCCACTACGTGCTGGAATATCCCCTGCACGCCGACTACGCGCTGATCAAGGCCGAACGCGGCGACCGCTGGGGCAACCTGGTCTACCGCAAGACCGCCCGCAACTTCGGCCCCATCATGGCCAGCGCCGCGCGCGTGGCCGTGGCGCAAGTGCGCGAAGTGGTCGAGCTGGGTACGCTGGACCCCGAAACCGTCGTCACCCCCGGCATCTTCGTGCAGCGCGTCGTGCAGATCGACGCCAAGGAGCAGCAATGAGCACCAAACTGACCCGCGACCAGATCGCCGCCCGCGTCGCGCAGGACATCCCTGAAGGCGCCTACGTCAACCTGGGCATCGGCCTGCCCACCCTCGTCGCCAACCACCTGCCGGCCGACCGCGAAGTCATCCTGCATACCGAAAACGGCATGCTCGGCATGGGCCCCGCGCCGGCCAAGGGCGAGGAAGACTACGACCTGATCAACGCCGGCAAGCAGCCCGTCACCGAACTGCCCGGCTGCTCATTCTTCCATCACGCCGACTCGTTCGCCATGATGCGCGGCGGCCACCTGGACATCTGCGTGCTGGGCGCCTTCCAGGTGTCGCAGCACGGCGACCTGGCCAACTGGCACACCGGCGCGCCCGACGCCATCCCCGCCGTGGGCGGCGCGATGGACCTGGCCATCGGCGCCAAGGACGTCTTCGTGATGATGGAACTGCAGACCCGCGAAGGCCAGAGCAAACTGGTCGAAGCCTGCACCTACCCGCTGACCGGCGTGCGCTGCGTGTCGCGCGTTTACACGGACGTGGCGGTGTTCGACATCCGCGCCGACGGCGTGACCGTCATCGACATGTTCGGCGACGTCACCGCCGACGAGCTGCTGGCCCTGACCGGCCTGCCGCTGAAGTTTTCCGCTTGAATTTTTTTTGACGATGCGCCGCCCCGGCACGGATCAGGGCGGCCTCTCTGGAGAGTCCATCATGCTGTTCATGGTTCAAATGCAGGTCAATCTTCCCGTCGACATGCCCGCCGACCGCGCCGATAAGCTCAAAGCCGACGAAAAGGCCCTGGCGCAGCAACTGCAACGCGACGGAAAATGGAAAGAGCTGTGGCGCGTGGTCGGCCGCTACGCCAACGTCAGCATCTTCGACGTGGAAAGCAACGACGAACTGCACACGCTGCTGGCATCCCTGCCGCTGTTCCCGTACATGGACATCAACGTCACGGCGCTGGCGCGCCACCCGTCGGCGATCTGACGCATCCAAGCCGGCACGACGGGCTGCGCGCGCCGCGCACACCCCGTCATCTCCCCCTGGAGTCCCTATGCCTTACATCATCGAAACGTTCGACAAGCCCAACCACCAGGAAGTGCGCCAACAGCATCGCGCGGCGCACCTGGAATACCTGGACGCCAACAAGCAGCTGCTGCTGGCGTGCGGCGCCAAACTGCAGGACGACGGCAAGGACGCCGGCGGCGGCCTGTACATCGTCGACCTGGACACGCGCGAAGCCGCGCAGCAGTTCATCGACGCCGACCCGTTTTCGCAGGCCAACCTCTTCGACCGCGTGACCATCACGCGCTGGCGCAAAGCCTACGTCGACGGCACCTGCTATCTGTAATCCCGAAGCGGCCGCCTTTCACGCGGCCGCGGCTTTATCCGAGGTAATCCCACATGGCTTACGCCGAACTCAGCCAGGCACGGCTGTTCTACGTCATCGATGGCCCGGCCGACGCGCCGGTGCTCGTGCTCTCCAATTCGCTGGGCACCTGCTCCGACATGTGGGCCCGCCAGATCCCTGAACTGACCAAGCATTTCCGCGTGCTGCGCTACGACACCCGTGGCCACGGCAAGTCCTCGATCCCCGATGGCGAATACACCTTTGCGCAACTGGCGGGCGACGTCGCCGAACTGCTGGCGCACCTGAACATCAAGCAGGCCCACTTCTGCGGCCTGTCCATGGGCGGCCCCACGGGCATCGCGCTGGCGCTGGCGCACCCGCAGCTTGTCGCCAAGCTGATCCTGTGCAACACCGCCGCACGCATCGGCTCCGCCGAAGGCTGGAGCACCCGCATCGCCGCCGTGGCCGACCAGACCCTGGAAAAGATGGCGCCCACGCTCGTCGAGCGCTGGCTGACCGACGACTACCGCGCCGCCGAACCGGGCCTGACGCAAGTGCTGATCGATATGCTGCGCCGCACGCCGGACGCCGGCTACTCGGCCAACTGCGCGGCCCTGCGCGACGCCGATTACCGCTCGCAAGTCGCCGCCATTACGGCGCCCACGCTCGTCATCAGCAGCACGCACGACCTGGCCGCCACGCCCGCCCAAGGCAAGGAGCTGGCCGCCGCCATTCCCGGCGCCCGATATGCCGAGCTGAACACCTCCCACATTTCGAACTGGGAGCAACCGGAAGCCTTCACCCGCGCGGTCGTCGACTTCCTGACGGAGTAACCGCATGCAGCGCTGGAAACACCGGCCCGAAGGCTCCAACTGGGGCGATTTCGGGCCCGACGACCAACTTGGCCGCCTGAACCTCATCACCGAAGCGCAGGTCTTGAAGGGCGCGCGCGAAATCCGCGCCGGCAAGACGTTCTGCCTGTCGTTGCCGCTGGACTTGCCCGGCGGCAACGTGCTCAACCCGCGCCGCCACCCGCCGCAACTCAGCCCCACCCGGCTTGCAGACACGCCCTACCTGAACTTCCCTCTACGCAACGTCAACCCGGATGCGGTGGACGTGCTGAGCGACGACCAGGTGCTGCTGTCGATGCAGTACTCCACCCAGTGGGACGCGCTGGCGCACGTGGGCGCGCTGTTCGACGCCGACGGCGACGGCAAGCCCGAACTGCGCTACTACAACGGCTTCCAGGCCGGCGTGGACGTCGTCGGCCCGGCCGATGGCGACCACACGGGTTGCGGCTGCAACAGCGGCGGCCCGTCGGCCGCGCTGAAGCTGGGCGTGGAAAACCTGGCGCAGAAAGGCATGCAGGGGCGCGGCGTGCTGGTGGACCTGTTCCGCCACTACGGGCCCGGCCGCACGCTGATCGGCCACGCCGAACTGATGCACGTGCTGGAGACGGACGGCATCACGGTCGAGCGCGGCGACATGCTGGTGCTGCGCACCGGCTACGCCGAGGCCGTCGTCGCCATGAACGGCACGCCGGACCCCGAGGTGCTGCACACCTACGGCGCCGCGCTGGACGGCACGGATGCCGCGTTGCTGCAATGGATCACGGACAGCGGCATCGCCGCCATCTGCGCCGACAACTACGCGGTCGAGGCCTACCCCGCCCGCGAGAAAACCGGCCCGCGCGCCATGCTCCCGCTGCACCACCATTGCCTGTTCAAGCTGGGCTTGCCGCTGGCCGAGCTGTGGTATCTGAAGGACCTGGCGGACTTCCTGCATGCGAACGGACGCCATCACTTCATGCTGACGGCACCCCCGCTGCGCCTGCCGCACGCGATCGGTTCGCCGGTCACGCCGATCGCCACGGTGTAGGGCGAACGGAAAAGCAAAAAGCGCCAGACTCCGCGTCTGGCGCTTTTTTTTGGGCGACGGCAAAACGGACTACCGGTCAGCCCTTCAAGCATGTGCTCATGAAGGCCTTGCGCTTGTCGCCCGTCAGCTTCTGCTCGCCGGCCGTGGCGTTGCAATCCTTCATCTTCTGCTGCTGCGGCGTCAGTTGCTTGGCGGGCGCAGGGGCCTCGCCTTTCAGGCAGCTGCTCATATAGGTTTTGCGGTCGTCGCCTGTCTTGCCGGTGGCAGACTTGTTGCAGTCGGCCATGCGCTGCTGTTGCGGCGTGGGCGTCTTGGCGGGCGCGGGCGCGGCGGGGGTTTGCGCATAGGCGCCGAAAAAACATGCGGACAACACAAAGGCCGAGGCCAGCTGGCTAGTACGGGAAAGCATGAGTTTCTCCCTTGGGCGTTATGCGCCCGGTTGGCGCAAGGACGCGCTTGACGCTGGGCGGCACGATCTGCCGGCCACTTGCCGGCCCGGTCATCATCGAACAAAGCGACAGGCTTCGCAAGCGCGCAAAGGTTAAGAAAAGCCAGGAAACCGCGCCCCCTTTGTTCAGCTTTTCGACAGCCGACACTCTCAAGCTAGAGACATTCCGATGCATTTGTGCCATCCCCCATCGAATCTGGGAACATGCCGCGCAACCTGTTACCCATTCATCCTTTTGACCCGTTGTGCCCGGCTGCGGAAAGGTGTGAGATACAGCTGTCCGCGCGATACGCGGGCGGCGAAGACGGCGGCGCGGACAAGCAGGCGCCCCGACGCCAGCGTCCCAGGAGACCATCCATGAAACTCGCCCTTGCCTCTGCCGTGTTGCTTGCCGGCCTGTCCGGCGCCGCCGGCGCGCAAAGCCTGGCCTACGGCGTCACGCTGGGCAACGTGCAGGCGGTGCGCGACATCAACATGAACGTATCCACCATCACGGGGTCGCTGGCCAACCAATCCGGCCGGCCCATCTCCAGCGCGGTCCTGACCTTTGTGCTGTATGACGCGCAAGGGCGCGAAGTTGGCCGGGTCAACGACGACGTCATCGGTCCCATGGCGCCGGGACAGATTCGGCTGGTGAAGGCGATCACGCCGCTGCAGTTCACCCGAGTCACGGTACTGGACATCCGCGCTCAATGATTGTTGGCCCCCACGCTTCGCGCGCTACGCGCGCTCTCTGCCCCCCGAGGGGGCTCCCCCCGCCTTGGGGCGGCCCGGCGGCGGGGGGGTTGGCCCCCACGCTTCGCGCGCTATGCGCGCTCTCTGCCCCCCGAGGGGGCTCTCCCCGCCTTGGGGCGGCCCGGCGGCGGGGGGGGTGGCCCCCTCGCTTCGCGCGCTACGCACGCTCTCTGCCCCCCAAGGGGGCTCCCCTCGCCTTGGGGCGGCCCGGCGGCGGGGGGCCCCACGCTTCGCGCGCCTACCTTCATGGGAAGCAAAAAACCCTTCCCTGATCAGGGTTTAGACAGGGGGTTGTAGGGACAAATATGGGAAAATTCCGCTTGTCGACTCGATAACAGGGGCTTCCACACGAAGCCCCTTATTGCGTCTGTCGGCGTGCCAGCAGGCCTGGCCTTGTTACTAGGATGTGAAGATCATGTTCCCAAAAAGACTCACCGAAGGCTATCAATCGTTTCTGGACGGCCGTTTCCATTCGGAAAGCAGCCGATATCAAAAACTGGCCGAACTGGGCCAAAGCCCTGAAATCCTGCTGATCGGCTGCTGCGATTCTCGCGTGTCCCCAGAAGTGATCTTCGACGCCGGCCCCGGCGAGATGTTCGTCGTCCGCAACGTGGCCAACCTGGTGCCGCCCTGTGAGCCCGACTCCGAATCGTCCTACCACGGCACCAGCGCCGCGATCGAATTCGCGGTCAATGGCCTGAACGTCAAGCACATCGTCGTGCTGGGCCACGCGTCCTGCGGCGGCATCCGCTCGTTCTTCGACGACGCCAAGCCCCTGTCCAAGGGCGACTTCATCGGCAAGTGGATGTCGCAGATCGAGCCCGTGGCCGAACGCCTGGGCCCCGGGACCGGCGACCGCCAGGCCAAGCTCAAGCGCCTGGAACTGGCCGTGGTCGAGCACAGCCTGAACAACCTGATGACGTTCCCGTCCATCCGCCGCCGCGTAGAAAAGGGCGACCTGGAACTGCATGGCACCTACTTCGGCGTGGCCACCGGCGTGCTGTTCCTGCGCAACCCGGAAAGCGGCGAATTCGAGCCCTGCCTGGAAACGGGCATCGACAACGGCTAAGCGCCGCCACGGCCGGCGCGGCGCTTACACCCGGTAAGCCTGCGCCAGCCGTTCGTAGTTGTTCTTCAGGATGATCCCCGCGTAGTAGACGTGTTCGCGCATCAGGTCTTCGGCGCGCGCGCCGTCCTGCGCGATGATCGCGCTGACGATCCGGTGGTGATCATCGTGCGAGCGCAGGATGATCCCGTGGTCTTCCCACAGGATGATGCGGTCAGACGCATAGGGAATCGCCTGCGCCTGCGTGGCGAAACGCTTGACCCACGGATTGCCCGCCGCCTCCAGAATGCCGTTGTGCAAGGTGATGTTCACCTTCTGGTACGGCAAGTGGTCCTCGGCCAGCAGCACCCCTTTCGCCAGGATCCGGTCGCCCTCGTCCAGGCAATTCTTCAACACCGCCACCGCATCGTTCGTCAGCCCGCGCAGGGCCGCCTGCCGACAGGCCAGCCCTTCCAGCGCGGCGCGCACTTCATAAGCCGCCACGATCTCGCCGATGTCATAGGCGCGCACCGTATAGCCGCGCTTGGGCAGATGCTCCAGCAGGCCTTCGTTGCCCAAGGTCGCCAGCGCCGCGCGCACCGGCGTGCGCGACACCCCCAGTTTCTCGGCCAGCGGGATTTCTTCCAGACGGGCGCCCGGGCTGAATTGTCCGTGCAGCACCCAGTCCCGCAGCGTATCGGTAACGTGTTGAGATAGCGTGTCCATGCCCGCATTGTATACATGAAGAATACATGTGGTGGCGTTCGCCCGCCTTGCCTCCGAGCTTTCCCTAGTACCTAGGCCCTAAATCAAACGATGCCTAGGGTAAGCCCCTATACCTGTCGCCCACCCATGTATACATAATCGCAAAAAATTCAAATCAGCGGCCGTGCTTTCCCACGCAGACGGCACGCCAATCAGGAGACAGCATGTCCAATGTATCCACGCCCGCCGTGCCCGGCGCGGCCCCACGCTTGGCGCTTGTGACGGGCGGCGGCGGTGGCATCGGCGCCACGATCTGCCAGGAACTGGCGCGCGCGGGACTGCGCGTCGTGGTGTCGGACGTGGATGCCGTGCGCGCCCGCCGCGTGGCCGATGCGCTGGGCGCGCCGCATGCCGCCCACGCGTTCGATGTCAGCGACGAAGCGGCGGTCGAAGGCGCGTTCGACGCCATCGAAACGCAGCATGGCCCGATCGCCGTACTGGTCAGCGCCGCCGGACTGCTGCTGTTCCAGCCCGACGGCGAACGCCCCCTGATCAAAGACACCACGCTGGACATCTGGGAACGCAGCTTCGCCGTCAACGCGCGCGGCGTATTCCTCTGCGGCCGAGCCTATCTGCGCCGCCGCGAAGCCGCGCCGCTGGCGCACGGCCGCATCGTCACCTTCACTTCCGTGGCCGCCCAGCTGGGCGGCTACCGCTCCAGCGCGTCATACATCGCCGCCAAGTCGGCCGTGCTGGGCCTGACCAAAGCCATGGCGCGCGAATCCGCGCACCTGGGCGTCACTGTCAACGGCATCGCGCCCGGCCTGATCGACACCGACATGCTGCGCAGCACCGTCACCAGCAGCGGCGCGCTGGCCGCGGCCGCCCAGGCGATCCCGCTGGGGCGCATCGGCACCGTGGACGACGTGGCCGCCGCCGTGCGCTTCCTGGCATCCGAAGAGGCCGGCTACATCACCGGCAGCGTGATCGACGTGAACGGCGGCTACCGCATGCAGTAAGGCACGCCGGCAGCCCGCCGGCCTATGCAGCAAAGCGCCGCACACACAGGCGCGCATTCCAAAAAAACGGGAGACAAATCATGAATCAACGTAGTCGCTACGCGGCCGCCGCGGCGCTGTGCGCGTGGGCCTTCTCGACCGGCGCGCAAGCGCAGCAAGAACCAGGCATCACGGACAAGACCATCAAGATCGGCCTGTTCGCGCCGCTGTCGGGCAGCGGCATGGCCTATGGTTTCGACGTGCTGAACGCCGCCAAGATGTGGTATGCCAAGGTCAACAAGGAAGGCGGCGTGCATGGCCGCCAGATCGAGCTCGTCATCGAGGACGACCGCTGCAACGCCAACGATCTGGTCGCCGCCGTGAAGAAGCTGAACGAGCAGGACAAGGTGTTCCTGCTGAACGGCGGCTCGTGCTCGGCGGCCGTTGTCGCTTCGCGCGAATACGTCGAACGCGAGAAGGTGCCGCTGGTCATGCTGAACGCCTCGGGCGACGGCGCGCTGTATCCGCCGTCCAAGTACATCTACGGCGCCTTCTCGATTTCGCAGCACGCCGTGGGCGGCTCCATGGTGCAGTTCGCGTCCGAACAGTTGAAGGCCAAGAAAATCGGCTACATCAACCACGACGACGCCTACGGCGGCTGGAACCTGGAAGCGGCGCAAGCCCAGGCCAAGCAACTGGGCGACCTGGGCCTGCAAGTGCAGTCGGTAAACCCGAACATCACCGACGTCACGGCGCCGATGCTGAAGATCCGCGCGGGCAACCCCGACGTGCTGCTGCTGACCACCTACGCCCGCCCGGCCGCGCTCATCATCAAGAAGGCGCAGGAACTGGGCTGGAACAAGCCCATCGTGCTGGCTGTGAACGGCACCGCCGACCTGAAGCAGCTGGTGGAGAACGTGGGCAACAAGGATGCCTTCAAGAACGTCTACATCCAGGACGTGCTGTCCGACCTGCCCGGCGGCCCCAAGCTGACCTGGGTGTACGACATGTACAAGCTGTCCTACCCCGACCTGGCCGCCAAGCCGGGCCATCCGCAGACCTACATGCCCTATGGCCTGCCGCCCGCGATGGCAGTGGTGAACGCGCTGAAGGCCGCCGGTCCGCAGCCCACGCGCGAGAAGGTCCTGCAGGCGCTGGAGACGATGAAGTTCGACTCGGGCGTCATGGCCGGCCCCATCGAGTTCGGCCCGAACGACCGCGCCGCGCAGGAGTCCGCCATCTACATCAAGTTCGACGGCACAAGCATGACGCTCGTCCCGGGCGCATTCAAGAGCGTCTGGCAATACCAGAAGTAGGCCTGCGGCCTGTCACAGACCGAGCCCGCGCCGTGGCGCAGCACCGCGCGGGCCCGCCGGAGAACATCATGAGCTTTGCCGATTTCTGGTTGTTCCTGCAGCAGGGGGTGCTGTCGGGACTGGTGACGGGCAGCGTGTACGCGCTGCTGGCCGTCGCCGTCGTCATCATCTTCAAGACCACGGACGTGCCCAATTTCGCCCAGGGCGAGATCTTCATGGTGGGCGGCTACATCGCCCTGTTCCTGACGCTGGTGATGGGCTGGCCGTACCTGGTTGTCATCCCCGTCACGCTGGCTGCGGTGGCCGTCGTGTCGGGCCTGTTCCAGCGTGTCGTGATGGAACGCGTCATCGCCTCCAAAGGCGTGGGCGTGCAGATGGTCATCGCCACGCTGGGGCTTGCCTATGCATTGAAGGGCCTGGTGCGGCAAACGGGCCTGGGCGACACGCCGCGCTCGCTCCCGCCGCTGGCGCCGACCGATGCCGTCCTCATCGGCGACGCCGTGCTGACGCAGCTGGACATGGTGATCTTCGCGGTGGCGGTGGGCGTCATGCTGCTGCTGTTCGCGATGTTCACCTATACCCGCGTCGGCCGCGCCATGCGCGCCGTCGGCATGAACCCCAAGGCCGCGCGGCTGACGGGCGTGAACCTGACCCGCATCCGCATGCTGGTGTGGGCGCTGTCCGGCCTGATCTCGGCCGTGGCCGCGCTGCTGATCACGCCCAAGATCCTCATCACGCCGGACATTGGCCACATCGCCATCCTGGCCTACGCGGCCGCCATCGTGGGCGGCATCACCAGCCTGCCCGGCGCGGTGGTGGGCGGTTTCGTGATCGGCGTGGCCGAGAACCTGGTGGGGCTGTTCATTTCGACCAACGCCATCGTGGTCGCCCCGTTCGTGGCCATCATGGTCGTGCTGCTGCTGCGTCCGCAAGGCCTCTTGGGCGGCAAACTGCAGGTGAAGAAAGTATGAGCAACAAGATCGATCGCCTCTTGCTGGCGCTGATGGCCGTGGCGCTTGCCGCCCTGCCTTTCCTGGCCAGCGGCTATGTCATCTATGTCGTCAACCTGCTGATGGTGTTCGTCGTGCTGGCGCTGGGCCTGCATCTCGTCATCGGCGAGACCGGGCAGTTCGCGCTGTCGCACGCCGCGTTCTACGGCGTGGGCATCTACACCGCGGGCCTGATCAACAACCTGTGGCACCCGCCGTTCTTCATCTCGATCATCGCGGGCGGCCTGCTGGCCGCGGCGCTGGGCTACCTGATCGGTGCGCTGGCGCTGCGCATGCGCGACATCTATCTGGCGCTGTCGACCTTCGCGTTCGGCGAGGCCATGCAGTGGGTGTTCCTGAACTGGCAGTCGGTCACCAATGGATCCAACGGTTTCCGGATTTCGCCGGCCACGCTGTTCGGCTACGAATTGGTGTCGGACCTGAAGGCCTATCCCTTCGTCGTCCTGATCGCCGCGCTCCTGTTGTGGGCCACCATCGCGTTATCGCGCTCGCAGCTGGGATCGGCCTTCCGCGCGGTGCGGGAAAGCGACGTGGCGGCACAAGCGATGGGCGTGAACGTCAACGCCATCAAGCGCACGGCCTTCACGCTGTCGGCCGCTTACGCCGGGATCGCGGGCGGCATGTACACCACCTTCGCATCGTTCATCCATCCGGAAAGCCTGGGCTTCCAGACCACCATCCTGATTCTTACGATGGTGGTGGTGGGCGGCATCGGCTCGGTGCGCGGCGCCATCGCGGGCGCACTGGCATTCGGTTTGATCTCGGAACTGCTGCGCCAGGCGCTGTCGTTCCAGGAAATCATCTACGGGGTCATCCTGATGGGTTTCATGATGTTCGCGCCGAAGGGCCTGTTCGCCGGCCGCGCACACCGCCGTGCGCCGCCTCCAGCCGCCCCGCTGCCCGCGGCCTCGCGTTCCGACGCCGGCGCCGCCAAAGCCACGCAAAGGAGCGCGGCATGAGCGACCAACCCTATCTGGACGTGCAGGGCCTGACCGTAAAGTTCGGCGGCCTGACCGCCATCAACGGCTTGTCCATGCACGTGGAGCGCGGCCGCATCCATGCGCTGATCGGACCCAATGGCGCCGGCAAATCCACCACGTTCAATTGCATTTCCCGCTACTACCGTCCCAGCAGCGGCAGCATCCGCTTGAACGGTGCGGACATTACGACAAAGAAGCCGCACGAAATGGCCGCGCTGGGCGTGGCCCGCACGTTCCAGAACCTGGAACTGTTCGGCGCACTGAGCGTACGTGAAAACGCGCTGCTGGGCACCTATGCCCACGGCGCCGGCACCCCAGGCAAGCTGCTGCGTCCGGCGGCAGCCGAGACGCGCGAGCGCGTCGAGCACCTGCTGGAACGCGTGGGCCTGGCCGACTTCCTGGATACGCCGGCGTGCAGCCTGGACTTCGGCCGCCAAAAGATGCTGGAGCTGGCGCGCGCGTTGGCGATATCGCCCAAGCTGCTGCTGCTGGATGAGCCGGCCGCCGGCCTTCGCAACCGCGAGATCGAAACGCTGGACCGCCTGCTGACCGAACTGTGCGAACGCGATGGCATCACGGTGCTGCTGGTGGAGCACGTCATGCAGCTGGTGATGTCCATTTCGGATCGCATCACCGTCATGTCCTTCGGCGAGAAGATCGCGGAAGGCACGCCCGCGGAGGTGCGCAGCAACCCCCACGTGATCGAAGCCTATCTGGGCAAGGGAGCCGCAGGTGGCTGACATTCTTCTCGAAGTCGATGCGGTCTCGGCCGCCTACGGCAACATCCGCGCCCTGCAGGACGTGTCGCTGAAAGTGCCGCAAGGCGCCATCGTCGCGCTGCTGGGCGCCAACGGCGCGGGCAAGTCCACCACGCTCAACGTCGTCTCGCGCCTGGTCGCGCCCACGGCGGGTAGCGTGCGCTTTGCGGGCGAGGCCATCCACCGGTTGCCGGCGGACGCCGTGGTGGGCCGCGGCATCGTGCAGGTGCCCGAAGGCCGCGAGATCTTCCGCGACATGAGCGTGCGCGAGAACCTGGAAATGGGCGCCTACCTGCGCCGCGACCGCGGGGCGGTGAAGCAGGACCTGGACATGGTCTGCGACACCTTCCCGCGCCTGCGCGAACGGTTCGAGCAAAAGGCCGCCACGCTGTCCGGCGGCGAACAGCAGATGCTGGCCACGGGCCGCGCCATG
The DNA here is from genome assembly GCF_012928505.1 of Achromobacter sp. Bel. Lineage (GTDB taxonomy): Bacteria > Pseudomonadota > Gammaproteobacteria > Burkholderiales > Burkholderiaceae_B > Achromobacter. The sequence continues at coordinate 444 of NZ_JABBJN010000073.1, read as the reverse complement.
ATGGCGCGCCCACGCATGATCCTGCTGGACGAGCCGTCGATGGGGCTGTCGCCGCTGGTGGTCGAGCAGATCTTCGACATCGTGCTGCGGCTGAACCGCGAACAGGGCATCACCATCCTGCTGGTGGAGCAGAACGTGAAGCTGGCGCTGTCGGTGTCCAGCTACGCCTACATCCTGGAAAACGGCGAGATCGCGCTGGAAGGCGAATCGTCCCGGCTCGCCAGCGACGAAGGCGTACAGCGCGCCTATCTGGGCGCCTGACGCGCCGCGAAGGACAGACCATGACATCAATGATGCAAGACAAGCGGGTCCTCGTCACGGGCGCCGGGCGTGGCCTGGGCGCCACCATCGCGCAGGGCTTCGCCCGCCAGGGCGCGGCGGTCATCGTGGCGGACATCGACGCGGCGCTGGCCGCCGGCACCGCGCAGGCGATCCGCGACGCGG
>NZ_JABBJN010000072.1 GCF_012928505.1 Achromobacter sp. Bel | reverse complement strand
GGCCGGCGCCCACCACGGGCGCATCCGCGTGCGGGTTGGCCGACGGCGAGGGCAGCCAGCCCATCACAGCGGCCACGCCCACGGCGCACATGACAATGACGGCAATCGCCGCCGCCGCGACCAGCGGATGCAGGCCGCGGCGCGGACTTTCGATTCGGGTGGTATTCATGACGAAGCTCCATCGTAACTAACCGGCATCGGTATAGCACCCGAGCGCGGTTTCGGCATGTTGCGATGGTGACGCTTCTTTGCAGCCGCAAGGCCGGTGGACAGGCCATCCCATTCGTGGACAATAGGCGGATGGATTCCATTTCCCTGCCCCAGCTCGAACAGGCGATCAATTATTGGCGCAACGTGTCGCCGTCGGTCGGCGACGAATCGCGCCTGTGCCCCGAAGCCGCGGCCCTGGCCACGCCCTACGCCCTGATGATCATCACGCACCGGCACGACATCGCGGTCGCCGAACTCAATGAAAAGGCCCAGGCGGCGCTGGCCGGCTGGGCCGCTTCGGGCGCACGCACCCCGTCCGATCCCTGATCAGCCTTTCAGCAGGGCCTTGATGTCGTGCGTCAGGGCGTCCACGCCCAGATTGTTATTGGCCAGCACGCGCGATTCGCCTTTGCCGTCCAGCAGGTAGAACGCGGCGGTATGGTCCATCGTGTAGTTGCCGTCCTTGGTAGGCGCCTTGGCGTAGTACGCCTTGAACGACGCGGCCGCCTTCTTGACCTGGTCCGGCGTGCCGGTCAGGCCCAGGAAGCGCGGGTCGAAGGCCGTGACGTACTGCTTGAGCACTTCCTGCGTGTCGCGCTCGGGGTCCACGGTAATCAGCAGCACCTGCACGCGGTCGGCGTCGGGGCCCAGCGCCTTCATGACTTCGGTCAGCTCGGCCAGCGACGTGGGGCACACGTCGGGGCACTGCGTGAACCCGAAGAACACCACGACCACCTTGCCGGCGAAGTCGGACAACTGGCGCGTCTTGCCGTTGGTGTCGGTCAGTTCCATGCCACGGCCCAACTGGGTGCCGCTGATGTCGCTGCCTTTGAACGTGGGCGCGCTTTCGCCGCAAGCGGCAAGGGCGGCAGTGAAGGCGACCGCGGCGCCAAGGCGCAGGGCCAGCCGGCGGCGGGTGGAAAACACGGACATCGACAACCTCCAGGGGATCAGCGCAGCAGGCCGACCCAGTGGTCCACCAGCAGGGCGCCGAACAGCAACGCCAGATAGAGAATGGAAAAACGGAACATGCTGCGCGCCAGCTCGTCGCTGTAGGCGCGGTACAGGCGCCACGCATACGAAACGAACATGCCGCCCAGCACCAGGGCCGACAGCAGATAGAGTTCGCCGCTCATGCGGATGGCGTAGGGCAACAGGGTCGTGGCCACCAGCGCCACGCTGTACAGCAGGATATGCAGGCGCGTGAACTGGTTGCCGTGCGTGACCGGCAACATCGGCAGACCGGCCTTGGCGTAATCGTGGTTGCGGTACAGCGCCAGCGCCCAGAAGTGCGGCGGCGTCCAGATGAAGATGATCAGCACCAGCACCCAGGCCTCGGCGGGCACGGAGTCCGCCACGGCGGCCCAGCCCAGCGCCGGCGGCATCGCGCCCGACAGGCCGCCGATCACGATGTTCTGCGGCGTGCGCGGCTTGAGAATGACGGTGTAGATGACGGCGTAGCCCACAAAAGTGGCGAAGGTCAGCCACATGGTCAGGGGGTTCACCAGCGTGTACAGCACGAACATGCCGGCACCGCCCAGCAGCCCGGACAGGCTCAGCACCTGGAAAGCCGAAATGGTGCCTTGGGCCGTGGCGCGACGGGCCGTACGCAGCATGCGCGCGTCAACTTCCTGTTCGATCAGGCAGTTGATGGCGAAAGCGGCGGCGGCAAGCAGCCAGATGCCAAGCGTGCCAAACAGCACGCGGCGCATATCGGGGATGCCCGGCGCGGCAAGGAACATGCCGATGACTGCGCAAAACACCGCCAGCTGCGTGACGCGTGGCTTGGTGAGCACGAAGTATTGGCGGAACAATCCGGGTTGAGGAGCGGCAAGACTGGTCATAGTGGACCCTATTTTAAACGCGCACCGAATTGGGGCCATAGCCCCCGGCCGGCGCGCGTCCCGCTGTGGACAATCGCACCATCAGCACCACGGCGGCCAAGGTCAGGCCGGCGGCGCCCCCATTGTGCAGCACCGCGATCAACAACGGCCATTGGAAGAAGATGGTGGTCAAGCCGGTGAACAGCTGCGCGGCCAGCAGCGCCAGCATCAGCGTGGCGGGGCCGCGCAGGCCCGGTTCGGCCCGCAGCCGCCAGGCCAGCGTGCCCAGGTACAGGAATACGACAAAGGCGAAATTGCGATGCACCCAATGGATCGCCGTCAGCGCGGGCTGCGAGATCATCTCGCCCGAGGGCAGTTCGCCCAGGCCGCGGATCACCGAATAGCCGCCATGGAAATCCATGTCAGGCACCCATTTCCCGTGGCACATGGGGAAATCCATGCAGGCCAGCGCGGCGTAGTTGGTGCTGACCCAGCCGCCCAGCGTCACCTGCACCAGCAGCAGGCCGAACCCCACCGCCACCCACGGCATCCAGCGCGCGGCCGCCGCGCCGATGGCCAGATGCGGGCGCTCGCGGGCCGACAGCCAGGTCATCAGCGCCAGCACCGACAGCCCGAAAACCAGATGAGACGTCACCACGGCCGGCATCAGCTTGTGCGTGACCGTCCAGGCGCCGAACGCGCCCTGCACGCACACAGCGACAAGCGTCGTGACGGCCAGCGCGGGCGAACGGCCCAGCTCGCGGCGATAGCGCCACGCCATGTAGACGATGCCGATGATGAGCATGCCCAAGATGGTCCCGACATAGCGGTGGATCATCTCGATCCAGGCCTTGGACATCGTCACGGGCCCGAAGGGCATGGCTTGCGATGCCTGATGGATGTCGCCCTGCGCGCCCAGCGGCGTCACGCTGCCGTAGCAGCCGGGCCAATCGGGACAGCCCAGGCCCGAATCCGTCAGGCGCACGAAGGCGCCGAACATGATCAGGTCCAAGGTCAGGAACCAGGTGAAAAAAACAAGTTTGCGATACCGCGCTTTGATACGTTCCATTTCCCTAAACCATGACTCTGCCGCGCCGCGCGGATCCCGCGGCCCTCGGCCATCCCCCTATTCGGGGGGTCACCCTATCCTTGAGTTATAGACCAGCTTGCTGATGTCTTTGCGCACTTTCACGCCGTCAGCCTCGGCAGGGTACTGCATCATCAGGTTGCCCAGCGGGTCGATCACCCACATCGGCTCCGGCAACCCGGGCTGGCCCGCGGCCGTGTCCCGCGCCAACAGGTAGCGCGCCAACTGGTCCGGATCGGCGCGCAGCATGACGGTGCCCTTGTAGGCTTCCAGCACCTTGTCCGGCACCGGCGCGTCATCGGTGATGAACCAGACGCGGGCCAGGCGGTCCACGTTCTTGCCCTGGCTGGCGTGGCTGTTGCGCGTGATGTAGAGCTTGCGGGCGCAGCTTTCCGGGCAAGCCGCGCCGTCGGCCGTCACCAGCAGCCACTTGCCCTTCAGGCTTTGCAGGTCGAACGGCTTGCCGTCCAACGTGGTCAGCTTCAGCTCGGCTGCGGCGGGCATCGGGCGCTGCGGTGACACCAGCGTGCCGTAATTGCTGGAATCCGCCGGCCACCACTGCGGGTTCATGTACACCACGAAGGCGGCCACGATGGGCGCCAGGGAACACAGGAACACCAGCAGCATGGGCATCAATGAGCGCTTGCGTGCTGGCTTGTTGGATGAAATGTCGCGAGCCACTTTATATCCTGGATGATTCATACATTGACGCACGCGTCAGGCCTTGCGGCCATTCGGCGCACGCTGGCGCATGCGCTTGATGGCGCCCCCCAGCACCACCAGCCATGCGATGGCGGCTATCAGACCAAACGCGAACCACTGCACGGCGTAAGACGTGTTCTTCTGGAAATCCACCGACGGCTGCGGCCAGTCCCGGACCAGGCCGTCGGCGGCGTCCGGACCGGCCGGGCCCGTCTGGCTCAGCACGACCGGCAACAGGTTCAGCCCCGTGGCACGGGCATAGTCGGCTAGCGGCAGGTTCTGCACCTGCGGCACGCTGCCGCCCGCCACGGGCAGGGCGCGGGGCAGCGCGGATGGGTCCTGCCCGCCCATCGACCAAAGCTCGAACATGCGCGGCACGCGGTCGGAGAGTTCGCCGATGACGGTCTGCGCGCCGTCGGGCGTTGCCGGCAACTTGGGGTCGCCCTGGCCCTGGATCACGCGGGGCAGCCAGCCCCGCAGCACCACGACCGCCTGCCGCGACGACGCGTCCAGCAAAAGCGGCGTGGCCAGCCAGTAGCCCGGCCTGCCGTCGTGGTTGCGGTTGTCCAGCAGTACACTGAATTGCGGCAGCCATGCGCCGCTGGCCTGGGCCACGCGCCACGCGACCATGTCGTCGGAAGGCGTGGCGGGCGTCAGCATCAGCGGCGCCTGCTTGCGGCCCGCTTCGATCGCCGCCAGAATGGCGCGTCGCTCATCGCTGCGACGCAACTGCCATTGCCCCAGCGACACCAGAATCACCACGGCGATGCCAAGCAGGAGTAGGGCGGCTACCGTGTAGCGGGTTGAATGCGGTCGGGCCATGTATCGTTGCTAACTCTGTTTTGTCCGGAGACCACCATGCGCGTTTTCGTCGTACTGGCCTTCATCGGGATTCTGGCCAGCTTGGCATCCGCCCTGGTCTACCTGATGCGGGACAAAGGCACCACCAGCCGCACCGTCAATGCGCTGACGGTGCGCATCGGGCTGTCGGTCGCCCTGTTCCTGTTCGTGCTGTTCGCCCATCACATGGGCTGGATCGAAAGCACCGGGCTTAGATAGGCCCGCGGGGCATCGGTTCCCGCCCCCATCGCAACAAAGCGCGATCGGCGCCCGGCATTGTCGCCGCCCGGCCCCCTATCGCGCTTTACCCGCCCTGCGCCGCAGAGCGGATCCATGCCGGCCTGCGTCAGAACCAATAGACGAACAGGTACAGGCCCAGCCACACCACGTCCACAAAGTGCCAGTACCAGGCCGCGCCTTCAAAGCCGAAGTGGTGGTCGGCGGTGAAGTGGCCCCGGATCAGGCGGATCAGGATGACCGTCAGCATCGTGGCGCCCAGGATCACGTGAAAGCCGTGGAAGCCGGTCAGCATATAGAACAGCGAGCCGTACGCGCCCGAGTTGAACTTCAGGTTCAGCTCCGTGTACGCGTGGTGGTATTCGGCGGCCTGACAGGCCACGAAGATGAAGCCCAGAATGACCGTCGCGGCCAGCCAGAACATCGTCTTGCCGCGGTGGTTTTCGCGCAGGGCATGGTGGGCGATGGTCAGCGTGACGCCCGAGGACAGCAGCAACGCGGTATTGATCGTGGGCAGCCAGAACGGGCCGACCGTCTGGAATTGTTCGACCACGCCGGCCGGACCGAAGTTGGGCCAGGCGGCCTTGAAGTCGGGCCACAGCATCAGACGGTGGTCGATGTCGCCCAGCCACGGCGTGGTGATCGTGCGCGTGTACCAGAGCGCGCCGAAAAACGCCGCGAAGAACATCACTTCAGAGAAGATGAACCAGCTCATGCCCCAGCGGTAGGAGCCGTCGATGCGCTTGCTGTTCATGCCGGCTTCGGATTCCTGGATGGCATCGCCGAACCAGTAGTACAGCACGACGATCAGGCCGATGAACCCCGCCAGCACGGACCATTTGGCCCAGCCGACGCCGTTGATCCAGGCCGCGGCGCCCAGCCCCATGAACAGCAGCGCCACCGCCGTACGCACGGGATGCCCCGAGTCGGCGGGCACAAAGTAGTACGGTGCCTCTTTACCTTGAACCGAGTGGCTTGCACTCATGGCTTTCTCCCTGGTACAGATTTATAGATTAAGTGATTCAAGTCAGGCTTGAAACCGCCCAACGCACAATTAATACCAGCACAGTAACGAAGATTGCCGCTGCCAGCAGCCCGGCCACGATCACGTGCACCGGGTTCAGCCTGGCGCTATCTTCCCGGTAGCCCGCGCCCTTGCGCACGCCGAAGAACCCCCACGCCACCGCCTTCATCGTCTGAAGGAAACTCAGCTTGCGCCGAGTGGTTTCGTGCAGGTCGTCGCTCATGGCCGTGTCCTAGCCAACCGCATTGCCGGTCAGCAGCGCCGAACCCCGCAACACGGTCCAGGCGAACACGGCAAGGACAAAAGCCAACAGGACCAGACCTGCAATTTTGTTACGGCGGCGCTGCTCGGGTGTCATTCTCGTGCTACCTGGAACATGAAAGGCTTGTTCACTTCACTTCGGGCGGGGTTTCGAAGGTATGGAACGGCGCGGGCGACGGCACCGTCCATTCCAGCCCTTCGGCGCCTTCCCACGGCTTGGCGGCGGCGACTTCGCCCTTGCCCATATAGCAGCGCACGATCGCCCACAGGAAGATCAGCTGCGACAGGCCGAACCAGAACGCGCCAATGGTGGCCATCTGGTGGAACGTCGTGAACTGCGCGGCGTAGTCGGCGTACCGGCGCGGCATGCCGGCCAGGCCCAGGAAGTGCATCGGGAAGAAGGTCACGTTGAACGAGATCAGCGTCGACCAGAAATGCAGCTTGCCCAGCTTTTCGCTGTACATGCGGCCGGTCCACTTGGGCACCCAGTAATAGGCGCCGGCGAACAGCGCGAACAACGAGCCCGCCACCAGCACGTAGTGGAAGTGGGCGACCACGTAATAGGTGTCGTGGACCTGGATGTCGATCGGGGCCACCGACAGGATCAGCCCCGTGAAGCCGCCCATCGTGAACACGAAGATGAAGCCGATCGAGAACAGCATCGGCGTCTCGAACGTCATCGAGCCGCGCCACATCGTGGCGACCCAGTTGAACACCTTCACCCCGGTGGGGATGGAGATGAGCATGGTGGCGTACATGAAGTAGAGCTGACCCGTCACCGGCATGCCCGTCGTGAACATATGGTGGGCCCACACGATGAACGACAGCACGGCGATGGAAGCGGTGGCGTACACCATCGAGGCGTAGCCGAAGAGTTTCTTGCGGGCGAACGCGGGCACGATGGCCGACACGATGCCGAACGCCGGCAAGATCATGATGTAGACCTCGGGGTGCCCGAAGAACCAGAACACGTGCTGGTACAGGACCGGGTCGCCGCCGGCGGCCGCGTTGAAGAAGCCCGTGCCGAAGTGGCGGTCGGTCAGCACCATGGTGATGGCCGCGGCCAGCACCGGCATCACGGCCAGCAGCAGGAATGCGGTGATCAGCCAGGTCCAGCAGAACAGCGGCATCTTCATCAGCGTCAGGCCGGGCGCGCGCATGTTCAGGATGGTCACGATGATGTTGATCGCGCCCATGATCGAGGACGCGCCCATGATGTGCATCGCGAAAATGCCCAGGTCCATGCCCGGCCCCATCTGCAGGGACAGCGGCGCATACAGCGTCCAGCCCGCGGCGGTGGCGCCGCCCGGCACGAAGAACGATGCCGTCAGCATGATCGCGGCCACCGGCAGCAACCAGAAACTGAAGTTGTTCATGCGCGCGAACGCCATGTCGGATGCGCCGATCTGCATCGGGATCATCCAGTTCGCGAAACCCACGAAGGCCGGCATGATGGCGCCGAACACCATGATGATGCCGTGCATGGTCGTGAACTGGTTGAACAGTTCGGGGCGGAAGAACTGCAGGCCCGGCTCGAACAATTCGGTGCGCAGCAACAAGGCGAGCGTGCCGCCTTCCAGCAACATGGCAAACGAGAAGATGAGATACATCGTCCCGATGTCTTTATGGTTCGTGGCGAATAGCCAGCGGCGCCAGCCCGTGGGCATGGCGTGGTGGTGGTCATCGTGACCGTGGCCGTGGCCCGGCGACACGTGGTCTACAGTGACGCTGCTCATGATGGACTCCTTCCTGCTGAGTGCCGCCCCCGTTCCACGGGGACGGCAGGGTATCTCTAACTAAACGGAACCGGTTCTAACGGGGGGAACGCGAGGCGCGCGATCAACGCGCGGCCGCGACGTCCTTCGGTAGAACCGTCGGGTCCTGCCCCTTGCCTGCATTGCTCCAGGCATGGCGCGTATAGCTGATGACCGCTGCGATCTCGACATCGTTGAGCTGCCCGCCGAATGCCGCCATCGCGGTGCCGGGCTTGCCCTTGAGCACGGTGTTGATCTGGTCCGCCTTGGGGCCCAGAACAACCTTGTCTCCGTCAAGCGGTGGGAAGCTGCCCGGAATGCCCTTGCCGTTAGCCTGGTGACAGGCGACGCAATTAGCGGCGAAAACCTTCTCGCCACGGGCAACCAGTTCGGCTTCCGTCCACTCTTTATTAGGATCGTCGGCGTTTGCCGCCATCTTCTTTTTCTGGTCTTCAACCCACTTATCGTAGTCGGCCTGCGCCAGGACTTCCACGACGATGGGCATGAAGGCGTGGTCTTTGCCACAGAGTTCCGCGCACTGGCCGCGATAGATGCCAGGCTTTTCCGCACGGAACCAGGCGTCGCGCAGGAAGCCGGGGATGGCATCCTGCTTGACGCCGAAGTCGGGGATCATCCAGGAGTGAATGACGTCGGCCGCGGTCAGCACGACCCGGACCTTCTTGTCCACCGGAACCACCATGTGGTTGTCCACTTCCATCAGGTAGAACTCGCCCTTGGGCTCGCGATTCTCGATCTGCGCGCGGGGCGTGGACAGCGTGGACAGGAACTTGACGCCGGCAGCGGAACCGTCGAGGTACTCGTACCCCCACTTCCATTGATAGCCCGTGACCTTGATGGTCAGGTCGGCGCTTGAGGTGTCTTTCATGGCCACGACCGTCTTGGTGGCCGGTAGCGCCATGGCGATGACGATGATGAAGGGGATGACCGTCCAGGCGACTTCCACGCCCAGATGCTCATGGAACGTCGCGGCCTTGTGCCCCCGGGACTTCCGGTGCGCCCAGATGGAGTAGAACATCACTCCGAACACACCGATGAAAATCACGATACAGATCGTGAGCAGCAACCAATGCAGCCACATGATGTCGCGCGAAATCGCCGTGACACCTTCATGCAGGTTCAGCTGATTGACCTTCGGGCCGCCGGGCATGTCTTGCACCTGAGCGCTGGCCACGCTGCCAATCAGCATCGCACAAGCTCCCAGTATCCCTCTCCACTTCTTCATGCTTACCTCGAAACACGGCGCGAGGGCCCTTGTCGCCTAGTGGCACGAGTGTCACTTCAACAGGACTACGCGCAATTATTAGATGGCAGGGCTAGGCAGGGAGATAGAGCGGCCCCCGCATTCCCACTCGAAATCACAAAGAAACTGGCGGATTATAGCGGACACGCAAACAGTTGTAAGACGGGCCTCTTGATTTCGTGGGTCCCGCCCCCATCTGCACGCGCCCCTTGACCGCGCGGCATAAACAGGGTGGCATAAAATCACCGCCAACCTCATCACGGCGCCCAACGATGCCCAAGCAGTTGTCCGATTTGTATGCCGACCTGTGCGCCCGCGCGCAGGAACCCGCCCCCGAAGGCGCGCACGCTTTATATATAGCGGGGCGCCGCTGCGGCTGGGCCACGCATGCAGCGTGCGATGCGCTGCGCGACGCGCCCCGCATCGCCTGCGATGACGCGGCCCTGCATATCGGCCGCGACCTGGCGCCCGGCGCCGAGTTGAACGCCGTGCTGGAAAACGCCGCGGAACTGTTGCGCCAAGCCAACTGCCTGCGCGGTTGGCGCGACGAACTGCTGGACGTCATGGACGGCGTGCTGCCCTTGGGCGTGATCGAGCGCGCGGCGGTGCGGCCCCTGGGCCTGTTGACCAAAGCGGTGCACCTGAACGCCTGGACCCCGGACGGCCGGTTGTGGGTCGCGCGGCGCGCGCTCAGCAAATCCACCGATCCCGGTATGTGGGACACCCTGGTGGGCGGCCTGGCCGGCTGTGGTGAAGACCTGGAATTGGCCTTGCTGCGTGAATGCGGCGAAGAGGCGGGCCTGGATGCGCCCGACCTGGCCCGGCGCACGCCCTTGCGCACCATTCTGCGCATCCACCGCCGGCTGCCCGAGGGCTATCAGGTCGAAGACGTGCTGACCAGCACCTGCGTGCTGGCAGCCGACGCCCGCCCTGCGAACCGGGACGGCGAAGTCATGCAGATCGCGACGGTGGACGTGGCGACCGCCGTGCGGCAGGTGGCTGAAGGCGAATTCACGCTGGAAGCGGCGCTGGTGATCATCGAAGACATCATGCAGCGCCAGGCCGCGGGCCAGATCTGAATCAGCGGGGGGCAACCCCCGGTTCGCCCAGCAGGCCGGACGAGGGCTCGGCCGAGTCGGATTTAGCGGCAGGCTGAGGCCGAGGGCCGGCAATCTTGGCCTCGGACACGTCCGATATTTCCGGTGCGTCCGACACGATCGGCGCATCGGCCCCCTGCGGCACATCCAGTGCTTTCGAGGCATCCGATACGGTCGACACGACCGACACCGCAGGCGCCTCGGCGCCCGCGGCTTCCGCCGCTTCGGCGGCCTGCGCCGGGCTCGGGGCCGAAACCGGCGCAGGGGTCGGCGCGGCCGCCGCGGCCGAGGCCTGCGAGAACTGCTTCCAGACTTCGATCGCGCGCAGGCGCTGCTTGGCCACGACCTGGATGCGTTCGCGCAGGTGCTCGTCGCGCGCCAGCAGCGCATGGAAATCGCGTGAAGACAGCATCAGCAGCTTGCTGTAGCCCAACGAGGTCACGTCCGGTGTGATCTGCTGTTCGCCCAGCAACCCGAGTTCGCCGAAGAATTCGCCGCTGCCCAGTTCGATCATGGTGTGGTCGGGCAGATGCACGGCCACGGCGCCCGACGCCACGAAGCACATTTCCTCGCCATGGCGGCCCTGGGTCAACACACGCTGGTCGGGCAGGGATAGGCGGGGCTTGAGCAGCTTGCTGATCGCGCGCAGCGAATCGGGAGACAGGCCTTCGAACAGCGGCACGCGCTTGATCAGCTCGGCCGCGCTCATTTCGATGTCCAGCGGAGGGTGCGTATCGATATGCGCCCAGCGGCTCTCCAACTGCGCCATCAGGTCCGCATAGACCTCGCCGCTGATCAAAAACTGCTCAAGCATGTCGCGGTAGCGGATGCGCTCCAGCTCGCGGGCCACGCGGCCCAGATAGCTTTCCTGCAACCACTGCGCGTAAGACGGGTATTGCAGGTTCAGCGCCTGCATGGCGCTTTCGATCAGGTCCAGGCGGCGCTGGTGCAGCGACACGATGCGCTGCGCGGCGTCCTCGCCCAGCAGCGGGGTGATCTGCTCGCGCGCGAACACGATCAGCCGCTGCGCGACGGAGCGCTTGCTCATCAGGTTGGCGAAGCGCTGCCCCAATTCGCGCGCCAGCCAGCCCTGGAAGCCGAACACGTAATGCATGCGCAACGCCAGGCGAAAGCCGGTGGAATAGCGCACGTCCGCCACGATGGCACGCTCAAAGCCCGGCACGCCGCCCAGGCGGATGGCATCCTCCAGCCGTTCGGCCCGCGCCAGCAGGGCCTCGGCCATGCGCCAGTCCACGATCTGCGCCTTCAGGATGTCGAAGAACATTTCCTCTTCGCGCTGCGCCACGATGGCCAGGCCCACGGCCACGCGTTGCTCGTCACTCATCTGGCTGACCTGGCCGTCGTGCACGCTGGTCAGGCTGGCGTCGAACACGGCGCGGATGCGGTCGCGGACCTCGGTGCCGATGTGCTCGGTCTTGGCCACTTCGTCGGTTTTGCCCTGCAAGTCTTCCAGCGCCAGGGCCAGCGCCTGGTTGCGGATGGTGCGTTCCACGGACGACAGCTGGTTCAGGCCCAGCATGCGAATCAGCGGCCGCAGGCTGATGCCGTTGATGAAGAGCGTCAGCAGGACATAGCTGGTCGTGGCCACCGCGATGAACTGGCGCGCCTCTTCAGGCACGCCGGTCTGCTCCGTCACGGCCAGCGCCAGCGCCAGCGACACGGCGCCACGCAGTCCGCCCCACAGCATCACCACCTTGTATGGATTGCTGACCTTGGTACCCAATTTGGTCAGCCCCAGCAACGGCAGCAGGCCGAAGACCACGATGGCGCGCGCGATCAGCGTCGCGACGAACACCACGGCCACCAGCACCAGTTCCTGCCAATCGGCGGCGGCCATCAGCTTGGGTATCAGCATGGCCGCGAACAGGAAAATCAGCGAGTTGGCCCAGAACCCGAACTGCTCCCACGCGCTGGACAGGTATTCGAAGGTGGTGGGGGACATGCGTGTGCGGCCGGTGGACCCCACGACCAGGCCCGCGATCACGGTGGCGACCACGCCCGAGACGTTCAGGTAGTGCTCGGAAATGAAGAAGGACAGGTAGGCCAGCGTCAGCGTCAGCGTGATCTCGGCGGTAGGGAAACCGCGCAGCCACGCGAACAGGAAGCAGGCCAGCCGACCCATCGCGAAGCCGGCGATGCCTCCCCCGATGAAGTGCACGATGAAGTCGTTGAAGATGCCGCTGACGGTCAGTTCGCCGTGGCCGCTCAGCACGGCCAGCAGCACGGAGTACAGGGCGATGGACGCGGCGTCGTTAAAGAGGCTTTCGCCTTCGACGAGCGTCGTCAGCCGCTTGGGCGCGCCGACCTCGCGGAAGATTCCCACCACGGCGACGGGATCGGTCGTGGCGACGATGGCGCCCAGCAGCAGGCAGACCACCAGACCGTAGGGCGAGATCGCGTCCAACGTCACCCCGACCACGACCGTGCACACCACCACCGCCACGATGGCCATCATCAGGATGGGGCCAATGTCGTCCATCAGGCGGCGCACGTTCATGGACAGCGCGGTCTCGAACAGCAGAACCGGCAGGAACACCATCAGGAAAGTTTCAGACGAGATCTCGAAACGTTCCAGCGAGTCCAGGAAGTCGCTGATCCAGCTGGGCGCCCAGCCATGCACGTGGATGATGATGCCCAACAGACAGCCGACGATAGCCAGCAGCACCGAGTACGGCAGCTTGAGACGGCCGGCCAGCGGTGGCATGAAGCAGACCAGGGTGAGCAAGCCGGCCAAGCCGAAAACAAGAAAACCGACATCCATGGATAGCGCCGCGTCCCGATTATGAAGCGAATGTGAAGTTTTCCAAGAATAGCGGCTTTTTCCTGCAGTCCCGGACGGCAAACGGCGAAGAATCGCGGACAACGCACGTTTCGTTACCCCAAGGCACGTGTGAAATACGCGCCGCGTCCTGTTTTTTGGGTAATGTGCAAACGTATCCACTTCGCAGGAGCGGCACTTGCCCCGCGTCCACTCCCTGGCCCGGCGCCACGATGCGCCCGCCATGCTCGTCCAGTTGACCGACAGCCATTTGTTCGGCGAACCCGACACCGCGATGCTGGGCGTCAATACCGACGCGAGCCTGCGCGCCGTGCTGCGCCAGATCGAGGCCGACGGCAAGCATCCCGACCTGTTGCTGGCCACGGGCGACCTGTCGCAAGACGGCGAAGCCGCCTCCTACCGCCGTTTTGCGGCCATCCTGGGCGAAGCCGGTGCGTTGGCGAGTGCGCAGATCCGCTGCCTGCCGGGCAATCACGACCAGCCGGCCGTGCTGCGCCAGGAATTGCCGCAATGGTCGGCGCCGGTGACCGACCTCGGCGCCTGGCGCATCGTGACGCTGGACACCACGGTCCCCGGATCCAATGCCGGCCACTTGCCCGACAGCCAGCTGGACATGCTGGAGGCTGCCCTGGCGGAGGCCCCCGGCCGCCACACGCTGCTCGCGATGCATCACAACCCCATGCAGATAGACAGCCACTGGCATGACTCGATGATGATCGACAATCCGCAGGCGCTGTTCAAGCGCCTGGCCCGCTGGCCGCAGGCCCGCGTGCTGCTGTGGGGACATGTGCACCACGAGTTCGACCGCCGCCGGCACAACCTGCGCATGCTGGCCACGCCGTCGACCTGCTTCCAGTTCAGCATCCGCGACGGCAAACACGTGGTCGACAACATGGCGCCCGGCTACCGCTGGATCAAGCTCTATCAGGATGGGTCGATGGCTACCGGCGTGCGCCGCGTACAGGACGCGCTGTGGCATACGGCACTGGCGCCGGACGACGCGCAAGCCGCTTAATGCCTGGAACCTGGACCTGAACGCCGGCATCCTTGCCGGCCGCTACATTCCGGCCGGGCATAAAAAACGGGGCACCAAGATATGCATGGTGCCCCGCAAGCATCCGTCTCATAGGGGAGGGGAAAGAGGAGAAGCCGAGACGGATGACAAGACTGCTAACCGAAGTTCGCGGTCTACATGAAGTTAGTCGGCGCGATCCCCATTAAGTTTCTGCAATCGCGCAAAATTCAGGGCTAAATTTGTATCAATTTATTGATCGATCGTAACGCCTGGGCAACCGCAGCATTCGCGGCGGTTCCGCACAAAGAAAAGGGCCGCTTGCTGAGCGGCCCTTCCTGGGGTGATGCTGCGGATCGAAAGCGGCGGTCAGGCGGCCAGGTTGCCGCGCATCTTCTTCAATGCGGCGGCTTCGATCTGGCGGATGCGTTCGGCGGATACGCCGAATTCCTGCGCCAGCTCATGCAACGTGGCGCCCCCATCGTCCTGCAGCCAGCGGGCCTCGACGATACGGCGCGAACGGGCGTCCAGCGCTTCCAGCGCCGTGTTCAGCCCGGTGCTTTGCAATTGGTCGCGCGCGGCGCGTTCCAGCACCCGCGTGGGTTCCTGGCGGCCATCGTCGGACAGGTAGGCGATCGGCGCATAGCTGTCGTCGTCGTCGTCCTGGTTTTCCAGCGACATGTCGCGGCCGGACAGGCGCACTTCCATTTCGCTCACGTCTTCGCGGCGCACGTTCAATTCGCGCGCGATGTGATCGACCTGTTCCGGATCCAGGGTCTGGCCGTCGGGGCGCATGCTGCGCAGGTTGAAGAACAGCTTGCGCTGGGCCTTGGTGGTGGCCACTTTGACCAGGCGCCAATTGCGGATGATGTACTCGTGGATTTCAGCCTTGATCCAGTGCACGGCAAACGACACCAGGCGCACGCCGCGCTCGGGATCGAAACGCTTCACCGCTTTCATCAGGCCGACGTTGCCTTCCTGGATGAGGTCGGCATGCGGCAAGCCATATCCGAGATATTGGCGGGCAACCGACACCACCAGACGCAGGTGCGACAGAATCAGCTCACGCGCGGCGCCCAGGTCTTCCTGGTCGCGCAGGCGACGGCCCAGCTCGGTTTCACGCTCGGCGGACAGGACCGGCAGGCGGTTGACCGCAGAGATATACGCGTCGATCGTGCCAAGTGCGCCCGGATTGGCAATGGCCAACGCCAGGGCGTTGCCGGAAGCGGCCAACGAGGTACTGGGTTGTTTCATAGCGGGGGTCTCCGGAAAGCGAAGGGGTAACGACATGGATTCGATGTTAGCACTCTAGTAGAGGGAGTGCTAATTCGACTATTGCGGCGCATCAAAGTTTCACGGAAACTTATGCGTCCCCGTTTATTTTGTCAGCCTGGCCTCACCAGCCGAGGCGCTTGAGCCCTTCGGCCGTCGCCTCGCCGTCCGGGCGGACGAACAAGGCGCCGCGGGGATCCATGAACACCTGGTACTTGGCGCCGTCGAACAGCGGCATATAGGCGCCGCTTCCGAATTGGACATCGACAAAGGGGAACCAGTTCGGGAAGCTCTTCTTGAGCGACCCCAGGTCGGGCGCGGGCCAGTCATCCAGCGCATGGACCGAGCGTGTGGCCGAGGCCTCGCGCGCCGTGTCGCTATAGCGGCCGGAAAGGCGCTCCAGCCGGTACAGCGGCGGCACGCCCGCCACCAGCGCCGGCAGCTTCCAGCGCACGACGCGGGCATCAATCTGCCATTGGTCGCCATACAGCACGTATTGCTTCGGACTGATGCCCGGCGCCGTGGCAGTGACCTGGAACTGGCCCTCCGCCTGCTGGCGCACCTCGATGCGCGCGACGGACTCGTCCGTGGTCAGCCGGAAAAACTGGACCAACGACAGCGCCAACAGGCCCGACACGCATCCCAGCAGCACCAGCATCAGGCCGAACAGGCGGCGCACCGGCCGCAACTGGAACATCTTGCGGCCACGTTCGTCGCGGGGGCCGCCCCGGCCCAGCAGCATGGCCATACCGGGCAAAAGCACGACGACGGCGGCCAGGAGTATCCAGACGAAGGGAGCGATACCGTTGATCAAGTCAGGCGTTCCTATTCAGGGCGCCACGGGATCCAAGCCCGGCGCGCCCAGGGCGTCACGAGCCTGCCGCGGCAGGCTCCCAAGTATAGAAGCGCGTCTTCAGGCTGCCGGTTTTCCAAGCCGTTCGACGTGAAACCGGATGTGATCTTCGATGAAGGTCGAAATGAAGTAGTAGCCGTGGTCGTAACCGGCTTGGCGACGTAGCGTCAGCGGTTGGCCGGCAGTGGCGCAGGCGGCTTCGAACACGTCGGGATACAACTGCTCGGCCAGGAATTGGTCTGATTCGCCCTGGTCGATCAGGATGCCGGCCGGAAAAGGCTGCTGCAGCCCCCGCATCAGGGCAGAGGCGTCGTAGGCCGCCCAGTCCTGGACGTCGTCGCCCAGATAGGCGCCAAACGCCTTCTTGCCCCACGGGCACTGGCTGGGCGCCGCGATGGGCGCGAACGCCGACACCGAACGGAACTTGCCCGGATTGCGCAGTGCCAGCACCAGCGCGCCATGGCCGCCCATGGAGTGGCCGAAAATGCCGGTGCGCGAGGCGTCGCCAGGCAAGGCGTCGCCCGTGACGATGCCGTGCAGCTCGTCGGTGACGTAGCTGTACATGCGGTAGTGGCCGCGCCAGGCCGGCGTGGTGGCGTCCACATAGAAGCCGGCGCCCGTGCCCAAATCCCAGCTTTCGTCTTCGCCGGGCGCGTTGGCGCCGCGCGGGCTGGTGTCCGGGGCGACGAGCATCACGCCCAGTTCGGCCGCCAGGCGCTGGGCGCCCGCCTTGATCATGAAGGTCTCTTCCGTGCAGGTCAGCCCCGCCAGATAGAACAGCACCGGCACCGGCCCGTGTTCCGCTTGCGGCGGAACATAGACCGAAAAGCGCATGGGCAGGCCGATCGCCGCGGACTCATGGCGGTAGTAACGCTGCGTACCGCCAAAGCAGCGATGCTGGGAAATGAGTTCCAAGGCCACAGGCATGGAATTTCTCCGGTCAGGGGTGAAAAAAACGTCGACGGGTTAGGGTATATCCACGGTACGACGTTCCGTCGCCGAATGTTAACCTGCGCTTCATACGGGCCCGGCGGAAAAAAAGAAACGATTCCGTGCCCATATTGTGATCACGGGACTTGACCAGCGCCCACCGTGGCACTATTTATATACCGTGAGCGAAGACAACCCGTTCTTCCAGATACGCAAGCCCTGACACTATGGCCCGTCTGCCCCGTCTGTACGCCCCTGGGCTGCCCCAACTGGTGCAGGCCAACTTCATTTCGCCGCTGGCCGCGCCATCGCAACCCGCGCCGGCCGATATCCTGAACCAGCTGGCCACGTGGCTGGGCGAATCCGCCCAACGCCATCGGGTCTCGGTTCACGGCTGGCTGCTTGCCAACGACCGCATCCTGCTGCTGGCCACGCCGGCCGACGAAGAAGGCCTGCCCAGGCTGATGCAGACCCTGGGCCGCAATCTGGCGGCGCGCCTGCGCGGCGGCCGGGTGTTCGCAGGCCGGTACCGGTCCGCCCTGCTGGAACCCGGCGCCTGGGTGCTACCGGCGTTGGTCTGGCTGGAAACCTACCCGGTGCGCAGCGGCGCGTCGCAAGACCCCGATTCCTGGCCCTGGTCCTCGGCGGCCAGCCACACGGGCAACACGACCGCGGCACCCGCGCAGTGGCAATCCGATCACGCCGACTACTGGGCATGCGGCAATACGCCGTTCGACCGCCAGGCCAATTACCGCAAGCGCCTCCAGGACGGCCTGTCGCGCGAAGAATCGCAGCGCATCGATCAAGCCGTCTCGGGCCAATGGGCATTGGGCGGCGCGAGCTTCATCGCCAGCCTGGCTCATACCGCCAGCCGGCGGGTCGCGCCCGGCCAGCGCGGCCGACCGCGCAAAAAGCCGGCATCGCCTGCGGATGCCGATTCCGGTTCTGCGGCGCCCCCGCCGCCACCTCCCCCGACGACGACAAGCTCCTGACCTTCCGACCCGCCAGCATGGCGGGTTTTCTTTTGGCCGGTTCTTTCGACGGCATCTGCTGCAGCTGCCGTTTCCGGCCCTTCGCGCGCGGCCGGAGCTGCCGGCTGACGCGTGGCCCGGATCGACCGTGTGCATTTTTCGCCACATCACCCCATTGATAATTCGCAGCCAAGCGCCCTATTTAAATGGGGACATATAAAGGGAAAATTGGGGATTTCACCAGGTTCGACTGCAAGCCGCTTACTCCCCCTTCGTGCCAAGCCAATAACGGCGCGGACGTTGTTATGTCCCTGTATTTATGCCCTATGATGGAGCATAGATATAAATAGGGTCACACCCTGTTTGTTCCTATTGCACCCTACTTGTAGCGGGGGTATTGTCCGTCTCCTGCACTGCAACATTACGACGCAGGCCCACTGCGGAGCGCGCCATGCCCCAAATTACCCCGATCGAATCCTGTCCCACGCCCAAGGCCACCCCTATCGATGCCAGCCGCATCGGTTTGCCTGCGGCCCAGGGCCTGTACCACCCCAAGAATGAGCACGACGCCTGCGGCGTCGGTTTCGTCGCGCACATCAAGGGCAAGAAAAGTCACGCGATCATCCAGCAAGGCCTGAAGATCCTTGAGAACCTGGACCACCGCGGCGCAGTCGGCGCGGACAAGCTGATGGGCGACGGCGCGGGCATCCTGATCCAGATCCCGGACACGCTCTACCGCGACGAGCTGAGCCAGCAAGGCATCGTCCTGCCGCCTCCCGGCGAGTACGGCGTGGCCATGGTGTTCCTGCCCAAGGAAACCGCCTCGCGCCTGGCTTGCGAGCAAGAGCTGGAACGTTCCGTGCGCGCTGAAGGCCAGGTCGTCCTGGGCTGGCGCAATGTGCCGGTGGACGTCGACATGCCGATGTCGCCCACCGTGCGCGAATGCGAGCCCGTGATCCGCCAGTTGTTCATCGGCCGCGGCGCCGACGTGATGGTGCCGGACGCACTGGAACGCAAGCTGTACGTGATCCGCAAGACTGCCAGCCACGCCATCCAGGCCATGCATCTGGCCCACGGCAAGGAATACTTCGTGCCGTCGGCCTCGGTGCGCACCGTGGTCTACAAGGGCCTGCTGCTGGCCGACCAGGTCGGCCGCTACTACCGCGACCTGGCCGACACCCGCGCCGTGTCCGCGCTAGCGCTGGTGCACCAGCGTTTCTCGACCAACACGTTCCCCGCCTGGCCGCTGGCCCACCCGTACCGCATGATCGCCCACAACGGCGAAATCAACACGGTCAAGGGCAACTTCAACTGGCTGCGCGCCCGTGAAGGCATGATGCAGTCGGCCGTGCTGGGCGACGACCTGAAAAAGCTCTACCCGATCGTCTACGAAGGCCAGTCCGACACCGCCACGTTCGACAACTGCCTGGAACTGCTGGTGAACTCGGGCTACTCGCTGGCCCACGCCATGATGATGATGATCCCGGAGGCCTGGGAACAGCACACGCAGATGGACGAGTCGCGCCGCGCCTTCTACGAATACCACGCCGCCATGATGGAGCCGTGGGACGGCCCCGCCGCCGTCGCCTTCACCGATGGCCGCCAGATCGGCGCCACGCTGGACCGCAACGGCCTGCGTCCCGCCCGGTACCTGGTCACCGATGACGACATGGTCATCCTGGCATCCGAAGCCGGCACGCTGTCGATCCCCGAGAACCGCATCGTCAAGAAGTGGCGCCTGCAGCCGGGCAAGATGTTCCTGATCGACCTGGAACAGGGCCGCATCATCGACGACGCCGAAATCAAACTGCAGCTGGCCAACAGCCGTCCGTACCGTCAATGGATCGAACGCCTGCAGATCAAGCTGGAATCGTTGCCGGCCCCGCGCCAGGTCGCCGTGGCCACGCAGTCGTCCGTATCGCTGCTGGACCGCCAGCAGGCCTTCGGCTGGACCCAGGAAGACTACAAGTTCATCCTGGAACCCATGGCCACGACCGGCGAGGAAGTCATCGGCTCGATGGGCAACGATGCCCCGCTGGCCGTGCTGTCCGACCGCGCCAAGCCGTTCTACAACTATTTCCGCCAGTTGTTCGCGCAGGTCACGAACCCGCCCATCGACCCCATCCGCGAACAGCTGGTGATGTCGCTGGTGTCGTTCATCGGCCCCAAGCCCAACCTGCTGGACATCAACAACGTCAACCCGCCGCTGCGCCTGGAAGTGTCCCAGCCGGTGCTGGATTTCGCCGCCATGGCGCAGATCCGCGACATCGAGCAGGTCACGGGCAAGAAATTCCGCAGCTTTGAACTCGACATCACGTACCCCGCCGCCTGGGGCCCCGAGGGCATCGAAGCCCGCGTGGCCGCGCTGTGCGCGCGCGCCGTCGATGCGGTTCAAAGCGGCTACAACATCCTGATCGTGTCGGACCGCCTGGTCGACAGCGAGCGCGTGGCCATCCCCGCGCTGCTGGCGACGTCCGCCGTCCACCAACACTTGATCCGCGCCGGCCTGCGCACCAACACCGGCCTGGTCGTGGAAACCGGCTCGGCCCGCGAAGTGCACCATTTCGCACTGCTGGGCGGCTACGGAGCTGAAGCCATTCACCCCTACCTGGCGCTGGAATCGCTGGGCAAGCTGAATGACCCCGAAAAGGCCGTGAAGAACTTCATCAAGGCCATCGGCAAGGGCTTGAACAAGGTCATGTCCAAGATGGGCATCTCGACCTACATGTCCTACACCGGCGCGCAGATCTTCGAAGCCGTGGGCCTGCAAAGCGCCCTGGTGAACAAGTACTTCACCGGCACCTCGTCCAACATCGAAGGGATCGGCATCTTCCAGGTAGCCGAAGAAGCGCTGCGCCAGCACCGCGCGGCGTTCAGCACGGATCCGGTGCTGGCCAACGACCTGGATGCCGGCGGCGAATACGCCTACCGCGTCCGCGGCGAAGAGCACATGTGGACGCCGGATTCCATCGCCAAGCTGCAGCACGCCTCGCGCGCCAACAACTACCGCACGTATAAGGAATACGCGCAGATCATCAACGACCAGAGCCGTCGCCACATGACCCTGCGCGGCCTGTTCGAGTTCCGCTTCGATCCGTCGCGCGCCATTCCGCTGGACGACGTCGAATCGGCCAAGGACATCGTCAAGCGCTTTGCCACCGGCGCCATGTCGCTGGGTTCGATCTCGACCGAAGCGCACTCGGTGCTGGCCGTGGCCATGAACCGCATCGGCGGCAAGTCCAACACCGGCGAAGGCGGCGAAGACGAACTGCGCTACCGCGCGGAAATGCGCGAAGGCAAGAGCACCATCAAGGACGGCGACACGCTGGCCTCGCTGCTGGGTTCCGACCGCATCGAAGCCGACGTCGTGCTGAAGAAGGGCGATTCGCTGCGCTCGAAGATCAAGCAGGTGGCATCGGGCCGTTTCGGCGTGACCGCCGAATACCTGTCGTCGGCCGACCAGATCCAGATCAAGATGGCCCAAGGCGCCAAGCCCGGCGAAGGCGGCCAGCTGCCCGGCCACAAGGTGTCGGAATACATCGCCAAGCTGCGCTATTCGGTGCCGGGCGTGGGCCTGATTTCGCCCCCGCCGCACCATGACATCTACTCGATCGAAGACTTGGCCCAGCTGATCCACGATCTGAAGAACGTGAATTCCAAAGCCTCGGTGTCGGTCAAGCTCGTGTCCGAAGTGGGCGTGGGCACGGTCGCCGCCGGCGTCGCCAAGGCCAAGGCCGACCACGTCGTGATCGCCGGCCATGACGGCGGCACGGGCGCCTCACCGGTGTCGTCCATCAAGCACGTGGGCACGCCGTGGGAACTGGGCCTGGCCGAGACGCAGCAGACGCTGGTGCTGAACCGCCTGCGCAGCCGCATCCGCGTGCAGGCCGACGGCCAGATGAAGACCGGCCGCGACGTCGTCATCGGCGCGCTGCTGGGCGCCGACGAGTTCGGCTTCGCCACGGCGCCGCTGGTCGTGGAAGGCTGCATCATGATGCGCAAGTGCCACCTGAACACCTGCCCGGTGGGCGTGGCCACGCAAGACCCGGTCCTGCGCAAGAAATTCCAGGGCAAGCCCGAACACGTCGTGAACTTCTTCTTCTTCATCGCCGAAGAAGTCCGCGAGATCATGGCTCAGCTCGGCATCCGCAAGTTCGACGACCTGATCGGCCGCGCCGATCTGCTGGACATGCGTTCGGGCGTCGAGCACTGGAAGGCGCAGGGGCTGGACTTTGCCCGCGTGTTCCATCAGACGCAGTCGGACGCCGAGGTGCGCCAGACCGAAGAGCAGGACCATGGCCTGGCCGGCGCGCTGGACCACCAGTTGATCGACCGCAGCCGCCCCGCGCTGGAACGCGGCGAAAAGGTGTCCTTCATCGTGCCGGTGCGCAACCGCAACCGCACGATCGGCGCCATGCTGTCGGGCGCCGTGGCCTCGCGCTACGGCCATGACGGCTTGCCGGACGACACCATCCACATCCAGTGCAACGGCACCGCCGGCCAAAGCTTCGGCGCGTTCCTGGCGCACGGCATCACGATGGACCTGGTGGGCGAAGGCAACGACTACGTCGGCAAGGGCCTGTCCGGCGGCCGCATCATCGTGCGTTCGCCCAACGACTTCCGCGGCTTCGGCCCCGACCACATCATTGCCGGCAACACCGTGCTGTACGGCGCGCTGGCAGGCGAGGCGTTCTTCAACGGCGTGGCCGGCGAACGCTTCGCGGTGCGCAATTCGGGCGCCGCGACGGTCGTCGAAGGCACGGGCGACCATGGCTGCGAATACATGACGGGCGGCACGGTCGTGGTGCTGGGCGCGACGGGCCGCAACTTCGCGGCCGGCATGTCGGGCGGCGTGGCTTACGTCTGGGATCCGGAACGCACGCTCAAGCACCGCGTCAACCTGTCCATGGTGGAACTGGAAGGCGTGGCGCCGCATGCGGAACAGCAGGCGGCCAACAACATCGATATCTGGCACAGCGCGCAGCGCGGTGGCGAACGCGAGACGGATGAAACCATCCTGCGCCGCCTGGTGGAAGATCACTTCCGCTACACCGGCAGCTACCGCGCCCGCGAGATCCTGGGCGACTGGGAAGCCTCGCGCGGCAAATTCGTAAAGGTCATGCCGACGGACTACCGTCGCGCATTGGGTGAAATGTGGCGTGCAGCCAACCAGCAACAACTGGCTGCGTGAGGGATACCATGGGAAAGATTACCGGCTTTATGGAATTTCAGCGTCTGCAGGAGGCCTCCGAGGCCCCGCAGAAGCGGCTGAAGAACTGGCGCGAATTCGTGCTGCACCTGACCGACGACCAGGCCAAGCAGCAAGCCGCGCGCTGCATGGACTGCGGCATCCCGTTCTGCAATAACGGATGCCCGGTCAACAACATCATCCCCGACTGGAATGACCTGGTGTACAAGCAGGACTGGCGCCGCGCGCTGGATGTGCTGCACTCCACCAACAACTTCCCCGAATTCACCGGCCGCATCTGCCCGGCGCCGTGTGAAGCCGCCTGTACCTTGAACATCAACAGCGACGCTGTCGGCATCAAGTCCATCGAGCACGCGATCATCGACAAGGGTTGGGCCGAAGGCTGGGTCGCGCCGCTGGTGCCGGCCAAGAAGACGGGCAAGAAGGTCGCGGTCGTGGGCTCCGGCCCCGCCGGCATGGCGTGCGCGCAGCAACTGGCGCGCGCCGGCCACTCGGTGACGCTGTTCGAAAAGAGCGACCGCATCGGCGGCCTGCTGCGCTACGGCATCCCCGATTTCAAGCTGGAAAAGCACCAGATCGACCGCCGCATCTCGCAGATGGAAGCCGAAGGCGTGGAATTCGCGCCGTCGACCTACATCGGCAACCCGAAGGACCCTGTGGCCGATGGACTGACGGTGCGCACGCCCGATTCGCTGAAGGCGGAATTCGACGCGATCGTGATGACCGGCGGCTCCGAGACCCCGCGCGACCTGCCGGTGCCGGGCCGCGAATTGTCGGGCGTGTACTACGCCATGGACTTCCTGCGCCAGCAGAACAAGGCCGTCGCCGGCGATCGCCTGACCGACCAGACGCTTGCGAAGGGCAAGCACGTGGTCGTCATCGGCGGCGGCGATACGGGTTCCGATTGCGTGGGCACCAGCAACCGCCACGGCGCGGCCTCGGTCACACAGTTCGAACTGATGCCCCAGCCGCCCGAGTCCGAAAACAAGACCATGACGTGGCCGTACTGGCCGCTGAAGATGCGCACGTCGTCTTCGCACGAAGAAGGCTGCGACCGCGACTGGTCCGTGACCACCAAGCTGCTCAAGGGCAGCAACGGCAAAGTCGAAAAGCTGGTCGGCGCCCGTGTGGAATGGTTCAAGGACGACGCCACCGGCCAGATGAAGATGCGCGAAGTCGAAGGGTCGGAATTCGAGATCAAGGCCGACCTGGTGCTGCTGGCCATGGGCTTCGTGTCGCCGGTGCAGACGGTGCTGGACGCGTTCGGCGTGGACCGCGACGCGCGCGGCAACGTGCGTGCCAATACCGACGACTACCGCACCAACGTTGAAAAAGTGTTTGCCGCGGGCGACATGCGCCGGGGCCAGTCGCTGGTGGTCTGGGCCATCCGCGAAGGCCGCCAGTGCGCGCGTTCGGTGGACACCTTCCTGATGGGCGCAAGCGAATTGCCGCGCTGATCCTTCCGATTCCGGCACGGCCCCATTCGCCGCCTTCGCGCCCCCGCGCCAAGGCGGCGAATGCTATCAGGCAGATGACATTTCCATGTCCGCAGGATGCGCCCTCGCTCCATCATGCCGGGCGGTGCGCCGGTATTTTTCTATTGGCACGGGCTAGGACGCTTCTGATTCCTGTTGCCGGGCCGCCACGGCACCTTCCGCATCTTTTCACGGTTTGACACATATCAACCGGGCTCTGAGCCAGGTTTGAGAACCTGTCGTCTCACCCTAATGGAAAGATCGGAGAAGAAAAATGTTTTCGCTGAACGGGCGTTTCCGCGCCACCGCCATCGCCGGGCTGATCGCCGCCGGCGCATTCGCCGCTCCCGCGCATGCCCATGAGGCAGGTGACGTGCTGTTCCGCGTGGGCGTGACGCAGGTTCGCCCTTCTTCCAACAATGGCACGGTGCTCGACGGCAGCGTCAAGCTCGACGTCAACAACAACGTGCGCCCGAGCTTCACGCTGGGCTACATGGTGACGCGCAACATCGGCATCGAACTGCTGGGCGCCTGGCCGTTCGAACACGACGTCAGCGGCAGCGGCCTGGGCAAGATCGGCTCCAGCAAGCAACTGCCGCCCACGCTCAGCCTGCAATGGCATATCCTGCCCGACAGCATGATCCAGCCCTACATCGGCGTCGGCATAAACTACACGCACTTCTTCGATACCAAGGCCGAAGGCGCGCTGAAGGGTTCTGACCTGAAGCTGGGCGATTCCTGGGGCGTGGCCGCGCAGTTGGGCGCGGACTTCAAGATCAACGAGCGCTGGTTCATGAACGCCGACATCCGCTACATCGACATCAAGTCGAAGGTGAAGCTGGATGGCCAGCACATCGGCACCGCGCGCATTGATCCGTGGGTGGCGACGCTTGGCGTCGGCTATCGCTTCTAAGCCATCAACTGCTGGCGCAACGCCTGCAGCGCAGGCGTATCGTCATCCGCACGCCACACCAACTGGGTCTGCGCGTGCGCATAGGGGCGGGACAGCGCGCTGATACAGACCGAGCGTTCCGCCCCCAGCACGGCCAGCACCGAACGGGGCACGATGGCCACGCCAGAGCCGGCCGCCACGCACGCCACGATAGCGTGGTACGACGCAAACTCCATCACCCTGCCCGGCGCCAGGCCTTCGTGGTTCAGCCATGACTCCAGGATGCGCCGGTACGAGCACCCGGCCGCAAACGCGATGACGGTGCGGCCGCCCAAATCGCGAGCGCTGGCGATTTCACCCCAGGCCAGCGGCGAGATCAGCGTCAGTTCTTCCTTGAAGGCGTCCATGGCGGCCAAGCCGTCGGCCGCAAACGGCTGGGCCACGAACGCCGCCTCGATCTCGTAGTTGCGCACCTTGGCCGCGAGCGCGCCCGACGTCCCCGTAACCAGTTCGATCCCTACCTGCGGCCAAGCCGCGTGATAGGCCGCCAGGATCGGCGGCAAGCGCGCGGCGGCCGTGCTTTCCATGGTGCCGATGCGCAGCACGCCTTGCGGCGCGCCATCACGCACCGCGGCCTGCGCTTCATCCGACAGGCGCAACAGCCGATCGGCGTACGACAGCAACACGCGCCCCTGGTCCGACAACACCAGCCGGCGATTCTGACGCCGGAAGAGCGGGGCGTTCAGCGAGGCCTCCAATTGCTTCAAGCGGGTCGACACATTGGACTGCACCCGGTTCAGGTGCTGGGCCGCGCGCGCCACGCCGCCCTGATCGGCCACCGCCTTGAAAATCTGCAACGCGTCGAGATCCAAGTTTCTCATTTCAAGAACCTATGTTCTTAATAATTCACTATTAAAGATATTAGTACAGCCGTAGAGTGGACGCATGTCAACGCCTGCTTACCCTTCCGTTCCCGACTCCCGCAGCGCCGCCAGCCTGGCCTGGCCGGCCGCCCTGGCGCTGGCCGCCGCCATGGGGATCGGCCGTTTCGCCTTCACGCCCGTCTGGCCGCTGATGGCGCAGGAAGGCGGCTTGTCGCTGGCCCAGGGCAGCTGGATCGCGTCGGCCAACTATGCGGGCTATCTGCTGGGCGCGCTGGCGGCCGTCGTCTGGCCCGTGCGTCACCTGCGCGGCCAATTGGCGCTTAGCCTGCTGGCCGTGGCGCTGCTGACGCTGGCCATGCCGCTTATCCACGACGTCGCGTTCTGGTGCGCGCTGCGGCTCGCCGCGGGCTACGCCAGCGCCAGTGCCTTCATCTGCGTAGCCGGCTGGCGGCCCGTCCCGGCGGGAGACCCGCGCGAACCCGCCGTTGCGGGCATGACCTATGCCGGCGTGGGCGCGGGCATTGCGCTGACGGGTTTGGCCTGCCTGACGCTGATGGCGTGGGACGTCCGCGCCGACGGCATGTGGCTGGCGCTGGGGGGATTGACGCTAGCCCTGTCCCTCATCGCCTGGCCGGGGCTGAACCGGCATAAAGCCTCGGGCCGGCCTTCGGCGGCTGCCGCGCAGCCAGTCCGGCTGTCCCGCGCAGTCCCTCGCCTGGCGCTGCACTACGGCGTATTCGGCGTGGGCTACATCATTCCCGCCACGTTCCTGCCCGCGATGGCCAAGGAAGTCATCTCGGACCCGGCGGTCTTCGGCTGGGCCTGGCCGCTGTTCGGGCTGGCCGCGGCAGTGTCCTGCCTGCTGGTGCCCAGGCTTGCGCGCGGACGCGACGACAAGCGGGTTTGGCAGGGTGCGCAGGCGCTGATGGCGCTTGGCATGCTGGCGGTGGCCGTCTGGCACCACATCGCCGCCGTGATCGTGGCCGCGCTGCTGGTGGGCGGCACCTTCATGGTGATCACGCAGGCCGGCATGCTG
>NZ_JABBJN010000071.1 GCF_012928505.1 Achromobacter sp. Bel | reverse complement strand
TGCTGCCCTGCTTGCGACCCCTTCGGATCAGCCACTCTCTTTAGCAGCTATCGAAACATCAGAAGCACCCATTCGGGTTAACCCTAAGTTTTCGGCAACCGCCAAGCCTGAAACTATAACACAACTTTTGCAGATTATGCAACCGGCTTTTGCCTGACTTGCATCCTATCTTGCAACCCGCCGCTTTCGCGGACAACCCTGAATTTCAGGGGTTGGTTACCACTTCAGGTGGCTAGCAAAAGATCCGGGTAAACCCTTAAATCTCATCACCAGCCAAGCCCAAGACTATAGCACGATTTTTGCAG
This sequence comes from Achromobacter sp. Bel, assembly GCF_012928505.1. GTDB lineage: Bacteria > Pseudomonadota > Gammaproteobacteria > Burkholderiales > Burkholderiaceae_B > Achromobacter. Next base: position 28,735 of record NZ_JABBJN010000071.1, on the reverse strand, counting down.
ATTGCGCAACTGGCTTTTGCCTGATTTGCTGCAATCCTTGCAATAACCGCTTGGCATCCATTCCTGGGCGCTTCGCGGCAGACTGGCTGGGTTGCCCCGGGTTTTCACCTTGCCTTGCCTGTTGTGCTTGCTTGGCTTCGCGGTTCAAAAACTGTCTGAACTGCGAAGGAGCGAGACTATAGCACAGAATTTTGAGGGTACTGGCCAACATGACGCCTGATTTGCAGAAAGATGAATTTTTTGGGGACGCACTCACTCCAGCCTGGCTGCTGCCCGCTATAAACAGACGCCGCCGCCCCGCATATGGACGGGATCCTCTATATAGAGGGGCCCTAGCGTTGACACCCTCTATATAGAGGATCCCTCGCCGCTCACCCAACCATGCGGACGACACCCCCTCCCCCATCCCTCTCTATATATAGAGAGGAGGGCCGCATCAGATCCGAAGCTCGGTGGTTTCCTTGATCTGCTGCATGGCGAAGAAGGAGCGCATGTCGATCACCGCCGGGTGCCGCATCAGCGTGTCCATCGCAAAGCGGGAGAAGTGGGCCAAATCTGCCACCTGGATCCGCAGCAGATAGTCCATATCGCCGGACATGGCATAGCACTCGACCACTTCCGGCCAGAGCTGCACGTCACGGGCGAAGTCGCTCATTGGGGCGTGACTGGACCCGCTGTGCTTGTTCAACCGGATGTTCACGTACGCCAGCAGCCCCAGACCGACCTTTTCGGCGTCGATCAGTGCGACGTACTTTTTGATGAAGCCCTTTTCTTCCAGACGGCGGACCCGGCGCAGGCAGGGGCTGGGCGACAGGGACACGCGGTCGGCCAATTCCTGGTTGCTGAGGCGACCGTCGCGCTGCAATTCAGCCAGAATCCTTAGATCTGTCCTATCAAGCTCGATCTCAGACATTTTTTGCCCTTATATTTTCCAGTACGGCAATATTATTGCTCAGAAGGGTGACTTTCGCGCCATGTTAGCAATTGTCTGCCCGGCGTTCCTTCCTACAATCTCGATCTAGACTTGAAGAACAAGTCATCCTGAAAAATGATGCAAGGGAGCAGACACATGAGCAGCGCTTTCCAACCGTGGGACAACCCGATGGGCACCGCCGGGTTCGAGTTCATCGAATACGCCGCGCCGGACCCCGCCGCGCTGCGCAAGGTATTCGAGCTGTTGGGCTTCAAAGCCATCGCGAAGCACCGCCACAAGGATGTGACCCTGTACCGCCAAGGCGGCGTCAACTTCCTGATCAATGCCGAACCGGATTCCTTCGCCCAACGTTTCGCGCGCCTGCACGGGCCGTCGATCTGTGCGATCGGCTTCCGCGTGCAGGACGCCAATGCCGCCTATAAGCGCGCGCTGGAGTTGGGCGCCTGGGGTTTCGATTCCCACAGTGGCCCGATGGAACTGAACATTCCCGCCATCAAGGGCATCGGCGACTCGCTGATCTATCTGGTTGACCGCTGGACGGGCAAGGAAGGCCACGGCGGCATTGGCGACATCAGCATCTATGACGTGGATTTCGTGCCGGTCGATCCGGACAACGCGCAAGCCGACCTGAATCATCGCGGCGCCGGCCTGACGCTGGTGGATCACCTGACGCACAACGTGCATAAGGGCCGCATGGCGGAGTGGTCGGAATTCTACGAGCGCCTCTTCAACTTCCGCGAAGTGCGCTACTTCGACATTGAAGGCAAGGTGACGGGCGTGAAGTCCAAGGCGATGACCTCGCCTTGCGGCAATATCCGCATTCCGATCAACGAGGAAGGCACGGAAGAAAAAGGCCAGATCCAGGAATACCTGGATCTGTACCGCGGCGAAGGCATCCAGCACATCGCCATGGCCACTGAAGACATCTACCGGACCATCGAAGCGCTGCGCGAATCGGGCGTGGTGTTCCTGGACACTCCAGAAACGTATTACGAGCTGCTGGACCGTCGCCTGCCGAACCACGGCGAAGACGTCGCCCGCCTGCAGAAGAACCGCATCCTGCTTGACGGGGCTCCCGGCGGCGGCCTGCTCTTGCAGATCTTCACTGAAAACCAGATCGGTCCGATTTTCTTCGAGATCATCCAGCGCAAGGGCAACGACGGTTTCGGCGAAGGCAATTTCAAGGCCCTGTTCGAATCGATCGAACTGGACCAGATGCGCCGCGGCGTGGTGAAGAACGTCGACTAACTGCTTCCCCCGCCGGCGCTCGGTGCCAAGGCATTGGCGCCGGCTTTGAAGCCTCACCTGGTGGTGAGGTTTTTTTTCGCCCAGACGAAGGGGAGTCAGCGTTGCAGGCGATCCTGGAACTGCTTGCGGAACTTGGCCACCTTGGGTGCGATCACGAACTGGCAGTAGCCTTGTTCGGGATGCAGGGCGAAATAATTGCTGTGGTAGTCCTCTGCCTGCCAGAACTTGACGGGGGCCAACAGCTTGGTGACGATCGGCGCGTCATAGACCTTCTGGGCCTCGACTTCGGCGATTACGGCCTCGGCTTGCTCACGTTGGGACTCGTTCTGCCAGAAAATCGCCGACTCGTACTGCGGGCCGACGTCATTGCCCTGACGTCCCGGCGTGGTGGGGTCATGAGTCGCGAAGAAGACGCGAAGCAAGTCGCTGTACGAGAGCTCCGCGGGATCGAATTCCACCCGTGCGACTTCGATGTGGCCGGTGGCCTTGCCACACACTTGCTCATAGGAAGGATTGTCCACGTGCCCGCCGCTATAGCCGGGCAGCACGCTTTTGACGCCCTTCAATTCGGTGAAAACCGCTTCGACGCACCAGAAGCAGCCGCCGCCAAGAACGGCGACTTCATTGCCCGGGGATGCTTGCTCTGCCATGACGATTCCTTTCTTGTAGACGGCCGCCGACTGCGGCCGGCGCCCCGGGCTTCATGCGCGGGGCATAGACAATAAGACTACTGCTTGGGCGGCGCCAGCGACAAGATCCATTCGCCCAGCAGACGGGCGTCTTCCTGGCTGACATGCGTTTGCGCGGGCATGGGCACGGCGCCCCAGGCACCGCGGCCACCGCCGCGGATCTTGCCCGCCAGGTAATCCACCATGGCGTCGCCCTGCCCCGCATAACGTTCGGCCACGCTTTTCAACGGTGGCCCAACGCGCTTGGCTTCCACTTGATGGCACGCCATACAGGCTTTGCTTTTGGCCAGGTCCAGGCCAGTGGTTTGCGCCTGAACCATGCCGGCGCCCAACACGCCGGCCATGGCCACCCACAGACTAATCTTCAAATGCATCGGTTACTGCCCCACGGCTCGCGGTGCTGGCGAGCTTGCCGAATTTGGCGAGCACACCGCGTGTATAACGCGGCTTGGGTTGAACCCAGGCCTGGCGACGAGCCGCCAGGTCTTCGTCGCTGATATTGAGCTGCAACAACAGCTTGTGGGCATCGATGGTAACCGAATCGCCTTCCTGGATCAGGGCGATCGGGCCGCCCACGAAAGCCTCTGGCGCCACATGACCGACGACCATGCCCCAGGTGCCTCCGGAAAAACGGCCATCGGTGATCAGCCCCACGGTTTCACCCAGCCCCTGCCCGACCAGCGCCGAGGTGGGGGCCAGCATTTCGCGCATGCCGGGGCCGCCCTTCGGCCCTTCGTAGCGGATGACCACCACGTCGCCGTCCTTGATCTGGCGCGCCATGATGGCCGTCATGGCATCGTCTTCGGAATCAAAGACCCGCGCAGGGCCCGTGATGACGGGATTCTTCAGGCCGGTGATCTTGGCCACGCAACCTTCCGGAGACAGATTGCCTTTCAGGATGGCCAAGTGTCCTTGAGGATACAGGGCGCGGTCCAGCGGCATGATGACGTCCTGATCCGCGCGGGGCGCATCGGGCACATCCGCCAAGGTTTCGGCGATGGTCTTGCCGCTGATCGTGACGCAGTCACCGTGCAGCAGCCCGGCGTTGAGCAACACCTTCATGACCTGCGGAATGCCGCCCGCGCGGTGGAGGTCGGTGGCAACATACTTGCCGGAAGGCTTCAGGTCGCACAGCACGGGGACGCGCCTGCGGATACGTTCAAAATCGTCGATGGTCCACGGCACTTCGGCGGCATGCGCGATGGCCAGGAAATGCAGCACGGCGTTGGTGGAACCGCCGGTGGCCATGATGACCGAGACAGCATTTTCGATGGATTCGCGCGTGATGATGTCGCGCGGGCGCAGGTTGCGCCGCACCGCGTCCACCAACACCCGCGCCGATTCCGCGGCCGAGACGACTTTCTCGTCGTCTTCGTTGGCCATCGTGCTGGAGTAAGGCAGGCTCATGCCCATGGCCTCGAACGCGGAGCTCATGGTGTTGGCCGTGTACATACCGCCACAGGAGCCGGAGCCGGGGATGGCGCATTTCTCGATCTGCTTGAAATCCGCTTCGGGCATGCGGCCCATCGTGTATTCGCCCACCGCTTCGAAAACCGAGACGATCGTGAGATCGTTGCCCTTGTAATGGCCTGGCTTGATCGTGCCGCCATAGACGTAGATGCCCGGCACATTGGTGCGCGCCAGCGCGATCATGCCGCCGGGCATGTTCTTGTCGCAGCCACCGATCACCACCACGCCATCCATCCACTGACCCTGCGCGGCGGTCTCAATACAGTCCGCGATGACTTCGCGCGACACCAGCGAGTACTTCATGCCTTCGGTGCCCATGGACATGCCGTCGGATATGGTGGGCGTGCCGAACACCTGGGGATTGGCGCGCGAGGCCCGGATGGCGTCAATCGCCGCATCCGCCAGGCGCTGCAGGCCGCTGTTGCACGGCGTGATGGTCGAATGGCCGTTGGCCACGCCGATCATGGGGTTTTCGAAATCGGCTTCCTGATAGCCCAGCGCGTAGTACATGGCGCGGTTGGGCGCGCGCGCGACGCCGTGGGTGATATGGCGGGAACGTTCATTGTTCGGCATGGTCTGTCTCTCCTGTCGGCCGTCGGGGCGCGGACATGGCGAACGCACCCTGGGAAGCTGGCTCGCTTGCATGCATGCGAATCTTCAGTGCTCGCCGGTTATTATCATTCAACTTTATTGTGTCGGGCAGAACATGCTGCAATATCCAAAATTCGACCCTATCGCCTTGCAGATCGGGCCGCTTGCCATCCATTGGTACGGCCTGATGTACCTGGCAGGCTTCGCCCTGGTGTACCTGCTAGGCCGGCGCCGCATCACCAGCGGCCACACGACGTCGCTGAACGTGCGGGACCTGGAAGACCTGATCTTCTACAGCGTGCTGGGCGTGGTGCTGGGTGGCAGGCTGGGGTACGTACTGTTCTACAAGCCCGGGTACTACCTGGCCCATCCGCTGGAAGTGGCGTATCTGTGGCAAGGCGGCATGTCGTTCCATGGCGGCCTGATCGGCGTGATCCTGGTCATGCTGCTGTTCGCGCGCAAGAAGAAACTGCCGTTTTTCGCAGTCAGCGACTTCATCGCCCCGCTGATCCCGTTGGGCCTGGGTTTTGGCCGGCTGGGCAACTTCATCAACGGCGAACTGTGGGGCCGGCCGACGGACGTGCCGTGGGCCATGGTGTTCCCTGACAGCGGCGACGGCCTGGCCCGCCATCCCTCCCAGCTGTATGAACTGGGCCTGGAAGGCATCGTGCTGTTTGCGCTGCTGTGGTGGTTTTCGAGCAAGCCGCGCCCGCTTGGACAGGTGAGCGGGCTTTTCCTGATGGGTTACGGAACGTTCCGCTTCCTGGTGGAATTCACCCGCGAGCCAGACAACTTCCTGGGCCTGCTCGCGGGTGCTTTGAGCATGGGACAGTGGCTGTCCCTGCCGATGGTCGCCCTGGGCGCCATCATGTTCAGCCTTACTGCAAAACGATCGTCCCGTTGACGGCGATGCTGACCGTGACGTCTCCCGCTTCCAGCGGGACGTCCGGGCTGTAACCGCCGGAGGCGTCCTTGGCCATGGCCGCGGCGCCCAGCATGCGGGGCATCGGCACCGGGCCGCCCGAGCCGCCCAATTCCAGCTTGGACAGGCGATAGCCCGAGAAACCGAACGCGTTGGCCGCTGCCAGCGCGCGGTCCTTGAAGGCTTGGGCCGCTTCTTTCAGCAGCTTGCGCTCTTCGGCTTCGCGCGCTTCGCGCGACAACGAGAAGCTAATGTTGGAAATGGCGGTCTTGTCCGACAGTTTGGACGCCAGTGCGGCGGCGGCCTCGAAATCTTTCGATTCAAGCACCACTTCACCCTGGCCACGCCAAGTGCCGATCTTGCCCTTGCTGTTGGTGTTGGGCCAGACGTTGTAGCCGCCCGTGCGGACTTCCACGCCCTTGGTGTCGCGCGCGCGCTTGACGACGTCGTCCAGCGCCGCGGTCAACTTCTTGCCGGCAGCCGGCTGATCCGGCGCTTCGACTTCAGCGGACAACGAAATACGGACCGTGTCCTGCTTGACCTCGGAGGACGCGGTGGCCTGAAGCGTCATTTCCGGCGAGCGGTTCGCGGCCGATTCCGTGGCGGCGGGCGCGGCGGGCGTCTGCGCTTGCGCATGAACGGGTTGGACGGCGGCGATGGCGGCCACGGCTGCGCACGCTGCGCCGAGTTTCGTCAGCGAAAAGACAGGGTGTTTAAACATGGACGGGTCCTAGGAGGGAGGACAAAGGGAAAGACAAGGGGGGATGGTGAGGCGCCCGACGCGGACCTGCGCTTAGGGCAGGCCCGCTGGGATAAATGCCCCGCCTGTGCCGTCAAGGCCGGCATCTCGAACCCTAAGGTAAGAGGTGGTCGCGTTCCGCAGAGCGTCGGGTTCGTCTACGAGAGACGATCACTCCAGCTCTACACTCCCGCAACCATATGCCGAAAGCATAGGTTCAGAGAATGTATGGCCTAGTCACGGACACGGCAGGGACAAACTGAAAATTCTTGAATACTGCTTATGAACGGTTAGAGCAGTTTTTCCTGACCCGACAAGGCGTCATCGAGTACTGCGTTCATGTCCTCAATTCTACGCTTGAAGTCGCCGACTGCCAAACCGCCTAGCGGACCATCCGGCGCTTTCATCGCGAGGAGTTCGCCTGCGACCTGCAAGGCCGCCATCACGGCGATGCGCTCGTTGCTGGAAATTTTGCCCGAACCCTGGATGCGCAGCATCAGCTGGTCGACATGGCGCACCGCGGCCATGAGCGTGGGCTTCTCTTCAGCGGAGCAGGCCAGGGAGTAGTCGCGCCCCAATATGGTGACATCTACGCGTTCCATCAGTGTTGCTCTCCAGACGGTGCGCCCGGCAAGCGGGCAAGCACGGCGTCAATGCGCTCGCGGGCCGCAGCGGCGGCCACGCGCAAGCGCTGTAGTTCAGTGTCGCGAGTTTGCAGGTTGCCCTGCAGTTCGGTTTCCCGGGCGGAGAAGCGGGATTCAAGCGCCTGGCGTTCGGTGGACTCACGGGTGAGCTGCTCGCGCAAGGCGGCTTCGGCCTGCTGGGCTTGCTCGAGCATCGCGGTGACCGCGCCATCGTGATCCTGAAGCTTGCTTTGAAGCGTGACGATCTCGGCCTCGCGCTCGGCGGCGCGCTGCTTCAGCGCACGCTGTTCAGCTTCGAAGTCATTCAGGCGGAGGCGCAACGCGTCACGCTCTGCGTGGAGTTGGCGGGTGCGTTGCACCAGTTGCCCGATTCGGGCGGCGAGTTGGTCTAGATCTTGCAGCATGGGCGCTATCGTAAACCATCCTGAGTGCAATCGGGCCTCTTCACGCGCGTTGAGAAACCCGGCAATATTCGGTAGGAAATAGGCGCGTGATTCCGGCGACGCAACGTCAGCCGATGGCAGGCACAAAGAAAACCTCCCCCTCGTCCAAATTCCCCGCATCCGGCCGATCTGGCTTTCGCATTTCTTTCTATAAACTTTCACTTAGCTTTCAAAAAGCCCTCAATCTTCCCGTACCGTTACATCTGGGGATCGGGAGTACCCGAATTCTAGGGAAAACCCCAGGCTTTCACCGAGCTTACAGGGTTTGCAGCGTGGCGGGCGTCCATTACCATTCGCCCTTTCAAGAAACCACGCCGTCGCTTTCAGAAGAATTAATGGCACCCCGAAGTGCCTTTTTTGTGCCTGTCACTCGCCTTTCGGCGGGTCCCATCCGGCTACAAACTTTTTTATCTACATGCTGTAAACAGGAGCCAACCAATCATGCAGCTACGCAATCGACAGGACTTCTGGTCTGGGGTGATGTTCATCGCCCTTGGACTGGGATTCGCCTGGCAGGCCAGCAGCTACTCCATGGGTACTGCCGCCCGAATGGGCCCGGGGTACTTTCCTTTCTGGCTAGGCATTGTTCTGGCTTTGCTGGGCGCCATCGTGCTGCTTGGCTCGCTTTCCAAGAAAGCGCATGAAACGCATGTCGACAAGTTCGACTGGCGCATCGTTTTCCTCGTCGTGGGTTCGGTGGTCTTGTACGGCTTCATCCTCAAGCCGCTGGGCATCTACCTTTCGGTATTCATCCTGGTTGTCGTAAGCAGCCTGGCCAGCCATGAGTTCAGCTTGAAGGTCGCCGTCGCCAACGCGATCTTCCTGGTGGTGTTCTCGTATCTGGCATTCGTCAAGGGGCTGGGGCTGATCTTCCCGCTGTGGCCGTCCTTTCTGGGCATGAACTAAGGAGCAACCGGTCATGGAATTGTTTGACAACCTGATGATGGGCTTCTCGGTGGCGTTCACGCCCGAGAACCTGGCTTACGCACTGCTGGGCTGCATTCTGGGAACGCTGATTGGCGTGTTGCCGGGTATTGGCCCGGTCCCGACCATTGCAATGCTGCTTCCGATCACCTATGTGTTGCCCCCGATCGCCGGCCTGATCATGCTTGCAGGCATCTATTACGGCGCGCAATACGGCGGTTCGACCACGGCGATCCTTGTGGCGTTGCCAGGGGAAACGTCCGCGGTGGTGACCGTGCTGGACGGCCACCAGATGGCCCGCAACGGCCGTGCAGGCGCCGCGCTGGCCATCGCCGCGCTGGGCTCGTTCTTCGCCGGTTGCGTGGCCACGCTGCTGTTGGCCGCCTTCGCGCCCCCGCTGGCTGAAGTGGCCTTCAAGTTCGGCCCCGCCGAGTACTTCTCGCTGATGTGCCTGGGCTTGGTCGGCGCCGTGGTGCTGGCTTCGGGCTCGCTGCCCAAGGCGATCGCGATGATCATCCTGGGCCTGTTGCTGGGCATGGTCGGCACCGACGTCAACTCGGGCGTTGCGCGCTTTGACTTCGGCATCCCGGAACTGCAAGACGGCATCGACTTCGCGATCGTGGCCATGGGCGTGTTCGGCTTCGCCGAAATCATGACCAACCTCGAGCAGAAGGAAAACCGCGTCGACATCACCGACAAGATCGGTTCGCTGTACCCGAACAAGCAGGAATTCAAGGAAGCGTACCCGGCAGTGCTGCGCGGTACGGCCCTGGGTTCGGCTCTGGGTATCTTGCCCGGCGGTGGCGCCGTGCTGTCGTCGTTCGCGTCCTACACGCTGGAAAAGAAGATCTCGAGGAACCCGGAACGCTTCGGCAAGGGCCACCCGGCCGGCCTGGCAGGCCCGGAATCGGCGAACAACGCTGCTGCCCAGACCTCGTTCATCCCGCTGCTGACGCTCGGTATCCCGGGCAACGCCGTGATGGCGCTGATGGTCGGCGCAATGACGATCCACAACATCCAGCCCGGCCCGCAAGTCATGACGAGCCATCCGGAGCTGTTCTGGGGCCTGATCGCCTCGATGTGGATCGGCAACCTGATGCTGGTGGTGCTGAACCTGCCGCTGATCGGCCTGTGGGTCAAGCTGCTGAAGGTGCCTTACCGCATCCTGTTCCCGGCGATTCTGGTGTTCTGCACGATCGGCGTGTATTCGCTGAACTACAACGCGTTCGACATCTTCACGACGGCCATCTTCGGTGTCATCGGCTACGTGTGGTCGAAGCTGAAGTGCGAAGGCGCACCGCTGCTGCTGGGCCTGGTTCTGGGCCCCATGATGGAAGAGAACTTCCGCCGTGCCTTGCTGCTGTCGCGTGGTGATTTCAGTACCTTCGTAACGCGTCCGCTGTCGGCTTCGCTGCTGGCTGTGGCTGCCTTCCTGGTGATCCTGGTGGCGCTGCCCGCCATCCGCAAGAAGCGCGAAGAGACCTTCGTCGAAGAAGAGTAAAGCGCCGGTCGCCGTCTTCGAGCGGCGGTCTTGCCTTTCAAGAAACCCCCGGGGCCCTGCCCTGGGGGTTTTTCTTTGGGCAGACAGAACCTGTTCTCGGCAAAAGCTACTAATAACTACAACACACTACGAGGCGTAGGGCGTTACGCGGCATCTACGTTAAGCTACGGGTTTACCCCACGCGATGATTCGGCATGAATTTCGACTGGAAGAATCCCTACCCCACCACCCGGATTCCGGTGTTCGCCCGCAACGTGGTCGCCACGTCGCAACCGCTGGCCGCCCAGGCAGGCCTGCGGATCCTGGCCCTTGGGGGCAATGCCGTCGACGCGGCCATTGCCGCCGCCGCCACGCTGGCGCTGACCGAGCCGGTCAGCAACGGCTTGGGTTCCGACTGTTTCGCCATCGTCTGGGACGGTTCGAAGCTGCATGGCTTGAACGCCTCCGGAACGGCTCCCGCCGGTTGGAACACGGATTACTTCCGACGCAAGCATCAGGGCGTGATCCCGATGCGCGGCTGGGACAGCGTGACCGTGCCCGGCTGCGTGGCCGGGTGGGCCGCGCTGCATGAAAAACTGGGCAACCTGGCGTTTGCCGACGTGCTGGCGCCCGCCATCGAATATGCGGAACGCGGCTACGCCGTGTCGCCCGTGGTTCAGGAAAAATGGGCGGCGCAAGCCGACATCCTGCAGCCGCAGCCCGGGTTCGCCGAACACTTCCTGCCGCGCGGCCGCGCGCCCCACATCGGCGAACACTTCGTGCTGCCAAGCGCGGCGGCAACGCTCAAGCGCATCGCCGCCAGCGGCGGGCGCGACTTCTATGAGGGCGAAACCGCCCACAAGCTGGTGGCGCACGCGCAAGCGCACGACGCGGCGCTAACCTTGGCGGACCTGCGCGACTACGCGCCGGAATGGGTGACGCCCATCAGCCAGCCGTACCGCGGCCATACCTTGCATCAGATCCCGCCCAATGGCCAGGGCATCGCGGCGTTGATCGCACTGGGCATCTTGCAGAATTTCGACCTGGCCGCCCGCCCGATCGACCATGCCGATACCCAGCACCTGCTGATCGAGGCCATGAAACTGGCGTTCGCGGATGTCTATTCCCATGTGGCCGATGCGCGCCACATGCGGATGACGCCCGAACAGATGCTGCGGCCGGATTACCTGGCCGAGCGGGCGCGGATGATCGACCCCAACGTGGCGCAGGCTTTCGCTTCCGGCCATGCGCCGCAAGGTGGCACCGTCTACCTGACCGCCGCGGACAAGAACGGCATGATGGTCAGCTTCATCCAGTCGAATTACATGGGCTTTGGGTCCGGCGTGGTGGTCCCGGGCACGGGCGTCAGCCTGCAAAACCGCGGGCATTGCTTCAGCACCCAGCCGGACCATCCCAATGTGGTGGCCGGCGGCAAACGGCCCTTCCACACCATCATCCCCGGTTTCCTGATGCGCGACGGCGCCCCCGTCATGAGTTTCGGCGTCATGGGCGGCAATATGCAGCCCCAGGGGCAGGTGCAGACGCTGGTGCGCATGCTGGACTACGGCCAGCAGCCGCAGGCCGCCTGCGACGCGCCCCGCTGGAAATGGAACCACGGGCTGGCGGTGGATGTGGAGACCGGCCTGGCCCCCTCCGTGGCCCAAGGCCTGCGCATCCGTGGCCACGTGCTGGAAGGCATTGAAGACCCCTATATGGACTTCGGATCGGGCCAGTTCATCTGGCGGCTGGGCGACCCGGCCGTGGACGGTTATGTCAGCGCCAGCGACAGCCGGCGGGATGGACTCGCCGCCGGCTTTTGATTGCGTTAAGGTTAGTGTCCTGAGACTGACCTTACCCACATAGAGCGGAGTCCCCTGCATGGCAACGATCGGCACCAAGAACTACGACGCGGTCGTAGCCCAGAAAGTCGCTTTCCTCGGATTGGGCGTCATGGGCTTGCCCATGGCCGGCCACCTGGCTCGCGCCGGGCATGACGTGACCGTCTACAACCGCACGCCCGCCAAGGCGCAAGCCTGGGCGGCCGAGTTCCACGGCCGCCACGCCCCTACGCCGCGGCAAGCCGTGGCGGGCGCGCAGATCGTCTTCGCCTGCGTGGGCAATGACGACGACCTGCGCAGCATCGTGCTGGGCCCGGACGGCGCCTTTTCGGGCATGGCGCCGGGCGCCGTGTTCGTCGACCACACGACCGCCTCGGCCGATGTGGCGCGCGAGCTCTATGCGCAAGCCAAGGAGCTGGGCCTGAACTTCGTGGACGCGCCGGTTTCGGGCGGACAGGCTGGCGCCGTGAACGGCGTGCTGACCGTCATGTGCGGCGGCGAGCAAGCCGTTTTCGACGCAATCAAACCGGTGGCTCAAAGCTTCGGCCGCGCCGTCACGCTGGTGGGCGCGTCGGGCGCGGGCCAGTTGGCCAAGATGGTCAACCAGATCTGCATCGCCGGCCTCGTGCAAGGTTTGTCGGAAGCCGTAGCCTTCGGCCAGGCGGCCGACCTGGACATGAAGCTGGTGCTGGACGTGATCAGCAAGGGAGCCGCGCAGAGCTGGCAGATGGAGAACCGCGGCGGCACCATGGTCGATGACAAGTTCGAATTCGGCTTCGCGGTGGACTGGATGCGCAAGGACCTGGGCCTGGTGCTGGCCGAGGCTCGCAACAACGGCGCGCGCGTGCCGGTGACCGCCCTGGTGGACCAGTTCTACGGCGACATCCAGAAAATGGGCGGTGGCCGCTGGGACACGTCGAGCCTGATAAAGCGCCTGCGCGATTAAGCTTCCCGCATCGCCTTGCCCCACGGCACGGCGACACGGCGACAAACAAAAAGGCGAGCCTTGAGGGCTCGCCTTTTTTGATCGCCTATGCCGTCACGCGGCCAAGCTGGCCTGCGCCGATTCCAACACCAGCGCATCAATGCGCTGCTTGGCCAGCGTCACACCTTCCAGCGCGGCCACCTCACCCATCGCCATACCTTCGGCCGCGATGAACGTGACATCGTTCATGCCCAGGAAGCCCAGCATCTGACGCAGGTAAGGCGTCATGGTGTCGGACGGCGTGCCCTCGGCCTTGCCGCCGCGCGCCGTCAGCACGAACACCTGCTTACCCTTGACGAGGCCCTCCGGCACGCCTTCCGGCGTATAACGGAACGTGACGCCGGCACGGGCCAGATGGTCCAGATAGCTCTTGAACTGCGCGGGCAGGTTGAAGTTGTACACGGGCACGGCGAATACGATGCGGTCCGCTTCCATCAGTTCGGCGACCAGCGTGTCGCTGAGTTCGACGATGCGTTGCTGGTCCACGCTGCGGGCGTCGGCCGGGGTGAACAGCGCACCGGCGGTGTTGCCGTCGAAGTACGGAATGGGCTGCGCACCGATGTCGCGAACCTTGACGGCCGCGGCGGGGTTGGCTTCTTTGACGCGCGCAATCAGGTGATCGGCCAATTGCTTGCTGTGGGAACGGTCGCCGAGAATCGAGGAAAGAATAACGAGGGTCTTCATTGCAAATATCTCCGGGGGTGGCCCGCCATACGCGGGCGGCCAGGATCTGCCCGCGCCACGCCCGACTCTTCAAGGAGTTCGGACTGGCGCTTGGCGCCGGGTGGCGTCGGCAGATCCCGAATGCATGGGCTCACTGTAGACCGGTTCATTGTTCGCATAAACCGGGGTATCATGAACTGTTCGTTCCAGGCATAGAACAATCATGCAAGATCTCAATGACCTCTACTATTTTTCCCAAGTCGTCGAGCAAGGCGGCTTCAGTGCGGCGGCAAGGGCGCTGGACATCCCGAAATCCCGACTGTCGCGCCGGATTTCGCATCTGGAGGAAAGCCTGGGCGTCAGGCTGCTGCAACGCACGACGCGCCGGCTGCGGCTGACTTCGGCCGGTGAACGCTACCTGCACTACTGCCGTGAAATGGCCGCCTCGGCGCGCGCCGCCGACGATGCCATGCGGCAATTGCAGTCAGAGCCCACAGGTCCGGTGATCGTGAGCTGCCCCGTTTCCATCGCGCAGGATGTGCTGGCGCCGATCCTGCCCGAATTCCTGGATGCGTGGCCGGCGATTTCCGTCCAACTGCTGGTGACCAATCGACGCGTGGACCTGATCCGCGAAGGCGTGGACCTGGCGCTGCGCGTGCGCACCAAACTGGATACGGACGCGGAACTGGTGGTCCGCCACCTGGGTTCCGCGCGCGGCACACTGGTGGCCAGCCCTGGCTATCTGCAACGTCACGGCGTGCCCGACACGCCGCAGGATCTGGCGTCCCACACGACCTTGAGTTTTTCTGACCCGCAGCACGACGTGCGGTGGCCACTGGTCAGCGATAAGGGCGAAGAGGTGCAGATCGAGTTGAAGCCGCAACTTTCCTGCAATGACTTCATTGTGTTGACCGAAGCCGCCGTGCGCGGCCGGGGCATTGCCTTGCTGCCATCCATCGCGACGCAGGAACAACTGCGCCGAGGCCAATTGGTGCCTGTCCTGCCGCAATGGCAGTCCCCGGAGGGCATCGTGCATTGCATCTATCCTTCGCGGCGGGGCATGATGCCCGCCGTCCGGACGCTGCTGGATTTCCTGTCGCAACGCCTGCCCACGATGTATCAACGGCTGGAAAAAGCCGTCGTGCCCGTGGCTCAGTAGCCGCGCGTACGCTCGACGACGCCGGTGATGGGTTCGCCGCGCATCAGCTGGGCGACCTTGCCCGCGATCTGCTCGATGCTTTCGTCGCGCAGCGTACGCGCCGCGATGTGCGGCGTGATGTGGACGCGCGGGTCGCGCCAGAACGGGTGGTCGCCGGGCAAGGGCTCGGTATGGAACACGTCCAGCGTGGCGCCGGCGATTTCGCCCTCTTCCAGCATCTGCACGAGATCTTCTTCAACGAGGTGCTCGCCGCGGCCCACGTTGACAAGATGCGCCTCCGGCAACAACCGCGACAACGTTTCGCGGTTGAGGATGCCGCGCGTGTCCGGCGTGAGCGGCAGCACGTTCACAAGAAAGCGCGTGCGGGCCAGGAACGCCGGCAACGCGGCTTCTCCGGCAAAGGATTCCACGCCAGGGATATCGCGCGGCGTGCGCGACCAGCCCGCCACCGGGTATCCAAAACCGGCGAGTGTCTGCGCCACACGCGCGCCCACCTGCCCCAGGCCCAGCACGCCGACGGGCCAATCCGCCTGCCGCGTACCTTCGCGGGTATCCCAGTGCTGGCGTGCCTGCGCCTGATCGAAAGCTTCGAAATCGCGCGAGACGCGCAGTAGCGCGTACAACGCATATTCGGCCATCTGCACCGACATGCCGGCGTCTTCCAGGCGCACGATCCGCACGTGTGCGGGAATCTCTGGCATCTTCAGCAAGGCATCGACGCCCGCGCCCAGATTGAACAGCGTCGTGATGCCGGTCTCGTGCTTGAACAGTTCCGCCGGCGGTCGCCATACCAGCGCCACGTCGGCGCCCGACGGCGGGCCGTCGGGATTCCACACGGAAATGCGGCAACCGGGCATGGAGGCTTCCAGGCGCGGCACCCAGACGTCGGGATCGTGGAGGGGACAGGCAAAGAGAATGTGCATGGTGACGGTTCTGCAAGGCTTTTCGGAAGCCTCAAGCATGCAGGATGGCGCCCTACAAATCAAACGGCCCGGCGAAGTGCCGGGCCGTTTGTGCTTGGGGGAAAACCGCTCAGGCCGCTTGCGGGACCTCGGGCTTGCCCTTGCCTTTGCCCTTGCCGCGGCGCACGAAGGCCCAGACCTGCAGCAGGATCAGCAAGGCGCTGGCGCCGATGAACCAGGCGCTGATGGGGCGCTGCACGAACACGGCCAGGTCTCCGCGTGACAACAGCAGCGCGCGGCGGAAGTTCTCTTCCACCATCGGCCCGAGCACGAAGCCGAGCAGGATGGGCGCCACGGAGAACTCCAGCGTCATAAGGATGGCGCCGATCACGCCGAAGGCCAGTACTTCCCAAATCTGGAAGAGGCTGTTCTGCGTGCTGAACACGCCCACCGCGATGAAGAACAAGGCGGACGGGAACAGATAGCGGTACGGGACCTGCAGCAGCTTGACCCACACCCCGATCAGCGGCACGTTCAGCACCATCAGCAGCACGTTGCCCACCCAGAAACTCGCGATCAGCCCCCAGAAGATGTCCGGATGCTCGGTGATCAACTGTGGGCCGGGCTGGATGCCCTGGATCAGCAATGCGCCCAGAATCAGCGCCATCACCGCGTCGCCCGGGATGCCCAGGCTCATCGTCGGGATGAAGTCGACCTGGGTCTTGGAGTGCGAGGACGCTTCCGGCGACGCCACGCCGGCGATCATGCCGGTGCCGAACTTCTCGGGCGTGCGAGAGATCTTGCGCTCCAGCGCGTACGCCACGAACGTCGTGATGGTCGGGCCCGTGCCGGGCATGGCGCCGAACAGCGTACCGACCGCCGTGCCTCGCACCATCGGCCAGAACGCGGTCTTCAGTTCCTGCTTGGAGGGCCGCATGTCGCGAATGCGCAGTTTGGCCCCGCTGCCGATGATGGTCATGCGGTTGACGCTCATCAGGAAGTCGGCCACGCCGAACAGGCCCATCGAGATCGCCACCAGCTCCAGGCCGTCGGACAGGTCCAGCAAGCCGAAGGAGAAGCGGATCGTGCCCGTGTTCACGTCGGTGCCCACCACGCCGCACATCAGGCCGAATAGCGTCATCGCAACGCCTTTGAGCGGCGAGCCCCGCGACATCGTCGCACCGGCCAGCAGGCCCAGCAACATGATCGAGAAGATCTCGGTAGGGCCGAACTTGAAAGCCACCTCGACCAGCAGTGGCGAGGCGAAGATCATGACGATGATGCCGACCGACGCCGCGAAGAACGAGCAGATCATCGTAATGCCCAGCGCGGTCCCCCCCTTGCCCTGTTTGGTCAGGGGATAGCCGTCAAGGCAGGTGACCGCATGCGGCGGATGCGAAGGCAGGTTGAGCAGGATGGCGCCGATGGCGCCGCCGTACTGGGAGCCGTAGAAGATGCCAGCCAGCATCAGGATCGCGGGCACGGGCTGCATCACGTAGGTCAGCGGCAGCAGGATGGAAATCGCCGACAGGGCGCCCATGCCGGGCAGCACGCCGATGAGGTTGCCCACCAGCACGCCAAAGAACGACCACACCAGGTTGTGCCATTGGAACGCGACGCCGAAGCCGTACCAAAGGTCCATCAAAGATTGAGAGATCATGGCGCTTCAACCCCAACGAAACAGCGGCAGCTGCAGTTGCAGCGCCCACCAGAACACGACGACCGCGATCGCGGACATCGCGAGCGACAGCAGGATGGCTTGCTTGATAGTGTTCTTGCGATCACCCAGCGCCGAAATGAATACGATGGCGAAGGTCGCCGGCAGCAGGCCGCCGTAGTGGCCCAGCAGCAGGAACGCCAGCGTGCCCAGCAAAATGCAGGCGCTGCCGCGGAAATCGGGCAGCCCGTGCGCGTGGCCGTCGCCCGGCGCAGGCGGCGTGGCCTCGCCCGAACGCGCCGAAATGGCGATCAGCACGCCTGTCAGCGCCAACAGGCCGCCGAGCGCGGCGGGGAAGAACCCCGGCCCCATGTGGCTCAACGTGCCGATGTGGTAATCGGTACCCCCGTATATCGCCCCCAACCCGATCAGGACCATCAGCGCACCGCCGTAGTAGTCCTTTCTGTTGATATTTTTTTGCACTTCCATCCTCCTTCCGGGTGCAGGACCGTGCCGGCCCTGGATGCGCTGCTCGAAACGAGCTTCGCCCGGCCCTTAACAACGAGCCGGAGCGCAGATTACGGAGGGAAGCTGCTAATCCGCTTTCTATGCGCTGTCGCATTCCTGAATTCGGGGGTTATCCCTGAGGGCAGGCGGCGCGGAAAGGGAGGAAAGCGGAAAAAAATTTGAAAGCCAGGCGGCTTTACTGGTCGCCCTTGAGCTCGACGTCGAGCGGACGCGGGTACTGCGAAACGGTCGGCGCCAGCGGCAACCACAGCACGGAAGCCAGGCCCACGCCGCCCTGCGCGTTGGGATCGCCATCACGCAGTTCGATGTCGCCATCGTTGCGGCGGGCATAGGCGCGCGCGATCGCCAAGCCCAGGCCGGAGCCCGACGAGGCCACGGGCTTATCCGTGCCGACCCGTTCGAACCGCGCGAAGGCGCGGCCACGCAGCTCGGGATTCAGGCCGGGCCCGTTGTCCGACACCGCGACCTCGGCCCGGCTTTCCAGCCGGCAGACCGACACGGTGATCCGCGCCCCGACGGGCGCGTAATGGATGGCGTTGTGCACCAGGTTGGACAAGGCTTCGTGCAATTCAGCTTCGCTGCCCAGGACCGGCACGGGGATTTCAAGCCCCTCTTGCGACACCGCCTGCACCCAGCCCAGGTCTTGCTGCTTTTCATGCGCCAGCGGCAGGTACTGCAGGACGACTTCACGCGACACCGCATTCATGTCCAGCAATTGGCGCGGCAGTTGGTCGGCCTGGTTGGCATGCGCCAGGGACAGCAACTGCTCGGTGAGGCGGCGCGTGCGGCCGAGTTGGTCGACGATGGCGCGCAAGCCTTCACGCGTGCGGGCCGGATCGCGCTCGCGCAGCGCGTACTGCGCCTGCGTGAGCATGATGGCAAGCGGCGTGCGCAGCTGATGCGAAGCGTCAGCCAGGAAATGCGATTGCTCGTCCAGCACGCGGCGGTAGCGGGCGATATGGTGATTGACGGCGTCGACAAGCGGCGACACCTCGCTGGGCACGCGGGAGGCATCCAGCGGCGTCAGGTCGTCGGGGCGGCGGTTGCGGATATCGGCGCGCAAGCGGCGCAGGGGCTTCAATGCCCACGAAACGCCCCACCACACCAGCAGCACGACCAGGGCCAGCATGCGCGCATCGCGCAGGATTTCCTGGCGCCGCGCGTTGTTTTCGGCTTCGATCCGCTTGCCCGTGCTTTCGGCCACCACGACCAGGACCTGGCGATGCTGCCCCTGGTAGTAGAGATCGCGCACGACCGAAACCACCCGCACCGGGTCGTTGCGGTAGACGCCGTCGTAAAAGATGGGTTGGCCGTTCGACCGCGGCCAGGTGGGCGGGCGCGGCATCTCGGGCATGCCCAGCAGCGTCTTGCCCTGTTCGGTAGGCACCGGCGCCCCGTCCGGCAGCGGAGGATCGATCTGCTCGATGCGGAAATACTTGCGCAGGCCGGCCCGGGATTCCAGCATCACCTGCGCGTAAAGCGGCGTGGCCACCTGGAGGTTGCCGTCCGGCGTGAATTCCAGGCTGCTTTCCAGCACGCGGGCAGGCTCCACCAGCGCGCTGTCATAGGCCTCGTTGGTGATCTCCGACAGCGTGCGGTAGTCGTTCAGGCTGTCGATGACCAGCAACACCACCACGCCGGGCAGCAGCAGGATGATCAGCAGTGCGCGGATGCCGACGCGCGGCAACCCGGGGATCCGCAGGCTCACTCAGGATTCCGATGCCGCGGACTCGCTGGTGACGCTTTCCAGCATGTAGCCCAGCCCGCGCACGGTGACGATGCGCACGTCGCTGCCGGCCAGCTTCTTGCGCAGCCGGTGCAGCACGACCTCGATGGCGTCGGGGTTGGCTTCGCTGTCGTGCGTGAAGACCTTGCCGAACAATTGCGACTTGTCCACCGGGTAGCCGCTGCGGGTCAGCAGGGCCGCCAGCGCGGCGTGTTCGCGCGGGGTCAGGAACAGCAAGGAGCCGTCCAGCGTGAAGGCGCGGCTTTCGCTGTCGTAGGATAAGGAGCCGCACTGCAGCCGCGGATGCTGGCGGCCGCGGCTGCGGCGCACCAACGCGGTCAGCCGCGCTTCGAGTTCTTCCAGCGCGAAGGGCTTGGTCAGGAAATCGTCCGCGCCCAGGTTCAGCCCACGCACGCGGTCCTGCAGCGCGCCTTGGGCGGTGAGCAGCAGGACGGGCGTGCGGTCGTCCCGGTTGCGCATTTCGCGCAGGACGACCAGGCCGTGCTTGTCGGGCAGGCGCAGGTCCATGACGATGGCGTCATATTCCGTGCCCGCCATGAATGCCTCGGCCGTGCGTGCGTCTGCCGCATGGTCCGGCACGAACCCGCTCTGGGCAAGCGCGCGCATCAACCAGGACGCCATGTCCCGTTCGTCTTCAACCAACAATATGCGCATGACCGTCCGTTCCTTCGGGCAAATTCTCTGCTCCCCGCTGCCCGTGCACGCGCTGGCGCAGGTAGCGGGTTTCGTGATGACGCCGAAAGAGGATCGCCGACAACTCGTTCAACGCCTGGGTATAGACATCGCGCTTGAACTCGATCACGGCGTCCAGGGGTACCCAATACTGGCTCCAGCGCCAGGCATCGAATTCCGGATGCTGCGTCGCGCGCAGGCACACATCGCTGTCACGTCCCACCAGGCGCAACAAGAACCAAATCTGTTTTTGTCCTTTATAGTGGCCACGCCACTCACGCCGGACGAAGTGATCGGGCACGTTATAACGTAACCAATCGCGTGTACGCCCCAAAATACGGACATGCTCGGGCTTCAAGCCCACCTCTTCATGGAGTTCGCGATACATGGCCTGCACCGGGCTTTCGCCATATTTGATGCCGCCCTGGGGGAACTGCCATGCATGTTCCCTGATACGCTTGCCCCAAAAGACCTCGTTTCGACTGTTGACGAGAATGATGCCGACATTGGGGCGGTAGCCTTCGCGGTCAAGCATGGGCCACCCCCACCGAATTCAATACAATTACAGTCGATTATACGTATCTGCTGCCACCTTTAAACATGCGCGCATCCAACTACCACATCAACACCCTCAAAGAAGCCCCTTCCGAAGCCGAAGTCGCCAGCCATCAGCTGATGACCCGGGCCGGGATGATCCGCAAACTCGCGGGCGGCATCTACACCTACATGCCCCTTGGCCTGAAGATCATCCGCAAGGTCGAGGCGATCGTCCGGGAGGAAATGAACGCCTCGGGCGCCATCGAGCTGCTGATGCCCGTGGTCCAGCCGGCCGAGCTCTGGCAGGAATCGGGCCGCTGGGAGCAATACGGCGCCGAACTGCTGCGCATCAAGGACCGCCATCAGCGCGATTTCGTGCTGCAGCCGACGTCCGAGGAGGTCATTACCGACATCGCGCGCAATGAAATCCACAGCTACCGCCAACTGCCGCTGAATTTCTATCACATTCAGACCAAGTTCCGGGACGAACGCCGCCCCCGCTTCGGCCTGATGCGCGGCCGCGAATTCACGATGAAGGACGCCTACTCCTTCGACCGCGACGAAGCCGGCGCCCTGAAGAGCTACGACACCATGTACGCCGCCTACATGCGAATTTTCGGCCGCCTTGGCCTGGAATTCCGCGCGGTGGCGGCCGACACGGGTTCGATCGGCGGCACCCGCAGCCATGAATTCCAGGTCATCGCCGATACCGGCGAAGACCTGCTGGTCTACAACGCTGACACCGACTACGCCGCCAACATCGAACTGGCTGAAGCCGTTTCGCTGTACCCGGTGCGCGGTGACGCCACCCAGGCCATGGCCGACGTGCCCACCCCGGGCGCGGCCAAGTGCGAAGACGTGGCCAAGCTGCTGGGCCTGCCGCTGGAAAAGACGATCAAGTCGATCGTCCTGGCCACCGACGGCGACAAGGGCCGCGTCGACATCTGGCTGCTGCTCTTGCGCGGCGACCACGAACTGAACGAAATCAAGGCCGGCAAGGTGCCCGGCCTGGCGGGCTTCCGCTTTGCCACGGAAAGCGAGATCGTCGAGTATTTCGGCTGCAAGCCCGGCTACCTGGGCCCGGTCAAGACGGCCAAGCCGGTGCACGTGATCGCCGACCGCACGGTCGCCAACATGGCCGATTTCGTCTGCGGCGCGAACAAGGAAGATTTCCACACCCAGGGAGTAAACTGGGGCCGCGACCTGCCCGAGCCCGAGCTCGTGGCCGATCTGCGCAACGTGGTCGCGGGCGACCCGTCGCCGGATGGCAAGGGCACGCTCTCCATCCAGCGCGGCATCGAAGTGGGACATGTTTTCTACCTGGGCAAGAAGTACTCCGAAGCCCTGAAGGCCACCTTCCTGGACGAAACCGGCAAACCGGCCGTCCTTGAAATGGGCTGCTACGGCATTGGCGTGACCCGCATCGTGGGCGCCGCCATCGAGCAGAACCACGACGCCCGCGGCATCATCTGGCCCCGCGCGATCGCCCCGTTCGAAGTGGTGATCTGCCCGGTGGGCTGGGGCAAAAGTGAAACCGTGCGTGACACCGCCCAGAAGCTCTATGAATCGCTGCTGGCACGTGGCGTGGACGTCATCCTGGACGACCGCGATGCCCGCCCGGGCGTCATGTTCGCCGAATGGGAATTGATCGGCGCGCCGCTGCGTGTAACAGTTGGAGAACGCGGCCTGAACGATGGTGTGGTGGAATTGCAGGCCCGTCGGGAAACCGAAGCGGCCAAGATTCCGGTAGAGTCCGCGCTGGAAACGGTGCTGGCAAAGCTGGACACCCTCTAACCTTATAGTTACTACGGACTTTTCGCGTCCCGACCCGCATCACTCCTTATCCGTATCGTGACCGATCTGAAGTCCGCCGAATCCCTCCTGCAGGTCCGTGTCTACTACGAAGACACGGATGCGGGCGGGGTCGTTTTTTACGCTAACTACTTGAAATTCCTGGAACGCGCACGCACAGAATGGCTGCGCAACCTGGGAGTCAACCAGTCCGGGCTGGCCGCCAGCGAGCAACGTTTATTCGTTGTCCGCTCCTTGGACATGTCTTATCGGAAGCCGGCCAGGCTGGACGATTTGCTTACCATACGCAGCCGAGTCACCAAACTGGGCCGCGCTTCGATACACTTCGCGCAGCGCGCGGAACGCGACGGGGAACTGCTTGCCGAAGGCAACATCCAAGTCTGTTGCGTCGATGCCGTGAACATGCGGCCGGCGGAACTGCCGGTCGACATCCGCGCCAAACTGGAATCCATTCAGGAATAACCATGCAAGCCACCAGCGACATGTCGTTGCTTTCGTTGATTTCGCACGCCAGCGTGCCGGTCCAGCTGATCATGCTGATGCTGTTGGGCATCTCGATCATGTCCTGGACCTATATTTTCGCCAAGCGGCTTGCCATCAAGCGCGCCCATACCCAGACTCGCCGCTTTGAAGACGACTTCTGGTCGGGCGGCGACCTGTCCATGCTGCAGCAGGCCGTGGCCTCGCGCCGCGACGAACAGGGCGCGCTGGCCCGCATCTTCGATGCCGGCATGACCGAATTCCTGAAGGCCCGCCGCGGCAACTCGGCCGGCGACGCCACCGCGCTGCTGGACGGCCCGCGCCGCGCCATGCGCGCCGCCTATCAGCGCGAAATGGATTCGCTGGAATCGCACCTGAACTTCCTGGCGTCCGCCGGTTCGGTATCGCCTTACATCGGTCTGCTGGGCACGGTCTGGGGGATCATGCACGCCTTCATCGGCCTGTCGAACATGCAGCAGGCCACGCTGGCCTCGGTGGCCCCCGGTATCGCGGAAGCGCTGATCGCCACCGCGATCGGCCTGTTCGCCGCCATCCCGGCCGTGGTCGCCTACAACCGATTCACGAATGACATCGACCGCATCTCGATCCGTTTCGACAGCTTCGTCGACGAATTCCTGAACATTCTGCAACGGCAGGTGCGCTAATGCCCTCGGTAAGCTCACGCGGCAGGTCCGGCCGCCGCATGAAGGCCGACATCAACGTGGTGCCGTACATCGACGTGATGCTGGTGCTGCTGGTCATCTTCATGGTGACCGCGCCCCTGATCACGCCCGGACTGATCCAGCTGCCTTCGGTCGGGGCGGCATCGGATGTGCCCGTGAAGCCGCTGGAAGTCCAGATTTCGGAAGACGGCAAGATCGCCCTGCGCATGCGCGAACCCGGCGCAACGATGCAGGACATCGCGCGCCCCGAGCTGGTGGCGCAAGTGCGCTCGCGCATTACCGCGGAGACGCCGGTGGTCATCGCCGCCGACGGCAAGGTGCCCTACGAGACGGTCGTGAAGGTGATGGATGAACTGCGCACCAACGGCATCACCCGCCTGGGCCTGCTGGTGGACCAGTCCGCCGCCGGCGCTTCCCAGCCCGCATCCGCGAAAAAACGCTAACGCGACGCCTTCCGCCGGCTTGCCCGGCATGCAACGCCCATGACGCCACCCATAATTCGACACCGCAGCGGCCCGCCGGCCACCCCGCCCAACAACGACAACCGGAATGCACTCATTCTGGCTGTGGCGGTGCACTTGCTGCTGCTGGTCGCCTTGATCTTCGGCGTGAGCTGGCGCACGGAGGCCCCCGGCCCCGTCGAAGTCCAGCTTTGGGCCGACGGCAATTCGCCCGTCTCCCCGCCGCCCACGCCCCAGCCCGAACAACCCAAACCTGCGCCCAAGCCCGAGCCCAAGCCGGAGCCTGAAAAGGCGCCCGAGCCGCCGCCACCGCCCCCTCCTCCGCCCAAGCCTGAACCCGAGGTCCAGCCCAAGACCGAGGAAGTAGACCCCGAGATCGCGATCCAGGAAGCGAAGAAGAAGCGCGAACAGGAAGAGAAGGCGCGCCAGGCCGCTGAAGCGGCCAAGGAAAAGGCGCGCCTGGAAGAAGAGCGCAAGCAGGCTGAATTGAAGGAAAAGAAGCGTCTGGAGCAGGAACGCCAGGCTGCCGAGAAGGCAGCCGCCGAAAAAGCCGCGGCTGACAAGGCGGCTGCTGACAAGGCTGCTGCCGAGAAAGCCGCCGCCGACAAGGCCGCCGCTGAAAAGAAGGCCAAGGACGACGCCGCCAAGAAGGCCGCCGCTGACAAGGCGGCTGCCGACAAGGCTGCCGCGGAGAAGGCGGCCGCCGACAAGGCCGCGGCTGAAAAGGCGGCTGCCGAGAAGGCCGCAGCGGCCAAGAAGGCTGCCGCCGACAAGGCCTTGAAGGACGCATTCCGCAACGACGCGCTAGGCGCCGCAGGCATCCCCGGCGGCACGGCAGACCGCAACCAGGCGGGCGGCGGACGCGACAACGGCTATGCCGCCAAAGTGCGCGCTTGCATCCTTCCGGGCGTGGCTTACCAGCCCCCGCCTCGCAGCGGATCCGGGAATCCGACCGCACAATACCGGGTACAGTTAGGTACTGACGGGAAGGTGAATGGCGTCTCGCTGACCCAATCCTCCGGCAACCCGGCCTTCGACCGCGCGGTCGAAACCGGTATCCGCCGCTGCAACCCCTTCCCGAAGCCCTCCACGGGCGGCTACGACAAGTTCATTGACGTAGTGCACAAAATGTATGATTGACAGGAGATTGATGAATATGACTCCCGCTTATAGCCGACGAGGTTCCCTCCTCGCTCTCTGGCGATCGTATGGGCTCGGTTTGCTGATGCTTACTCTGGCCTGCCTGATGGCGATGAAACCGGTCCATGCCCAGTTGCGCGTTGATATTTCCGGCACGGGCGCGACGCAGTATCCGGTCGCAATCGCTGATTTCGCGGTGGACGACACCCATGGGCGCGCCCTGGCTGAAGTGATCCGCGCCGACCTGACCCGCACGGGCCAGTTCCGCCTGATCAACGCCGCCGGTTCCGGCCTGAACGTCGACTCGCCCATCGCCCACGACGACTGGCGCGGCAAAGGCGCCGACTTCCTGGCTTACGGCAGCATCACCCGCGGGGCCGATGGCCGCTACGACGTGCGCTACCGCCTGGCCGACACGGTCAAGAAGGGGCAATTGGACGGCGTGGCGTTCTCGGGCACTGAGCAGGAACTGCGCCGCGTGGCCCACCAGATCGCCGATCGCATCTACGAGAAGATCACCGGCGTTCGCGGCGTGTTCTCGACCCGTATCGCCTACGTGCTGAAGAAGGGCGCCACCTACGAACTGCAAGTGGCCGACGCCGACGGGCAGAACCCGCAAGTGGCCCTGCGTTCGCGCGAGCCCATCATCTCGCCCTCCTGGTCGCCCGACGGCTCCAAGCTGGCGTACGTGAGCTTCGAGTCCGGCAAGCCGGTCGTCTACGTGCACACCCTGGCCACCAGCGCCCGCGTGCCTGTCGCCAACTTCAAGGGCAACAACAGCGCTCCCGCCTGGTCGCCCGACGGCTCCAAGCTGGCCGTGGCGTTGACGCGTGATGGTTTGTCGCAAATTTACATCGTTGGCGCGTCCGACGGGTCGAATCCTAACCGAGTTACGCGTTCTCCCGGGATTGACACCGAACCGACCTTTACGCCAGACGGTGCTTCCATTATCTTTACGAGTGACCGCAGCGGCGGGCCGCAAATCTATCAGACCGGCTCGACAGGTGGCGACGCACGCCGCCTCACGTTTAATGGTGGTTACAACATATCACCCCGAATTTCCCCCGATGGATCGACGCTGCTGTACGTTGCAAGACGCGACGGCGCGTTTCGAATCGCGTCGTTGAACCTGTCCTCAGGCTCCGAATCCTTGATCACTGATGGTCGTGACGATCAGTCGCCAAGTTTCGCGCCAAATGGCATGCAAGTCCTTTACGCCACCATCCAAAATGGACGTAGCGTACTTGCGGGTGTTTCGAGCGATGGCCGCGTACGGCAGACGCTTTCGGTACTGAACGGGGAAATACGTGAACCGACTTGGGGCCCATTTACCCGATAACACGTGTGACTCTCTTTGCAAAGGAACTATCATGAAGTCGCGCATTGCCAAAAGCCTGACCATTGCCGCTCTGGCTGCCACGTTGGCAGCTTGCAGCTCCGTCCCTCTCGACGATAAAGCGGGTCAGGGCGGAGGCGCTGGCCAAGGATCTTCGGCCTCTGGCCAAATCCTTGATCCCTTTAACCCCCAAAGCATCCTGGCGCAACAACGCTCGGTGTACTTTGATTTCGACAGCTACACCGTGTCGGACCAGTACCGCGGCTTGGTCGAAACCCACGCCCGCTACCTGGCTTCGCACCAGCAGCAGAAGGTCAAGATCGAAGGCAACACCGACGAACGCGGCGGTGCTGAGTACAACCTGGCCCTGGGCCAGCGTCGTGCAGACGCCGTGCGTCGCATGATGACCCTGCTGGGCGTCAGCGACAACCAGATCGAAACCATCAGCTTCGGTAAAGAAAAGCCGAAGTCGACGGGTACGTCGGAAGCCGACTTTGCTGAAAACCGCCGCGCCGATATCAACTATCTGCGTTAAGCTTTTCGTATAGTCCAAGAGCCCTACCACGCGTCGGGACGGTCAGCCGGCCGTCCCGACGTTTGTTTTTATACCCGGGAATATTCATGCGCGATAACGTTCTGTCCCTGCGTCCTCTGATTGTGGCCACTGGCCTGGTGCTTGCGGCCCTGACGGCGCCCGCTCACGCTTTTTCCGACGATGAAGCCCGTAAGGCCATTCTGGATTTGCGTCAGCAGGTTCAGCAGCAGAACGAGCAGAGCCAACGCGCCAAATTGCAATTGGCCGATCAGATTCAATCCCTGCAGCAGGAAGTGGCGCAGTTGCGCGACCAGCTGGAGCTGGTGTCCCGCCAACAGCCCAGCGCCAAGCCGGGCGCCCCCAGCGGCACGAACCCCCCGGGTACCGCCGCTGGCGACCCGCAAGAGCAAGCCGCCTATGACGGCGCGATGGACCTGTTCCGCAAGGGCCAGTACAAGGACGCCGCGGAATCGCTGGCCGCCTTCACCGCGCTCTATCCGAACAGCCAGCTGGCCCCCAGCGCGCAGTTCTACCTGGGCAGCAGCCGCTACGGCATGAAGGATTTCAAGGGCGCCATCGAGCAACTGACGAGCATGGTCCAGAAGTCGCCCGACAACGCCCGCGCGCCGGACGCCCTGCTGATCATCGCCGGCGGCCAGATCGAACTGAACAACCGCGCCGGCGCCAAAGCGACGCTGCAGCGCATTGTTCGCGACTATCCCAACGCGCCGGCCGCCGCCACGGCCAAGAGCCGTTTGCAACTGCTGCAGTAATGCTGCCCGCCGCAAGCGCGGTCAGCGCCTACCGGCACATCCTGCGCCGCCGCGCAGGGCTTATCGCCCTGCTGCTGGCGGCGATTTTCATTGCGCTGCTGATCGACTTCACCGTGGGCCCGTCCGGCCTGCCCTGGCGCGATCTGTGGCGGACCTTGAGCGCGCCCGCCTCGGCCGACCCGACCTACCGCGTGATCGTGTGGGACATCCGGCTGCCTTCCGCCCTGATGGCCGCCTTGGTGGGCATGGCGCTTGGCCTGGCGGGGGCCGAAATGCAGACCATCCTGAACAACCCGCTGGCCAGCCCCTTTACGCTGGGCGTGTCGTCCGCCGCCGCGTTCGGCGCGTCGCTGGCGATCGTGCTGCAGCTTGGGCTGCCCGGTGTTCCCGCCGGCTGGCTGATCGCCGGCAATGCGTTCCTGTTCGCCGTGCTGGCGGCGTTGCTGCTGGACGCCGTGGCCCGCTGGAGCGGCATGAACACGTCGGACGTCGTGCTGTTCGGCATCGCCATGGTGTTCACGTTCAATTCGCTGGTGTCGCTGGTGCAATTCCTGGCCAGCGCCGAAGCGCTGCAGAACCTGGTGTTCTGGACAATGGGCAGCCTGTCGCGGTCCAGCTGGACGACGGTCGGCGTCCTGGCCCTGGCCGTCGCGCTGGCCTTGCCGCTGGCGATGCGCCAATCCTGGAAGCTGACGGCGCTGCGCCTGGGCGAAGAGCGCGCCGCCAGCTTCGGCGTGGACGTG
>NZ_JABBJN010000070.1 GCF_012928505.1 Achromobacter sp. Bel | reverse complement strand
CGCCATCGCGGGCGACGAGGTGCGCGCCTTGATGGCCGCGCTGGGCGCGGACTTGCTGGACTTCACGCGCCGTGGCGCGGCGGCGCTGCATGGCGGCATCGCGGACAGCGCCAACTGGTCCGTGAGTGAAACGGCGGCCGCCGTCGACACGCTGGGCCATGGCGCGATGGTGGCCGCATTCAGTGGCGCGGGACCCGAGCTTACCCTGCGCGCCCAATTGAAATTGCCCGACCTGCCCGCGGCGGATTTTCCGCTGCCTCCCGCCGAAGCCCTGTCGCTGGGCCTGTCAATATTGAAGAACACGGATCCCCTATGGCATTCCTCCTTCCCCGCGATCCGCTGACGCCTCGCGCCGCAGGCGGCCGCATCGACCCCGCCGTCCGCGTCTTGCGCGGCGCGGACCATGCCGCGTGGGCGGAGGCCCAGACGCTGCTGGCCCAGGCGCGGGTGCAGGCCGACGCCATCATGAGCGGCGCGCAAGCCGCGTTCGACGCGCAGAGCCAGCGTGGTTACGACGAAGGACGCGAAGCGGCGCTGCTGGACCAGGCCGAAAAGATGATCGAAACCGTCGGCCGCACGGTCGAGTATTTCGCCGGCGTGGAAAACGAGATGGTCGAGCTTGTGATGACGGCGGTGCGCAAGGTCGTGGACGGTTTCGACGACCGCGAAAAAGTCATGGTCGTGGTGCGTAATGCGCTGGCCGTGGTACGCAACCAGAAGCAGATGACCCTGCGCCTGAACCCGGCCGAAGTCGAGGTCGTGCGCGAGCAGATCAACGACCTCTTGGCCGCCTATCCGGGCGTGGGCTATCTGGACATCCTGGCCGATGGCCGGCTGGCCCGGGGCG
The DNA here is from genome assembly GCF_012928505.1 of Achromobacter sp. Bel. Lineage (GTDB taxonomy): Bacteria > Pseudomonadota > Gammaproteobacteria > Burkholderiales > Burkholderiaceae_B > Achromobacter. The sequence goes on along the minus strand of NZ_JABBJN010000070.1, from coordinate 28,454 downwards.
CCTGCATCCTGGAAAGCGAGATCGGGATGGTGGAGGCCAGCCTGGAAGGCCAGATGCAGGCCTTGCGGCAAGCGTTCGAGCGCACGCTGGGCAGCCGGATCTGACCATGCGCCAGTTCGACTACATCGCCGAGATGATGGGGCTTGCACTGCAGGACACGCCCACCTTGCGCATCAAGGGGCGCGTCACGCAGGTGATCGGCACGATCATCAAGGCGGTGGTGCCGACCGTGAAGGTGGGCGAAGTGTGCATCCTGCGTAACCCCGGCGAAGACTTCGAGATGAAGGGCGAAGTCGTGGGTTTTGCGCGCGACGCCGCGCTGCTGACACCGATCGGCGACATGTACGGCATTTCGACGGCCACGGAAGTTATCCCCACCGGCCGCGCTCATATGGTGCCGGTCGGGCCGGGCCTGCTGGGCCGGGTGCTGGACGGCCTGGGCCGACCGCTGGACGAAGCCGAACTGGGGCCTCTGGAGGCCAGCAAGTTCTATCCCGTGTTTGCCGAGGCGCCGGATCCGCTCAAGCGCCGCATCATCTCTGAGCCGTTGGAGCTGGGCGTGCGGGCGCTGGATGGCGTGCTGACGTGCGGCGAAGGCCAGCGCATGGGCATCTTCGCGGCCGCTGGGGGCGGCAAGTCGACATTGATGGGCATGCTGGTCAAGGGCGCCGACGTGGACGTGACCGTGGTGGCGCTGATCGGCGAGCGCGGCCGCGAAGTGCGGGAATTCCTGGAACACGAATTAGGCCGCGAGGGGCGGCGCAAGAGCGTCATCGTTTGCGCGACCAGCGACAAATCCTCCATGGAGCGCGCCAAGGCGGCCTACGTGGCCACGGCGATCGCGGAGTACTTCCGCGACCAGGGCAAGCGCGTGCTGTTCCTGATGGATTCGGTGACCCGCTTTGCGCGGGCCCAGCGCGAGATCGGCCTGGCGGCCGGCGAACCGCCCACGCGCCGCGGCTATCCGCCTTCGGTGTTTGCCACCTTGCCCAAGCTGATGGAGCGCGCGGGCATGAACGAACGCGGCTCCATTACCGCGCTGTACACCGTGCTGGTGGAAGGCGACGACATGACGGAGCCGATCGCGGACGAGACCCGTTCCATCCTGGACGGCCACATCGTGCTGTCCCGCAAGCTGGGGGCGTCCAATCACTACCCGGCGATCGATGTGCTGGCGTCCGCCAGCCGCGTGATGAACGCCGTCATTTCGCCGGAGCACAAACGCATGGCCGGCCGCTTGCGCGAGCTGATGGCCAAGTACCAGGAAGTGGACCTGCTGGTGAAGATCGGCGAATACAAGCGCGGCGGCGACGCCGTCACGGACGAGGCCATCGACAAGATCGGCGCCATCAACCAGTTCCTGCGCCAGCGCACGGACGAGCGCGCCACGCTTGCCGAGGCGCTTGCCCGCATGGCGGAAATCGTGGGGACGCAATGAGCGTGTTCGACGAACTGCTGGCCATCAAGCGCTTCCGCGAAGGCCAGGCCGAGATCGCTGTATCGCGCCAGCGCTTGCGTCATTCGCAGGCGGATGCGCAATGGCGCGACGCCGCAACGGCGCTGGCCTCGTTCCGCGATTCGGCTCAGCGGCGCGAATCGGCGATGTACGACGACCTGTGCAGCCGGGTGGTGCGCGTGCGCGACATCGAAGACGTGTTGCTGGGCGTGGCGGGCCTGCGCGAGGCCGAGCGTCGCCGTGAACAGGCGGTGGAGGCGGCTGCCCAGCAGTTGCAGCAGGAAAGCGTGGCGCTGGCCGCCAGCCGCCAACAGCACCAGCAGGCCGTGCGCCTGACCGGCAAGTTCGTCGAGCTGGCCAGCCTGCATCTGGACGAGCACCTGAAAACGCTTGAACGCAAGGAAGACCAGGAAATGGAAGAGGCTGCGTCGGTGGTCCGCGACCGCGAGGATTGGGAGCAGCACGAGGAGTTCGAGCCGGCATGAGCATCGACCGACGCATCGGCCTGGAAACGGCCATCCCTCAGAACACGGGCTCGCTGGCCCAGTCCGACGGCCATGCGGCTGGGCGGCAGGCCAGCGACGCGGACCGGCAGGCGTTCGAACAGGCCCTGTCCGGAGGCCAGGACGACGCCAAGCCCGGAGCGCCCGCCACGCCCTCGCCGTTTTCGCTGTTCGGCGCGGCCAGGAATGCGGGCCCGGAGGGTCAGGGTGAAGCCGCCCGCGACGCCGGCGCGCTGGCCGAAGCGTTGTCCGAAAGCGCCGGACGGCTGATGGTGGCCGACGGCAGCCAGGGCCGGCGCCAGGTGCGCGTGGAATTGAAAGACGACGTGTTGCCGGGTGTCGGCGTGTCGGTCTATGAAGAGGGCGGCCGCGTCGTGGCCGACTTCGTCTGCGCCAACGAACGCTCCAGAGAACGGCTGTGCGCCATGGCGCCAGACCTTGCGACGCAGTTGGCCGGCAGCCTTGGCCAACCGACCCGGGTGCGCGTCAGCACCGACGACCCCGAAGATCCCTGCTTGGCGGAAACCGACGCTTCGGCGCCGGGCCGCTGACCACCCTTGCATCCGATGACAGCCTCACCGCCTTCCCCATTGTTCTCTTTGCCGTTGCCGCGCTTGTCGGGCAACGAAGCCCGCGCCCGTTCGTTGATTGCGCGCCATGGCGCCGACTTGCGCGTGACCCTGGCGCCGCTGGCAGGCGCCGACGCCGAACCCTCGGATTGGCGGATCGGGTTCACGCCAGGCGTGCCGGACGCGCTGCGCCAGTCGGCCAGCCTGACTGCGGATATCGAATGGGCCGGCGCTCGGTTGCGGCTGGGCCTGCCCGCCTCGGCGGTGCACGCCTGGCTGGCCGCGCGCCTGCCGGGCCTGGATGCCGGCGAGGTGCCCGCGCCGCTGATCGCGACCGCCATCGAGACCTTGCTGGCCGAAGTCATGGCCGGCCTGGCCGATGCGTCGCCCGGCGGGCCCGCGCACATCGTGTCCCGCGACGCGCCGGCCGCGCCGTTGCCGCAGGCGTGGACAATTGCCGCCCGCCATCCGGCCACCGGCGGTACCGTGTTCGCCAGCCTGGAGTCGGACGGCCTGGGCCTGATGCTGCTGGCCGGCCTGGTCAGCCAGGCCGAGCCGGCCGTCAACGACATCGACACCGACGCGGTGCCGGTGCGCGTCGCGGCCAGGCTGGGCTGGACGGACCTGCCCGCCACCGAACTGGCCGCCCTGCAGCCGCGCGACACCATCTTCCTGGACCACTACCTGGTGTCGCCCGATGGCGAACTGTGCCTGGCCGCTGGCGGCCAGGGCCTGCGTGTGCGCCAGGAAAACGCGTCGTACCTCATCACTCAAAGCTGGAAACCCCTTATGACCGAGACGCCTCAACCTTCGGCGGACGCGGGACCGGACGCGCAAGCGCCACTGGACATCGATGCCATCCCCGTGCGCCTGACGTTCGAGCTGGGCGAACGCCAATTCACCCTTGGCGACCTGCGCCGCCTGCAGCCTGGCGAGACCTTTGACCTGGAGCGGCCGCTGGCCGAGGGGCCGGTCATCGTGCGCGCCAACGGTGCCTTCGTCGGCGCCGGAGAACTGGTCGAGATAGACGGCCGCGTCGGCGTGACGCTGACGCGCCTGGGCAAGGCGGGCGCATGAACGGCGCGGATCCGATCAGTCTGGCGGTGGTGCTGGCGTTATTGGCGTTGGTGCCGCTGGCCGCCGTGATGACCACGTCCTTCCTGAAGATCGCCGTGGTGCTGACGCTGGTGCGCAATGCCCTGGGCGTTCAACAGGTGCCGCCCAACATCGCGCTGTACGGCCTGGCGCTGATCCTGTCCGCCTACGTGATGGGCCCGGTCGTCATGCAGATCGGGGACGAGCTGCGCGCGGTGCCCGCGGCGGTGGAGGCGCCGGCGTCGGGACCGTCCGCCGCGCCCGCGCCGGACCGCCTGAACAGCATCCTGGACGCCGTCGCGCGCGGCGCCGAGCCGATGCGCGCCTTCATGTTGAAAAACAGCAAGCCCGAACAGCGCGACTTCTTCGTGCGTACCGCGCGGGGGCTGTGGGGCGAGCAGCAGGCCCGCAACCTCAAGCAGGACGACCTGCTGGTGCTGATCCCGTCCTTCCTGGTGTCGGAGCTGACGGCAGCGTTCCAGATCGGTTTCCTGCTCTACCTGCCGTTCGTCATCATCGACCTGATCGTCTCGAATATCCTGCTGGCGATGGGGATGATGATGGTGTCGCCGATTACGATCTCGATGCCCCTGAAGCTGTTCCTGTTCGTGATGGTCGACGGCTGGACGCGGTTGATCCAGGGCCTGGTCTTGTCCTACAGCTGAGCGCGCCATGGGAACCGTAGACCTCGTCTCTTACATGACCCAGGCGCTGTACCTGGTGCTGTGGCTGTCCTTGCCGCCGATCGCGGTGGCTGCCATCGTCGGCACCTTGTTCTCGCTGTTCCAGGCGCTGACCCAGATCCAGGAGCAGACGCTGTCGTTCGCGGTGAAGCTGATCGCCGTGTTCGTCACCATCCTGCTGACGGCGCGCTGGCTCAGCGCCGAACTCTATAACTTCACGATTTCCGTGTTCGACCTCTTCTACAAAATCCACTAGGCGCGGACATCGATGATCTCCGGCATCACTTACGTTGAAGCAAAGGTATTCCTGGGCACGCTGGCGTTGACGCAGCCCCGGATCCTGGCGCTGTGCGTGATGCTGCCGCTGTTCAGCCGCCAGCTGCTGCCCGGCATGCTGCGCTACGCCCTGGGCGCTGCCATCGGCATCATCCTGGTGCCGGCGCTGGCGCCGCGCTACGCCGTGATGGACCTGGGCGTCATCGACGTTGTGCTGCTGGTGGTCAAAGAGGTTTTCATCGGCATGGTCATGGGGTTTCTGGTGGCCATCCCGTTCTGGATCTTCGAGGCCGTAGGCTTCGTGGTGGACAACCAGCGCGGCGCCAGCCTGGGCGCCACGCTCAACCCGGCCACAGGCAACGACTCGTCGCCGCTGGGGATCCTGTTCAACCAGGCCTACATGGTGTTCTTCCTGGTGGGCGGCGGCTTCATGCTGATGCTGACGATGCTGTACGACAGCTTCCGGCTGTGGGACTTGTGGGACTGGACGCCCACCTTGCGCGCGGAGAGTGTGCCGCTGATGCTGGACCAGCTGGGCCGGATGCTGCGCCTGACCCTGCTGTTCGCGGCGCCCGCGATCGTGGCCATGTTCCTGGCCGAGGTGGGCCTGGCGCTGGTCAGCCGCTTCGCTCCGCAGCTGCAGGTCTTTTTCCTGGCCATGCCGGTCAAAAGCGCGCTGGCCTTGCTGGTGCTGGTGCTCTACATGAGCACGCTGTTCGAATACGCGGGGGACGCCACCGGCCACATCCGGTCGGCGGTGCCGTTCCTGGACAACCAGTGGCGGGCGCCATGAGCGGCGAAAAGACCGAACAGCCGACTAGCAAGAAGCTGCGCGAAGCCCGCCAGAAGGGTGACGTTGCGCACAGCAAGGACTTCACGCAGACGCTGCTGGTGCTGGCCCTGTTCGGCTACATGCTGGGCAACGCGCACGGCATCGCCGAAGCGCTCGGCCGGCTGATCTTGATCCCGTCCACGCTGGTGGCGCTGCCATTCGAACGGGCGCTGCCGCTGGCGCTGGACGCGGCGCTGCGCGAGGGGGTGCACCTGGTGCTGCCGTTCGTGCTGATCGTGCTGATCGTCGGCTTGTTCGCAGAGTTCCTGCAGGTAGGCGTGGTGCTGGCGTTCGAAAAGCTCAAGCCGTCGGGCAAGAAGCTCAACGTCATGGAGAACCTGAAGAACATGTTCGCCAAGAAGAACCTGGTTGAACTGTTGAAGTCCGTCATCAAGATCGCGTTCCTCACCGTGCTGGTCGTGCTGGTGGTGCGCGATGCGCTACCGGCGCTGATGGCGGTGCCGCATAGCGGCCTGGCGGGGCTCGAGGCCGGCGTGGGCGGCATGATGCGCACGCTGGTGGTGAACATCGCGTTCGCGTATGTCGTCATCTCGCTGGCCGATTTCGTCTGGCAGCGCATGCAGTATCGCAAGGGGCTGATGATGAGCAAGGAAGACATCAAGCAGGAATTCAAGGAGATGGAGGGCGACCCCCACATCAAGCACATGCGCAAGCATCTGCACCAGGAGATGGTGATGCACGGCGCGGTGGAGAATACGCGGCGGGCGTCGGTGCTGATCACCAACCCGACCCACCTGGCGATCGCGGTGTTCTACGACCCCGACGAGACGCCGCTGCCAGTGGTGCTGGCCAAAGGCGAAGGGGCGCTGGCCGAGCAGATGATGCGGGCGGCTCGTGAAGCCGGGGTGCCCGTGATGCAGAACATCCCGTTAGCCCGGTCGCTGATGGCGGCCGCGCAAGTCGAGCAATTCATTCCCAGCGAGCTTATCGAACCGGTCGCGGAAGTCCTGCGGCTGGTGCGCAAGATGGCCGCGAATCCGGAGTCGCAATCATGAATTCCAGTCCGCACGCCTTGATCGCCGATTACGCCGGCCGGCACGGCCTGCCGGCGCCGGCAAGTGCCGCCGGCCGGATGACGATCGTTATCGATGAGGTCTATCGCGTACATCTGCAGCCTGCACCGCAGGGCTGGCTGGCGATGACGGCGCGCTTGTGTGCGCTGCCCGCGGCAGGCGCCGGCCGCGATGCGCTGGTGCGGGAGGTCGGGCGCCTGTCGGCCGGGATGCTGAGCCGCCACAAGGCGGCCTGCGTCGTGGATCCGCAGGGCCGAGCGCTCTGGCTGCAGCAGACGCTCGCGCCGGATGGCGGCGCGCAGTCGTTGGACGAAGCCGTGGGCGAATTCGCCAATGCGCTTTCTTTTTGGGCCGGCGCAGTGCGGCGGCTGGCATGAGCAGGATTTCCGGGAACCCTACCCGAGGAGAATGTGTGTTGAAGCGGATGATTCTGGCGACCGCCTTGTCGCTGGGCCTGGCCGGGGCGACGCAGGCCGCGCCCAATTGGCCGAATGTGCCTTACAGCTATTACGCCCGCGAAGAGAGCCTGCAGACCCTGCTGCGCGAGTTCGCCAGCGGTTTCAGCCTGTCCCTGCAACTGGGGCCGAACGTCACGGGCACCGTGAACGGGAAGTTCAACGCCAACACGCCGACCGAGTTCATGGACCGGCTGGGCGGCGTCTACGGGTTCAACTGGTTCGTGTATGCGGGCACGCTGTTCGTCAGCCGCACGAACGACATGAAGACGCGTTCGGTCAGCGCCATGGGCAGTTCGATCAGCGCCTTGCGCCAGGCCTTGCAGCAGCTGGGCATCCTGGACCCGCGCTTCGGCTGGGGTGAGCTGCCCGACCAGGGCATCGCGCTGGTGTCCGGGCCGCCGGGGTATGTGGACCTGGTGGAGCGCACCGTGGCCGCGTTGCCGATGGGGGCGGGCGGCCAGCAGGTGGCGGTGTTCCGCCTGAAGCATGCGTCCGTCAATGACCGTACGATCAGCTACCGCGACCAGAAGGTAGTGACGCCCGGCCTGTCGACCGTGTTGCGGAATCTGATCACGGGCGGCGGCGGCGGCAACAACAATGAAACGTTGTCGGCGATTGCCGCGCCGTTGCGCGACAACCCACCGGCGTTCCCGCAGGTGACCGGGGACGTGGCCGGCGGCGGCGTCCCGGCTGCCGGCACGGGCAGCCCGCCGGCCGCCGCGCCCGCCGGCAAGCAAGGGCTGCGCCTGCGCGAACCGACGGTGCAGGCCGACGCGCGCTTGAACGCGATCATCGTCCAGGACATCCCCGACCGTATTCCAATCTACCGCAGCCTGATCGAACAACTGGACCTGCCGAGCACGCTGGTCGAGATCGAAGCGATGATCGTCGACGTGAACTCGGATCTTGTGAACGAGCTGGGCGTGACCTGGGGCGCACGCGCGGGCTCCACCAGTTTCGGCTACGGCAACCTGGCCCTCGGCCCCAGCGGCGGCCTGCCTTTGGAAAGCGGCGCCGCGTTGTCGCCGGGCACGATCGGCGTCAGTGTCGGCACCAACCTGGTGGCAAGGTTGCGGGCATTGCAGACCAAGGGGCAGGCCAACATCCTGTCGCAGCCGTCGATCCTGACGGCCGACAACCTGGGCGCGATGATCGACCTGTCCGATACCTTCTATATCCAGACGCGCGGCGAACGCGTGGCGACGGTCACGCCTGTGACAGTGGGCACGTCGCTGCGGGTGACGCCGCGCCATATCGAGTCCAAGGACGGCGCGCGCGTCGAGCTGACCGTGGATATCGAAGACGGCCGCATCCAGGAAGAACGCCAGATCGACAACCTGCCTACCGTGCGCAAGAGCAACATCAGCACGCTGGCGGTGGTGGGCGACGACCAGACGCTGCTGATCGGGGGCTACAACAGCAGCCAGAATTCGGAGCAGGTGGACAAGGTGCCGTTCCTGGGAGACATCCCGGGCCTGGGCATCCTGTTCTCGAACAAGTCCAAGACGGTGCAGCGGCGCGAACGTCTGTTCTTGATCCGGCCGCGCGTGGTGGCGATCAACGGCGAAGTCGTGGCCGGGCCCGGCGCAAGGGATCGAGACGCTGTCGCCGGTGCGGCGTTGAACGCGACCTGGGGCGAGGACACGCCGATGTCGGCCGGCCAGTACCTGGACCTGGCGCAAAGCCAGCGCACCCGGATCCAATTCGGACCCAATGTGGACATGCGCCGCGGCGGCGGTCCGGTGCGCGTATCGGATTGGATGCAGCACATGCCCGCGCAGGGCGCGACGGCCGTGCCGGTGTTGCAGGGCAAGTCCAGCGCGACGCAGGGGCCGGTCATCCAGATCGAGCCGGTGGCGGCGCCCGGGACGGGTAGGGCGCCTTGAGGCGAAGGGGGGCTTGCGGCGGGAAGGTCCGCCGCGGCTCAATCGTCCAGGCGCAGACCCTTCTGGGCCATTTTTTCGCGCAGGGCGGTGCGCGCGCGGGACAGGCGGCTGCGCACCGTGCCGATCGGCACGGTCAGCAGCGCGGCGGCTTCTTCGTAGGAGATGTCGTCCAGCCCCACCATCAACAGGATGTCGCGCATGTTTTCCGGCAGTTCGTCCAGCGACTCCTGCAGCAGCGCCATCATCTGGTTCTGCTCCACGATCCGCTCGGGGGACAGGTCGGCGGACGGATGGTCTTCCAGCACGCTGTCGCTGACGAAATCGTGGCGGCGCTCGGGAGCGCGGGACAGATAGTTGCGGACCAGGTTCAGCGCAATGCCGTACAGCCAGGACGATAGCTGGGATTCACCGCGGAAGCTTCCATAGGAACGCGCCGCTTCCACAAACGCCTGCTGCGCCAGGTCTTCGGCCTCGCTGGTGTTGCCGATGTGCTTGACGATGAAGCGTTGCAGCCGGGTGGAGTGCTCGCGCACCAGGTCGCGCAGCAGATACTCGTCGCCCGTGTCCCAACCCCGCGCTTCGCCGTCAGCGCGAAGAGGCGGCATGTCCGCTTCCGGGGAAGCAGTCGTGCAATCGCTGGGGTTTGTCATGGGAAGGGAAAAGAAACGTGTATTAAGCTACAAGTTACTACCGAGCTTTGGATTATCGCAGCTTAACCGTGTCACGATATTTCCAAAATGGGAATATCAGCTCAAAAGTTCGCGTTTCTTTGTCAGATATGTAAAAACACGTAAATAGCGTGCTGAATATTCCGCGTGGCGGAAATCAACCCGCTTTAAGCAGATCGCGCAGCCAGGACGCCGCCGTGCCCAGGGCGATCGGGCTTTGCCCGGCCTGGGCGGCGTCATCGAAGCGGGCCTGCATGGCCTGGTCGATCGCGGCGCGGCGGTTGGCGTCCATGCTGGACGGCGCAATGCCCGCGTCGGCGCAGGCTTGCTGGAAGGCGGGGGCGCCGGTGACGGCCGAGGTGGCCAGGCGGGTCAGGAAGTCCACGCCCGACAGGGCATGGCTGGAAGTCTCCGCCATATCGATGGCGGTGGCGACCGCGCGCGCCGACAGAGGCTTGCCGGGGTTGGGTTCGAGGCCCAGTTCGCGCGAGACCGCACTGGCGATGCCCTGGCCGTAATTGCGCGCCAGCGCCTCGGTGAACATGGCGGTCGTATCGACATTCGGTGCCACCCACGCGACACTGCGGCCGCTGGGCGTCGTGCCCATTCCGAGGACTTGCAATTGTTCGCCCGCGATCTCGACGTAAACGTCCTGACCGCTCTCGGCCGCCTTCGCGAAGGCGTCCAGAGAGATAAAAGGCGACGATGGGGTAACCGATGAAATAGTCATGCAGCCAACAAATTCGGCGTGTCCGATATCGGGCCCGTGGGAGGTCTGACAGCCCCTGTGCGTAAGTAACGCGACCCGGCGATTAGTTCCACGCTTGTTTCATCCCCGTTCCGGGCGTGCCCAAGGTGGCCCCAGGGGACGCCCGCTACCGGGGCACAGCCGCCATTTTATGCCATTGCCCGCGGACGTCGGCCCTTATTGGGTTTCATAGACCTCGTCGGCCGCCAGCAGGATGTCCACGGGCGGATCGAACCCGATGACGCGCGCGGTTTCCAGGTTCAGCGCGATCTTGGCGGGATCGATCCACACCTGGCTCAGTTCACGCGGTTTGGCGCCGTTGAAAATCCGCGCCATGGTCTCGGCGTAGAACAACCCGACATACGAGTAGTCCGCCTGGGCCAGGCTCAGCAGCAAGCCGTGCTTGACCTCCTCGGAGCCCAGCATTGAAAAGCTGGGCACGCGGGCCTGGCGCAAGATTTCGGCCAGCGTGTCGACCGACGCGGGCGTGATGCCGCGGTGCACTGTCACGTAGGCGGCGTCCACCTGCTTGGCCAGCCGCGCATAGCATTCCATCGCATTGCGCGTGGCGGCTTCCGGGGCGATGCCGTTGGACGGGGCGTTACAGGTCACCACCTCGAAGCCCTGTTCGCGCGCCACTTGTTCCACCGCCTCCACCGCGCTATAGGTGCGACCTTCGGGGCTGTCCTCGTAGACCAGCCCCAGCCGCTTGAACGGCACGATCTCGTGGAACAGCCGCACCTGGCGCTGATAGCGTTCGGGCTGGACCCGCGCGTGCAGGTTGTCCAGACCGCTGTCTTGCGCGGATCTGGTGATGCGCGCGCCGACGGCATCGCTGGTGGAGGCCACGATCGTCGGCACGGGCGCGCCCATGCCCGCCATGTCCTGGCCGGCCCAGGTGCCCATGGCGATGATCAGGTCGATGTCTTTCCGGGTGGCCAGCCGGTCCTTGATGGCTTCGCGCACGACGGGCCGTTGCGCGGCGTCGAAATTGCCGGGCCGCCACCAGGCGTCGCGAACGAACTCCAGCGTATCGCTGCGCGCGTTGTCGGCAAGGAATTCCCACATCTGCTGGCCGTTCAACCCATCGGGCATCGGCGGCAATGTGATCCAGCCCAGCTTTTGCAGGCCGTCCACGGTCACGCGCAGCGTGCGCGGATATTCGCTGTAGTCGCCGCTTTCGAAATAGCCGATGCGCCATTTCTTGCCGTCCGGGCGGGTGACGGGCTTGGTTGGGAATACTTGCGGGGTGGCCGCGGCGGCGCCTGCCACCGCCGGCTGGGCGTGGCTTGCGGAAGGCGCCGACAGGAGGGGCGCCAGCAGGGTCAGCGACAGCAGAAAGGAGTGCAGCGTTTTCTTCATGGGCGGCGGATCACAATCAATGTGATGTCATCGGATTGCTCCGCGCCGTCGGCGAAGGCCTGCACGTCTTCAAGCAGACGCTTGGCCAGGTTGGCCGAGGGGACGGGGGGGTTGGACAGCACGGCCAAGAGGCGGGGGTCGCCATACTGGGCATTGTTCGGATTGACGGCTTCGGTGACGCCGTCGGTGTAGCCCACCAGCATTTCACCCGGCGCCAGCACCGTGGAAAGGCAGCGGTACTCCAGGTCTTCCTGCACGCCGCAGGCCGGTCCGCTGCGGCCCTGCAGCAGCCGCACCACGCCGTCCGCGCCGATGACCGCGGGCGGCAGATGGCCGGCATTCGCCCATTGCAGTTCACCCGTCGTCATGTCCAGCACGCCGACCAGCAGCGTCACGAACATCATGTTGGGGTTGTTTTCCGACAGGCGGTTGTTGATCTTCTGCATCATCAGCGCCGGGTCCATCTCGTCTTCGGCGGTGGCACGGATCAGCGTGCGGGTGACTGCCATGAACAGGGCGGCGGGCACGCCCTTGTCGGACACGTCGCCAATTGCCAGGCACAGGCGGCCGTCGGGCAAGGTGAAATAGTCGTACAGGTCGCCGCCCACTTCTTTCGCCGGCAGCATCACGGCGGCCAGATCCACCTGCTCGCGCGTGCTGGCGGATAGCGGCACGGGCAGCAGTCCCAGCTGGATCGCGCGGGCGATGTTGAGTTCGCTTTCGAAGCGTTCGCGGGCGGTGGTCTCGCGCATCAGGCGCGCGATGTTCTCGCGCAGCTTCTGGTCCATGAACAGGAACGACGCGGCCAGCCGGCCCACTTCGTCCTTGTGCTTGTCGGGCAGCGCCTTGATGCGCGCGGGCACGCTGGGAGCGGCCGTCAGGTCCTGCTCGGGCAACTGGCGCGCATAGTGCGTCAGTGTTTCCAGCGGCCGGACGATGCGCGCTGCCACCAGCCAGGCGCAGACCAGCGCCACCAGCATCATGCCCACGAAAATCAGCGCCTGGCGGTTCAGCAGTTCCTGCGCGGGCGCGGTCAGGTCGCTTTCCGGCACCGCCGCCACCAACGTCCAGCCCAGCGCGGCAAAGCGCGCGCTGTCGATCTGCCAGGGGCCGCCGCCGCCGTTGAACAACAGGCTTTGCAGCTTGCCGCCCGCGTCCTGCCTGGCCAGCAGGGCGCGCAGCGTCTCGCCTTGCGGGTTCTTGGCGTCCAGCAGGCTGGCCTGGTGTTCCGGCAGCGGCACGATCATGCGGCCGTCGTCGCCGGCGATGAAGATGAAGCCGGACTGGGCCAACGTCATCTTCGACAGCGTGGCGCGCACGGAATGTTCCATCTGTTCGCGGCGCGTCTGCATCTGCTCGATGACGTCCTGCGCGCTGTCGGTGATGGCGAATACCCAGTTCCAGGGACGGAAATAGCCAAAATACGCATAGCGCGTTTCGCTGTCTTCGCGCTGCGCCGAAGGCGGCCAGCGATAGATGGCGAAGCCATAGCCGGACGTGCGGCTCTCGTCGTACAGCGCTTGCGCAAGTGGGCGGTTCTTGAAATCGGAAAGCCCGGACAGGTCGCGGTCGATCATGTCCGGGTTGCCGCTGGCCAGCACCTGGAAGTCGGCGTCGTAGACGAAGGCGTAACGCCGGTCGCCCAGATTCAACCGATTGATCCAGGCCCGCGCCATGCCTTTGGCGGCGCCGGGCGTCATGATGCCGCGCTCGGCCAGGTCGGCGTAGGCATTCAGCGCCGAACCCACGACCGTGCCGGTCTGCATCAATTGGCGACGGCCATTGCGCACGGTGGAAATCTTGTCCGACAGCAGCGCGCCCCAACGGGCTTCGGCGTCGCGCAGCACCAGTTCCATGACGTTGCTGACCGCGTGGCGTTCGCTGTTCATCACAGTGCGCGTGACGTTGTGTTGCGACGTCAGCATCACGAACGCGGCCACCGCCAGGAGAAGCGCTACGACGAGTAGAAAAATCTTGCTACGTAGCGAACGGAACGGCATGGGGGCGATGGGCGGCTGGGACGATGAAGGCGTGAAATAAGATGCAATTTGCATTAATTGTAAATACCATTAGTGCCCGTGTGTAAATACTTTGCGGTGTTCTGGCCCCATGCGTAGCGAACCGATACAAATAGTGCTGGAGAGCCTGAGACGCCGCCCCGTCCTGGAAGTCACGCTGGCTTGCTTGGCTGTGCTGCTGCTGGCGCAGGCGTTGATCGGCGCGCTGAGCTTGTCCGCGCTGAATCGGCTGGTGGTGGACACCACCGCCGATCGGGTGGAAGTCATTGCGCGGCGCGTGGCCGGAAACATCGAAAACGGGCTGCGCCTGGGCAAGCCGCTGGAACAGTACTTCGGCTTGAGCGAAAACCTGCGCGACAGCGTGTCGGGGTCGCGCGACCTGCGCGGCGCGGCGGTACTGCTGGCCGACGGGCAGCGCCTGGCATCGCAGGGCGACGTGCCCGCCGACGCGGCCACGCTGGCGCGCGATCTGGAGGCGGGCGGTAGCCGAACAGCGGGTTTTTCGCGGCGCGCGTCCGGCGCCTTGATGGCCGTGGCGGACGGCAACGTCACCGTAGCCGTGCCGTTGACCGTCGCGGGCGGCAAGGTGGCGGGCGCCGTTGTACTGGCCGTGGCCAAGGATGGTGAAGCCAGCCGCAGGCTCATCGTCGACAACCTGCAAGTGCTGCTGACAGTGACGGTGCTGGTCGGCCTGGGGCTGGCAGCCGTCTTCAAATACCTGGTTCCGCTGACGTCGCTGGCGGCCGGCGGCCGCGCCCGGTTCGTGGTGCCACTGCTGGCCTTGATGCTGGCGCAGGGCGTTTACGCGGCCTACACCATCTCGACGTTTCGCAGCGGTTGGCTGGAAGTCACGCGCAATAACGTCGGCCTGCTGGCGGAAGGATTGCAGCGCGACCTGAACCGTGTGCTGGGCTATGGCTTGACCTTGGACCGCCTGCGCGGCGTGGATGCGCCGTTCTCGCGGTTGGCCGCGACGTTTCCCGCCGTGGCGCAGATTGAACTGGTCGACCGCGACGGCCGCGTACTGGCGCGCGCGGATGCGCGCGGCGCGATGGACGTCGCGGGGTTGCCCGCGCAAGCCCCCCAGGCCGGCGACTTGACGCTGGTGCTGCCGCTGGGGGCCGCGCGGCCCGACCCGAAGGCGCAGGGCGATTTGGTGCTGCGGTTGTCCGACACCGTGATCGCGGCGGGCGTGCGGGGCCGGGCGCTGGATGCGGTGACCGTCGTGGCGGTGGCGCTGGTGGCGGCGATCGAGATGCTGTTGTTGCTGGCGTTGCTGATGAACCGCGCATTCTCCGCGCGCGCCGTGATGCCGGACGGCACGCGGATGGGGCCCGACGACGAATCCGAAATCGGCCGCATCGCGCGGCCCGTGATGTTCGGCTTCCTGTTCGCGTGGGCGCTGCCGCTGGGCTTTCTGCCCTTGTATGCGCGCAGCTTGCCTTCGGCCGGCCTGGACTTGCCCGCCAATCTGCTGCTGGCGCTGCCGATCTCCGTGGAGATGGGGTGCGGCCTGCTGACCTCGCTGCTGGCGGGCCGGCTGACCGACCGCAAAGGCTGGCAAGTGCCGGTGCTGGCGGGCTTGGCCGTGTCGTGCGCCGGCATGCTGGCGTGCGCCGCCGCCGGCAACCTGCTGATGTTCAGCGCCGCGCGCGGGCTGGTCGGCCTGGGATACGGACTGACCTGGATGGGCCTGCAGGGATTCATCGTCACGCGCAGCCCCGCGCGCTATCGCGGCCGCAACATGACCGGCGTGATCGCGGGCTTGTTCGCGGGCCACCTGTCGGGCGCCGCAGTGGGAGCGATGCTGATGGAACAGGTGGGTTTCCGCGCGGTGTTCGGCGTGGGCGCGGCCATGTTGATTCTGCCGCTGGCCGGCGTGCTGATCCTGATGCGACCCTACATGGATGCCGGCCGGCAGGTGGTGGGCCAGGCGGCGGTGCGTGCGCGTGCGCATCTGTCGGACACGCTGCGCCTGCTGTTCACGCGGGACTTCGGCCTGCTGCTGCTGGGCAGCGTCATTCCGTTTTCGATCGCGCAGGTGGGCCTGTTGTCGTTCGCCCTGCCGCTGTATCTGGAGGCCGAAGGCGTGGCCGCGTCCAGCATCGGCCGCGTGCTGATGATCTACGGCCTGTGCGTGATCTACCTGGGTCCGCTGATGGGTCGCCTGGTGGACCGCAGCCGCATCAAGAAGGGATGGATCGTGCTGGGCGGTCTGGTGGGCAGCGTGGGCATGCTGGGCCTGTACTTCAACAGCGGCCTGCTCGCGGCGGCCGCCGCCGTGTTGCTGCTGGCGTTGGCCAGCTGCTTCTCGGGCGCATCGCAATCGCCCTACATGCTGGCGCTGCCGGATGTGCAGCGTTATGGCGCGGCCGGGGCCACCAGCGTCATGCGTGCGGCCGACAAGCTGGGGCAGATGGCGGGGCC
Organism: Achromobacter sp. Bel; assembly: GCF_012928505.1. Lineage (GTDB taxonomy): Bacteria > Pseudomonadota > Gammaproteobacteria > Burkholderiales > Burkholderiaceae_B > Achromobacter. Next base: position 12,439 of record NZ_JABBJN010000070.1, on the reverse strand, counting down.
GCTGGTCGTGGGCGCCATGTTCGGGGCGGCGGGAATGGGCGCCGGACTGGCGGCGACGGGTGTGATCTACCTGTGCGCCACGATGCTGTTCCTGCTGTTCGCGCCGGCGCGGCCGCGCGAAGACGCCGCATAACGGTTCCGTGACCGGCAGCGCCGGCGGATGGTCCGTCTTGTCCTGACGGCCCCGCGCCATCTACGGCGCGCGCCCCAGGCCGGCGGATGCGACGGGCACGCGTGCGCTCAGGCCCGTCAGCAACTCCGCGGCGATGGTCCCGGCGGACGCCGCGACTTCCTCCACCGGCAACGCGGCGGTTCCCCATAGCGTGACTGGCGAGCCGATGCCCGCGTGCGGCACGGGGCCCAGGTCCACCGCCATCATGTCCATCGATACGCGGCCCAGCAGACGCGTGCGCACGCCGTCGACGATCACGGGCGTGCCCGTCGGCGCGTGCCGCGGATAACCGTCGGCGTAGCCGCACGTGACGATGCCCACGTCCATCGCGGCGGGTACCTGGTAGGCGCCGCTATAACCTACGCCAGCGCCCGCCTGCACGCGCTGCACGCCCACGATCTGCGAATGCAGCGACATCGCCGGCCGCAAGTCCAACTGTGCCGCGCTCCGGTCGGTGAAGGGGCTTGCGCCGTAGAGCGCCAGGCCCGGGCGCACCCATTGTGTCTCGGCCGCCATGGCGGTGTGGCGCAGCAGCGCCGCGGAATTGCTGGTGGACACCGGCCCCGGCAAGCCGGCGATGACGTCACGGAACCACGCGTCGGCGCGGCTTGCGCCATCGTGTTCGTCGGCGCGGGCGTAGTGGTTCAGATGTCCTACTTCGCCGATCAGGCCGCGCGCCGACAGCGCTTGCGCCGCCTGGTGCGCGGAACGGTAATCCTCGGCGGAAAAGCCGGTGTGGTGGATATCGCCGGCAAACCGCAGCCACACGGCGGGGCGCGCGGCAGCTGGCGCATGCGCCAGCCAGTCCAGCTGTGCCGCGTGGGTGATGACCAGATGCAATCCCGGCGTATCCAGCAACAGCGCGTCGGCCGGCGAATACAGCCCGCCGTAGACCAGGAGCGGACCGCTCCAGCCCATCCGGCGGCAGGCGCGCGCCTCGTCCAGGTGCAGCACCGCCAGCCCATCGGCACCTTGCAGCGCGGGCAGGATGCGCGCCAGGCCGTGGCCATAGGCGTCGGCTTTCACCGTGGCCCACAGCCTTGGCGCGTTCGCGCCGCCGGGCAAGCTCGCGCGCAGGCGCGCAAGGTTGTGGGCTACGGCGTCCGCGTCGACGCGGGCGTGCAGGGGGCGGCTGAGCAATCCTTCTGGATGGTAGGGGGCGTTCACGGGCGGCATCTTCACGGGGCCTTCGCGCGAAACGGCGCGAAGTCTATGCATGAGTGACAACTGCGCCGATTTTGTTCGGTACTTTCTGTCTATCGAGTATAGGGGATCGATAGGATGTGCTTGCCGGTGGCGGCGCGGCGCGCGATGGCCGCGCGTTGAGGCCGGCCGTCAGGCGGCGCGGATGACCAGCGTCAGGCGATTCCTGTCGTCGCGGCGTTCGTAGCGCAGGTCTTGCAGGTAATGCAGCATCAGGCGCACGCCATGGCCGCCGATCGTCGCATCGTCCAGCGATTCCGCCAGCGGGGGCGGCGGGACTTTCGTCGGATCGTGCGGCCTGCCGTTGTCGACAATTTCAAGCGTTACCCACTCGGCTTCCTGATGGCAGATCAGCGTGACCGAAGGCGGCGATCCCGCCTTGGCCGGATCGTCGAAGGCATACGACACGATGTTCGTCAGCGCTTCGTCCAGGCTCAGCGTCAGGCCGAAACTCAGTTTCGGCGACCAAGCGTCGCGTTCGGCGATTTCCTCCAGCCATTGCGTGGCGCCGGCAACGGCGTGGGCGTCCGGAACGAGGTCAAGCGTATCGGGCTGAGGGGGCATGGTCGCCTTGCGTTCAGTGGTACACGTGCAGGCGCAAGTATGCACGATTGCGGGCTCGGCGCGAACTGCCGGGATCGGACGCAAAGACGGCGCGGCGATGTCCGGCCTTGGGCGCCGGGGCAAGGCTCGCGTATCATCTTGCCATCGCGCCGCCGCCCTCATGCGCAGGGACCGGGGCGCCGGTCATTTATCGGGAACCCTATGAATCTCGCAACAGAGAAAGTCGGCGAAGTGCTGGTCGTCTCGCCCGAAGGCCAGATCAACAGCGCCAACGCCGGCGGCATCGAAGCCGATCTGCTGGCGCACGTGGAAAAGGGCGAAAGCCGTTTCGTGCTGGATCTGGCCAATCTGAACTACATCTCCAGCGCGGGCTTGCGCGTGGTGCTGGTCCTGGCCAAGCGCCTGAAGCAGAACGCGGGTGCGCTGGTGCTGTGCGAGATGCAGCCGCATGTGCGCGAAGTCTTCGACATCAGCGGTTTCCTGGCGATCCTGACGGTGGTGGATTCGCGCCAGGACGCCGTGGCCAAAGTCGCGTAAGGGGCAAGCCATGGCCAAGATCACGATCGATTTCGTGTCCGACGTCGCTTGCCCGTGGTGCGCGGTGGGCCTGGGAGGGCTGTTGGAAGCGATGCGCCGGCTGGAAGGCACGGTAGACGTCGAGCTGCATTTCCGGCCATTTGAATTGAACCCCGACATGCCCGCCGGCGGCCAGAACACCATCGAACGCCTGATGGCGAAGTACGGCTACGACCGCGAGCGCGTGCAGGCGAACCGCAAGGTCATCAGCGAGCGGGCCGCCGCCGTCGGCATGCCCATGCGCATGGACGAGGACAACCGGTCCTTCAATACTTTCGATGCGCATCGGCTGATCCACTGGGCCGGCCTGCAAGGCCAGGCGCAGCAGATCGCGCTGAAGAAAAGCCTGCTGCAGACCTATCACTATCAGAACCACGACACCAGCAACGCGGACGTGCTGGCAGATGCCGTGCGCGACGCCGGCCTGGACGAGGCCGCCGCGCGCGACGTGCTGGCATCCGGCCGTTATGCCGACGAGGTGCGCGCCGAAGAGGAAGAATGGCGCAAGCTTGGCATCACGTCGGTGCCCTCGGTGATCATCAACGGCGAATACCTGGTGTCGGGCGGGCAGCCGCCGGACACGTTCGAGCAGGCCTTGCGCCAGGTCGCCGGGGAGAGCAAGCCGGCGGAAAGCTAGCCAACTGGCGGCTGGTCGTCGCTTGAGGGCCGACCGCAGGCCCGCCCTCACACGCCGCGTCACGCATGGACGATCGCCGCGACGTCCAGCACGTACATCTGACGTTCGCCTTCATGCACGGAGTCGATGCAGACCTGCGTGCCGTCGCGGCTCCAGCGCGGATGCAGGTCGCAGCGGTTCTCCTTGGATAGCCCCGGGTCCGCGTAGAAGCTGCCCAGCGCGTGGCGCCGGTCGGTCTGCATGTCGTAGATGAACAGGATGCGTTCGTGCGTGGCGGCATCTGGATAGGTGTCGCTCAACAGCCAGCGCGGATCGGTGGGCGAGAAGCTCATGTGCCCGTTTTCCGTCAACACGTCTTTGCCCACGATTTGCACGCGGCCATTCGGCGCGTCTTCGTACAGGTGGTAGTGGATGCTGCCGGCATGCGGGCCCCACACGATGATGGAATGGTCGTCGCGCCAAAGCGGATGGGAAATCTGATATTCGGATTTCTCGTAGTCGAAGGTGCCGACGGCGGTGGGATCGAAATCGTCCGCCAGTTGCGGCAGGGGATGATCGGAACACTCCAGCAGCCGCATGTCGCTGCCGTCCGCGTTCATGGTGATGAGCCGGTGCAGGAAGCACGTCTCGTCTTCCACGCGTTCGGTCCACCGATGCAGGAACAGGATGCGTGACGACGACGGGTTCACTTCGATGTGGCTGACCCAGTGGATGGCGCGTTCCATCGAGGCGCGCGGGTGGAAGTTGCTCAGGTCGGCATAGCTGACCAGCAGCCGGTGCGCGCCGGTGGCCAGATCCAGCGTGTGGATGCCGTCGTCGGCCGGCGCACGCGCGACTTCGACAGGTGCATTGTCGCTATAGCCAATGGTCTGGTGCGTAATGTAGAGCCTGCGGTAGTCCACGCACAGCGCGTAGCGGCTGTTCGGCGCGGCGACGTAGATGGGTAGCGGCAGATAGCGCGTTTGGCCGCTGACCACGTCGTGGACCGCCGAGCGCAAGCCGGGATAGAAGCCGCTGTCGTCGTCGCTTCGGCAGTTGTAGATCAGTTGCGGCGAGGCCGCGCCATCCAGCCATTGCAGTTGGCAGCCCATCTGCCAGTTCCAGGCGGTGGTGGCGCCCACCACATGATAGCGGTCGCCGTCCTCGCGGTCGAAGTAGCCCACCTCGGCGCGTAGCGCCGGCGTCAGCACCGCGTCCATCATCGGCGTGCGGTTGCCCAGCACGTAGCGGCCGTCGCGGTGCCAGACGGTCTTGTTGTAGTAGCCGAAGAAGTGGTGGTGCGGGCGCGCGCCTAAACGGTGGCACGGGATGGGCGTGGCGATCATGCGATTCATGGATGGCAGTCGTGGGGAAGGGGAGGAGCAGGAAAGGCGCGCGGCGGTGGCCCGGCGCGCACCGGCGTCAGCCGGCGGTGATATGTTCGGTTTCGATGACCTTGTTCCAGCGTGCCCGTTCGCGCTCGACGAACGCGCGGGCCTCGTCGGGGCGATTGCCCACGGGCGTCATGCCCAGCTTCTCCAGCCCGGCGCGGAATGCCGGGTCGGCATACACGCGGCGCAGGTCGGCGCTGATCTTTTCGATCAGGGCGTCCGGGACGTCGCGGCTGGCCGCCAGCGTGGTCCAGGAGGTGACCGTCAGGCCCGGCAGCCCCGCTTCGGCGGCGGTGGGCACATCGGGCAGCGCGGGCGAACGCGTGGCGCCGGTGATCGCCAGGGCCTTGAGCTTGTTGGCCTGGATGTAGCCGATGGTCGTGGGCACGTTCTCGAAGAGCAGTTCGATCTGCCCGCCCAGCAGGTCGTTGGTGGCGGCGGAGCTGCCGCGATACGGAATGTGGACCATGGGGGCCTGCGCGGCCATCTTGTAGAGCTCGCCCACCATATGCACGGACGAACCGACGCCGGCCGAACCGAAGTGGATCGTCTCCGGTTTGGCACGGGCCAGGGCGGTGAGTTCGGCCAGCGTGTTGGCCGGCAGCCCTGGCGTAGCGACCACGACGTGGGGCATTTCGGCCACGATGGTGATCAGCTTCAAGTCCTGGGCGGGCCGGTAGTTCAGCGACTTGTACACGCCATAGGTGGCATGCAGGCCGATGGAGCCCAGCAGCAGGGTGTAGCCGTCCGGCCCGGAGTCCGCCACGAACTTGCCGCCGATGTGGCCGCCCGCGCCAGGGCGGTTTTCCACGACGACGGATTGGCCATACAGCTTGCCCAGGTGTTCGGCCAGCAGGCGGCCTTGAATGTCGGAACTGCCCCCGGCGGTGAAGGGCACGACGATGCGGATCGGCCGGTCGGGGTAGTTGGCTTGCGCGTGGGCGGCCAGCGGCAGTGCTGCGCCCGCCAGGGCGAGGCACAGGGCGCGTAGCGCACGGCGCCAGGGACGGTTTGGACTCATGGTGTTTCCCCTATCGGATCGATGTCGTGGCGGACGCGTCTGATGGCGTCCTTGGAAAACCGAGTGTAGGAGGGGTCATGTATTTGAAAAAATTCTTTTTTAGTCATAGGCTATGCAAGATTGCTATACATTAAGCGCCTATGAGCCGGCCCCTGAACTTTCGCCAGATTGAAGCCTTTCGCGCCGTGATGCTGACCGGCACCACTACGGGCGCCGCGCAGATGCTGCGCACCACGCAGCCGTCCGTCAGCCGCCTGCTGGCGCAGGCGCAGCAGGCTTGCGGCGTGACACTGTTCGATCTGGAGCGGGGGCGCCTGCGTCCCACGCGCGAGGCGAAGGACCTGTTCGATACGGTCAAGCGCCACTTCGCGGGCCTGGAGCGCATCGAGGACCGGGTGGCGGCGATGCGCCGCAGCGGCACCGGCGTGCTGCGGCTGGCGTGCACGCCGGCGCTGGGCCTGGGCGTGATGCCCGCTGCGCTGGAAGCCTTCCTGCAGCAGTATCCCGATGTGCACATCAACATGCAGACCGTCGGCAGCCAGTACCTGCGCGAAGGCCTGCTGCACGGCACTTACGACGTGGTCATCACCACGGCGGAGCTGGACGACGCGAACCTGTCGCTGCGTCAGTTACACCGCAGTTCGGCGGTGTGCGTCATGCGGCCTGACCACACGCTGGCGCGGCAGGAATCGGTCGATATCGGCGACTTGAACGCGCGTCGGCTGCTGGTGTTGAATGCGGATGATGACGTGCACCAGCAATTGCGCGGTGCCATGCGGGCGCGCGCCGTGCAGCCTCAGGGGGAAATCGAAACCACCTATTCGTCGACGATCTGCGCGTTGGCCGCGGCCGGCAGCGGCGTGGGTGTGGTCAACGCCTATATCGCGCGGGTGTTCTCCGGCCAGCTGGCGATACGGCCGTTCACGCCGCGCCTGCCCGTGCAGGTCAGCATGGCGTATCCGGCGCAGATCGCGCCCTCGGACGTGACTGAGGCGTTCGCCCAAATCCTGGAAGCGCGTTTTGCGGCGTGGGACGTTGAGACCGGCCCCCACGCTGGGACGTCGAGGCCGGCGGGATGAACCGGGGGCTGGGTCCTAGCCCTTGCGGTTCTCGTAAGACGTATCCAGCACGTCGTCTTCGGGCGTAATGACGCCGGGGTCGCCCGGCTCTTCGATCGCGCGTCCGCGGCGCGGCATGCCGGCGACCACCTTGCTCTGGTCCGGCATGGGCATGATGCCCGTGCCTTTGCGGGGGTCGATGGCTTGCGGTTTTTCCTCGCTGGCGGCGGGCTTTTCGGTGACGGTTTCAGGGGCGGTCTTCAACATGTCGGTGACTCCGCGTAAGCGGCGCGTCCCAGGATGGCGACGCGCCTGGATGTACGTTTTATCTTAGGCCGCCGTGCGGGCGTTGCGGCGGATCGCGCTGTCACGTTTGCAAGGGGCTGTTGCAGGGACGGAACCTTATAATTCGGTTCGCGCGGCGCGTGCGCCGATTGCGCGCGCGGCCTGTCCTCCTTTTCCTTTTCCTGCTCCCACGCTCAACTTGACCGAATCCGTCGAACGCTCCGTCCATGCCGAACTCGTCGCCGTGCTTGTCGCGGTGACCCATGGCGAACCGCGCGTGCTGACGACGGACGATGCGCGGGCCTTGCCGGCCGGGCCGTTTGAACTGTCCCACCGGTCGCTGCAGGCGGGCCTGCGCGCGTGGGTGGAAACGCAAACGCATCATCCGCTGGGCTATGTGGAACAGCTCTACACCTTCGCCGACGGCGACCGCTCCGACGAGTCCGGCGCGCGGGTCATGTCGGTCAGCTATCTGGGCCTGACCCGCGAGGCGGGAGAGACCGGGGTGGCGCAGGTGGGCTGGCAGGACTGGTACCGCTATTTCCCGTGGGAAGACCGCCGCGCCGGCACGCCGGCGCTGGTCGAAGAACAGATCGTGCCGCAGCTGGCCGCCTGGTGCGAAGACAGCGCCGATGCCGCCGTGCGCGCGCGCCGCCATCAGCGCGCCGCCATCACGTTCGGGCTGGAAGGCGCCGCCTGGAACGAAGATATGGTGCTGCAACGCTACGAATTGCTGTTCGAAGCGGGGCTGGTGCCCGAAGCCGCGCGGCGCGGCGGCGGCCGCGCGGTGTTGCCGGGCGAACCGATGCGGCATGACCATCGCCGCATCCTGGCCACGGGCATCGCCCGGCTGCGCGCCAAGATCAAGTACCGCCCCGTGGTGTTCGAATTGATGCCGGCGCAATTCACGTTGCTGCAATTGCAGTTGGCCGTCGAAGCGCTGGCCGGCCGGGGGCTGCACAAGCAGAATTTCCGCCGCCTGATCGAGCAGCAGGCGCTGGTGGAGGAAACGGGCGAGATGGCGACCGGCACCGCCGGCCGGCCGGCCAAGCTGTTCCGCTTCCGTCGCGACGTGCTGCTCGAGCGGGCAATCGCCGGCAGCAAATTGCCGTTGTCGCGTGCGCTTTGACGCTTGACAAGGCTTATGCTCGTCTTTAGCATAAGTGGTGCGCAATCTCTGCGCGCCTTTTTTTAACTCACAAATACTCAAAATGAGCATTAAAGCCGAAGCGCCTGTGACCGCCTCCCGCCTGGCTGTCCCCCCCTTGCCGGACGTCATGCTGGAGCCGCTGGTGCGCGCGGCCTTGCTGGAAGACCTGGGCCACGCGGGCGATCTCACCACCGACGCCATCGTGCCGGCGGACGCCGTCGCCGAAACCCGCCTGGTCTCCCGGCAGGAAGGCGTGCTGGCCGGACTGGACCTGGCGCGCCTGGCGTTTCGCGCAATGGATCCGGCCATCGCGTTCACCGTATCGCAGCCCGACGGCAGCGATTTGCGGCCGGGCATGGAAATCGCCCGGATACGCGGCAACGCCCGCGCCATGCTTACCGCCGAGCGCGTGGCGCTGAACTTCCTGTGCCACTTGAGCGGCGTGGCCACGGCGACTGCTTCCATCGCCCGCGCCATCTCGGCCCATGGCGCCCGCGTCACCTGCACGCGCAAGACAATGCCGGGCCTGCGCGCCGTGCAGAAGTACGCGGTGCGCGTGGGCGGAGGCAGCAATCACCGCTTCGGTTTGGATGATGCGGTCCTGATCAAGGACAACCACATCGCGCTGGCGGGCGATGTGGCCACGGCCGTGCAGCGCGCTCGCGCCGGCGTCGGCCACATGGTCAAGATCGAACTCGAAGTGGACACCCTGGCGCAGTTGGAAGTGGCGCTGTCGCTGGGCGTGGACGTGGTGCTGCTGGACAACATGGGCCTGGACGACCTGCGGCGCGCCGTCGCCATGGCGCGAGGCCGCGCCATCACGGAAGCGTCGGGCCGCATCACGCCGGAAACGGCCGCCGAGGTGGCGGCGACCGGCGTCGACCAGATCGCCGTCGGCTGGTTGACCCACAGCGCCAAGGTGCTGGACATCGGCCTGGACGCCTGAGTCCTTCCGCCGGCCTCGCCGGCTTCTTACGACACGGCGCGCCGGCAGGCGCGGCCGCGGCGCTTATAGGCCCGCATCATGAAACGTTTCTTTCGATCTTCCCTCCCGCTGCTTGCTCTGTCGCTGGCGGCGTGCGGCAACTCGCCTTCCGGCGACGCCCCTGGCGACGCGGCTTATCCCGCGCATCCCATTACCATCGTCGTGACGTTTCCGCCGGGCGGCGGCACCGACCTGCTGGCGCGCCGCATCGGCGCCAGCCTGCAAGAGCAGTTGGGCCAGCCGGTGGTGGTGGAAAACCGCCCGGGAGCCAGCGGCAACATCGGTGCTCGCATCGTCGCCGAAGCGCCGCCCGACGGCTACACGCTGCTGATGGTGAACAGCTCGTTCGCGATCAACCCCGGGGTCTACCGGAACCTGGGATTCGTACCCAAACGGGACTTTTCGGCGGTGATCAATGTGGCCTTCGTGCCGTCCGTTTTCGTGGTGCCGTCGACCTCGCCGCTGCACACACTGGATGACGCGCTGGCCGCGGCGCAGGCGGCCAAGCCGCTGCCGTTTGCCTCTTGCGGCAATGGCACGCCACAGCATCTGGCGGGCGAGATGCTGGCCCGCGCCACCGGCGCGGCGTTGCAACACGTGCCGTACAAGGGGTGCGGCCCCGCCTTGACCGACGTGACCGCGGGGCAGGTGGGCATGGGCGTCGTGACGGCGTCCAGCGCCGCGCCGTTGATCGCCGCGGGCAAGCTGCGCGCATTGGCCGTGACGTCGCCGGCGCGCTCTCCGCTGATGCCGACCGTGCCGACCGTGGCCGAGCAGGGCGTCGCGGGCTATGCGCTGGACCAGTGGCACGGCTTGCTGACGCCGGCCGCCACGCCGCCGGCGGTGGTCGACAAGCTGAACGCCGCGGTGTCGAAGATCGTTCGCAGTCCGGATGTGCAGGCGTCGCTGCGCGAACAGGGTTTCACCCCGGCCAGCAGCACGCCGCGCGAATTCCAGAAGATGATCAATGCCGATATCGACCGCTACACGGCGTTGACCGAATCGATCGGACTGCGGGCGGACTGAGCCGGCAGGGCGCCCAGGGCCGGTTACGCGACAGCTGTCTTGGCGTGCTGCTCCAGCTGTTCCTTCAGCCCGGGGGCCAGCTTGAGCTGGCGCGCCAGTTCGTCCAGGTAGGCGCGTTCCATATAGCTTTCCTCGTCCACGACGAGCAGGCTGGCCAAATACATTTCGGCGGCCATTTCCGGCGTCTTGGCCGATTGCGCCACGGCCGCCGGGTCGAGCGGGCGCGACAGCTCGGTTTCCAGCCAGCGGCGGTCCTGGGCGTCGGACGACAGCTTGGCCAGTTCGGTTTCCAGCAAGGTGCGCTCTTCGGGGCCGATGTGGCCGTCCGACTTGGCCGCGCCGATCATGGCGGTCAGCACGGCGGTGCTGTGCTGCTCGGCTTCGGGGGCGGGCAGGCGGTCCAGCGTCTGCGGCGGCGTGGCCGGCGCGCCGCCTGCCTGGTTGCGCTGCCAATCGCCATAGGCGCGGTAGGCTAGCGCGCCAAGCGCCGCCATGCCGCCGTACATGGCGACTTTGCCGCCGATCTTGCGGGCTTTCTTGCTGCCCATCAGCAGCCCCAGGGCGCCCGCGCCCAGCGCGCCGCCGCCCAGTCCGGTCAGGAACGAACCCTTGCCGCCGCCCGAGCCGCCCGTCGCGCCTTGAACGCGGCTGGTGGCGTCGGAAAGCAGGCCTTGTCCCGATTGAAGCAATTGATCAAGAAGTTGTCTGGCGCTCATGTGGCCCTCTTTTGTCGGTGCGTGAATGCGGATAGGGATATCCGACCGGCCGCACCGCAATAAGTTCAGGTTTCCGTCAGTAAGCAGATGCCGCGGCAAATGCTACAAGGGGGGATGGGGCGTCCGCGCCGGAACGCCCGTCCAGAGGAGATCCGACCCATGAGCATCCGCATCCGTCAGAATGCGCCGAACACGCTGCAGTTCACCGCCACGGCCGAAGGCCACGACTTGCCGCTGGCGATGCCGCAGCCCCAGGGCGAAGGCCCGGATCCGCACGACTATTTCGACACAGCGCTGGGCGGCTGCAAGGCGATGACGCTGATGGTCTATGCGCAGCGCAAGGAATTGCCGCTGGAGTCGGTGGGGGTGGAAGTGGTGCGCGACGCTGGCGAGGAACGCAAGGGTATCTACCGGCTGACAGCCAAGCTGACCTTGCACGGCGAGCTGTCCGATGCCCAGATCGATGAATTGCTGGCGGTGGCCGAGAAGTGCCCGATCCACAAGCTGATGACGGCGGTGGACGTGCAGGTGTCCACGCTGGTGGTGCGGCCGGCCTGATCATGGCCGGCCGGGCGGGGCGTCTTGCCCCGCCTTGGCAGGCAGGTCAGTCTTCCATGCCCGGGACGACGGTCGAGAAGCCGGCGTCCACATGCGTGATTTCGCCGGTGACGCCGGCAGCCAGGTCGGACAGCATGAACGCGGCCACGTTGCCCACGTCGTCGATGGTGACGTTGCGGCGCAGCGGCGCCTGGGCTTCCACGAACTTCAGGATGGCCGAGAAGTCCTTGATGCCGCTGGCGGCCAGGGTCTTGATGGGGCCGGCCGAAATGCCGTTGGCGCGGATGCCACGCGGGCCCAGCGCCGTGGCCAGGTAGCGCACGCTGGCTTCCAGCGAGGCCTTGGCCAGGCCCATCGTGTTGTAGTTGGGCACGACGCGTTCGGCGCCCAGGTACGTCAGGGTCAGGACCGACGCGTTGCGGCCTTCCATCAGCGGCAGCGCGGCCTTGGCCATGGCGGCGAAGCTGTAGGCAGAGATGTCGTGGGCGATGCGGAAACCTTCGCGCGACAGGCCGTCCAGGAAGTTGCCGGCGATCGCTTCGCGCGGGGCGAAGCCGATGGAGTGGACCAGGCCGTCCAGGCCGTCCCAGTGCTGGGCCAGCTCGGTGAAGGCGCCTTCGATCTGGCTGTCTTCGGCCACGTCGCAAGGCAGCACGATCTTGCTGCCGAATTCGGCGGCGAATTCGCTTACGCGGTCTTTGAAGCGGTCGCCCACATAGGTGAACGCCAGTTCGGCGCCTTGCTGGTGACAGGCGCGCGCAATGCCGTAGGCGATGGATCGGTTCGAAAGCACCCCGGTGACGAGAATGCGCTTGCCGGCGAGAAAGCCCATGTTTTTTCCTTTGATTCCTACCTGCTGAAGACCGCTTATTTTAAGGATTTCGGCGGTTTCGCGTACTTGAAAAAACGGCGCCCGAGGGGGCGCCGTGCTGTCGGGTCCGGCGGCCGGGGTCAGCCGCGGGCGTTGGTGCCCGGCACGCGTATCGGCGCGCCCACCTTCAGGGCGCTGCCCTTCAGGTTGTTCAGCGCGCGCAGTGCGTCGACCGAGGTGCCGTACTGCTTGGCCAGCGAGAACAGGGTGTCGCCCTGGCGGACCTTGTGCGTGCGCACGTTCGGAC
>NZ_JABBJN010000007.1 GCF_012928505.1 Achromobacter sp. Bel | reverse complement strand
GTTCCCGGCAGGTGCGTGCGTACGGCGTGTAGACACGGTAGCACTCGCCTTTACCGGTCAGCACCGTGCCTGGGCGCAGCAGCGAGGCGCCGTGGTGCAGGGTCCAATCCACGCCATCCGCCTGCAGCGCCTGGGCCACCGCCGCGTCGCGGCGGCGTTCGTTGATGGCCCATTCGGTGTTGGCATGGACTTGCGCGATGGCGTGCGCCCGGCAGAAGCCGGCGATGGCACGAGGAGCCGCGTCCCAATCGGCAACCGTCAACAATTTGAGGGGAATGCCCAGCTTGCCCAGATCGCCCGCAAGCTCGCGCAGGTTGCGCAACCAGAAATCCACCTTGGCTGGCGCGTCGCCATGCCGGCGCCACTGTCCGGGCGAAGCCAGGAACAGGGCGGTGACCGTGCCATTCTCCGCGGCGGCGGCCAGTGCGGGGTTGTCGTGCAGGCGCAGATCGGTGCGCAGCCAGAGCAGCGTATTCATCCAGGGCGGTCCAGTGTGGTACAGGGCGGGATCGGCGGACTGGCGGGTCCGGGCCAGTGAGGCTGGCATTCTAGCTTGCGGTCCGGGCATGGAAGACGATGTAAAAACTACGAGTAGATGTGACGGGGGATTCGCGTCGGCAGGAGGGCGGGGTACAGGGCCAACTCGGCGCGGGTACCGTGCGGTCGCGGTCAAACCATGAAACACGCTGGCGCTGCGTACGTATTGACGGGCCTGGCCCCGCGCCATGTAATCCCATTAACGACAAGAGCAAAGTTGAACGCTATGGGAAATCTGATGGACCTCCGCCCGTCCTTTCTGAGGGGACGTACCTCCGCCGGCAAGACGTCCCGCGACGTCCTGCAGGCCCTCTGGCGTTCGCTTGACCTCCCCGACGAGTCGCTGGAGCACGTGCTGCTGACCGGCGCGGATCCGGTGGTGCCCTCGTCTTTTGCGGTCGGCGCGGCGGCGCAAGCCAGCATGGCCGCCGCCGCCCTGGCCGCAGCCGAGCTTTGGCACCTGCGGGGTGGCGCCCGGCAGCAAGTCAGCGTCGACATGCTGCATGCCGCCCAGGAGTGCCGCAGCCATTTCAAGATCAACGGCCTGACGCCCAATCCGTGGGATCCCATCAGCGGCGTGTACCGCTGTGGGGACGGGGGTTGGGTGCGCATCCATGCCAATTTTGCGCACCATCGCGACGGTGCGCTGGCGCTGCTGGGCTGTCCTATCGGCGAGGGCACCACGCGTGAAACCGTGGAGCGCGCGTTGAGCCGCTGGAAGGCGCTGGACTTCGAACAGGTCGCCGCCGATGCCGGCATGGTGGTGTCCGCCATGCGCAGCTTCGACGAATGGGACCGCCACGCGCAAGGCCAGGCCATCGCCTCCCAGCCGTTGATGACGATCGAGCGCATCGGCGAGGCCGATCCGCGGCCCCTGCCCAAATACGGCCAGGACGCCCGGCCGCTGAAAGACATCCGCGTGCTTGACCTGACCCGCATCATCGCGGGGCCGGTCTGCGGCCGCGCGCTGGCCGCCTATGGCGCCGACGTGATGCTCGTGAATTCGCCGCAGTTACCCAATATCGACAACATCATCGACACCAGCCGCGGCAAGTTGTCCGTGCTGGCCGACCTGGATACTGCGGACGGCCGCATCGCGCTGGGCAATCTGCTGCGCAGCGCGCACGTGCTGGTGCAAGGCTACCGGCCTGGCGGGTTGGCGGCGCTGGGCTTCGGCCCGCAGGACGCGGCCCGCATCCGGCCGGGCATCGTCTATGTGTCGCTATCGGCCTACGGCAACGTCGGCCCCTGGGCCAACCGGCGGGGATTCGATTCCCTGGTGCAGACCGCCACGGGTTTCAACCATGCCGAGGCGCAGGCCGCCGGCCAGGACGCGCCGAAACCGCTGCCCATGCAGATACTGGACCATGCGTCGGGATACCTGATGGCATTCGGTGCGCAAGCCGCGCTGGCGCGGCAGGCAACCGAAGGCGGTAGTTGGCATGTCCGCGTGTCGCTGGCGCAGACCGCGCACTGGCTGCGCAGCCTGGGCCGGGTGGATGGCGGGCTTGCCTGCCCGATGCCGGGATTCGAAGGCTTGCTGGAGACCGAGCCCTCGGGCTTCGGCGAATTGCTGGCCGTGCGCCATGCCGCGCGGTTCTCTGAAACGCCGGCGCGTTGGACGCGCCCGTCCAGTCCGCCTGGCACGCATCCTCCGGTCTGGCCGTTCAATTAGCAGGCCGCCAGCGCCAATCCCCGGGCGCCGCCCGGGGCGGTTGCCCGTTATTGTCTGGCCTTCCAGTCGCGCAGCGCGCGCAGGGTGTTGGCCACGTGCGAATCAGGGTTCATGTCCGTGAATTCATACAGGATCTTGCCTTGCGGCGAGATCACGTAGGACACCCGTTGCGCGTAATCGGGCCGCTTGTCATGCACGGCGTCATAGGCCTTCATGATCTTGCCGTCGCCATCGGCCGCCACGGCGAATTTGCTGCGGCATTCGCTGACCGAGAATTTGTTCAGCGTGGCGATATCGTCCGTCGACACGCCGATGATGGTGGCCCCCAACGACTTGTATTCATCCGTGGCTTCGGCGAAGTTATGCGCTTCGATCGTGCAGCCTTTGGAAAACGCGGCCGGGAAAAAATACAGCACGACCGGGCCTTGCTTCAGGGCCTCGTTCAGCTTGAAGGTGAAGACATTGCCGCCCAGCGAAGCCTGGGTGCTGAAGTCGGGCGCGGGCGCACCCACGTTCAGGGCCGCTTGGGCCGAGGTGCCGGCCAGCAGGCCGCAGAGCATCAAGCAAGAGACAAGGCGATTCATGGGAAGCTCCGGTATCGGGTGCGCCACGCGGTGGACGCGCGCGGCAAAGTGCCTACTGTAGTCCTGCCGCTTGCAGGGGTCCAGGGCCTGTGCAAGGGGCTTCTTTTAGTGTGAACGGGCCCTGGTTCAGTCGCGGTTCGGCCCGCCCCGGCCCTCGCCGCGTTGCGCTTCACGGCCGCCGCCTCCGCCGCCTTGTTGCGGCGGGCGATTTTCAGGCCGGGGAGAAGCCTGCTGGCGCGCCTGTTGCTGCGCCTGTTGCTGCGCTTGCTGCTGCGCCTGCTGGTGTTGCTGATGCTGTGGTTCCCGCGCTTGCGGTTGCTGTGAATCGCGGGCCTGCTGCTGGCGCGACTGTTGTGGCTCGCGGGCTTGCCGCGCCTGCGGTTGCTGATCCCGGCTTTGCTGCGGCCGGGCCGCCTGCTGCGCTTGTTGCTCGCGGGCCTGTTGCTGGCGAATCTGCTGCTCGCGGGCTTGCTGCTGCTGCTGCTGCTGCTGCTGCTGCTGCTGCTGCGCGCGCTGTTGCTGTTGCGGGTCCCGCCCGGGATCCCGTGCCTGCTGTGGCGCCGGCGATTGCGGGCGCGTCGTGCCCGTGACGGTTTGCCCCGGCGTCTGCTGCGGGCCGCGAGGCGGGGTGGCGTCGCCAGGCCGATTATCGCGTCCATGGTCCCGCCCGTTGCCCGGACCATTCCCGGGACCGTTCCCCGGGCGCGCATCGCCGCCAGGGCGCTGCGTGTCGGGCGCGCGGCCGTTGTTGTTGGGATGGTCGACGAACGCCTGGGGCGGACGACCCTTGTTATGTTCGTAGAACTGCGCGCGGTTGTTGCCCGCGTCGCGCACGAAGCCGCGCTGCATGTCAGTGGGCGGCGCGTGCCGGTCGTTGCGGGCGGCCAGTTCACGGGGGTCGGCGTTGCGGCGGATGCCGTCGGGACCGCCGTGGTAGCTGACGCGCCGGTTGTCCACGTTGTTGACGATGACGGTGTGGTTGTAGACATTGGTGACGCGGGTGACGTTCACATTCGTCACGGACCGGTTGTAGTAGAAGCGGTCGCGTTTCCAGTAACCCCCGACATAGCCGATGCCGACGTAGCCGAAGCCATAGTTGATACCGCCATAGAAGCCCACGTGGGGACCCCAATAGCCGGCGTTCCAGATATACAGGCCGTTCACGAATCCCCAGTACCCCGGCGTCCAGAGCGCGCCGTTGTAGGGCGCCATCACCCAGGCGCCGGGCACCCAGAAATAGCCGTAGCGGTTGCGGCTCCAATAGCCGGGCACCCACATGTAGCCGTCGGCCGGCGCGGGCGGCTGCACATAGACAGGCAGTGGCGGGGGCGGCTCGGGGCTGCGGTCCACCAGCGCCAGGTTGGCGTTGGCGGGGTCGCTGCTGTCATAGGCGGGGGCAACGGGCGCCGGTGGCGCGGGGGGCGGGGCGTAGGTCTGCGCGGCCGCGCTGGCGCAGGCCGCCAGCAGGGTTGCGGTGGCCAAGGGCCGCAAGCGGGAAATCCGGACGGAAGATGTCATGGCTGTTCCTGATCGCCTCGGTTGCGAGGGTCAATATCCGCGGTAGTAATAATGCGGTGCGGGGTACGCCGGGTAATAGTAGTGCGGCGTGTAATAGACGGGGGCCGGGCGGTAGTAGCCCGGTCGGGCCGGCACCACCACGCATCCGGTCAACGAACTGGCTATCGCCAGCACCAGCAGCAGACGCTTCTTCATGTCAGTACTCCAAACCAGCGCCGGGCGTGCGGTGCATTGCCTGATGCGCTGATACGGATTAGGCCATACCCCGGGGCGCGAGTTCGCGCCTGTAATCGTTCCGAAACAGCTTTCAGGTGACGGATGTTTGCGCTTGCGTGACGGCGCGTGTCGTTGGTATCAATCTCTGCCGGAAAAGCAACGGGGCCGCCTGAGCGACCCCGTTTTTCGTGCGTCGCGCCGTCAACCGGCGCGACGCGGTCCCACGCGTCAGTTCCAGCGGCCGCCGCTACCGGCCAGGCTGAATCGGCCGGCGCCCATGAAGGCAATGGCCAGGGCGGTGAAGAGGAACATGCCTTGCAGTTCCAGCGCCCAGCCGCCGGTGTTGGTGATGCTGCCCAGTTGGCCGGTATGGGCCAGCAGGATCGCGACCACCATGTTGATGGCGATTACCAATCCGCCAAGACGGGTGTAGACGCCGATGATGAGCAGGACTGGCGCGATGATTTCGCCGATATAGACGCCATAGGCCAGAAAGCCTGGCAATCCGTGCGACGACAGCATGCCGCTGATGCCTGTGACGCCGTTGCCCATCAATTTGGACAGGCCATGGAGCAGAATCAGAATGCCGAGGGTCAGGCGCAGGATCAGCTTGCCGGTATCGTCGGATTTGATCATGGTGAGTTTCTCTTGTGATGGTTAAGGGGACAGCGGCTCGTTGGAGCATGCCGTTGACCTTTGGTTCCACGTCCGGCGTGTCGCGATTGCCGCGGACACACCGGGCCGGGCCGGGCCATTATGGCAAAACCCCAGCAAAATCATCAAGCTTTCATCGTGGTCTTTCGACCGTTACGCCGAAAAAAACGCTGTCGCGGCAGCAATCAAAATTCTTCGAGGAACCGCATGCGGAACCGGCGGCCCTTGATGTTGCTGTTGGACACGCGCGAGAACACCTGCTTGGCGATCTGGCGGTCCAGGGCCACGTAGGAATTGAATTCGGTGATGTTGATCTTGCCGACCTGCTCGAAGGTCAGGCCGCCGTCGCCGGTCAGGGCGCCCAGCAGATCGCCCGGGCGCAGCTTGTCTTTCTTGCCACCCTGGATGCACAGCGTGACCATCGGCGCGCGCAGGGGGCGGTCGGCCTTGGGTTTCAGCGACTTGATGTCGCCCCACTTCAGGGGCGAACCCTGGTATTGCTCGACCAGATTGGCCCAGCGCATTTCGTCGGGCGAACACAGACTGAGCGCCAGGCCCTTCTGGTCGCCCCGGCCGCTGCGGCCGATACGGTGGACGTGGACTTCGGTGTCTTTGGTGACGTCCACGTTGATCACGGCGCCCAGGTTCTGGATGTCCAGCCCGCGGGCGGCCACGTCGGTGGCGACCAGCACGGCGCAGCTCTGGTTGGCGAACTGGATCAGGATCTCGTCGCGCTCGCGCTGTTCCAGGTCGCCGTTCAAGGCTTGGGCGCTGATGCCGTCGGCCTGCAGCCGTTCGACCAGATCGTGGCTGCGGATCTTGGTGTTGCAGAAGGCCAGCGTGGAGACCGGACGGAAATGCGCCAGCAGGCGGGCCACGGCGTCCAGGCGGTCTTTACCGTCGATTTCGTAGAAGATCTGCTCGATGCGGCTGGCGTCGTGCTGCGCTTCCACCTTCACCTCGGCGGGGTTGCGCAGGAAGCGGGCGCTGAGCTTGCGGATGTTGTCCGGGTAGGTGGCCGAAAACAGCAGCGTCTGGCGCTTGGTGGGGCAGTGCGAGGCGATGGCGACGATGTCGTCGTAGAAGCCCATGTCGACCATGCGGTCGGCTTCGTCCAGCACCAGCGTGGTCAAACCGGACAACTCCAGGCTGCCGCGCGTCAGGTGGTCCTGGATGCGGCCGGGCGTGCCGACGACCAGATGGGCGCCGCGCGCCAGCGATTCGGCCTGGGGGCGGGCGGCCGCGCCGCCGCACAGGGTCAGGATCTTGACGTTGGGGATCAGGCGCGCCAGCCGGCGCAGTTCCTGCGCCACCTGGTCGGCCAGTTCGCGGGTGGGACAGACCAGCAGCGCCTGGGGCGTCAACCGGCTCGTGTCCAGCTTTTGCAGCACGCCCAGGCCGAACGCCGCGGTCTTGCCGCTGCCGGTCTTGGCCTGCGCGATGATGTCGCGGCCTTCCAGGATAAGCGGCAGGCTTTGCGCCTGGATGGGCGTCATTTGCTCGAACCCCAGGCTTTGCAGGTTGTCGAGCAGGGCGGGCAAGAGGGGCAGGGTGGAGAAGGGCGTGTTGGTCACAATAGGGGGATCGCAAGAAAGCGAAAAGCGGAGTCGACCGACAGTGTAAGCCCTGGGCAGGGCTTGGCCGCCGCCTGGGCGGGCGGCATGCTCAGATAAATAGGGGGCGCGCACAAGGGCGGGGGGCGTGGAACGAGTCGTGACGCCGGTTGCCGCTACGGCTGCGGCTCGTACGTGCTGGCCAGTGCGCGGGCGGCAGCCTGCATGCGCGGCAGCCACGCCCGCGCGCCGTCGATGGACAGGCGGGCCACCGGCGCGTGCAGGGCCACGGCGGCGATGACACGCGGCCCGTGCAGGATGGGCACGGCCATGCAGACGATGCCCAGCAGGAACTCTTCGCGGTCGAAGCTGGCGCCTTCCTTCTTGATGACGCGTAATTCGTGCTCAAGCGAGGCCACGTCGCACAGGGTGTTGGGCGTATAGCGCGGCAAGGGGGCGGCGGCCAGCAGGCGCGCGCGCGGCTCGCGCCGCATGTGGGCCAGGAACAGTTTGCCGCTGGCCGAACAATGCAGCGGCACCCGCGAGCCGGTCTGCAGGTTCACGCGCAGCGGCCAGGCGGTTTCCACGCGGTCCAGATAGATGACCTCGTCGCCGTCCAGCATGGTGCAGTTGCAGGTTTCGCCGATTTCATCGACCAGGCTGTCCAGGATGCGGTGGCGTTCCCCGCGCAACGGGGAATTCAGCAGCGTCTCGCGCGCCAGCGCGCTCAGGCGCGGACCGCTGACATAGCTTTTGCCGGCGGGTTCGCGCAGCAGCATGCCGGCTTCGACCAGCCGCGTCAGGATGCGCAGCACGGACGGTTTGGGCAGGCCGGTGGCGTCGGTCAGCGCCGCCAGCGACACGGGGGTTTCGGATCGGGCGACCTGTTCCAGCAAGGTCAGCGCGCGCAACGCGGCGGAGGATTCGTCTTTCATCTTTCAATAATTGAAGATTCGGCGGCCAACGGCCTATCGTCGCACGGATTTTGCAGAAAATGAAACGCCATGGGGTGGGACGCGCCGGTTTTCTCCGGCAGTATCGATTCACCCCGGCCACGATGCAACCACACAAGCGCCGGCCTGCCAGGAGAGAGACCATGAGCAGCAAGCAACACATGACCCCCAGCGAAGCGTTTGTCGAAACGCTGGTCGCCCAGGGCGTCAAAGACGTATTCGGCATTGTCGGTTCGGCCTTCATGGATGCGCTGGACCTGTTTCCCGCCGCGGGCATCCGCTTCGTGCCCACGGTGCATGAGCAGGGCGCCGCGCACATGGCGGACGGCTACTCGCGCGTCACCGGCCGCCATGGCGTGTGCATTGCGCAGAACGGCCCGGGCATCACCAACTTCGTGACCGGCGTGGCCGCGGCATATTGGGCGCACAGCCCGGTGGTAGCGATCACGCCCGAGACGGGCACCGCCGGCATGGGGCTGGGCGGCTTCCAGGAAACCGAACAGCTGCCTATTTTTTCCCGCATCACCAAGTACCAGGCGCATGTGAACCGCCCGGACCGCATGGCGGAATTCACGGCCAAGGCCTTTGACAACGCCTTGGCCGAACGCGGCCCCACGCAGTTGAACATCCCGCGCGACTACTTCTATGGCGAGATCGACGTGGCGATTCCCGAGCCGCGCCGCATCCGCCGCGGGCCGGGCTCGGAAGAGGATCTGGAGGCGGCGGCCCGCTTGTTGGCCGAGGCCAAGTTTCCGGTCATCGTGGCCGGCGGCGGCGTGCTGTTCTCGGAAGGCCAGGCCGAATGCGTGGCCCTGGCCGAATTGCTGGGCGCCCCCGTCGTGACCAGCTATCTGCACAACGATGCGTTCCCCGCCAGCCATCCGCTGTGGTGCGGGCCTTTGGGCTACCAGGGCGCCAAGGCCGGCATGAAGCTGCTGTCGCAAGCGGACGTGGTGCTGGCGCTGGGCACGCGGCTGGGGCCTTTCGGCACCTTGCCGCAGCACGGCCTGGACTATTGGCCGCAAGGCGCGCGCATCATCCAGGTGGACGCCGACCACCGCATGCTGGGCCTGGTGCGGCCGGTGTCGGTGGGCATCTGCGGCGACGCGCGGCCTGCCGCCGCGGCATTGACCGCCAAGCTGAAGGGCCGCGACGTCGCCTGCGCCCGCACCAAGGCGGCGCGCGGCGACCAGATCGCGTCGCAGAAGGCAGAATGGGAAAAGGAACTGGACGGGTGGTCGCATGAGCGCGACGACTGGAGCCTGGACATCATCGAGCAGGGCGGCGGCCGCATGCATCCCCGCCGCATGCTGCGCGAGCTGGAACGCGCAATGCCCAAGCACGTGATGGTGTCCACCGACATTGGCAACATCTGCTCGGTGTCCAACAGCTATCTGCGCTTCGACGAACCGAACTCCATGCTGGCCGCAATGAGCTTCGGCAACTGCGGCTATGCGTTGCCGGCGCTGATCGGTGCCAAACTGGGGCGCCCCGACCGGCCGGCCGTGGCCTACGTGGGCGACGGCGCATGGTGCATGAGCTTCCAGGAATTGCTGACCTGCGTGCGCGAGAAGATTCCGGTGACGGCCGTGGTCTTCCATAACGGGCAGTGGGGGGCGGAAAAGAAGAACCAGGTGGACTTCTACGGGCGCCGCTTCGTGGGCAGCAACCTGCTCAACCCCAACTTCGCCGAACTGGCGCAGGCCATGGGTGCGCAAGGCATCCGCGTCGAACATGCCGATCAGGTCGGCGCCGCGCTGCAGGCGGCATGCAAGGCGCAATCGGAAGGCAAGACCACGGTGCTGGAGATGATGGTCAGCCAGGAACTGGGCGACCCTTTCCGGCGCGATGCGCTCAAGCAGCCGCTGCGTCTGCTGGACAAGTACAAACAGTATGTGAACCAGCCGTTCCATTCGGGCGAAGTGCCGCTGTCGATCGAACCCGCCAAGGGTTGACCGATGCTTGCGGCGCGGCAGGTGCCGCGCCGCAAGCATCTCCTCTGATTTTGCGGACAGCCGCGGCAGGAGCACGTATCCATGGCAATCGATCGCTTGTTCGAATCTCTGCGCGATGCCGCGCTATCGGCTGGGCGGCAACGCACCGCGGTCGCCTATCCCCTGTGTTTGTCGAGTCTGGGCGCGGCGCTCCAGGCCCGGGACGCCGGTTATATCGAACCGGTGCTGGTCGGGCCGGCGCGCCGCATCGCGGCCTTGCTGGCCGAGATGGGCGTGCGCGCCGGCGACTTGGAGATCTTGGATACCCCCGATGACGAGAAGGTGGCGGCGCGCACGGCCGCCGCCTTGGCGCGCGACGGCGCGGCCGCCATGCTGATGAAGGGCAGCCTTCACACCGACCATTTCATGTCGGCCGTGGTGGCACGAGAATCCGGGTTGCGCACAGACCGTCGCATCAGCCACGCGTTCGTCATGGCGGTCGCTGCGTATCCCAAGCTGTTCATCCTGACGGACGCCGCCGTCAACATCGCGCCAACCTTGCAGGAAAAGGCGGACATCGCCCAGAACGCGATTGATCTGGCGCGGGCGCTGGGGGTGCCGCGTCCGAAGCTTGCCGTGCTGTGTGCCACCGAATCCGTCAATCCGTCGATGCCGGCCACGCTGGACGCCGCCGCCCTGTCGAAAATGGCCGATCGCCAGCAGATCCGCGGCGGCGACATCGACGGGCCGCTGGCGTTCGACAACGCGATCTCGCGAGACGCGGCGGAGCAAAAGGGCATCGTGTCGCGTGTGGCGGGCGATGCCGACATCCTGCTGGTGCCGGACATCGAGGCGGGCAACATGCTCTACAAGGAACTGACCTGGCTGGCAGGCGCCGGGACGGCCGGGCTGGTGCTGGGCACGCGCGTGCCGGTGCTGTTGACGAGTCGGTCTGATTCCATGGAGGCCCGGGTCAATAGCTGCGCGGTTGCGGTCCTGTATGCGCGCGCCGTTGCCGCAAACCCTTCCGGCCTGCCTTGAAGGTGTTCACGGCAACGCTGGCACCAAAGACTCTGTCTGTTTGGTACTAAGGCCTGGTCCATTGGGTGGCTACGCTAGTGCGCAAGCCATCCCATGAATGGCCGGGTAGCAAACACATCAAGGGGAATAAATCATGCGCAGCGCACGACAAGGCTTTGCAACGATTCTGGCGGTGATGGCGATGGCGGGCGGGGTCGCTGCGGCGGATGCGCCCAAACCCGGCGGCACGCTGGTGGTGGGGTCGACGCAGGTGCCGCGGCACCTGAACGGCGCCGTGCAATCGGGCACCGCGACCGCCTTGCCCAGCGCACAGCTCTTCGCCAGTCCCCTGCGGTACGACGCCGACTGGAAGCCACAACCCTACCTGGCCGAATCCTGGGAACTCGCGCCCGACGGCAAGTCCCTGACCTTGCATCTGCGCAAAGACGCCGTGTTCCATGACGGCAAGCCCGTCACGTCGGCTGACGTCGCGTTTTCCGTCATGGCGGTCAAGAACAACCACCCGTTCCAGACCATGTTCGCGCCCGTGCAATCCGTGGACACCCCGGACCCCCACACGGCCGTGCTGCGCATGAGCCAACCGCATCCGGCGATTCTTCTTGCGCTGTCGCCGGCCCTGATGCCGGTGTTGCCCAAGCACATCTACGACGACGGCCAGGACATCAAGACCCACCCCCGGAATTCGGCGGACGTGGTGGGCTCAGGCCCGTTCAAGTTCAAGGAGTTCAAGCCGGGGCAGGAGATCGTGCTGGAGCGCTTCGACAAGTTTTTCCTGCCGGGCAAGCCCTATCTGGACCGGATCGTGGTGAAGATCAATCCGGATGCGACCAACCTGCTGATTGGCCTTGAGCGCGGCGACATCGGGGCGTTGCCCTTCATGACCGAGCCGACCATCTTGCGCCGCGCCAAGGACAACCCCGCCATCGTCATGACCAACCGTGGCTACGAAGGCATCGGCGCGCTGAGCTGGCTGGCCTTCAACACGGCGCGCAAACCGTTGAACGACGTGCGCGTGCGGCAGGCGATCGCGTACGCGACCGACAAGGGCTTCATCACGAAGGCGTTGAATGCGGGCTTCGCCAAGCCCGCCGATGGCCCCATCGTCGGTACCAGCCCCTTCGCGACGTCTGACGTGAAGAAGTACCCGCTTGACCTGAAGAAGTCCGAGCAACTGCTGGAAGAGGCCGGTTTCAAGAAAGACGCCAAGGGCGAGCGCCTGACGCTGACGGTCGACTACATGCCGGGTTCTGACGTGCAGGGCAAGAACGTGGCGGAGTACCTGCGCAGCCAGCTGAAGAAAGTGGGCATCGCGGTGCAGGTCCGCGCCTCGCCCGATTTCCCCACGTGGGCCAAGCGCATCGCCAGCCATGATTTCGACATGACGACGGACATCGTCTTCAATTGGGGCGACCCGGTCATCGGCGTGCACCGCACCTACTTGTCCAGCAACATCCGCGACATCATCTGGACCAATACGCAGTCCTATGCCAATCCGAAAGTGGACGCGCTGCTGGCGCAGGCCGGCATGGAGACCGACATGGAAAAGCGGCGCGCGCAATACGCCGAGTTCCAGCGCCTGGTGACCGAGGACGTGCCCATCGATTTCCTGACGGTCATCCCGTACCACACCCTGACGTCCAAGAAAGTGCACGGCATGCCAGAGGGGATCTGGGGCATGCTGGCCCCGCTGGACGACGTTTACCTGCAATAAGACGAGGCCGCCATGCTGCGTTTTCTGTTGCGCCGTCTTGCCTACGCGGGGCTGTTGCTGCTGGCCGTGGTGACGCTGAACTTCCTGCTGATCCATATCTCGCCCGGCGATCCCGTCGAAACCATCGCCGGCTCCATGGGCGGCATCAGCGAAGACCTGCGGGCGCAGTTGCGCACGCAGTACGGGCTGGACAAGCCCTTTCTGGTGCAACTGGGCCTGTACCTGGCGCAGGTGCTGCGCGGCGACCTCGGCTATTCCTACTTCTTCAACGTGCCGGTGGCGCAGCTGATCTGGGAGCGCGTGCCCGCCACGCTGCTGCTGGTGGTGACATCGGTGTTCAGCGCATTCATCGTCGGCACGCTGCTGGGCACGCTGGCCGCCAGGAAGCCGAACGGGCCCCTGTCCCAAGGCATCACGCTGCTGTCGGTGGTGGGCTATTCGGCGCCGGTGTTCTGGACGGGCATCATCCTCATCATCCTGTTCGCGTCCGCGTTGCCGATCTTCCCCGTGTCCGACATGCGGTCGGCGGGCGGCCCGCAGGACGGTTGGGCGGGCATGCTGGACGTGCTGCACCATCTGGCGCTGCCGGCCTTCACGCTGGCGTTCGTCTACCTGGCCCAGTACAGCCGGCTGGCGCGTGCCAGCGTCATGGAGGCGCTGTCGGCCGACTACATCCGCACGGCGCGTGCCAAAGGTCTGCCGGAACGGTCGGTCCTGTACAAGCACGCGCTGCGCAACGGCGTGCTGCCGGTGGTGACGATGCTGGGCCTGCAGTTTGGCAACGTGCTGGCCGGCGCCATCCTGGTCGAAACGGTCTTCAATTGGCCGGGGCTGGGGCGGCTGGCGTTCGACTCGGTGCTGCGGCGGGACTACCCGACGCTGTTGGGCATTTTGTTGTTCGCCTCGCTGCTGGTGGTGGTGATGAATCAGCTAACCGATCTGGCTTACCGCCTGATCGATCCCAGGATCAAGACATCATGAGCCAGGCCCCTTCCGCCATTCCTCTTGCCGCCGTGGCGGCCACCGCGTCTCGCGCGCCGGCCAGGCAATCGTATGAAGCCCTGCGGGTGTTCATCCGAAACCCCTCGGCGGTGTTCGGCGTGCTGCTGCTGACGGCCATCCTGGCGGTGACGATCTTCGGGCCGATGCTGATGCAGGCGGATCCGTTCGAAATCGCCAGCGCGCCCATGGATCCGCCGGGCGGCGACATGCTGCTGGGCACCGACTACCTGGGCCGCGATGTGCTGACCGGCATGGTGTACGGCGGCCGCGCGACCTTGCTGGTGGGCGTGGTGGCCGCGGTGTTGTCGATGGCCATCGGTCTGACGGTCGGCGCGCTGGCCGGCTACTACGGCGGCTGGGTCGACGAGACGCTGATGCGCATCACCGAATTCTTCCAGGTGCTGCCCACCTTGCTTTTTGCGATGGTACTGGTGACGCTGTTCACGCCGTCGCTTGCGACCATCGCGGTGGCGATCGGCGTGGTCAGCTGGACGGGCACGGCGCGGCTGGCACGAGGCGAATTCCTGCGCTTGAAACGGCGCGAGTACGTGCTGGCCGAACGCGTGATTGGCGCGAGCGACGCGCGCATCATCTGGCGGGTGATCCTGCCCAACGCGCTGGCGCCGCTGATCGTGTCGGCCACGCTCGCCATCGGTACGGCGATCCTGTTTGAGGCCGGCCTGTCGTTCCTGGGGCTGGGCGATCCGAACATTATGAGTTGGGGGCTGATGATCGGCAGCAACCGCCCCTACATTCTCACGGCCTGGTGGGCCGTGACGCTGCCCGGCGCGGCCATTTTCCTGACCGTGCTGGCCGTCAGCCTGATCGGCGACGGGCTGAACGACGCGTTGAATCCCACGTCGCGGGGCCGCTCATGAACGACCGCCTGCAAGTCCCCGCCCTGGAAGTCGAGTCGCTCAGCCTGGAGTTCCGTGCGCGCGGCCGGGTGGCCGAGGTGTTGAGCGAAGTCAGCTTCGCGCTGCGCGCGGGCGAGACCCTGTGCCTGGTCGGCGAATCCGGTTGCGGCAAGAGCATGACGGCGCTGGCCATCATGCGTCTGATTCCGGCGTTGGGCCGGATCGGCGCGGGCCGTGTCCGCCTGTCGGGCGCGGATCTGGCGCTGCACGACGACGAGGCCATGCGGCGCGTGCGCGGCAACAAGATCTCGATGATTTTCCAGGAACCCATGACCGCGCTGAACCCCGTCTACACGGTAGGCGACCAGATCGCCGAGCCCCTGCGGCTGCACCAGGGCTTAAGCCGTGCGGACGCCCGGGTGCGCGCCATCGACATGCTGAAGTCGGTGGGCATTCCGGTGCCCGAGCGCCGCGTGGACGACTATCCGCACCAGATGTCCGGCGGGATGCGCCAGCGGGTGATGATCGCCATCGCGCTGGCCTGCGACCCCGACGTGCTGATCGCCGATGAGCCGACCACGGCGCTGGATGTCACCGTGCAGGCGCAGATTTTCGACCTGCTGCGCGAGCAGCAGGCGCGCCGTGGCACCGCGGTGCTGCTGATCACGCACGACATGGGCGCGGTGTCCGAAATGGCTGACCGCGTCGTCGTCATGTATGGCGGGCGGGTGGTCGAGCAGGGCGGCGTGCGGCAGATCCTGGCGCATCCCCGCCATCCCTATACGCAGGGGCTGATCGCCTGCCTGCCCGAACTGGACCGCGAACCGGACGACATCCGCCCGGACCTGCCCGAAATCCCTGGCGTGGTGCCGTCTGTGTGGGACCGCGGCGTGGGCTGCCCCTTTTTGGACCGTTGCAGCCGGTCGCTTGCGCGCTGCCGCAGCGAATTCCCGCCGTTGGCGCGCGTGGCCGAGGGCCAGGACGTGGCCTGTTGGCTCTATCAGGAGGCCGCATGATGGCGCAGCCGCACGTTCCCGCATTGCTGTCGGTCCGGAACCTGGCCGTGCATTTTCCCGTGGGCGGGAAGGGCCGCGACGGCAAGCCGGTGGTGGTCAAGGCGGTCGACGGCGTGTCGTTCGACCTGGCCCGCGGCCGCACGCTGGCGATCGTGGGCGAGTCCGGCTCGGGCAAGACCACCACGGCGTTGTCGGTGCTGCGGCTGGCCGACCCGACGTCGGGCTCGATTCATTTCGACGGCACGGACCTGACCGCCCTGGGCGGATCGTCGTTGCGGCAGATGCGCCGGCGGCTGCAACTGGTGTTCCAGGACCCCTATTCGTCGCTGAACCCGCGCCAGCGCGCCGAAGACATCGTGCGGGCGCCGCTGGACCTGATGCGTATCGACCCGCCTGGCGGGCGCGAGGCGCGGGTGGCCAAAATGTTCGAACTGGTCGGCCTGCGGCCCGAACAACGCCAGCTGTTTCCGCACCAGTTTTCCGGTGGCCAGCGGCAGCGCTTGAACGTTGCGCGGGCGCTGGCCAGTGCACCCGACCTGATCGTCTGCGACGAACCCGTGTCGGCGCTGGACATCGCCATCCGCGCGCAGATCCTGAACCTGCTGCGCCGGATCCAGCGCGAACAGGGGCAATCGTTCTTGTTCATTTCGCACGACATGGCCGTGGTCGAGCACATCTGCGACGACATCGCGGTGATGTACCTGGGCAAGATCATTGAACAGGCGTCACGCCGCGCCTTTTTCACGCGCCCCTTGCATCCGTACAGCGTGGCGCTGATGTCTGCCGTGCCGACGGTCAAAGGGGGACGCGAATCCGCCGCCCGCCGCGTGCGGCTGATGGGCGACCCGCCCAGTCCGGTGAACCCGCCGCCGGGCTGCTGCTTCGCCGGGCGGTGTCCGGCCGCGCAGCCCGACTGTTCCGCGCGCGAGCCCGAACTGCGCGAGGTCGTGCCCGGCCATCGCGTCGCCTGCCATTTCGTAGCGGTCCGCGACGGCGCCCTGGTGGCGCCGCTTGCGGGCTGATCCCAACCGTCACAAGGAACCCTCGATGACCCGGCCTGAAGGCAAGACGACGATCTACGCCGCCCGCAGCATCCTGACTATGAATCCGGCTCAACCGCGCGCCACCCATGTGGCGGTGCGGGACGGCCGCATCCTGGGGGTGGGCCGCAGGGAAGACCTGGACGGCTGGGGGCCGGCCGACGTGGATGACCGGTATGCGGACAAGGTGCTGATGCCCGGCCTGGTGGAAGGGCACTGCCATCTGCCCGAAGGCGGCATGTGGAAATTCGTGTACGTGGGCTACTACGACCGCCGCGGACCGGATGGCCGCCTGTGGAGCGGGCTGAAGAGCTTCGATGCGGTCGCCGGCCGCCTGCGCGACGCCGAGCAGAGCCTGCCGAAGGGCGAAACCCTGATCGGCTGGGGCTTTGACCCGATCTTCTTCGACGGCCAGCGGATGCGTGTCCAGGACCTGGACCGCGTGTCGCCCGAGCGGCCCATCGTCGTCATGCACGCCAGCATGCACTTGATGAACGTGAATACGCCGATGCTCGCTCGCGCAGGCATCGACCGCGACACCGACATCGAAGGCGTGACGCGGATGGAAGACGGCCGGCCCAGTGGCGAACTTTGCGAATTCGCCGCCATGTTCCCGGTCATGCGTCTGATCGGCAGCCCGTTCCGGACCGTGGGCTTGTCGGAAGACGGGCTGCGCATGTTCGGCAAGGTGGCGCAGTGGGCGGGCGTGACCACCGCGACGGACCTGGTCAATGAATTGGGCGACGAAGGCATCGCGACGCTGGCGCGCATTACGGCGGAACCGGATTATCCCGTGCGTATCGTGCCCGCCGCGTCGGCGCTGACCTACGCGGGCGATCCGGCGCGTTGCCTGGAGAAGCTGGCGGCGGCCAAGCGGATGAACCACGACAAGCTGCATCTGGGTATGGTCAAGCTGGTGGTGGATGGATCGATCCAGGGCTTTACCGCGCGGGTGCGTTGGCCGGGGTATTACAACGGCGCGCCCAACGGTATCTGGGTCATCGCGCCGGCCGAACTGGACGCGACGGTCCAGGCCTATCACGACGCCGGCGTGCAATTGCACATCCACACGAACGGCGACGAAGCCACCCAGCGCGCGATCGAGGCCGTGGACCTGGCGCTGCGCCGCACGCCGCGCCGCGACCACCGGCACACGTTGCAGCATTGCCAGATGGCCGACGCGGCGCAGTTCCGGCGGATGGCCAGCCTGGGCATGTGCGCCAACCTGTTCGCCAACCATATCTACTATTGGGGTGACGCCCATTACGCGCTCACCATGGGGCCGGACCGGGCCAACCGCATGGACGCCTGCGCATCGGCAGCGCGGGCGGGCGTGCCGTTTTCGATCCATTCCGATGCCCCGATCACGCCGCTCGGCCCGTTGTTCACCGCTTGGTGCGCCGTCAACCGCCTGACCGCGTCGGGCCGTGTCCTGGGCGAGTCCGAGCGGATCAGCGTGGACGCGGCGCTGCACGCCGTCACGCTGGGCGCAGCCTATACCTTGCATATGGACCATCTGGTCGGTTCGATCGAAGTGGGCAAGTACGCGGACTTCTGTGTGTTGGACGAGGATCCCGCCAGGGTGCCTGCCGACCGGCTGAAAGACCTTGCCGTTCTGGGCACCGTCGTCGGCGGGCGGCCGTTGGCCCTGGAAGGGGCCTGAGATGGCCGGCACGGGCGTGGCGCGCATACCGTTGACGGTCATTGGCGGCTTTCTGGGCGCGGGTAAGACGACGCTGCTGAATCATGTGCTGGGAGCCAGCCGCCGCCGCGCGGCGGTGCTGGTCAACGACTTCGGACCCATTGATATCGACGCCGGCTTGGTCGCGCAGCGCGCGGACGAAGTGATCCGGCTGGCCAACGGCTGCGTCTGCTGTTCGATGGCCGGCGGGCTGGACGACGCGCTGGCGCGCGTGCTGGCGCTGGACCCGCCGCCGGAGTGGATCGTGATCGAAGCCAGCGGTGTGTCGGATCCCTCGCGCATCGCGCAGGTCGGGATGTGCGACCCGCTGCTGCAGCTGGAAGGCGTGGTGGTGCTGGTGGATGCCGCGAACGTACAGGCGTTGGCCGCGGATCCCCTGCTGAGCGACACGGTGGCGCGGCAACTGCGGGCGGCCGATCTGCTGGTGCTGAACAAGACCGACCTCACGACGCCGGAAGACCTGACGCAGGTGCGCGCCTGGCTGCGGGACGTGACGCAAGGCGCGGCCATGATCGACACCCGGGAAGGGCGCGTCGATCTGCGCTGCCTGTCCGGCGACGCCGGGTCGGGCGCGTCGGGGCACGATTGCGCGCATACCGGTTGCGGCCATGCCGCGCATCGTGCCGCAATGCCGAATCAAGACCCCGATCATCCTTTCCAAAGCTGGCTCTGGGAAGCCCCCGGCACCCTGAACGCTGATCAACTGGCGGAGCAGCTTCGGCAGATGCCCCGACAACTGTTAAGGGGGAAAGGCTGGGTCCGCACCGACCGGCATGGCCTCGTGCTGGTGCAATGGGCGGGCCGCCGCGTGCGCTACGACACGCAGGCCGCGCCACCCGAAGGCCTGGACGCAGAAGGGCTGGTGTTCATCGGCCTGCGCGACGCCATCGATCCGCGGCAAGTGTCCGCGACGCTCTTGCCCGCCACGGCGTGACTGGTGCAAGCGATTTTCCGCTTCTGGTTCTAGACCCTGCCAGACCGCTCTCGTACCTTGGATCCTGTACGCAGGCGCATGCCGCGCCGGCGTCTATCGGAGGGTAGGCAATGCACAAGACCGTCACCGTGGAGATGTTGGCCGAATTCGCGGCCGCCTGGAACCGCCACGATATCGATGCCTTGATGAGTTTCATGAGCGAGGACTGCGTATTCGAGACCGTGGGGGGGCCGGACGCGTGTGGCAGCCGGCACACCGGACCGGAAGCGGTCCGCGCGGCATTCGCCGCCGCGTGGAAGAACTTTCCCGATGCGCAATGGAACAACGGCCGGCATTGGGTGGCGGGTGAGCGTGGCGTGTCCGAATGCACCTTCACCGGCACCGCCGCGGACGGGTCGCGGGTGGAAGCCGACATGGTCGACGTCTTCACGTTCCAGGACGGCAAGATCCGCGTGAAGAACGCGTTCCGCAAGCAGCGCCCGGCTTTGCCGGCCCGTGCCTGAGGCCGCGCCTCGGGCCTCGGAAGCACTCCGGGACCTTTCCGGAAACACCCAGGACACGGATTCGAAGCATGGATACCCAAATGCCCTTCGACACCTCACGCCCGCCCCGAGCGGCCACCCCAGGGGCCAACGCCTATAACCCGACCTATGATCCGCTGGTTTCGCCGCCCGGCCGGGGCCAGGACTACGCGCCCACCTATTGGGTCGCCAGTGCCGGCGATCCGCCCGAGGACGACGGGCCGATCCAGGGCGATGTCGATGCCGACATGGTGATCGTCGGATCGGGATTCACCGGCTTGTCGGCTGCGTTGACGCTGGCGCGCGACTTCGGCGTGCGCGCGCTGGTGCTGGAAGCCAACCGCGTCGTCTGGGGCTGCACCAGCCGCAATGGGGGCCAGGGGCAAAACGCGTCCGGCCGCCTGTATCGCTCGCAATGGATCGAACGCTGGGGGTTGGACACCGCCCGCCGCCTGGACGCGGAAATCCGCGAGGGCTTCGAATACTGGAAGAGCCTGGTCGCGCAAGTGGACTGCGACGCGCAGCCGGGCGGTCATTTGTACACGGCGCACCGCCAGAAGAAGATGGCGTTCCTTGCGAACGAGGCCCGCGTGATGCGCGAGGTGTTCGGTTACGACGCCAGGATGCTTGGCAAGACCGAACTGCGCGAACGCTATGTGGACGACCATGAAGCGGTCGGTGCCATGCATGAACCGGACGGCGTGGGCGTGCATCCGCTGAAGCTGGCGTATGGCTACCTGCGCCAGGCGCGCGCGCTGGGCGTGCGCGTGCATCCGTCCAGCCCCGTGCTGGGCTGGCGCAAGGAAAACGGTGTCATCCTGCTGGAGACGCCAGGGGGCGTAGTGCGCGCGCGCCGCGTGGCGTTCGCGACGGGCGGCTATACCGCGCAGGGTGTGAACCCGTTGCTGGACAATCGCATCATGCCGGTGTTGTCGAATTCGCTGGTGACGCGGGTGCTGTCACCGGCCG
Organism: Achromobacter sp. Bel; assembly: GCF_012928505.1. Lineage (GTDB taxonomy): Bacteria > Pseudomonadota > Gammaproteobacteria > Burkholderiales > Burkholderiaceae_B > Achromobacter. The sequence goes on along the minus strand of NZ_JABBJN010000007.1, from coordinate 141,172 downwards.
AACGCGAGGCGGCGGGGTTGAAGAGCACGGTCTTCATCACCGATACGCGCACCTTGCGCTTCTACTACCGCCTGCTGCCGGACGGCCGCATGCAGATCGGCAGCCGCAGCGCGTTGCGCGGCGCGGATGCCGAGCATCCCCGCCATCTGGCGCTGCTGCGCGAAGGCCTGGCGCGCAAGTTCCCGTCGTTGCGCGGCGTGGAGGTCGCGTATTCGTGGTGGGGCTGGGTGGACGTCAGCCACGACATGATGCCGCGCGTGACGCAACCGGATCCCGCGTTGCCCGTGTACTACGCGTTCGGCTACGGCGGCAACGGCGTGGCGTTCTCGGCGCATGCGGGCAGGCGGCTGGCTGAACGGATGATGGGCAAGGACGGCCCCGCCTGGGACCTGCCCATCTACGATTCGCCGCTGCCCGGGCACTTGTTCGCGCCGTTCCGTCGGATCGGGCAGGGCCTGCTGTACCGTTGGTATCACCTGCGCGACGAGCACCTGTAGCGTCCGCCGGCGCGGCGCGTGGCTATGCCGCCGTTCGCAAGCGGTAGCGGTGCACGACCTGCGCCAGCTTTTCGATCCCCGGCCCGATATGCTCGGGCCGGATCGACGTAAAGCCCACGCGCAGGTAGTTGCGCGGAGCGTCTGCGCCGTTCATGAAGAACACGTTCCCCGGTTCCACCACCACGCCTTCGGCCAGCGCCGCTTCGGACAAAGCGGCGGCATCCAGCCACGGCGGGCCGGCCAGCCAGCAGGACGACGAGCCCGTGATGGGAATCGCCTTGAAATCGGGCAGATGCCGGGCCAAGGCCTGGGCCAGCTCGGCGCCGCGCTTCTGGTAGGCCTGCGACTGCTTGCGCAGCAGCGAATGGTGATGGCCCAGCGAGATGAACAGCGAGAAGGCGCGCTGGATATAGGCGGACGGGTGGCGCAGCATCAGCCGGCGCAGGGCCCGCAGTTCGCTGGTCAGTTCGCGCGGCGCGACGATATAGCCGATGCGCAGGCCCGGCGCGAACGACTTGGCCAGGCTGCCGACATAGATGACGCGGCCGTCGCGGTCCAGGCTTTTCAGCGCGGGGATCGCGCCTTCGCCCCAGCGGCTTTCACTTTCGAAATCATCTTCGATGATCATGCTGTCAGCCTGACGCGCCAGCGCCAGCAGGGTCTCGCGTCGGTCCATCGCCAGTGTGACCGTGGTGGGGCATTGGTGGCCGGGCGTGACGAAGACGTAGTCGCACCCGAGCAGATGGGTGCCGGTGCACAGGCCGCGCTCGTCCACCGGCAGCGGCAACAGGTTGCGCGTATGGCTGGCGAAGATGTTGCGGGCATCGGGGTAGCCGGGATCTTCCATGCCGACCACGGTGTCGTCGTTGACCAGCAGGTCGGCCAGCAGGTAAAGCGCGTGCTGCGCACCCACGGTGATGACGATTTCCTCGGCGTCGGCCCAGACGCCCCGGCGCGGCAGCACCTGCGTGCGGATCTGTTCGATCAGCGTCGGGTCGTCGTGGGTGATGAGGTCGGGCGCCCAGCTGCGGATATCCAGCACGGAAAGTGCCTTGATGCAGCATTCGCGCCATTCGGCGGTGGGAAACAGGTCGGGGTCGAACTGGCCATACACGAAGGGGTAGGGTTGCTTCTGCCAATCTTGCGGTTTGGTGATATTGCGCTGCCGTGAAGGCCGGAAGCGCAGCCTTTCATCCCATCGCACGCGCCGCGGGTCGGGCGCATCGTCCAGCGGCGCGGCGTGGGCGGCATCAGAGGCCGAACCGGAATGCCCCTGCATGACGGAATCGCAGACGAAGTGGCCGCTGCGTTCGCGTGACACCAGATACCCCTCGCTGACCAGTTGCTGGTACGCGAAAACCACCGTGTTGCGGGCGATGCGCAACTGGTCGGCCAGTTGCCGGCTGGAGGGCACCGGCATGCCGGGCGGCAGGTGGCCGCTGAGGATGGCCGACACCAGCATCTGGCGCACGCGGCCTTGCAGGCTGAGGTTGGGCGCGCTTTCCCTTTCAAACAGGCGTTCCCACAACACAGGCTTGAGCATCGAGGCCTGGCTGGACATGACGGCTCCTTGTGACGGCGATGCGGGACCCCGGCGCAGGGCGCGGGCGGGGTCGGGTTCCGGATCTGAGCCTCAGGATAGAGGAGCCACCAGGGCGAAGAAATGGGGGATTGCCCTGTCGGTAACCGTCTTAGATGCGTCCCTTCCAGGGGATGGCGAATTTCTCCAGGTAGCGCACCAGCAGGTCGAAAGCGAAGGCGAACACGCCGATCACGATAATGCCCATGATGACGGTGTCGCTGGCCAGGAATTGGGCGGCGTTCAGCACCATGAATCCCAGGCCCCGGTCGGCGGCCACCATTTCGGCGGCCACCAGCGTGGTCCATCCGACCCCGATGCCGATGCGCATGCCCGTGAAGATCTCGGGCATCGCCGCCTTCAGGATTACGTGCCAGACGATCTGCATCCGCGTGCCGCCCATGGCGTAGGCGGCATGGATCTGTTCGATGGATACCGACCGCACGCCTGCGCGGGCGGCGATCGCCATGGGCGCGAAGATGGCCAGGTAGATCAGCAGGATTTTCGGGAACTCTCCGATGCCGAACCAGATGATGATGAGCGGCAGATAGGCCAGCGGCGGCAGCGGGCGGTAGAACTCGATGGGCGGGTCGAAGATGCCGCGCGCAAATCGGTTGACGCCCATCAGGATGCCCACGGGAATGGCGGTGAGGCAGGCCAGGAAGAATGCGCCGAAGACCCGCGTCAGGCTGGCCAGCGCATGCTCGGCCAGCGTGGAATTGGCGACGCCGTCCGTCATGGCCGAGACGAACTTGTCGTACACGGCGATCGGGGACGGCAGGAACAGCGGCCGCACCCAGCCCGCGCTGGTCACCAGGAACCACAGGGCGATCAGCGCCAGGCTGGTCAAGAGGCTGATGTGCCCGCTGTAGCCGGCGCCTGGCGCGCCATAGACCATCCCCGGCGTCGCGGGCTTGTGCCCGGACCGGTTCCTAGACATGGACGGCTTCGGGCGAGGCGGCGGCGCGCTCGTCGCCGTAGATGATGCCAAGGACTTGTTCGCGCATGGCGATGAAGTCGGGACTGGATTTGATGCCACGTCCATCGCGGGTCTCCAGGTAGCGCCGGTTGAAGTCCGGCGTGAAGGTGTGCGTGATGCGGCCCGGGCGAGGCGACATGACGATCAGCCGCGACCCCAGGAAGAGCGCCTCTTCCACGCTGTGGGTGATGAAGAAGAACATCTTGCTGGTCTGCCGCCAGATATCCAGCAGCAGCTCCTGAATGGTTTCGCGCGTCAGCGCGTCCAGCGCGGCCATCGGTTCGTCCATCAGCAACATGGCAGGGTCGCAGGTCAGCGCGCGGGCGATGCCCACGCGCTGCTGCATGCCGCCTGACAGCTGGTAGATCATGTGGCGGTGGAAATCCTGCAGGCCCACCAGTTCCAGGTTGCGGCGGGCGCGGGCGCGGCGGGTCTCCTTGTCCACGCCTTGCAGCTTCAGCCCGAACTCCGTGTTCTCCAGCACGTTCAGCCAGGGCAGCAGGGCGTGCTTCTGGAAAACAACGCCCCGGTCGGCGCCGGGCCCCACGATGGGCCGGCCGCCCAGCGTGATTTCGCCCTCGGTGGGCGACAGGAACCCGGCCAGCAGGCTGAGCAAGGTGGTCTTGCCGCAGCCCGAGGCGCCCAGCGCGACGACGAATTCGCCGGGCTGGATGGTCAGGTTGACGTTCTGCAGCGCGATCACCGGTCCGCTGTCGTGCAGGCCGGGATAGGTGACGCTGACTTGTTCCGCGCATAGCCGCTGCGCGGCGGAGGTGGACGGCATGGTCATGCGGGCTCCCCTTGAGGCGCGCCGGGCCGTTTACTTGGCCGCGGCCTTCGCGTACTGGTCGGTGACATGCGGGCTGTAATCGGCCAGAGCGCGATCGATCTGCTTCTGGTCTTTCAGGAACGTGGCGCTTGCCCCGAAGGCGCGCGCCGCGCCCGATTCCTTGCCGCCGCCCAGCCACTCGTTCGAGGCCTGTTCCTGCGCGGTGGGGAACACCAGCAGGCCCAGCGCTTCGACGACGTCGTCGGGCTTGCCGCCGATCAGGCGCACGATACCCTTGACCTGGGGCGATTCAGCGGTCCACTTGGCGCCGTTGGCGCGGTAGTCGGCGTAGGACTTGGCCAGCACGCCGGTGAAGGCGGCCATGAATTTCGGGTTCTTGGCGGCCCAGGCGCGGTCCACCACGATGCCATCGAACGTCGGCACGCTGGCGGCGCCGATCTGCTGCGAATCGGCGATGATCTTGCCGCTCTTGGCAATTTCCGTCAGCGCGGGCGGCCAGACATACGCGGCGTCGATGTCGCCGCGCTGCCAGGCGGCGACGATCTGCGGCGGTTGCATGTTCAGGATGCGCACGTCGCGCGGCGAAATCTTCCAGACTTGCTCCAGCCCCACCAGCAGGTGGAAGTGGGAGGTCGACACGAAGGGCGTGGCGACCCGCTTGCCCTTCAGGTCGGCCGTGCTGTTGATGCCGGAGCCGTTGCGGGCGACCAGCGCTTCCGATTTTCCGATGTTGTCCAGGACCCAGAACAGCTGCATGTCGACGCCCCGGGTGGCGGCCGAGGTGATGCCGGTGGACCCGAGGACGCCGACCGGCACGTTGCCGGAGGCCAGCGCGGTGGAGATGTCGCCGCCGGACGTGAACTGCCGCCAGTCGACCTGGTAGCCGGCCTCTTTTAACGCGGTGTCGAAGCTGCCGTCCGCGATGGCGGACAGGAACGGCCCCACGATCAGCTGATAGCCCACGACCAGCTTGGTCTGGGCGTAGGCGGGTGCGGCCAGCAGCGCGGCGGCCAGGCCGGCAAGGGTGCAGCGGCGGATGTGGCGGAATATCGCGTTCATGGTGGTCTCCGAGAGAGAGCGGCCGCGCCCCGGCGCAACCGGCTTGCTGGGTGCCAGTTTGCCCGGATGGGACCAGAACGCTAGGGCCAGATGCCTGGATCAGTAGGAGCCAAACGCCAGGGGCCCAATGCGGCCGGGCCCGGCCGCCGCGCCGGCGATGCCGGGTACAGGCATCGTCGGCGCAGCGGGCGGGCCCGCGATATGCGCCAAAAGAAGGGAGGGGGTCCTGCTATCGGATGAGACTGAGGAATTCGGCCCGGGTCGACGGGTTGTCGTGGAATTCGCCCAGCATCACCGACGTGACCATGGACGAGTTCTGCTTTTCCACGCCGCGCATCATCATGCACATGTGCTGGGCTTCGATGACGACGGCCACCCCCGCCGCACCGGTGACGGTCTGGACGGCTTCGGCGACCTGACGGCTGAGGTTTTCCTGAATCTGCAGGCGACGGGCGTACATCTCGACGATGCGGGCGACCTTGGACAGGCCCAGCACGCGGCCCGCCGGCAGGTAGGCCACGTGGGCCTTGCCGATGAAAGGCAGCATGTGGTGCTCGCACAGCGAATACAGCTCGATGTTCTTGACCAGCACGATTTCGCGGGTGTCCGAGGTGAACAGCGCCCCGTTGACGATTTCGTCCAGATTCTGGCCGTAACCGCGGCACAGGTGGCGCATGGCCTTGGCCGCGCGGGCGGGCGTATCGGCCAGCCCTTCGCGGGACGGGTCTTCCCCTAGTGCTTCGAGAATGGCGGTGTAGTGCTTTTCCAATGACATGGGGACTCCTGGGGGCAGCGCGCGCGTCGTGGCGTTGTGTTGTGTCGTCTGGCGTCGGGGACGCCACAATGGAGGCAAGTCTACCGCAGCGTGGGCGGCGGGTCAGGCGGCCGACGCGGATTCCGAGACCTAAACGCCCCGGTTCTCGACGGCGTACTTGATCAGTTCGGCCTGCCCGTCGATGCCCAGCTTGCGCTTGATGTTCAACCGGTGCGTCTCGACCGTGCGCACGGACAGGCCCAGCGCCTGGGCGATCTGCTTGTTGGCCTGGCCGCTGGCGATATGGCGCAGCACGTCGCGTTCGCGCTGCGTCAAGAGGGTAGCGGGGGCGCTGGCCTGGGACAGCCGCACGGCCACGGCCGCGCTGAAGTAGCTGCGGCCTGCCACCACCGCGCCGATGGCCGTGACGATCTCTTCGGCCGGTTCGTCCTTCAGCAGATAGCCCCGGGCGCCGGCCTTCACCGCCTGCACCATGTATTCGGGGTTGTCGTGCATGGACAGCACCAGCACGGCGATTTGCGGATAGCGTTCGTGCAATTGCGCCGTGAGCTCCAGTCCGCCCACGCCCGGCATGTTCAGGTCCATCAGCACCAGATGGGGCAGGGTGTCGCCCTGGGGATCCTCCACCAGGCACGCCGCCAGGAACATCAGCGCCGCCTGCGCGTTGCCGGCTTCGCCCACTACGCGCAGGCGCGGCACGGTCTCCAGGCGCAGGCGCAGCCCGTCGCGTACCAAAGGGTGGTCGTCGACCAGCAGGAGTCGGATGGCGTCGTCGGTGTCGGTCATGCTTGGGTCGTCGCGGTAGGGGCGGACAGGGCCGGCAGGGGCAGCCAGGCCTGCAAGGTCGTGCCTTGGGCGTTGGTGTGGAAGCCCAGGTTACCGGATAGCGCGGACATGCGTTCGCGCATGTTGCGCAGGCCGATGCCGCGGCGCGGGTCCTGCTGGACGTCGGCGAAGTCGAAGCCGCAGCCATCGTCCGAAATCGTCAGGCGCAGGTCGTGCGCGCCGTAGGCCAGGGTCAGGTCGGCGCGGGTGGCACCGGCATGGCGCACCACGTTGGTCAGCGCTTCCTGGGTGACCCGGAACAGCGCGGTGGCGTAGGCGTCGGGCAGCTTGACCGGGCGGCCGGTGGTGCGCAGGCGGACGGCCAGCGGCGGAGCCCCCTCCGTGCTGGGGATGGCGAACTCGCGGCCCAGGTGCTCAAGCGCCGCCGGCAGGCCCAGGTCGTCCAGCAGGGTCGGGCGAAGGTTGTGCGAAATGCGCCGCACCTCGCCCACGGCGCAGTTCAGGCGGTCCAGCGCGCCACCCAGGGGTTTGTCGATATGGGCCAGCGCCTGCGGTTGCGCTGGCAATGATTGCCGTAGCCGTTCGCGCGCGGCTTCCAGCGACAGCTTGATGGATACCAGCACCTGGCTGATGCCGTCGTGCAGTTCGCGTGACAGGCGCGCGCGCTCGTCTTCCTGCGAGCGCACCAGTTGCTGGGCCATCAGCCGCAACTTGGCGTCAGATTGCCGGTGGTCGCTGATGTTCAGCGCCAGGCCGCAAGCGGCTACCCCGAGGATGGACACGGCCGCAATGCCCGCCACCCAGGCGAACATGCTGCGGATGTTGGCCTGCGCGGCGGCGTCGATGCGCACCAGAGCCTGCTCCACGTCGTCCAGGTAGATGCCCGTCCCCAGCATCCAGCCCCAGCGGTCCAGCACCACGACATACCCCAGTTTTTCCACGGTCTGGTGGGTAGAGGGCTTTTCCCACAGGTAGTGCACCACCTCGCCTTGCTGGCCGCCGCGGCGGGCGGCCGTCAACAGGTTCTGGATGACGGTCTGGCCATGTGTGTCGCGCAGGTTCCAGAGGTCTTGGCCGACCAGTTCGGGCTGGCGCGGATGCATCAGGTTCTTGCCCTGCAAGTCGTAGACAAAAAAGTAGCCGTCGTGGCCGAACTCCATCTGCGCCAACAGTTCCAGCGCCCGCTGGCGCGTGGCCTCGTCGTCGCCCGCCGCCTGCAAAGGGGCGACGGCGCTGTAGGCCAGGCTGACGTAATGCCGCAATTCACTTTCCTTGCTGGCCAGCCAGGCGCTTTCCACGACCTGCTTTTCGCGCTGGGCCAGTTGCAGCCCCTGCACATAGACGGCCACGGTGATGGCGGCCACGGCCACCAGCAGGGGCACGGCGGCAAGTAGCAGGATTTTCAGGCGCAGCTTCATATTGTGGAGTTCAACCCGGATAAGGATTGGTGCGATGCATCACGACGGCTTCGCCTTAAGAGTCATTGGTCGACGGGCCGGATTTTACGGTTTCCACCGGGTTTTGTTGCAGCGCAATGCGTAGTACCACGTACGCGGATTGCGTAGTTCCGCGCTTGTTGGCGGGGGGGCAAAACGAAATACTAACGCCCGCGTCCCCAGGACGCAGTGCGGACGCCTGCGCGCCCGCCACCCTACAACAATGAGTCTGCCTTCCGCGGGACGAAAAAAGCGTTTCACGCCACAAGCAGGGCGGGAGGCAAGAGGAGCACTTATGCATACCAGCAGTAAGGGACTGGGTCAGCACCTGGTCTGGCTGGCGGTTGCGGTACTGGGCGCGTTCGCGCTGGGCACCGTGGCGCTAGCCAGAGGGGAGACCATCAACGCGCTATGGGTGGTGATCGCCGCCGTATGCGTCTACTTGATCGCATACCGCTATTACAGCCGTTTCATCGCAAAGAACGTCTTCCAGCTGGACGCCTCGCGCATGACGCCGGCCTGGAAGCACAACGACGGCCTGGACTACGTGCCCACCAACAAGCACGTGCTGTTCGGCCACCACTTCGCCGCCATCGCCGGCGCCGGCCCCCTGGTGGGCCCGGTGCTGGCCGCGCAGATGGGCTATCTGCCGGGCATGCTGTGGATCCTGGCGGGCGTGGTGTTCGCCGGCGCCGTGCAGGACTTCACCATCCTTTTCATCTCGACCCGCCGCGACGGCCGGTCGCTGGGCGATCTGGTCAAGTCAGAACTGGGCAAGATCCCGGGCGTGATCGCGCTGTTCGGCGCCTTCATGATCATGGTGATCATCCTGGCCGTGCTGGCGCTGATCGTGGTGAAAGCGCTGACGCACTCGCCGTGGGGCACCTTCACGATCGCGGCCACCATCCCCATCGCGCTGTTCATGGGCGTGTACCTGCGCTACATCCGCCCGGGCAAGATCGGCGAGGTCTCCATCATCGGCTTTGTCGGCCTGATGGCCGCCATCACGTTCGGTCAGGACGTGGCCGCGCACCCGGTGCTGGGCCCGATGTTCGACTTCGACGGCAAGGGCCTGACCTGGATCCTGATCATCTACGGCTTTATCGCCGCCGTGCTGCCCGTGTGGCTGCTGCTGGCCCCCCGGGACTACCTGTCGACCTTCCTGAAGATCGGCACCATCCTTGGCCTGGCGATCGGCATCGTGGTCGTGGCGCCCGAACTGAAGATGCCCGCGCTGACGCAGTTCGTCGACGGCACCGGCCCGGTCTGGTCGGGCAACCTGTTCCCGTTCCTGTTCATCACCATCGCGTGCGGCGCCGTGTCGGGCTTCCATGCCCTGATCGCGTCGGGCACCACGCCCAAGCTGATCGAAAACGAAACGCAGGCCCGCTATATCGGTTATGGCGGCATGCTGATGGAATCGTTCGTGGCCATCATGGCGCTGGTGGCGGCTTGCGTGATCGAGCCGGGCATCTACTACGCCATGAACAGCCCGGCGGCCGTTATCGGCACCACGCCGGACCAGGTGGCCCAGGTCGTGTCCAGCTGGGGCTTCGTGGTCACGCCGCAAGACCTGATCCAGACGGCCAAGGACGTCGGCGAAAGCACGATCATTTCACGCGCGGGGGGCGCTCCCACGCTGGCCGTGGGCATGGCGCACATTCTGCATCAGGCCATCGGCGGCCCGGGCATGATGGCCTTCTGGTACCACTTCGCCATCCTGTTCGAAGCGCTGTTCATCCTGACCGCGGTTGACGCCGGCACGCGTGCCGGGCGCTTCATGCTGCAAGACCTGCTGGGCACCTTCGCCCCGTCGCTCAAGCGCACGGATTCGCTGCCGGCCAACCTGATCGCCACCGCCTTGTGCGTGGCGGCCTGGGGCTACTTCCTGTATCAAGGGGTGGTCGATCCGCTGGGCGGCATCAACACCCTGTGGCCGCTGTTCGGCATCGCCAACCAGATGCTGGCCGCGATTGCGCTGACGCTGGGCACTGTCGTGCTGTTCAAGATGAAGCGCGACCGCTACGCCTGGGTCACGATCCTGCCCACGCTGTGGCTGCTGGCGTGCACGCTGACGGCAGGCTGGCAGAAGCTGTTCGATGCCGACCCGCGCGTCAGCTTCCTGGCCCACGCCGCCAAGTACAACGCGGCTATCGCCGAAGGCAAAGTGCTGGCCCCGGCCAAGTCGCTGGGCGAGATGTCGCGCGTGGTGATGAACGACTACATCAACGCCGGGCTGTGCGCGATCTTCATGTTCGTGGTGGTCAGCATCGTGGTGTTCGGCTTGAAGTCGGTGCAGCGCGCACGCGCCGAGAACAAGCCGACCTCGCGCGAGACGCCCTACGAAACGCTGCCCGTCGCGGCGGGCGCGGACTGATCGCCAAGGAGGCGCCGCATGCTGTTTGGCAACATGAGTTCAGCCGCCGGCGCCGCCGGCCGTTACCTGGGGCAGACGCTCCGGTTGATGGTCGGCGTGCCGGACTACGAGACGTATGTGGAACACATGCGGCGTACCCACCCCGACCAGGAGCCCATGACGTACGAGGCTTTCTTCCGCGAGCGCCAGGACGCGCGCTACGGAGGAAAGAAACGGATCGGCTGCTGCTGACGAAAAGCCCCTTCGGGGGCTTTTCTTTGGACGGGGGGATTTGGGGGCGCGAGAAGACGCGCAAGATGGGTTACGCGCGTTGGGCAGAAGGGTTCTTCGTCAAGGATTCCCGCGCCTCACCGCTCCTATGAAACTCGTCGCAGCTTCTCCGAATAGATCACTAGCGGCACCGCGCATAGCGCGCACAGGGCCATCACGAGGAAGCCGCCCGGCGCATAGCTGCGGTACAGGGCGCCGCCCAGCTGGATGCTGCCGAACATGAATACGCCGCCCGACAGCAGCGCGTAGAGCGCGATCGCCGAGGTCTTGCAGGCGGCGGGCACGTGACGGGTGATGTACCACATGATCGCGGCGTTGTTGCCGGCCAGCGTGAAGCACTGCAGCAGTTGCAGCGCGGCGATCAGCGCCGGGTCGGTGGTGGCGGACAGGCCCGCCCAGCGGATCGCCGTCATGACTGCCGACGCCAGGATCAGCCATTGCGCGCCGGTCCGGGCCAGCACCTTGGGCGCCAGGAAGAAGAACAGCACTTCGCTGCTGACGCCCACGACCCACAGCAGCGAAATCAGCGCGGTCGTCAGGCCGTTGGCCGTCCAGTACAGCGTGGAATAGGAATACAGGAAGCCGTTGCTGGCCTGGACCAACGACGCCGCCGCGATGCACATCACGAGCGGCCGGTCGCGCAGCACCGCCAACATGGGCAGCCGCACGCGTTCGACGGGGGCCTCGTCGGCGGCGGGGCGCGCGGCTTGGGGCAACCGTCGCACGCAAGCCAGGCAGGCCACGATCAGCAGGATCGACAGCCACATCACCCAGTCGACGTCGAAGGTCTTGATCAGGTAGCCGCCGATGACGGTGACTGCCGCAAAGCCCAGCGATCCGCAGGCCCGCATGATGGTGTAGGCGTTTCCTTGCTTTTTGCCGCTGGCGATCGCCATGCGGTCCATCAGCGGCAGCACGGCCGGAAAGACGGCATTCAGCAGCAGGGTGATGGCGAGCATCCAGCCTGCCGTCTGCGCAAACGGATAGCAGATGAACAATACTAGCGACGCCGCCAGCGCCGAGGCGATCAGCGCGTGCGCGCGGCCGCTCTGGTCGGCCAGGTGGGCCACGACCGGCGTGGACAGGATCTTGGGCAGGAAGGAGGTGGCGACGATCAGCCCGATGACGGCGGGATCCACGCCACGGCTGGCGAACCACAAGGGCAGGAAAGGGATGCTGACGCCCTGAAGGCCGTAATACAGGAAGTAGAACCCGTGCAACGCGATGGCGCCTTGTCTGGCGTCGGGATTGCCGCGCATAGCGATGGTGTGAATCTGGCTGAGACGAAGGCGCGTAGCATACTCCTTCCCGGGGAGGGCGCTACCAGGGCAGCGGGGCCTTTTCACCGTTGGCGTGTTCGCCGTAATAGATCGACGGCAGGAAGCGCGACAGGTAGGTGAATTCGGTATAGCAATGCCGCAGCAGGCTCAGGCCCAGTGCATCGGGCACGTCGTGCTCGGGTTGCGCACTGGACTTGCCCAGATAGAAGCGGCTGCGCAACACGCAGCCGAACGGCGTGTCGCGCGCCAGATGAATCATGTCGCCGTCCAGCGGATCGCCGTCGGCGTCCAGCGTGATGGGGTCACCGAATCCGATGCGCGCGTAGACCGCGGCCGACACGTCCTGGCGTTCGCGTGCCGCCTGCAGCCGCCCCGGATCGAAGCACTCGCGCGGGTCGTGGAATTTCAGCTTCGCGGCCACGGGCGGGATGTCGGCCAGGGATTCCACGGCATGGATCGACGCACCGATATAGCTTTCGCCGCGCCGCCACTGGGCGTCCCACCCGCGATGCTCGACATGGTCGTGCGGGTGCCACCATTTGATGTGCTGGGTGGTTTCGAAGAACGTGAACCACCAGTCCAGCATTCGGCCTTTGCAGCCGTGCAGGTCGGTGCGCGCGGCCACCACCAGTCCGCCGCCGGGCAACCGGGTGATGCCCGTTTCCAGGCGCAAGGGGGAGGGGTCCAGCAGGGTGTCGATGTCTGCCAGGATGTGGGAATCGTCGGGGTGCGGGGTGGCCATGGAGGGGCTCCGAGTTTGGGGAGTCCCTATTCTATAATAAAGAAACGTTGATCGTTTCCTAAATTAACGGGCGTGTAAGATCGCATCCGGAACACTCAGGAGGACGGCGTCGATGCCGCAAACACCCCCGACCGCCGCGCCCCGTGCGCGCGGGCGTCCGGCCCGGCCGGAATCGGAACAATTGGCGGCGGCGCTGGAAGCCGCCACGTGGCTGCTGCTGAACGCCGGCTATGCCGCGACCACGCTGGAAGCGGTTGCCAAGCGGGCCGGGATGGCCAAGAAGACCGTCTATCGGTACGCCGCCAATCGAGAGGATCTGGTGGCGCAAGTGGTGCGCGGCTGGACGGATGCCTTTGAACCCGTGATGACGCAGGACGTGTCGACGCCCGCCGAGGTGTTGCCCGCCTTGGCCCGCGTGTTGGACGTGATCGCAACGCGTGCGTTGTCGGCCGATGCGGTGGGCATGTTCCGATTGCTGACGGCGGACTTCCCGGCGCGCGAGGCGCTGCTGCCCGTGTATCAGAAGAACGGCATCGAACGGGGTACGGCGATGCTGGGCGATTGGCTCGCCCGGTTGGGCAAACGCGGCCTGATCCAGATCCGGCAGCCGCACGTCACTGCTGGCTTGCTGTTGTCCATGGTGATCGCCGAGCCCCTGCGGCAGATGGCGCTGGGCCTGGTGCCACCGTTGCCGGAAGGTTCCGTCAGCGACCGCATCCAGGCGGCGCTTGCGCTGCTGGCCGGAAGCCGCGCGGGCGACGGGCCCGGGTTTGCGCTGAAAGACTGAGGGAGCAGGGCGGCGTCGGGTGTTCAGCTTGCCGCCCGTTGATTCAAGCCATTGGCAAAGGCTGCGTGCGGGATTACCCTGGGGGGTCTCGCACGGCGTAGCCCATGCCGAGACTGCGTACTTTCTATCATTCCAAGGAGCGGCATTTCATGGCCAAGAAACTGAATGAGAAGACCATCAAGACGCTCAAAGAGCGGCGCAAACTTCCGCTGGCAACGCCTACCGACCTGGCGGCTGCTGCCACCCGCGACATCTCCGCCGCGCTGAACCAGCTACTGGCCGACGTGTTCGCGCTGTATCTGAAAACCAAGAATTTCCACTGGCACGTAAGCGGCCCGCACTTCCGCGATTACCACCTGCTGCTTGATGAACAAGGCGATCAGCTGTTCGCCATGACCGACCCCATTGCGGAACGCATCCGCAAGATCGGCGGCACGACGCTGCGTTCGATCGGGCATATCTCGCGCATGCAACGGATTTCGGACAACGACGCCGACTACGTGCAGCCGCTGGACATGCTGGCTGAGCTGCGCGAAGACAACAAAGTGCTGGCGGCGGCGCTGCGCGAAGCCCACAACATCACCGACGAACACCGCGACATCGCCAGTTCGAGCCTGATCGAGAACTGGATCGACGAAACCGAACGGCGCACCTGGTTCCTGTTCGAAGCCAGCCGCCAGGGCGACTCCACGGGTCACTGATTCCGGCTTCGTCTCGTCGGAAACGAAAACCGCCCAGCCCTGACGGCCTGGGCGGTTTCCCATTGCGCGCGCCATGTCGAAAAGGGAAGGGCGTGCGCATCAACCGCGTGGATGGCGGCAATGCACACGCGCACGGGCGCTACGCCAGGCGCGATGTCGCATTCATCACGCTGTTCTGTCTCAAGAGGCTGCTTTTTCGTTTTCTGCCTGGACCATCAGTGTGAATTTGCCAACGCCTTCACTCCCACGACCGTTCCAGAAGGGCCTCCCAGGGGCTCGTTCAACTATCCCTTGACGTGGAACTTCAGGTCGCGTAGCCTTTTTTAACCGATCGGTATAAAAGGAGCTGTCGACATGGAATTCCAAGGTAAGGTTGCCCTCGTCACCGGGGGTACGCGGGGCATCGGGGCGGCCATCGTCCGGCGGCTGGCACAACGGGGAGCGGCCGTGGCTTTCACGTACGCCAACTCTGACCAGGCGGCAAAAGACCTCTTCCATGGACTGGGTACGACCGATGCCAAGGTCTTGGCCATCAAGGCGGATAGCCGTGATCCGGCCGCCGTTCGCGCGGCCGTCGCGCAGACCGCCCGCGAACTGGGTGGGCTGGACATCCTGGTCAATAGCGCGGGTGTATTTCCCTCGGGCCCCATCGAGGACGCCACGCTCGAAGAGATCGACGACACGTTGGCGATTCACGCCAAGGCGGTCTTCGTGGCCTCGCAGGCCGCGTTGGCCCACATGGGATCCGGCGGGCGCATTATCTCCATCGGCTCCTGCTTTGCCGCGCGGGTGCCTTATGGGGGCGTGACGCTTTATGCGATGAGCAAATCCGCGCTTATCGGGTTCACCAAGGGCCTTGCGCGCGAAGTCGGCAGCCGCGGCATCACGGTCAACATCGTCGATCCCGGGTCGACAGACACAGATATGAATCCCGCTGACGGCCCGGCCGTCTCCGGGGAGTTGGCGCTCATGGCGATCAAGCGCTATGCCCAGGCCGACGAGATCGCAGCCGCCGTCGGATACCTGGCGGGCCCCGAGAGCCGATTCATCACTGGCGCGTCGCTCGCCATTGATGGCGGCTTCTCGGCGTAGCACCGCCGCGAGAGCCGCGGGTGGGGCTCGACGCCATCGCAGTTAACATCGAGTGAGGATTCAAATGGCTTGGGGACTATTGGTTCTGGCCGGCGTGCTTGAAATCGTCTGGGCGCTGGCGCTTAAACAGGCAGACGGATTGACGAGATTTTGGCCGAGCGTGATCGGTGTCAGTGTTGCCATGCTAAGCCTTGTCCTGCTCGGCCTGGCCTTGAAGGATCTGCCAGTGGGCACCGCTTATGCCATTTGGGTGGGGATCGGCGCCTTTGGCGTGGCGGTCTTCGGAACCTTGGTGCTGGGCGAACACATGTCATGGGCCAAGCTGTTGTTCCTGGGATTGATCGGGGTAGGGGTAGCGGGTCTACGGATGATTGAATCGTGAATGCTGGCAAGAAACAAGAATCAGCGCCTGCTGTGAAAATCGGGCGTCCGAGAGCGTTTGACAGAGACTCGGCGTTGCTTGCGGCCATGCGAACCTTCTGGGCGCAAGGCTACGAAGGGACATCGGTGCAGGACCTTGTCGGCGCCATGGGCGTCAACAAGCCCAGCCTCTATTCAACCTTTGGTTGCAAGGAAGAGATTTTTCGGGAGGCAGTCGAACTCTACGACCGCCTCGAAGGGCGGGCGACGTCCGAGAGCCTTAGCGAAGCCAGCACCGCCCGCGAGGCCGTTGAGACCATGTTGCGGTCGAACGCGCGAGCCTATGCCGTTGCCGACGGGCCGCGCGGTTGCATGATCGTGTTGTCATCGCTGCTGGGGGCGCCCGAGAACGAGAGCGTCCGTGCGTTCCTTGCCGGCAACCGGTCGGAGGGAGAAGCGGTGCTCAGGGATCGCCTGGCGCGGGGCATTGCGGAAGGCGACCTCCGGGCTTCAGCCGACGTCCACCAGCTTGCCGCCTTCTACACCACCGTGCTTGAAGGGCTCTCCATTCAGGCCCGCGACGGCGCATCCGCGGAGAAACTCAACCTGATCATCGACGCCGCAATGCTCGCCTGGCCGGGCGGCTGACGGGGCTACGGCTGGACCACCATCCAAGCGACAATCCGGCGCACGACGGGCAACAAGAACAAGAGGCTTGGAAACGCCACGATCCAGGAGGCGCCCCAGGCGCTTGGCCAGCGGCTGGCAAAATCGGGGCCCCAGCCGACGCTCGTGGCGGTGGCCACCGCTGAAACGAGGGCCGACATGAAAACCGACAGAACCAGCGGCATCAGGAAGCGGGCATAGGCTTGCGGGAATTTCTTCATTTGTTGTCGGCGGCCAGGTCGTTGATGTAGTCGCGCAGCGAGCGCGGTTCCCGTTCCAGCGCGGCCCTCAACGCAAGACTGTTTCCCCCCAGCCCATACGCCTGGTAGTGGTCGAGCACTTTTGACAGCAATAGCAACGAGTCGCCGCGATAGGGCAGGCGGGCATTCGCTGCCCATTCGTCGAAACCGGGCTCGGTCGCCACGATCGGGTATCCCAACGCTTCCGACAAGGCCGCCACGATGTCCATGCGGCTGAACATGCCGGCGCACAGCTCCAGCGCCGCGTAGGCCAGCCTGTCTTCGGTCAGCGCGATGGCGGCAACTTCCGCTACATCGCGATAGTCCACACGGGCGACCCTTGTGTCCTTGGGAAAGGGTTCGCCGAAGCAGGAGTGGTCGCGGATGGACGGCCAGGCCAAACCAATGTTCTGCATGAAATTCGCAGGATGCAGGATCGTGTATTCCAGCCGCGATGCGTAAAGGGCATCCTCTACCGGTATCTTGCTGGCGTGATTCGCCAGCCGCGTGTTCGTGGGCTGGATGACCGATGAAAAGACGAACTTCTTCACACCGCTTCGCTGCGCTGCGTCGACCAGGGCGACACCCATTGCCGCTTCGTCGGAAGCAAACGCGGGGCCGATGTGGAAGACGCCGTCCACGCCCCGCGTTGCCTCGGCAAGGCTGTCGCGATCGCGGAGGTCTCCCATGGCGATCTCTGTCGCGCCCCGCAAGCGGGCGACAGCCGCGCCTGCCTCGTTGCGGACAAGGGCGCGGACCGCAGCGTTGCGCTGCCGCAATTCAGGAACGACCAGGCCTGCGAATTTGCCTGTCGCGCCGACGACCAAAACGAGCGGTTGAGTGCTTCCCACTGGCCTCTCCTTGATACCGGTGAATGAGTGAAAGCAGTGTAAATTCTCAGCATTAGTGGAACAATGCCTATAAAAAATGAAGCTGAATCACGATATGCGAGATAAGTATGAGCCGCCTCGAAGACCTTGAAGCCTTCATTCATATCGCAGAAGCGGGGAGCCTGACGCAGGCGGCTCGCCGCCTGGATCGCACCCTGCAGGCCGTCAGCCGCTCGCTTGCAACGTTGGAAGAGGAGGTCGGCGTCCAACTGGTCCACCGCAGCACGCGGCATTCCTCATTGAGCGAAGCCGGCGAGATTTTTTTTCGGCGGGTAAAGCCGGCGTTGCAGGAAATAGGCGAGGCCCGGCTTGAAGTCGCCGATCGCCGGACGGCGCCGTCAGGCACATTGCGCGTGGGGGCCCCGATCCTGTTCGGCCCTGATTACCTGGTACCGGTCATCGCGGAATACATGCGGGCATATCCGCAGGTCGACGTGGATCTGCAACTGACGGATGCCTTTGTCGACCTTTCCGGCGACGGCCTCGATCTGGTCGTGCGTATTGCCGACCTGCCCGATTCCGGCTTGCAGGGCAAACGGCTCGGGGCGCTGCGCAGGGTCGTATTTGGCGCGCGGTCCTATTTCGAACAGCATGGCCGCCCCACGCATCCTTCGGAATTGCGCCAGCACGCCTGCATCGTCAGGACCGTCGATCAGCGTCCGGGCCAATGGGCGTTTCAGATCGCGGGAAAGCCGCGCAATATCGGGGTCCGCGGGCCCTTCCGCACCAATACGATGGCGGCGATTTATTCCGCGGTAAGCGCCGGGCTTGGCATCGGCTATTCGCCGATGTGGCAGATCAGGCACCTGTTGGATACGGGGCAGGTGGAGATCATCCTTGAGGCGTTCGAGCCCAAGCCGGTGCCCGTCCACGCGCTCTGGCAGGAGAACAGGCTCCCGCCTGCCAAGGTGCGCGCTTTCGTCGATTATCTGGCGACCCGGCTGAAACTTGATCACCTTTGATTGGCACGCCGCGGCGGGACTCATGCACAATCAGGATGGCGACGCATACCCCGCCATCGCGCAACTCCGATCGCTGGACGAGGGGGAGTTCATGGCGCGGGTTCGCCGCCAATCCTATTCGGGCTATGAATTGGTGGCAGCCTTTCGGGACGGCAAGATCATCGGCGTGCTGGGCATGCGGCCCGTCCACACCTTGGCACGTGGGGCGCATTTGCATGTCGATGACCTTGTCGTCGACGCTGCGGTGCGGGGTAGCGGCGCTGGCCGTGCCTTGATGGAATATGCCGAAAGCGATGCGCGTGCGCGCGGAATGACGGCCGTGTTTCTTGACGCGCGGCCGGATGCCGTTGCGTTCTACGAGCGAGAGCACTATCTGCTGCATCCCGCACCTTCAATGAAGAAGGTTCTGGCGTCATGACGGATGGCTTCCGATGCTTATGGTTACATAGATTCATGAGCGGCTAACAGCGAATCAGGCATATTGCCTGCGCTGCGTCGGCAGCAACGTCGCCGGGTAGCCATCGTGGCCGGGCGGCACGCAACCTGATTTCCGCAGACCTGATCCGTTTAACGCATTGGAGACCTGAATTGCCGATTTTCAAGCAAGCCCACGCCGTTGTTTCCCGTAGCCGTAAGGCCATCCTGATGGCTGCCGCGTTGACTTTGAGCAGCGGCGCCGCCCTCGCGCAGCAGGCCGCGCCGGGGCAGATGCCGAACATGGCTGCGTTGAGCGGCCAGATGCACGCCGCCGCCGAGTATTGCAATGCCTATACGGCCGCGCAGCTCGAACAGATGAAGCAACAGCAAAAGACCGCGGCGGGCGCCCATGGCATGACCGCCACGGACTTCGACACCGCCTTCTCGCAGTCATACACGAAGGCCCGCGGACAACTGGGAGGGCTGAGCGCGGCGGACAAGGAAAAGACCTGCGCGCAACTCAAAGCGATGTCCGCGGCCTACCCGAAATAGCGGGGCCGTGTGCTGGCAGATGCTTGAACCGCGCAAGTCAGACTGCGAATTCCGCCAGCACCGCTAGAACTGTCGTCATGGCCTCGAGCATTTGCGCAAGTCGCCGCATCGCAGAGGCCGCATCGGAAAGACCGATGCGGCTATCAGGCATTCCTGCTGGCGCCCGATAGGGGGCCGCGCCAACATTGCTCACCTACCACGTGGTTTTTCAGGAGGATGGGCATGGGTAACAGTCTGGCAGGACAACGGATCATGGTCGTTGGCGGCAATTCGGGCATGGGCTTGGCCGTTTGCGCGCAGTTGATGCGGATGCAGTGCGAGGTTCTGATCGTGGGCCGGTCACGCGACAAGCTCGACGCGGCGAGCGAACAGCTGCGCCCGTTCGGCCAACTGCATCTGCATCAAGCGGACGTAACGAGGGAAGAAGCGGTGCAGCAATTATTCGAGCGCGCCGGGGCCGTGGATCATCTGGTCTGCACCGCGGCCGACATCCGCGGCGCATACGAGTTGCTGCCGCAGCTCGAGCTGGACGCGCTGGACCGCGCCCTCCATTCGAAGGTCGTCGCGCCTATCCTGCTGGCTAAACATGGCGCGCGGCGGATGCCGGCCCACGGCTCGATCACGCTGACTTCCGGTATTGCCGCCTACCGGCCAAGACCAAAGGGCGTCGCCGTGGCGGCGATCAATGCAGCGCTTGAAGGGGCGGTGCGCGCCATGGCCGTCGAGCTGGCGCCGTTGCGGATCAATGCCGTGTCGCCGGGCTGGGTACGCACGCCGATCTGGAATGACGTGGCCGGTTCGGACAGCGACCAACTGTTGGCATCGATGGCCGAACGGCTTCCGGTCGGCAGGATCGGTACCGGCGACGATATCGCCGATGCCATCGTCTTCCTACTTGGCAATGGCTACACGACCGGCACGGTGCTTCATGTCGACGGCGGGCATCGACTCGTCTGATCGCGTGGCGGCAAGGCGAATCACGTCGATAAATGCCGCCACGTGTCGGGCGGGCGCTCTTGCCGACGTGAGCAGGCAGATGGGAAGACCGTCGCCCAGCGTGGACAACGGGCGCCATTCGACGCGTGCCCCCGTTGCGTCGGCGTCCACGGCCATGCTGGGCAGAATCGATACGCCGAGGCCCGCGGACACCATCCGCATCAACGCCGGCACGCTGTCGGCTTCGGCGCGGATGCGGGGGCGCACGGAGGATTCCTGCACCAGGGCGTCCAGATACTCGCGATAGCGGCAGCCCTCCATGGTGGCGATCAGGGGGAATGCGGCCAGCGCGTCGGGCCTGATGCCGGAAGCCTGGTTGAGCGGATGGCCCAAGGGCATCACGACGACCGGCATGTCGCGCGCGAGGATGTCGGCGTGGAGGTTGGCGTCGTTCGCCGGCCAGCCATGCACCACGCCGAAGTCGGCCGTTCCGCCGAGCACGGCCTGAGCCGTCGCAAAGGAGTTTCTTTCCTGGATCGACACCTGTGTTCCAGGATGCGAATCGGCAAAACGGAGCAGCTGGGGGAGCAGCAGACAGGTGCACAAGGTTTGCGGTGCGGCGACACGGATCGTGCCGCCTTGGTCGCCGGCGTCATCGCGAGCCTCTCGGAGGGTATCGTCGGCCATCGCGAGCAACTCGCGCGCACGGCTGGCCAACCTTTCTCCGGCGGCGGTCAGCCGCAGGCGGTTGTTTTGGCGGATGAACAGCGGGTGTCCGACGCTCTGCTCAAGCGCTTGCACCTGTTCGGTAACGCTGGGTTGCGACAGGTGGACCCGTTTGGCGGCTTGCGTAAAGCTCAACGTCTCGGCTGCCGCGACGAAAATTTTCAGTTGCCGTAGTTGGAACATGTCGGTCGGGAGGAGGGGGCACCGGCTACCGAGTTTACGTCAACGGCGCCCTCCGGCGAGGGCCTTTTCCCCACCATGCGCCGCAAGCGGCCTGCCGTCGCAGGCGCCTTCGGGCACGTGGGGAATGACGCGTCAGGCCGGCACCGGCCGCCCGGCGCGGTGCCCAAGCGCATTGGCAAGGTCAGCGATCGGCGCCAGCAACCCCCGGTCGAATGATTCATGCGCTTGCCCGGCGCGCAGCCGTGCCGGCCAATCGGCATGCGTAAGCGCGCCACGGCCAAGCGAGACAAAGTCCGCCTCTTGCCTGGCGATCATCCCGTCCGCCTGCCCCGCATCATGCAGCGACCCGTTGGCCAGCACCGGCACCGGCGCGTGGCGCCGCGCCAGCGCGGCAAGACTGGGGCCGGCCTTGCCGAAGGCGGGGCGCCAGGCCTCGAACTCGGTGGTGTGCAGGTAGTCGATAGGCTGCGCGCCGAGCGTGCCGAAGATCTGAGCCGCATCGGCCTCGCCACCCGCCCACTTGTGCGCGAAGTCGTTGACCTTGCCTTGCGAGGCGCGTACGCCCACCACGAAATGCGCCGACGTCGACCGCCGGACCGCCTGGATGACCTCCACCGTCAAACGCAGGCGATTGTCCAGGCTGCCGCCGTAACAGTCGTTGCGCAGGTTGGTATGGGCCGTGAGGAACTGGTCCAGCAGATACCCGTTGGCGCCGTGTATTTCGACGCCGTCGAAGCCGGCTTCTTGGGCCCTGCGCGCCGCTTGCGCAAAGCCTTCGATGGTGTCGGCGATGTCATCGGCCGACATGGCTTCAGGCATCCGGTAAGGTCCTTCGCCCCGATAGAAAGCCATCTGCTGTCCCGCCGGCTGCACGGCCGAGGGCCCCCTCGTCGCAAAGCGATGGGGATTGCCTTGCGACAGCGCGCCCGCATGCATGAGTTGCGCGATGATCCGGCCGCCGTGCCTATGCACCCGGTCCACCACGGTCCGCCACGCGTCGCGTTGCGCGTCGTTGGCCAGGCCGGGCTGGAACAGGTAGCCTTGCGCAAAGGCTTGGTCCGTGTAGATGCCTTCGGTAATCACCAGGCCGAAGCCGCCCGCCGCGAAGGCTTCGTAGTAATCCACCATCAGCGCCGTGGCGCGTCCATCCGCCGTGGCGCTGACCCGGGTCATGGGCGCCACGGCCAGGCGGTTGGACAACTCAAGTTCCGTTCCCAGCCGCAGCGGCGCGAACAATCTGGCCTGCGCGGTCTGCGCATCGCCCCCCGGACGATCAATTTGCGTGCTCATCTCAGCGGTCCTCCGGTTGGCGCACGGCCGCGATCGCCTCGATTTCGATCATCGCGGCGGGGTCGTAAAGCGCCTTGATCTCGGCAATCGTGTCGGCCGGGTAGGGGGCCGAAAAAAAGCGGCGGCGCAGGGTCACCACGTCCTGGAAATGCCCCATGTCCGTCACGAAGATGGTGACCTTGATGACGTCCTTCAGGCTGGAGCCGCCGGCCTCCAGCGCGCGGCGCAAATTTGAGAAAGCTTGTTCGCCTTGGGCAAGAAAGCCGCCTTCGACGATCTTGCCGTCGTCGTCGGCGCCCGCTTGGCCGGAAATGAAGAGCAGGTCCCCGAAGCGGATGCCCTGCGAGAGCAGGAAGGGCGCGTAATGGTCGGGCTGGGTGATGACACGTTCTAGCATGGTGCGAATTCCTTCACTTATGGCTGGTTGGAAGACCTGGCGGTAAATCGCCGATCCGTGCAGCTAATGTAGGAATTCACGGGGCCTGTGACAAAGGTTCATTTGTCAGCTATAAGAAGAAAATAACTCATCTATGAGCAGGTGCCTCGCCATGCCACGCCGATTTCTTCCACTCTCTGCGCTCCGGGCATTTGAGGCCGCCGCGCGCCTGGGCAGTTTCAAGGCCGCCGCCAACGAGCTGGCGGTGACGCCGACCGCCGTCAGTCACCAGATCCGTGCGCTGGAGGCGCAGACCGGGCTGGTTCTGTTTGACCGTCAAGTGCGTAAAGTGTCGCTGAGCGACGCGGGGACGCAGCTATACCCGGTGCTGCGCGACGGGTTCGATGCGTTCGAGACGACGCTGGCGCGGCTGATGCAACAGCGGACGCGCAGTCAGGTGAGCATCTCGGCGACGAACGCCTTTACCGTGAAGTGGCTGGTGCCGCGCATGAGCGATTTCCGCAGCCGGCATCCCGGCATCGACTTGCAGCTGCAGGCAAGCGACGACCTCGTCGACCTGCGATCGACGGCGGTCGACATCGCGATTCGCTATGGCCGGGGACCGTATCCCGGCCTGGTCGCCGAGCCTTTGTTCACGGACCGCTTTGCGCCCGTGGCCAATCCGCGTCTGGGCATCGGGTCGGCGGAAGATCTGGCTCGCGTGCCATTGATCCGCTTCGACTGGAAGCGGCCTCAGCCGGAGAATCCTACCTGGGAGCGGTGGTTCACGGTCGCGCAGCGGCCCCAGCCGCCCGAAGCGAGCCAACTGCGCTTTTCCGACGAAGGCCATGCCATTCAAGCGGCCGTCGCCGGTCACGGCATCGCATTGGTCAGCCTGGCGTTGATCGCCGACGAACTGGAAGCGGGCCATCTGGTGCAGCCGTTCGGGCCCGTGATCGACGGGCACACCTATCATCTGGCCATGTACGCCGATCGTCCGCCCTCAGCGCCCGTCCAGGCGGTGGCGCAGTGGTTGCGCGCGCAGGCGGCGCAAGCCTGAAGCGCTACGGCTGTTCCAGCGGCCAGACTTCAACGACGCCGTGGGCGATCGCGCAGGGGGTTCGCGACACCCGGTCTATCGCCTCGGCCAGATCGGCGGCTTCGATGATGGCAAAGCCAGCCACCGGCAAGGGCGATCTCAGGAAGGGCTCGTCTATCGTTTCAACCCCGGCAGCTTCGGGATTGCGCACCTGCACGGGCGGGCCGGCAATGCCCATCAGCGCGCCGTCTTTGCGCAGGGTGGCGTCATGCGCATGGGCGGCATCGCGAAGGGCGACCGGGGTGCGGTCGTATCCCGCTTGGTCGCCATATCCGATCGTAACGAACTTTGGCATGGACTATCTCCTTGAGAGGGTCGAAAAAAATCTGCCGCCGCCCAGGCCCCCGCTTGATGCCGGTGTGTCAGCCGTGCTTGCCGAAACCGCCGCTGGCCCACTCCGAGGCACGCTGGACGCTTAGCTTGTAGGTCGGCGCAACATGCGTTTCGGCCAGTTGCTCGCCGAATTCATCGTAGGCGCTCAGCACGGCATAGGGTTCGTCCTCGTCGGGAACGATATCCAGCTTGATGGTCAGGCGGCCGGCGGCGGCGTCGATCTTCACGCTTTTGTGCAGCGTCGCATGCAATTGCTGTTCGTGGCGGCGCAGGACTTCGTTGGCGGTCTTGACCAAGGTGAAGAAGGCGGGGGAGTCGAGCGGCTTGGGGTTCTTCTTGTCGCGGCCCATGGTCCACGGGCCTACCAGGGCCGGCTCGGCTTGTCCGTCCAAGGTCATTTCAACGGCCCAGCCGTCGTCGTCCTCGTTCTTGATGATCCGGGCCGTCCAGCCGTCATCGCGCCAAAGCCTGGCCTCTTGTTCCTTTCGGTCTTCGGGTTGGCCAGTCTCGGGTATGCGGGTGTCGTTCACTGCGGGAGTTCTCCTGAATTCATTTGCGTGCGGCCCCCACGATTGGGAGGCCGGAGCCGGTGTACTGTAGCCCGGCGCTCGCGGGAATTCCTGGCGCCCTGACGGCTTGCAGGACAATTTTGGCATAACCGCATGCGGCCGGTGGCTGGCGCCTAGAGCTTATCCAGGCGAGTGGGGTCGAATTCCCATTGATGGGCCGAGTCCGCCGTGCATTGGATGACGGTCTTGCCGTACCCCTTGGGGCCGACATCCTTGAGCTTGACCTCCCCGTTACATACCGGGCAGTCTCCGCGCAAGGTGGTGAGGTAGACCCGCCCGGACTGATCGGCCTCGATGTTGATCAGATCCGCAAACCGGACAAATCCTTTTCGAATCAAGCGATAACCGATAAAGAACGCGAATCCGCTTGGAATGACCAGCCAGAACCACCAAAAGCCCCATTTGAAAGCCATTTCGCCAATCGTCGCCAACAGACCCACCGCGCCCACCGCCGTGAGCCAACCTCGCTGCAGGGAGCGGCCGCCCAGGGCAATGGGGATGACGTCGGTTCGAACGAGCACCGGCCGATTCCAGCCGCCTTCGTCGGTCAGCGGCTGTTGATAGCCCGGCGCAGCGACGGGGTCCGGATCGGCATTCAAGCCGCCAGCGGGCGCCGGAACCGGTTTGGGGGTGGACAGGCCAGACAGCGTTCTTTGGCATTCGTCGCAAAGACGACTGCGGCCGCGATGCGCAGCCCCACAGGTTTGGCAATGCACGTGCGCTCCCTTGCGAATGATTGCTACGGCCGAGAGAATACAACTATCGAAGGTCCGGGGCTTGCGGGCGCCGCCGCGCGGCCAGGCGAAAACCGCCGCGGTTTGCCGTGCTACGCTTTTGCCGACCCCGAGGCTTGAACGCGACGACCTGATCCAACCAATGATTGTTCGACGAATGCTCCTGGTGCTCTCCACGCTGACCCTGTCGCCCGCGCTTAGCGCCCAAGCGACTTCCAACGCGGCGGCGTGGACGCCGGCGGGCCCGACGGCATGCCATTTTTCGGCCTGGACAAGCAGCCAGAAACCGGTGATCCGGGTGTACGCGGCGCCATCCATCAACGCAGATGTGTTGGGCGGGCTGCCGACCACCGAGGGCGATGACCCAGACCCCGATATCGACTACTACCCCGTCACGTTCGACGTGACCGAGGCGCGCGACGGCTGGCTCAGGATCAAAAGCGCCAGCGACGCGATGACCGGTAACGACGAGAGCCGGCCGCGACCCGTGTATCGCGGCGAGGGCTGGATCGAAGCGGCGGACGCGCAGGTCGGTATCCAGTCGGCGCGGGGATACGCCCGCCCGGACGTTGGCAGTGAGCGGCTGCTCGATCTGGGTAGCGACTGGCTGACCGACAGAGCCGAATTGCTGGGCATCGTCGCCTGCCAGGGCGACTGGCTGCTGCTGGATTACGCGTTGGATTTCAGTGAAAATTGGGAGCCGCTTGCTCCCAAGGACCGCACGCGGGGGCGGGCCTGGTTCCGGGGCGTCTGTGCCTCTGCCGAGACCACCTGCGACATGCGGTCGGTGGACAAGTAGGGCGGGAAGTATCGGAAGCAGGGGATGGCGATGGCAGGGCGCGCGGCGCTGACGGAGCCTCGTATTGCGAGTAAGGTACGCAGTAGAGGCCTTGATTGCCCGGCACGCCGGCCTGTGCCGCCAGCAGGAACCAGAACATCATGAATACCCTTCGTTCAATACTACGGCCAGTCCTTATTGCCGTCGCATGCGCGTCGATGGCCGCTTGTGCGGACAATCCGCCCAAGCAAACCGATATGGACTACCGGAGCCGGTCCTCTTCCACCACGCAGGGGGCGCAAGGCACCCCGGGTTCGTCGGGGCAGCGGTTGACCATACAGTCCGGAGAGGGGGAACGATTGAACCTTCCCTGGTTCGTCCAGGACACGCAGGACTGGATCAACAGCAACTGACCCCGTCCTGGACGCCGCGATGCGCTTCGATCGAACCGTCTACGTAGCGGCTTTTCGCCGCAATATCATCGGCTTTTTGAAATCACGCCGCTCATGTGTTTGTTCAAATCGCGAAAATCCTGAACCGTCCACGAATGCGGCGCCAGCTTGACGCCATTCTCTCGCAACGTTCTTGGGATCAGGTCCCCGTTTGGGCGAAGTATCACCGAGGAAACGATGACGCCGGGATAATCATGGAGCCGTTTTTTGAAAGCGGCGGTTGTCAGGTCGGGCGTGGGAGGATTGCTCTTCTTGGCCAATGGCCCGGTCCCTTTGAGATCTGCTCCGTGGCACATCGCGCATCGCTGTGTGAAGAGGGTCTTCCCATTGATATCTTGCGCGAAGGACGGCGATGTTTGAGTCAGCAACGCGACGCCTAGCGACGCGATGCATAATGCTCTTGCTTTCATTTGGTCTTGTTGTATTAGTCAGCTCATGATCGAGAGCGAAGGCCGGTGCGCCACGCAATACTCGACGCTTTCGATAATTTTCGACGTGAATCCAGATTCCACCAGCATCGAGAACCGCAGTCCGCATTCGGGAGTGCCTGGCACGGTTGCCGGGCCGTGGATGATTGCCGGGCGCCGCGCCTGGCGCATTATCGCAGACGGCGGGGCACGGTCCGTCGTGACAGCGGCCGGTTACCTGGCTGAGTGCGCCGCGCGCCAATAAGGAACCTAACCCATGCATACCGCAACAGATACCGCCATTGCCATCGTGGGCCCGGGCGCCATCGGCACCACGGTTGCCGCCGCGCTGCACGAGGTCGGCCGCTCGCACCTGTTGTGCGGCCGCACGCCCCGCGATCAGGTGACACTGCAGGATGGCGATCGCCGCGTCGTCGTTCCGGGGCCCGTGCAGACTGAACCCGGCCTGATCGATCGCAAGATGGATCTCGTTTTTCTCGCGGTCAAGGCGACGCAGACCGAGACCGCATCAGGATGGCTCGCGGCATTGTGCCGTCCGGATACCGTCGTGTGCGTGCTGCAGAACGGCGTCGAACAGTTGGAAGGAGTCGCGAAGCACGCGCCGCGTGCGAGGATCGTCCCGGCTGTCGTGTGGTTTCCTGCGCAGGCTCAAGCCGACGGCTCGGTGCGCTTGCGGGGGGACGCGCGCCTGAGCCTGCCCGACATGCCCGCATCTCGCGTGGTAGCCGAGGGGCTCCAGGGTACTCGGTGCGCCGTGGATATCACCGCGGACTTCCCGTCCGTGGCTTGGCGCAAGCTGCTGCAGAACGCGGTGGCCGGTCTCATGGCCCTCACACATCGCCGCGCCGGCATGTTTGTCCGGCCCGACATTGCCGCGCTCGCTCTGGCGTACTTGCGAGAATGCCTGGCGGTGGCGCGCGCCGAGGGAGCCAAACTGGGCGACGAGGTTCCGCAGGAAATCCTCGCCAAGTTTCAAGCCGCTTCCGCCGACTTGAGCACATCCATCCTGACGGACCGCGAGGCCGGCCGGCCACTCGAATGGGATATCCGAAACGGCGTCATTTCGCGTCGCGGCCGGGCGCATGGCATCCCGACGCCGATCAGCGACATCGTCTTGCCCCTGCTGGCCGCAGCGAGTGACGGGCCGGGCTGATTCGCAGTCTGTGCGACGAGGGGCTGCAACGGCGATCTCCGCATCGCGGCTGGGCGGAATCGCTTCGGCGCGCTCGTCGCTGTTCCGCCTTCAATTCACCAGCACCGGCTTGTCGCGGTAGCGGTCGGGGAAGGTCTTGGCCAGGTTCTCGACCTTGGGGACGTCGTTCACCATGATGTACATGCTGTACGGATGGCGCACCAGGTAGTCCTGGTGATAGCCCTCGGCCGGATAGAAGGCCTGGAGCGGTTCCACCGTGGTCGCCAGCGCCTTGGGGTACACGCCCGTCTGGTTCAACTGCGCGATGTAGGCCTCGGCCACCTTACGCTGGCTGTCGTTGGACGGGAAGACGGTGGAACGGTACTGCGTGCCGCTGTCGGGGCCTTGGCGGTTCAATTGTGTCGGGTCGTGTGCCACCGAGAAATAAATCTGCAGCAGTTCGCCGTAACTGACCTGCTTGGGGTCGTAAGTGATTTCGACGGCTTCGGCGTGGCCGGTGCGCCCGCTGCTGACGGTATCGTAATTGGCCGTGCTTGCCTTGCCCCCGGCGTAGCCGGATACGGCGTTGGTCACGCCCTTCACGTGCTGGAACACGGCTTGCACACCCCAGAAGCAGCCGCCGGCCATAACGGCCTTTTCCTGCGCGGCCGTGTCTTTCGCCTGGTCGACGGCGGGCGGCGGAATGATGAAGGCGGATTCGGCGGCCTGGGAGGCGCCCGCGGCCAGCAGGCCGGAGGCGGCTGCCAGGGTGGCGCAGAGCTTGCGGAACGGAATGTTCATGGTGTGGGGTCCTGATGGGGGCGGTCTGGGGTCAGGCTTGGGGGGCGAAGGTCATGGCGACCCCGTTCATGCAATAGCGCAAGCCGGTCGGGCGGGGGCCGTCGTCGAAGACGTGGCCCAGGTGGCCGCCGCAGTTGGCGCAGTGGACCGCGGTGCGGACCATGCCGAAGCTACTGTCGCGGGTTTCACCGACGGCGGCGTCCAGGGGCTGCCAGAAACTGGGCCAGCCGGTGCCGCTGTCGAATTTGGTGCTTGAAGAAAACAGCCGCTGCTCGCAACCTGCGCAAGCGAACGTTCCCTTGCGGTGCTCGTCGTTCAGCGGGCTGGTGTAGGGGCGTTCGGTGCCTTCGCGGCGCAGCACGTCGAACTGCGCAGGCGTCAGGCGGGCGCGCCATTGCGCGTCAGTCAAGGCGTAGGGAAACGAGGCGGCGGGGGGCGCGCTGCGCGCGGCCAGCAATGGGGCCAGGCCGGCACCCAAGGCCGCAACGCCGCTCAGGCTCAGGAAATGTCTGCGATTCAATGTCATGGCGTGGCTCCGTTCCGGGGGAGGTTTGGGGGCGGCCAACCCCGCTTGCCGGCGAGCGAAGCGGGGCTGGCAGCCGCGAGGGCTTACTTCTTCATGCTGTCGTTGGCCATGCCGCCCTTGGACATGCCGTCTTTCGACATGCCGTCCTTGGACATGCCGTCCTTCTTCATCCCGTCATGCGACATGCCGTCTTTCGCCATGCCGCCTTTGGACATCCCGTCCTTGGCCATGCCGTCCTTCGCCATGCCATCCTTGGCCATGCCGTCTTTCGACATGCCCCCCTTGGACATCCCGTCTTTCGACATGCTGTCCTTGGACATCGAGTCCTTGGCCATATTGTCCTTGCCCATGGTGTCGGCGGCGTGGGCGGCCACGGCGCCAAAGGCCAGGCACAGGGAGAAAGCGGCGGTGGTGAGTGTCTTCATGATGTGTTCCTTTGATGGAGGGGGTAAAGCATGTGGATAGACAGGATTTCCACCTAGCTTCCGCCGAACCAGTTGTAGCCCTGGTCCTCCCAGTAACCGCCTGGGTAGGTGTTGGTGACGAAAATCGCCCGGATGTGCTTGGGATTCTTGTAGCCAAGCTTGGTGGGCATGCGCAGCTTCATGGGAAAGCCGTATTCGGGTGGCAGCGTCTTGCCGTCATAGGTCAGCGCCAGGATGGTCTGCGGGTGCAGGGCCGTCGGCATATCGATGCTGGTGTAGTAGTCGTCCGAGCACTTGAAGCCCACGTACTTCGCCGTCAGGTCGGCGCCCACGCGCTTCAAGAACATGGAAAACGGCACGCCACCCCATTTACCGATGGCGCTCCAGCCTTCCACGCAGATGTGCCGCGTGACCTGGTCGATCTGGGGCATGGCGCGCAGTTCCTCCAGGCGCCATTGGCGCTTGTCGGCCACCATGCCGGTGACTTCCAGCCGGAACGACGCTTCTTCGACGTGGCGGACTTCGTCGATGCCGTAATAGGCGTTGAACGGGAAGGGCCGGGTGATCATCGATTCGGGATACGTCGGCGCCAGTTTGTTGGGGTCGAAGATCCAGCCTTGCACCTGGTCGTTGAACCGGGACACGGAGGCCAGCGCCTTTTCCACGTTCTCGTCGTCGGATAGCGAGCAGCCCGACAGCATCGCCAGTCCGCCCAGCGTCAGGCTGTTGCGCAGGAACGTGCGGCGGGATGGCTGCTCGACCCGTTTGGCCAAGAGGTTCCTGGCTTCTTTCAGGATGGCCGGGCCATCCAGGCCCAGCAGCGACAAGCGTCTTTTCTGGCTCACGAAGGGCTCCTTATTTGCCGCGGATCATGGCGACGAGGCTGCGCGGAACCAGCGCCACCATCACCAGATGGACCGCCACGAACGCGACCAGCAGCGCCATGGCAAAGAAATGGATGCGGCGCGCGAATTCGTAGCCGCCCATCAGTTCGCGCAGCAGATCGAATTGCACCGACTTCCACAGCACCAGCCCGGACAGCACCAGGACGACGATGTCGGCCATGACGAACAGGTAGGCCAGTTTCTGCACCTGGTTGTAGTGGCGCAGATCGTCGTGGGAGAGCTTGCCGCGCAGGGCGGCGCCCAGGTCGGCGGCGACGCCGCGGGGGCTGACGGGGAAGAACTTGCGCCACAGGCGGCCCGTGGCCACGTTCAGCGCCAGGTAAAGCAGGCCGTTGGCGAACAGCAGCCACATGCCGGCAAAATGCCATTGCAGGGCACCGCCCAGCCAGCCGCCCAGCGTGATGTCGTTCGGGAAGGTGAAGTCGAAGAACGGCGCGGCGTTATAGACGCGCCAACCGCTCATCACCATGATCACCACGGCCAGCGCGTTGATCCAGTGCATCACCCGCAGCCATCCGGGGTGGATGACGCCGGCCGGGCGGGGGGCGGCCGGTGTATCGTGACTTGCGGGGCTTGCCATCATGGCGGGTCTCCGGGGCGTTCTGTCGTTGAAGCCATTTTTCCCCGGGGCCGATATCGGAGTCCTCACGCAAACTTAAAATATTTGTGATAACTGCCTGCCTGCGTATTGGCGACAATGGCAGTACTAAATTGGTCCGAGCCCCCCATGGAAACGCCCCGACGCGTGCTGATAGTTGAAGACGACGCCCACATCGCCGAATTGCTGCGCCTGCATCTGCGCGACGAAGGCTATGCGGTGGAACATGCCGCCGACGGCAACGAAGGCATGCGGCGGCTGGAAGAGGGCAGTTGGGACGCGCTGGTCCTGGACTTGATGCTGCCCGGCATCGACGGCCTGGAAATCTGCAAGCGCGCGCGCGCCATGGCCCGCTACACGCCCATCATCATCACCAGCGCCCGGTCCAGCGAAGTGCACCGCATCCTGGGCCTGGAACTGGGCGCAGACGATTACCTGGCCAAGCCGTTTTCCATGCTGGAACTGGTGGCGCGGGTGCGGGCGCTGCTGCGCCGCAGCGACGCGGTGGAGCGCAACGCGCGCATCGACGCCGGCAGCCTGGCCGTGCATGGGGTGTCCATCGACCCGATCGCGCGTACGGTGGATGTGGACGAACGCCGCCTGGACCTGACGCCACGCGAATTCGACCTGCTGCATTTCTTCGCGCGCCATCCCGACAAGGTCTTTTCACGGATGGACCTGCTGAACCACGTCTGGGGGTATCAGCACGAAGGCTACGAACACACCGTGAACACGCACATCAATCGGCTGCGCACCAAGATCGAAGCCGACCCGTCCAACCCGCAGCGCATCCTGACCGTATGGGGCAGGGGTTACAAATTCGCGGCGGCGCCGGGCGGCACGGGAGCCGCGACATGAAACGCTTTACCCTGACCCAACGCCTGTCCGGCGTTTTCGCGCTGTTGCTGCTGGCCAGTTGCGGCGCGTCGGCCTGGCTGCAGATCGCCGCCAATTCGCGCTACGAGCAGGAAGTCGTGCAGCGCCTGTCCAGCGGGCTGGCGCAACATATCGCCGGCACGACCGAACTGATGGACACCAACGGGTGGAAGCCGGACGCCGTGCGTTCGCTGTTCGACATGCTGATGGCGGTGAACCCCGCGGTCGAGGTCTATCTGCTGTCGAACGATGGCCGCATCGTAGGCGACGCGGCGCCGGCAGGGCAGATCAAGCGGGACCGCGTGGACCTGGCGCCCGTCAAGCGGCTGCTGGACGGGGGGATGCTGCCCATCGTGGGCGACGACCCGCGCAACGCGGAGGCGCAAAAGGTGTTCAGCGCCGCGCCCGTACGGGTCGCGGGGCAAGACAAGGGCTATGTCTACGTGGTGCTGCAGGGGCAGGCGCACGATGCGCTGGCGATGTCGGTGTCGCGCAGTTCAGTGTTGCGCACGACGCTTTGGTCGATCGCGCTGGTGGCGCTGCTGGGGCTGGTGGCGGGCCTGACGGCGTTTGCCTTGATCACGCGGCCGCTGCGCGGCCTGACGCGCGCCGTGCGGGCCTTTGATGGCGACGACGGCCAGGCGCTGGCTGCGCTGGAGCGCCCCGGCGACGCCTCGGACAAGAGCGGCGACGAGATATCGGTGCTGCGGCGCAGCTTCGTGCAGATGGGCCGCCGGATTTCCGACCAATGGCGCGAGTTGACGCGGCAGGACCAGCAGCGGCGCGACCTGGTCGCCAATATCTCGCACGATCTGCGCACGCCGCTGACGTCCCTGCATGGCTATCTGGAAACGCTACGCCTGAAAGACGACACGCTGGACGCCAGCGAGCGCCGCCGCTATCTGGACATCGCGTTGGCGCAAAGCCGCAAGGTAGGGAGGCTGGCGCAGGAATTGTTCGAACTGGCGCGGCTGGAGTCCGGCCTGGTGCGGCTGGAGCCCGAAACGTTCTCGTTGCCGGAACTGGTGCAGGACGTGCTGCAGAAGTTCGAACTGGCCGCTGAGGCGCGTCATCAGCAGTTGACGACCGATATTCCCCAGGCCTTGCCGCTGGTGCGCGCAGACCTGGGACTGATCGAACGCGTCCTGACGAACCTGCTGGACAACGCCATCCGGCACAGTCCGCCGGGGGGCCGGATCGAACTGCAGCTAGGGGTGGCGCAAAGCCGGGTGCAGGTGCAGGTCAGCGATTCGGGCAAGGGCATTCCGCCCGAACTGCGCGCCGGCTTGTTCACCCGGGCTTCCGCGTTGAGCCGCGGGCCGCGCGACGGCGGCGGTTTGGGGCTGGTGATCGTGCAGCGCATCCTGCAACTGCATCAAAGCGAGATCCGGCTGGTGGAACGCGCCGAGCGCGGCGCGGTGTTCCAGTTCGAATTGTCGGCGGCGCGTTAACGCCGGCAGGCCGGGTCGCTGTGGGGTCAGGCGGCGGCGGGCATCTTCCCGTGCAGCAGGTAGTCCATCAGTTCGCGCACTGAGCGCATGGCGTCGCCGAACGGCAGCTTTGACGCGCCGCGAAAGAACAGGCCGCGGCTGACTTCTCCGCGCAGGGCCGCGGCCAGCTTCAGGTCGATGCAGAACTGGCCGAAACGCGACAGGCCGTCGCGCAGGCCGCATTGCGTCAGGCAATCCATGCGCTGGCTGCAACGCCTGGGGTCGGCGCGTGTACCGGCCTGCAACGTCTTTTCCTGGCGCAGGTAGCGGGTCAGCCAAGGCGTTGCCACCGCGCGTGCCGGCAGACCGGCAACGCTGGTGAATTCGGCCAGTTCGGCGGGGTCGGCATCCATCAGCACGCGCTTGAAATTCTCGTGCGCGTCGCCTTCGTGGGTGACGGCGAAGGCGGTGCCCACCTGTATGCCGTCAGCGCCGTGGGCAAGCCAGTGGCGCACCTGGTCATGGCTGCCGACGCCACCCGCGATGATCAGGCGCGGCGCGTCCTGGCCCAGTTGCAGCTCGTCGAAAAGGGCATGGCATTCGGCCAGGACGCGCTGGAAATCGAAGCGCTCGTTGTGGATGTCGTCCAGGCGCGCCGCGCCCAGGTGTCCGCCCGCGTGGCCCGGATGTTCAATGACCACGGCGTCGGCAAGCTTGCCTTTCTTCATCCATTTTTTCAGAACGACGGCCACGCCGCGCGCCTCCGACAGGATCGGCACCAGCGCGACCTTCGGGAAATCGGCCGTCATTTCAGGGAGGTCCATCGGCAGGCCGGCGCCCATCACAATGGCTTGCGCGCCGCTTTCGCAGGCCTGGCGCACCAGCGCCGGGTGGCCGCGCACGGCCTTCATGACGTTGACCGCGATCAGGCCGCGTCCCTGCGCCGTGTCCAGCGCGGCGCGCACTTCGCGGTCCAGCGCTTCCAGGTTGGCGCTGTCGATGGCGTCGCGGTCATTGCATTTGTCGGTTTTTTCGAGCAGATCCGGGTGGTGATGGCGCAAATCGATGCTGGCGATCGTGCCTACCGCGTTCTGGCTGGCGACGGCGCCGGCCAGGCGGTGAGCGGACACGCCGACGCCCATGCCGCCCTGAACGATGGGCAGCAATTCGCGTCCGGCGAGTTTGAGTGATTTGAACCACGTCATGTTGAGTCTTTCCTCTGGTCAAGTGGACAGAGGCTAGAACAAGGGCTGACGGGTCGCCTTGCGCGGGATCAAGCGGGCAGGCAATGGCGGGGCCGCGGTGGTCAGGCGCCGCCTTCAGCCCACGCGGCCCGTCAGCCGGTGGGCGGCCTGCAAGACAGACGCCAGGTGGTCCGGGTTGTAACGGTGCGCGGGGGCCGTCAGCGTCACCGCGGCTGCGATGCCGCCCGACAGCAAGAAAACCGGCGCCGAGATGCCCGCCACCTCGCTCAGCCGGTCGCCCATCGCGGCAAAATAGCCGTCCTGGCGGATGCGGGCGTACAGCGCCTGGTCCGGGCCGGGGGCGCGGCCCAGGATGTCGTCATAGGCCGTCAGCACGCGTCCGCCGCTGCCGCGTTCCAGCGGCAGCAGGTCGCCCGCCCGGATGTGGTCGCGCACCGGATGCGGGGAATCCACGCGGTACAGGCACAGGCGCGCATCGCCCTGGCGCACGTGGTAGGCCGCGCTTTCGCCGGTGGCGGCCACGAGTTCCCGCAGCACCGGCATGACGACGTGCTCCAGCGAAAACGATGCGGAATAGATGCTGTGCAGGCGGGCCACTTCGGGGCCCAGCGCGTAGCGGCCGTCGTCCAGGCGGCGGATCCATTGCGCGTGTTCAAGTGACGCCAGCAGGCGCAGCACGGTGCTTTTGTAAAGCCGGGTGCGTTCGGCCAGTTCGCCCAGCGACAGCGTGCGGTCAGCGGGCGTGAAGGCCGCCATCAGGCTCATCGCCCGGTCGACCGCGGCCACGCCGCCTGCTGCGGCATCGGCGTCCGCAACGGATTCGGTCACGGCTTTACGGGGCATGGCCAGCTCCGGCGGGGCGGCGCACAGCAATCGGCATATTCCATCCTTTAGAACGATTCGCGGCCATTGTAGGCACACGCCCGCCCGGCCGTGGGCACAAGACGCCCTTGACATCGATTTCCGGTTCGCATTTAATTCTATTGTAAAGAACATAGTTCTATTAGATAGAATAATTTGGAGACGCAAGCATGGCGCATGACGCCTCAACCCCCACAGATGTCCTGATCAGCGAAGTCGGGCCGCGCGACGGGCTGCAATCCGTGAAGGCCACCATGCCGACGGCCGACAAGTTACGGTGGATCGACGCGCTGGTCGCCGCCGGCCTGCGCGAAATCGAAGTGGCGTCGTTCGTGCCGCCTCGGCTGCTGCCGCAAATGGCCGATGCGGCGGAAGTGGTCGCCCATGCGATCCGGCACCCCGGGGTGACGGTGATGGCGTTGGTGCCGAATTTGCGCGGCGCCGAGGCGGCGTTGCACGCCGGCGTCCATAAGCTGACGTTGCCGGTCTCCGCCAGCCGCGCCCATTCGCTGGCCAACGTGCGCAAGACGCCCGAAGACATGGTGGAAGAAGTCCGCGCCATCGCCCAACTGCGCGACGCCATCGCGCCCGGCGTCAAGCTGGAAGCCGGCATTTCAACGGCGTTCGGCTGCACCTTGCAAGGCCTGGTGCCGGAGGACGACGTCATCCGGTTGGCGGCAATGTGCGTGGCGGCCGGCGCGGATGAATCCGGCCTGTCCGACACGGTGGGCTATGCCAACCCGGCGCAGGTGCGCCGCCTGTTCCGTCGCTTGCGCAGCGAGCTCGGGGCCCGCGCCGGCGCAGCCCATATGCACAACACCCGGGGCTTGGGATTGGCCAATTGCCTGGCGGCCTGGGATGAAGGCGTGCGCACGTTCGACAGTTCGCTCGGCGGCCTGGGCGGATGCCCCTATGCACCCGGCGCGTCGGGCAACGTCGTCACCGAAGACCTGGTGTTCATGTTCGAGGCGATGGGCGTGCGTACCGGGATCTCGGTGGAAAAGATCATCGCGGCGCGCACGCCGCTAGCCGCTGGTCTACCAGGCGAGCCGCTGTATGGCATGACGCCGGACGCCGGATTGCCGAAGGGTTTCGCGCCGCTCCGCTAGCCCCCTTTTACCGATCACGATGCCAACGCGGCAGGGGCGACACGCGCCGGCCGCGCAGGGCGGCGCTTTGCCTGAATGCTGCCGCACGGCGTCGAGCCATTCCCTTTGAAGGTGCCTCACATGTCCAGCCGTTCCTCGTCCCGTCTTCCGTACGAAGGCATCCGCGTCATCGAATTCACCCACATGGTGATGGGGCCCACCTGCGGCATGTTGCTGGCGGACCTGGGCGCCGAGGTCATCAAGGTCGAGCCGATGGGGGGCGATTCCACCCGCCAACTGCTGGGCTCGGGCGCGGGTTTCTTCCCCATGTTCAACCGCAACAAGAAGAGCATCGCGCTGGATCTGAAGCAGCCCGAAGGCATTGAGGCTGCGCTTCGCCTGATCGATTCGGCAGACGTGGTCAGCGAGAACTTCAAGTCTGGCGTGATGGAAAAGCTGGGCTTGGGGTATGGCGCGCTGAAGGCGCGCAACCCCCGGCTGATCTATGTCAGCCACAAGGGATTCCTGCCGGGGCCGTACGAGAACCGCACTGCCCTGGACGAAGTCGTGCAGATGATGGGCGGGCTGGCCTACATGACGGGCCGGCCGGGCGATCCGCTACGCGCCGGCGCCAGCGTCAACGACATCATGGGCGGCATGTTCGGTGCCATGGGGGCCATGGCGGCGTTGGCCCAGCGTGAACATACCGGCGTGGGCATGGAAGTGCAGGCCTCGCTATTCGAAAACAATGTCTTCCTGGTGGGCCAGCACATGATGCAGCACGCCGTGACCGGGAACGTGCCCGCGCCGATGCCCAGCCGCATTTCCGCGTGGGCCGTGTACGACGTTTTCACGGTGAAGGATGGCGAACAGGTGTTCCTGGCAGTCGTCAGCGACAAGCAATGGGACATCTTCTGCCGCGCGTTCGGCCTGGCGGAGTGGCTGGCGGACCCGCGCCTGAAGACGAACAACGACCGCGTGCAGGCCCGCGATTGGCTGATGCCGCAGCTGCGTTCGCATCTGGCTGGCTACCGCGCGTCGGCGCTGGCGGCCCGCTTCGAGCAAGAGGGCCTGCCGTTCGCGCCCATCACCCGGCCCGAGCAACTCTTCGACGATCCGCACCTCAAGGCCACGGGCGGGCTTGCGCCGGTCACGTTGCCGGACGGCCGCGAAACCCGGGTGCCGCTGGCCCCGCTGACCTTGGACGGCGTCCAGCCGCCCATCCGTCTGCAGCCACCGGCTGTGGGCGAACACACCGACGCGCTCTTGCGCGGCGTCGGCTATCGCGACGATGAAATCGCGGCCTTGAAGGCAAGGCACATTACACAAGGAGACAAACCCTCATGATCGCTCTATCCCGACGCTCATTCCTGGGCGCCGCCCTCTGCGCCGCCGCGTTGCCGCTGCGGGCGCAGACGGCCGGCGGCTATCCCGATGGCCGGCCGATCCGGCTGATCGTTCCCTACACGCCAGGCGGCGGCACGGATTCCGTGGCCCGGGCGATCGCAGCCAGGATCACCAGCCTGGCCGGCTGGTCGGTCGTGGTCGAAAACCGGCCGGGCGCTGGCGGCAACATCGGCTTGGACTATGTCGCCAAGACCAAGCCCGACGGATTCATGCTGGGCTTGGGGCAGACCTCCAACCTGGCCATCAACCCGGCGCTGATGCCGAAGATGCCGTTTGATGCCGCCAAGGATTTCGCCGCGGTCGCGCTGATCGCATCGCTGCCTGTCGTGCTGGTGGTGAAGGCCAACGCGCGGTGGAACACGCTGGCGGATCTGGTCCGCGACGCGCGCGCCGCGCCCGGTTCCATCAAGCAGGCCCTGGCGGGGTCGGGAACGGTGGGCCATCTGGCGGGCGAACTGCTGGCGTATCAGGCGAAGTTCGAGGTGCTGAACGTGCCGTACCGCGGCGCCGCGCCGGCCCTGAACGACCTGCTGGGCGAAAACACGGACTATATGTTCGCCACGCCCCAGGCCGCGCAGGAAATGCTGAAGGGTAAAGTGCTGCGCCCCTTGGCCGTGACCGCGCGGGCACGGCTGCCGATCCTGCCCGACGTCCCCACCGTGGCCGAGTCCGGCTTCGACGGCTTCGAGGCGTTGGATTGGAAGGCGCTGGTGGCGCCGGCCGGCACCCCCCGCGATGTGATCCAGGCGGTGAACGGCGTCGTGGAAAAGGTCTTGGCCGATCCGGCTACGGTGGCGCTTTTCACTGCCGAAGGCAGCACCGCGATGGGGGGCACGCCCGACGCGGCGCAGCAATACATCTTGCTGGAACAGAAGAAATGGGCCCGCCTGATCCGCGAGGCCAATATCCAGACTGCCGCTTGAAGCGGCCGCCGGGGCCGGCAGGCTGGCGCGATCCTGGACGCGCCGCTGCCGGTCCGGCGTGCCTACGCCATCAGCTTGACGATGGCCGGCACGGACAGCACGGCGGTGTAGTAGCCCATGAACTGCACGCCGGTGTTGAAGCCGAAGCGGCGCGAGAGCAGGCCGCCGAACAGGCCCATCGTCAGGATTACGAGCAGGCCCAGGAACTGGCCTTCCCAGATGCTGATCACGATGATCAGGCCCACGAAGGTGGCGATGATGGCTTCGTGGCTGACCTTGCGCGACACGAATAGCGCGGCGCGGCGCGCGAAGTTCATCGCGAAGGGGTAGGAGACCAGTGCGGCCAGCAGCACCGCCAGCATGCCGTAGCCCAGGAATTCCCAGTGGTTCAGCAGGTTGTGCAGATTGTGCGTCTGGCCCGTGGCGGCGTCCACCGTGAAACGCGGCGGGGCGTTGAACAGCGGGGCGGCAGGCCCTGCGGCAACCGGGCTGAGCGGCAGGCCGAACGCGATCAGCGGGATCAGCGCTTCCGCGATATAGGTCGCTTCGGTGACGCCGTTGCGGGCCGACAGGACCGTCGTCAGGCGGTGGTAGGCGTGCTTGATGCGCGAACCGACCAGTTCGCCCAGCACGACGGTCATGGCGACGGGGCTGAACACGAAGGTCGCGCTGGAAATCGCCGCCGTGGCCAGCGTCCAGCGGGTCTGCGTGCGGTCCATCACCTTCAGCGGGTTGGGGAAGTAGCCCGACCAGCTCTTGACGTCAGGGGCCAGCGAGAACGTGCGCACCTTGTCGCGCATCATCTGCGTGCGCCCCATGGGCGAGATGACCGTGAACAGGTCCGCGATCAGCGGGCCAATGGCGATGCCCAGGAAATAGCTGATACTGAGCTTGACGCCGTACTTGGCCGTCAGGCTTTGCAGCGCGATGATGACCACCACGAAGGGCACCAGCAACGCTACCGCGGCCCATCGCCCGGCCGAGAAATAGGCGATCAGCACGGCTGCGGCCAGGAAGATCCACGGCGCGGACTTCGTGATGGCGGCGCCGAACGGCGCCAGCAGCACGGCGAACAGCACGGCCAGCGGCACGGCGACAAAGGCGGCCACGATGGCGCCGGACACCATCTTGCGCAGCGCGATGTGCGGCACGCCCAGCTTGCGCAGCATGTTCGCATCCTGCAGCAGCGGCGTGGCCAGCGTGTCCCCGGGGATGCCCAGCAAGGCCGTGGGCACGGCGTGCGTCATGTGCTTGGCCACCGCGCCGGCCAGGAAGAATGTGAACACGCCCGCGGGCGGCACGCCCAACAGCACCACCAGCAAGGTCAGCGGCGCCAGCGTCGTGGTTTCATCGGTGCCCGACACCAGGCCGATCGCGGCGAACACCACCGCGCCCAGCAGCCCCATCGCGGCGGCCACCATGATTTGTTCAAGCAGGGCGGGGTCGCTCATGCCAGGGCCTCCTTGGATGCGCCTTGGGCGCGGGGGGACGACGCCGGCGCAGCGGCGGGCGCGGCGGCGGGCGGTTCGGTGAACAGGTCGTACAGGTCCAGTTCCTTCAGTTCGCGCACGACCGCCTCGGGCAGGTCGGCCAACGTGCCCAGGCCGCCGGGCTGCTCGGCCAGTTCGGCCAGCACTTCGGCGCGCCAGGCGGGGTCATGCGTGGAGGTGTGTTCAATGACTTCGCGTTTGGGCGGGAACAGGCGCGCGCAGATCACGCCCGCGATCACGCAGCCGGCCAGCCCGGCCAGCATGGCGTAGGCGTGCGCCAGCTCGGGAGACGCGACCATGCCGCGCAGCCAGCGGCTGGCGGCGTAGAAGCCGGCCACGCTGATCGTGATGCCGATGCCGATGGCCCACGCCAGTTGGCGCAGGTCCACGGTGTCGCTCCATACCTCGGCCAGGCGCCAGGGCGGCGCCGGGGATTTTGCTTCCATGTCTCTCTCCGTTGTGTCCGGGCGGCGCCGGCATTGCCGCGCGCCGCCTCTGTTCTTGTATGGCCTGGGCCGGCCGGGCTTATCGCGACTGCCGCAGTTCCTCCAGCAAGGCCAGCGCGCGGTCGGTGCGGACGTCCTGCTCCGCCGCCATGCGCTTGGCGATGGTATCGATCTCGGCGCCTGTCGCGCCGGCCACCAAGGCGATGTTGCGGGCGTGCAGCGCCATGTGGCCGCGCTGGATGCCTTCGGTCGCCAGCGCGCGCAACGCGCCCAGATTCTGCGCCAGGCCCACGGCGACCGCGACTTCGCCCAGCTCCTGCGCGGAGCGCACGTCCATGATCTTCAGGGCCAGGCGGGCCAGCGGATGCGTTTTGGTCGCGCCGCCCACCAGGCCCACGGGCATGGGCATTTCAATCGTGCCCACCAGGGCGCCGGACGTGTCTTTTTCCCATTGCGTCAGCGACGTGTAGCGGCCCGAGCGGGCCGCGTAGGCGTGCGCGCCGGCTTCCACCGCGCGCCAGTCGTTGCCGGTGGCGACGATGACGGGGTCGATGCCGTTCATGATGCCCTTGTTGTGCGTCGCCGCGCGGTAGGGGTCGACGGCGGCGAACGTGTAGGCGTCCAGCACGCCTTCGATGATCTCGGCGCCGCTGCGGTCTTTGGTGTCCAGCGCCTGCGGCGTCAAGCGCACGCGGGCCCGCGCCAGGCGCAGATCAGCCAGATTGGACAGGATGCGCAGGCGCACCGAGCCG
This sequence comes from Achromobacter sp. Bel, assembly GCF_012928505.1. GTDB lineage: Bacteria > Pseudomonadota > Gammaproteobacteria > Burkholderiales > Burkholderiaceae_B > Achromobacter. The sequence goes on along the minus strand of NZ_JABBJN010000007.1, from coordinate 99,167 downwards.
CCGGTGATTGCTTCGACCAGCGGCGCCACGGCCTCAGCCATGGTGTTGACGGTGTTGGCGCCCATCGCGTCGCGAACGTCCACGATCAGGTGCAGCACGATCATCGGGCCGCGCGGCGTGTCGGCGAAGACGTGGACTTCCAGGTCCTGGCAGCCGCCGCCCAGCCCGATCAGCACTTTGTCGCGGCTGTTGGCCAGCGTCACGATGCGCTCGCGTTCACGCAGTAGCGCCAGCCGCGCGCCATGCGGGTCGGTCAGGCCCAGCACCTGGACCTGCGCACGCATCAACGGGCGGCTGCTGGACGTCTCGAAGCCGCCGCATTCGCGCGCAAGCTTGGCCATGTAGGAGGCCGCCGCCACGACGGAGGGCTCTTCCACGGCCATCGGCACCAGCACGTCACGGCCATTGACCTGGAAGTTGCCGGCCACCCCAAGCGGCAGTTCGAACGCGCCGATGACGTTTTCGATCATGCCGTCGGCGCGGTCCAGGCCGAGCGCGCCAGGGCGGGCCAGCAGTTGCTGTTCTTCGGGGGTCAGCGAGGCGGCGTCCGCGATGGCGGCCAGGCGTTGCGCAGGCGTCAGCGCGCGGAAGTTGGGCAAGCGTGAATCGGCCACGATGGCAGGTCTCCGTATAAGAATTAAGTGGCCTGATTCTAGGTAAACTGTACCGCTATTGAGAGGTACAGTTTGGGCAAACAGTACCATCGCACTGCACCAATTCTGGCCAGGATTCACGCGGAAGACGACGCATGGAAGACACAACAAAACCGGGCCGGCGGCCGCGCGCCGCACCCATCGCCGAAAGCCTGGCCAAGCTGATCGGTCAGCAGATCGCCGACGGCGTGTACCGGCCGGGCGACAAGCTGCCGTCCCTGCGGGAACTCTCGCAACTGCACCGCTATGCCAAGAACACCGTGGTCGTGGCCTTTGAAATGCTGGTGGCCCAGGGGCTGGTGGAACCGCGCCGGGGAGCGGGCTTCTATGTGCTGGACGGCCACTTCGCGCGCAAGGCGGCCGACGAGGAATCAGGGCAGCTGAGCCGGGCCATGGACATCGTCTGGCTGATGCGCGAACAGCTCAAGACGCAGCCCGACGCGGTGCAGGCCGGCGACGGTTTCCCGCCCGTGGAATGGCTGGCCGACATGCGCATGGACCGCTATCACCAGAAAGTGGTGCGCACGGGCCTGGGCGCCTTGTTCCGCTATGGCAGCCGCTTCGGCTACGCGCCGCTGCGCGAGAGCCTGGTGCGCAAACTGGGCGACGTGGGCGTGAATGTGGCGCCGCCGCAGCTGGTGCTGACGCAGGGCGCCAACGAGGCCATGGATCTTGTGATCCGCTATTTCGTGCCGCCGGGGGCGACCGTGCTGGTCGACAATCCCGGGTACTACCCCTTGTTCGGCAAGCTGAAGCTGGCGGGCGTGCGCATGCTGGGCGTGCCGCGTCTGTCCGACGGCCCCGACGTGGCCGCGCTGGAAGCCTTGCTGCAACGCGAAAAACCGCGGCTGTTCTTCACGCAGTCGCTGGCGCACAACCCCACCGGTTCCGATATTTCGCCGGCTAAAGCCTATAAGGTCCTGCAGCTGTCCGAACGCTACAACCTGATGGTCGTCGAAAACGATTCGCTGGCCGACTTCAAGCCCACGTCCGCCGTCCGGCTGTCGGCGCTGGACCAGTTGGAGCGCACCATCTATATCGGCAGTTTCTCGAAATCGTTTTCGGCTGCGCTGCGGGTGGGCTTCATTGCCTGCAATGCGGCGCTGGCCAGCGACCTGGCCGACCTGAAAGCCCTGGTGCACGTCAGCAGTTCCGAATACTGCGAACGCATGGTGGACGTGATGTTGCGCGACGGGCACTACGAGCGGCATCTGGTCCGGCTGCGGCAACGCCTGGAGGCCGCCACCGGCCACGCCCTGCAAGTACTGGATTCACTGGGGGCGGAGGTCTTCGCGCGGCCCACGAGTTCGCTCTACTTGTGGTCGGCCTTTCCCGGTGTGTCCGATTCGCTGACGCTGGCCGCGGACCTGATGCCCGAAAAAGTCATCATGGCGCCGGGCCGCGTATTCAGCGTGGACCCGACCGCCACGTCACCGTGGTCTCGGTGCAATGTCGGGGCGATCGGCTCGCCGCGGTTTCTTCCGACGCTGGCGGCGGCGTTGGCTCAGCGGTAGGTGAATTCGCTAAACCACTGCGTCAGCAGGGACTGCGCCTGCGCGCTCAACGCGCGGCCGGGCGGCGCACCGGGTGAACTGCGCGCGCCTTGGACGGCGAAGCGTCGCACGCCGCGGCGGGCCATTTCGCGGGCCAGGGTCAACAGCCGTGTTTCATCCAGCCAGTCGGGGTGCCAGGTGATGCGGCATTCGAAATCCGTGCCGGCCGACAGCAACTGCGTCAGGCAGGCCAGCGCGGGGCGCTGGGAGTCGCGACGGCCGGTGATGTCGTCGTAGCCCTGCGCGTCGGCTTTGATGTCCAGCCCCACCCAATCCAGATGGCGCAGCACGTCGGCCAGGCGCAGCGGATAGATGCCCGCCGTGTGCAGGCCCACGCGGTATCCCATGCGCCGCACGTCGCGGATCAGGGACGGCAGCCGGGGTTCGCTCAGGGGCTCTCCGCCCGAGAACACCACGGCATCCAGCAGGCCGGTGCGGGTTTCCAGGAAGGCCCGCGTTTCCCGCCAGTCGTATCGGGCGGCGCGGGTTTGCAGTTCGGTGTTGTGGCAATAGTGGCAACGCCAGGGGCAGCCCGAGATGAAGACGACGGCGGCCAGTTGACCCGGCCAATCCACTGTCGAGAAGGGCACCAGGCCGCCGATCGCGGGCGAATGCCGCGGCAGCGGCTGGGCGACGGGTTGGGGCGGCGCCGCGTAGGCCGGCCTTGCGGCCAGCCTGCGCGTACCGGGTTCAGCGTGTTGAGGCGCGCCTTCAGGCGCGTTGCTCGACGAAGAAGCGGCGTTCATTGAATTCGCCTTGTTTGCCGGTGTTGAAGGAAGAGACGGGACGGTGGTAGCCCATTACTCGGGTCCAGACTTCGCAGCGCACGCGTTGGCTGTCGTCCAGTTGCAGGACGGGGGCCGCGGCGGTGGGGGCGGGGACGGTCAAGGTTTGCATCGAGGACTCCTTGGGGTGAATGCCGGGCTTGCGCCCGGCGGGGTGTCGCGCGCTAGGCGGGTGCGCAGCACGCGGATTGCTTGGCCAACAGTTCGGCATCGCATTTCGGGCAGAACTCGTGATGCCCGGCCAGATACCCGTGGTTGGGGCAGATGGAAAACGTGGGCGTGACCGTGATGTAGGGCAGCCGGAAATTCGACAGGGCGCGGCGTACCAGCTGCTTGCACGCTTCGGCGGACGACACCGCTTCGTTCATGTACAGGTGCAGCACGGTGCCGCCGGTGTATTTGCTCTGCAGCGTCTCCTGAAGTTGCAGTGCGTGGAACGGGTCGTCAGTGTGGCCCACGGGCAACTGGCTGGAATTGGTGTAGTAAGGCTGGGCGTCGGTGCCGGCTTGCAGAATGCCGGGATAGCGCTTTCTGTCTTCGCGGGCGAAGCGGTAGGTCGTGCCTTCGGCCGGCGTGGCCTCCAGGTTGTAGAGGTGGCCGGTCTGCTCCTGGAATTCCGTCATGCGGTCGCGTACGCGGTCCAGCAGACGCACGGCCAGCGCGTGGCCCGCGGCGGTGGTGACGTCCTCCGCATCATTCGTGAAGTTGCGGATCATCTCGTTGATGCCGTTCACGCCCAGCGTGCTGAAGTGGTTGCGCAAGGTGCCCAGGTAGCGCCGGGTGTAGGGGTACAGGCCCTGGTCGATATAGCGCTGCACCACCTTGCGCTTGGTCTCCAGCACGTCGCGTCCCAGGCCCAGCAGCGTGTCCAGGCGCGCCATCAGCTTCGCCTCGTCGCCCTGGCAGGTGTAGCCCAGGCGCGCGCAGTTCACCGTCACCACGCCCACCGACCCCGTCTGCTCCGCCGATCCGAACAGGCCGTTGCCGCGCTTGAGCAGTTCGCGCAGGTCCAGTTGCAGGCGGCAGCACATGGACCGCACCATGTGGGGTTCCAGGTCTGAATTCAGGAAATTCTGGAAGTAGGGCAGCCCGTATCGTGCCGTCATCTCGAACAGGCGGTCGGCGTTGGGGTGGTTCCAGTCGAAGTCGGGGGTGATGTTGTAGGTGGGGATCGGGAAGGTGAACACGCGCCCCTTGGCGTCGCCAGCCATCATCACTTCGATGTAGGCGCGGTTGATCATGTCCATTTCGGCTTGCAGGTCGCCATAGTGGAACGGCATTTCCTGGCCACCCACGTAAGGCACCTGTTCCTTCAGGTCGGCCGGGCAGGTCCAGTCGAACGTCAGGTTGGTGAACGGCGTCTGCGTGCCCCACCGGCTGGGCACGTTCAGGTTGAAGATCAGTTCCTGCATCGACTGCTTCACCTCGGCGTACGTCATCGCATCGCGGCGGATGAAGGGCGCCATGTAGGTGTCAAAGGAACTGAAGGCCTGCGCGCCCGCCCATTCGTTCTGTAGCGTGCCCAGGAAGTTGACGATCTGGCCGATGGCGGCCGACATGTGCCTGGGCGGCGTGGATTCCACTTTGCCCGGGATGCCGTTGAAGCCTTCGGTCAACAGTTGGCGCAGCGACCAGCCGGCGCAATAGCCGCTGAGCATGTCCAGGTCGTGGATGTGGATGTCGCCGTTGCGGTGCGCCTGACCCGCTTCGGGGGTGAAGACGTTGGACAGCCAATAGTTGGCGGTGACTTTGCCTGCGACGTTCAGGATCAGGCCGCCCAGGCTGTAGCCCTGGTTGGCGTTGGCGTTGACGCGCCAGTCGCGCTGGTCCAGGTATTCCTCCATGGCGCTTTCCACGTCGACCAGGGTGTGGCGCAGCGCGCGCAGCCGGGCGTGTTGTTCGCGGTGCACGATGTAGGCGCGGGCGGTGCGCCAGTGGCCCGCCTGGACCAGGGCCTCTTCGACCCGGTTCTGGATGGTTTCGACGCCGGGGCAGGGCTGGTCAGCCAGGGCGGCGATGACAGTGTCAGTCAGGGCCTGCGCCCCCGCCAGGTCCAACTCTCCGGTGCTGGTTCCGGCCGCCGCCATGGCGTGCGCGATCTTGTCGCGGTCAAAGGCCGCGACGCGGCCGTCGCGCTTGAGGATGTGTTGGATAGGCATTATTGACACCATATGTAGTGGGGTGTGAAAACTCTACCACCACATATGGTGTTACCGGTGCGCAAGACGCACGCGATATCAGCCTGGTTTGATACGGGTCAATCGGCGGGGGATGGCCCGTGGAATGCGCAATGCGCGGCGGGCGTCAGAAACCGATGCCGATGCCGGCCAGTGAAATCGCCACCGCCAGCGCGGCGGTTCTGGCCGCGGGGCGCGGGGCCCAGGACAGCATGCCGACCCACAGCAGCGCGCCGGCGGACAGCCAGCCCAGCCAGGCGACCACGCCCACGGTGTTGCCCCACAGGCCCACGCAAGGCAGCAGGGCCAGCGCCAGCAGCAGCACGCCGGCACCGCGCAGCACGCGCGTGTGGCCGGCCGACGGATCGCGGCCCCAGACCTGATCGTAATGGCGCGGCATGGCCAGGCTCAGGCAGGCCATGCCGGAGTAGGTCAGCAGCAAAGCCATCACAATGGCGAAGACGTCGTTCATGTTCATGCCGCAGCCTCTTGGTTCGCGCGGGGGGTGCGCTGGGCGGGCGCGGACAGGGGCTTCTTCCACAAACGGATGGCCGCCCAGGCGGATAGTACGCCAAAGGCGACGGCGGTCAGTTCAACCCCGGCGCTTTCCCAGTCGCCGCGCGCGATCTGCGCGTACAGGTGATCGCCCAACGCCGCGAACGACATCAGCGGCAGCAACAGGCACAGCGCGGACAGCAAGCCCAGTTGCATGATCCATGCCCGGCGCGGGCGGCACAGCCAGGCCAGCGCCAGCATCAGCGCCCAAGCGCCGAAGAAGCAGCGCAGTTCCCACAGCACCCGGTTCTCCAGCGCGACGGGCAGCAGGCGGTTGGCCCAGAAGTAAGCGGCGCAGGCCACCGCCAGGCCGGCCAGCGCGGCCACGTTCAGGCCTTCGAACAGCCGGTACATGCGCGCCGTGGCGGCGCCGAATTCATTGCCCAGCTTGGCGCGCCGTTTCACCATGAACAGCACGGCGCCGGTGCCCATCATGGCGGCGCCCGCCAGGCCGCAGATGAAATACAGCCAGTGGATGGCCAGGCCGCCGAAGCGCCCCATGTGCAGGTCGCTCATCACTTGGCGGACCAGCGCCGGCGTGCCGCCGTTGACCCCGCCCGCTGGCCGCGTGCGCAGCAGTTCGCCTGTGGCGCCGGAAAATTCGGCCATGCCGGTCGTGGCGCTGATGTTGTGGAAGGTGTCGCGGTCTTCGTTCCAGCCGTAGACGCCGATCCGCATGGAGCTGTCTTCGGGGTTGTTGATGACGATGGCGCGCGCCGTCTGGCCGATCAGCGCCTCGGCCTGGGCCACGATGGGTTCCAGCTTAGGGCTGGCAAGCGGCGCGCCAGTGCGCAGGGGTTTGATTTCGCCCTGCATTTCGGCCAGGTACAGGCGGGTGCCTTCCATCCCCGCGCCGTAGTGAGCGACAACCGGCGCCGGCATCAGGTCGGCGCTGGAGATCGTGATGCCGGTATAGGCGATCATGAACTGAAAGGGCAGGGTCAGCACGGCGACGGCGTTGTGCGCGTCCAGCCACGAGCGCTGCCCCTTCTTCGCGCGGAACGTAAAGAAGTCCTTGAAAATGCGCTTGTGCGTGACCACGCCCGAAATCAGCGCGACCAGCATCGCCATGGTGGCGAACGCCACGATCCACAGGCCATAGCGGCTTTCGTGCAGCATGTAGTGGAAGTTCACGAAGTGCGTGCCGCCCATCGTGGCGCGGCCTTCTTCGTCGTGGTGGTCGTCTATCTCGGCGCCGGTGACGGGGTCAAGCTCGGCATCGGCGTATTGGCCGTTCTGATCGAACCAGTAGACGGACAGGCTGTTCTCGTGCGAGCGGTTGACCGGCCAGATTTCCCACATTTCAGCGCCAGGGTGCTTTTTCGACATGTAGTCGATCGCCAGATCCAGACGGCGGGCGCGGTCCACGGACGGGCTTTCCTGCTGCGCGGCCAGGGCTTCGGCCGCGTGGTGCTCGGGTGTCATCCAGTGGGTGATGGGCTCGGAAAACACGGCGAGCGATCCGGTCAGGAACACGGCGAACAGCAGCCAGGAAAACCACAGGCCGACCCAGGTGTGCAACCAGGCCATGGATAGGCGGAAACCGGATTTCAGAACAAGCCTCTTTTTTCGTTGTTGCCGCCGCGAGCCGGGCGGATGTTGGTTTTATTGAGAATGGTTCCAATTCTAAGCGAATTGGGGCCGGAGTTGCGATGCTAAGCATTCCGGGTTTGCCGTTGTCTGGGGCAGGCGCGGGGCGATCAGGCATGGCGATTGCTGAAGGGGCGCTTCATCCCGCTCGACTGTCCGTGTTGGCCGGTCAGGCCGCAGATGTCCATGAACGAGGAGTCCCCTGATGAAACACAAAGCCGGAAACGCCCAGCAGATCAACGAACTGCTGTATCAGGCGCTGGAGACCGAGATCGGCGGCCTGTCCGTCTACGAGACCGCGGTGTCCTGTGCCATTAACGAAGACCTGAAGAAAGAATGGAAGGAATACCTGGAGGAAACGCGCACGCACCACCGCGTCCTTTTGACCGTGTTTGAACAACTTGGACTCGATCCCGAAATGCAGACGCCGGGCCGCGAGGTGGTCCGGCATCTGGGCGAATCGCTGGTCAAGGCCATGAAGATGGCGGTCAGTGCTGGCGACCGGGACGCCGCGCAGCTAGTGGCAACCGAGTGCGTGGTGCTGGCCGAAACGAAGGATCATGCGAATTGGTCGTTGATCGGCGTGATTGCCGACCAGCACTCCGGCCGTGAGGCCAAGATCCTGAAGCAGGCCTATGACGCCGTGGCCACCGACGAAGACCACCACCTGTATCACACGCAAGGCTGGTCCCGCGAATTGTGGATCGAGTCGCTGGGCTTTCCGGCCGTGCTGCCGCCGCCCGAAGAGGTCAAGCAGGTGGAATCCGCGATCGGCGCATCCCGAGCCGAACAGGCGCGCGACAAGATGCTGAAACACTAGGAGACCGGCCATGGCAACGAAGAAACCCGCAGGCAAGCCCCCCGCAGGCAAGGGCGGCGGCGCACTCGACACCGCTTATATGAATACCGATAGCGGTCCCGCTGCCGGCCCCGCCGGCAAGCCTGGCCATCCGGCCTTGAAGCGAGCCGCCGCCGTGGGCGCGACGGTGGCGGCCATCCCCCACAATGCCGACAAGGCTGCCGAGTACGGCGCCGAGGCGGCGCGCTGCCCGGTCACCGGTGCGCATGTGCCCCTTGCGGATCCGTCCGTGGGCGGCAGCACCTTGTCGGAAAGCGAGACGTCGGACAAGACCGTCGACACGGCCGCCCCGGGCGTGAACGCCGTGGACGGCCGGCTGGCGCGAGTGCGTTCGGACGCCAGCGACCAGATGCTGACGACGAACCAGGGCGTGCGCGTCGGCGATAACCAGCATTCGCTCAAAGCCGGATTGCGTGGGCCGGCCTTGCTCAAAGACTTCATCCTGCGCGAGAAGATCACGCATTTCGACCACGAGCGCATTCCAGAGCGCATCGTGCACGCGCGCGGCTCGGCGGCGCACGGCTACTTTGAATGCTACAAGCCGCTGACCGACCTGACGGCCGCCTCGCTGTTCGCCGAGAAGGGCAAACGCACGCCGGTATTCGTGCGGTTTTCGACCGTGGCGGGCGAACGCGGCTCCAAAGACACGGCGCGCGACGTGCGCGGCTTCGCCGTGAAGTTCTACACCGACGAAGGCAATTGGGACCTGGTGGGCAACAACATCCCCGTCTTCTTCATCCAGGACGCGATGAAATTCCCGGACCTGGTGCATGCCGTGAAGGCCGAGCCGCACCACGGTATGCCGCAGGCCGCGTCTGCCCACGATACGTTCTGGGATTTCGTGTCGCTCATGCCGGAATCCACGCACATGCTGATGTGGGTGATGTCCGACCGAGGCATTCCGCGCAGCTACCGCATGATGCAGGGATTCGGGGTGCATACCTTCCGCTTCGTCAACGCGCAGGGCGAATCGCGGCTGGTGAAATTCCATTGGAATCCCGTGCTGGGTACGCATTCCCAGGTGTGGGACGAAGCGGTCAAGGTATCGGGCGCCGACCCCGACTTCCACCGGCGCGACCTGTGGGAAGCCATCGACGCGGGCAACGGCCCCGAATGGGAGTTGGGCGTGCAAGTCTTCACGGAAGAAGAGGCGGAGCGCTTCAGCTTCGACGTGTTGGACGCCACCAAGATCGTGCCGGAAGAACTGGTGCCGGTCACGCCCATCGGCCGGATGGTGCTGGACCGCAATCCCGACAACTTCTTCGCCGAGACCGAGCAGGTCGCCTTCTGTACGGCGCATGTCGTGCCGGGGGTGGACTTCACCAACGACCCGCTGCTGGCCGGGCGCATCCACTCGTATGTCGACACGCAGATCTCGCGCCTGGGCGGCCCGAATTTCCACGAAATCCCCATCAATGCGCCGCTGGCGCCGGTGCACAACAACCAGCGCGACGGCATGCACCGCCAGGCCATTCACCGGGGGCGCGTGGCGTATGAACCGAATTCGCTGGCGGGTGGCTGCCCGTTCCAGGCCGGCATGGACGGCTTTGTGCCGTTCCCGGAACCCGTGACGGGTGACGAGTTGCGCGGCCATCCGGAGAAGTTCGCCGAGCACTACAACCAGGCCGCGCTGTTCTTCAATAGCCAGACGGACTGGGAGCAGCGGCACATCATCAACGCCTTCGCCTTTGAACTCAGCAAGGTCACCGTGCCGGCGATCCGGCAGCGCATGGTGGCGTCGCTGCGCAACGTGTCGGACGAACTGGCCCAGGCCGTGGCGAACCAGTTGGGCATGGCCTTGCCCGAACCCTTGCCGCGCGCCGCCTCCCAGCCGCCCAAGCCAGAGGTGGATTTGTCGCCGGCGCTGTCGCTGACCGCAAGGCCGGGCGATGGCGGCGTCGCCACGCGCAAGGTCGCCATCCTGGTGGCCGAAGGCGTGGACGGCGCGGCCGTAACGGCCGTGGCGGACGCGCTGATCAAAGCCGGTGTCGTGGTGCGGCTGGTGGGGCAGCGGATTGGCCCTGTGCAGGCGGAAGACGGCAGCACGCTGGATGCGGACGCGTCGCTGGACAATCACCCTTCGGGGCTGTTCGACGGCGCTGTGGTCCCGGGCGGCGAGGGCGCCGTCGGGCGATTGCGGACGGACGGGCGGGCGCTGGAATTCCTGCGCGACGCCTTCCGCCATGGCAAGACGCTGTTGGGGCAGGGAGCCGGCGCGCAGGTCTTCGAGGCAGCGGGCATTGCGCCTGACGGGTCGGACGCCGGCCTGCTGGTGGAAACCGGGGCGCCGGCGAAAAGCGCGGCCCGGTTCATCCAGGCGCTGGCCAAGCACCGGCATCCCGAGCGGGAGACGATGCCGCCGGCGGTGTAGGGCGTCAAGATGGGGAATGGCGGGCGATTGCCCGCCATCATCAATAATGATTACAATTCCCATTCTTAAAAATCAGGAAGCGGTCGCGCTACGGCCATGTCGTCCTTGGAATCTCTGGAGCACCGCGAGCTAGGCTTGCTTTATCGCGATCACCACGGCTGGTTGCGTGGGTGGCTGCTGCGGCGGCTGAGCGTGCCGGCCGAAGCCGCCGACCTGGCCCAGGACACCTTTCTGCGTCTGTTGGCCTCGCCCGCGTCCATGGCGCAGCTGCAGGGTGTGCGCCAGCCGCGCAGCTTTCTGGCCACCGTGGCCCAACGCACGCTGGTGGACCACATTCGCCGCCAGGTGTTGGAACGCGCCTGGATGGAAACCCTGGCGCAGCAGCCGGAGGCCCATGCGATCTCACCCGAAACACAGGCCATTCTGCTGGAAACCATCCGCGAGATCGACGCCATGCTGCAGGGCCTGGGCGACAAGGTGCGGCGTGCGTTCCTGATGTCCCAGCTGGAAGGCGCAAGCTACGCGGACATCGCGGCCAGGCTGGGCGTGACGGTCAGTTCGGTCAAGAAATACATGGCCCGCGCGACCGAGCACTGCCTCGTGTACGCCTTGGAACGGCAGTAACCGGCGATGGCGGACAAGACAATCTCTGCGGCGGCGCAATGGTATGCGCGGCTATGCGCCGACGACGCCGATGCGGCCGATGTGGCGGCGCATGGCCGTTGGCTGGCTGCCGACCCGGAACATGCCCGCATCTGGCGGCAGGTCGAACGCCTGCGCGGCACATTGGGCGCGGCGCCCGCGCGGCTGGCCGCCGATACACTCAACCGCGCAGACCACCACTTCGCGCGCCGGCGCGCCGCCTTGCGCAGTGGCCTGGGGGCGGTGGCCCTGTTCGGCGCCGGCGGCGTGCTGGCGTGGCGTACCTTGCCGGTCGAGCGGCTGGCGGCCAGCTATCTGGCCGACTACCGGATGGGCGCGGGCGAACGGCGCGAACTGCTGCTGGCGGACGGCACCTTGCTGTGGCTGGACAGCGCAAGCGCGGTGGACGTCGCCATGGACGCGCGCGGCCGCCACGTGACCGTGCACGCAGGCGAGATCCTGATCGATACCGAACATGCCGCCCCGGGCCTGCCGCCTTTGCGGGTGACGACGCTGCACGGCACGGTGCGTCCCTTGGGCACGCGCTTTACCGTCAATCGGCAGGATGCATGCACGCGTGTCGCGGTACTGCGGCATGCGGTCGAGCTGCGGCCCGCCAACGGGGCGACGCCACTACGGCTGAACGCGGGCGAACAAGGCGTGCTGGAAGCGTCGGGCGCCCGCCGCGCGGGCGTCGTCCTGGGCGAACCCGATGCGTGGACGCGGGGCCTGCTGATCGTGGACGGCATGCGGCTGGCCGAGTTCATTGCGCAGCTGGACCGCTACCGTCCCGGCCGCCTTCGTTGTGACGACGCGGTGGCGGCCCTGCGCGTGTCGGGCGCGTTTCCCATCGACGACACCGACCGCGCGTTGGCGGCCGTGGAACGCGCGCTGCCCGTGCGCGTGTCGCGCTTCACCCGCTATTACACCCGCGTGGTCGCCCGCGGCTGATTTATTTTTATTTGGCATTGTCCTTTTTCCGCGCTCGTCCGACTTAGCAGGGATTACGTCGGATTCGATTCACGGAAAACCAGAGCTTATGCCCTTCAACATGTCCTTGCACCGCCATCCCGGACCGCTGGCGCCGATCGCGCGCGCCGTTTTTGTCGCCTTGATGGCGCTGGCGTCGGCGCCGCCCGCGGTGGCGCAGGCGGCGCCGTCCGCCGATGCGGCCCGCCGCTATGATGTTCCCGCCGGTCCGCTGGGCCTGGCGCTCGGCCGCTTCGCCGCGCAGGCGGGCGTCGTGCTGTCGTTCGACGCCCAATTGACGCAAGGCAAGCAAAGCGCCGGCCTGCAAGGCGATTACGGCATCGCGTCGGGGCTGGCGGCCATGCTGTCGGGCACCGGGCTGGAGGTCGTCAGCCAAGGCGGCAACAACTACGGACTGCGCATCGCCGGCGCGCAGACGCTTGCGCCGGTGGAAGTGCTGGGCTCGCGCGACCCCGCGCCCAGCGAGGGATCGGACTCGTACACCGTGGGCTTGTCCACGACGGCCACCAAGCTGCCGATGACGCTGCGCGAGACTCCCCAATCGGTGTCGGTGATGACGCGCCAGCGCCTGTCGGACCAGGGGCTCAACACGCTGGAAGACGCCATCGCCAACACGCCGGGCCTGACCTTCAAGAAGAAGGGGTCTGCGGACGACAACGAGAAGGGCTTGTACGCGCGCGGCATGGAGATCACCAACATGCAGGTGGACGGCGTGCCTACCCACAAGGACTTCAATGCGCTGGGCCTGGACACCGCGCTGTATGACCGGATTGAGGTGGTGCGCGGTTCCACCGGCCTGTTGAACGGCGCCGGCAACCCCGCTGCCTCGATCAATCTGGTGCGTAAGCGGCCCACCCGCGAGTTCGAGGCCGGCGTGGGGGCCGCCGTGGGTTCCTGGGACTACAAGCGCACGGAGTTCGATCTGGGCAGCCCTCTGGACGAAGCGGGCAAGCTTCGCGGCCGGCTGGTCGGCGCGTGGCAGGAAGGCGGTTCGTTCATCGACCGCGTCAAGCAGGATTCGCAGTTGCTGTATGGCGTGGTCGAGGCCGACCTGACCGAACGCACCATGCTGACGCTGGGCGCGGAGTATCAGCGCAAGAAGTGCACGGAATGCTCGTACTTCGGTTTCCCCGCCGCGTATGCGGATGGGACGAAAACGGATTTCCCGCAGCGCTTCAATTCGGCCACTGACTGGAGCCGCCAGGAACGCACGCGCTACAACGTGTTCGCGACGCTGGACCATGAATTCGCGCCGTCGTGGAAGGGCTCGGTGACCGTGTCCCGCACAGGCGATGACAACGACCGCACCTATGGCTGGTTCAGCAGCAACGGCTGGGCCAACCCGACGACGGGTCAGGGCGCATCGGTATGGGTGGCCAAATGGCCCATTCCGAAAACCCAGAACGCCGTCGATGCCAGCCTGACCGGCGCGTTCGACGCCTTTGGCCGTCAGCACGACCTGGTGGTGGGCGCCAGCGCATCGCGCACCCGGGGCGACTACGACATGTATCCGCTTTGGGTCGCGCCGGGTTATGACGCCAAGATTCCCGATATCCGCCAGTGGAACGGCGACATGCCCGAGCCGGATTGGCAATCGACAGGCAGGCGCTACTACACCGAAAAGCAGTCGTCGATCTATGGCGCGGTACGCCTGCGCCCGACGGACGCGCTGTCGCTGGTGTTGGGCTCGCGGGTGACGTGGTGGGACCAGCAGGCGTCCTACAACTATAACGATGGCTCGTCCTACCCGGACAATATGCGCGAGCAGGGCGTCTACACCCCCTATGCCGGCGTGGTGTACGACCTGACCAGCACCCTGTCCGCCTATGCCAGCTACACCAGCATCTTCCAGCCGCAACAGGCGCAAGACGTGACGGGCGGCGTGCTGGAACCCATCAAGGGCAATACCTACGAGATCGGCCTGAAATCGGCGTTCCTGGACGGCCGCCTGAACGGGTCGCTGGCCTTGTTCCGCACCCGTCAGGACAACTATGCGATGGTGGACGGCGACCGTCTGGCGCCGAATGGCGATAGCGCCTACGTCGCCGCCGACGGCGCGGTGATGCGCGGCGTGGAAGCCGAAATCACCGGCGAGCTGACCCCTGGATGGCAGTTGCAGCTGTCCTACGCCTACGTGGACCGCCGCCTGCCGCAAGGCTTCATCACGCAAGTCGGCCTGCCGCGCCACATCGCCAAGCTGTACACCACATACCGTCTGCCGGGCGATCTCAGCGCATTGACGGTGGGCGGCGGGGTGCGATGGGAAAGCGGCAGCGAGTATTCCAGCCGGGGCCCGGGCGGGCAACCGTTCGAGTCGTCGCAAAGCGGCTATGCGCTGGTGGATTTGATGGCACGCTACCAGTTCAGCCGCCAGTGGTCGGCCACCTTGAACCTGAACAACGTGTTCGACAAGAAGTACTACGCCAGCACCAACGTCTACAGCAACTACTATGGCGCACCGTTTAGCGCCATGCTGGGCGTGAACTACAAGTATTGATCGCTCCGGCGAGCCGGCCGCGCCGCATGCCCTGCGCCGCGGCCGGCCGCGCGCGTCAGTCCAGCGTGATGTTTGCGCGTTTGGCCACGTCGCCGAACGTGCGCATTTCCCGGGTGATCTGTGCGTGGAACGCCTGGCCGGGCAAGTACACGGGTTCAAGCGCCAGGTCCGACACGGCTTTGCGCACCTGCGGATCTTCCATGATCTTGGCGACCGCGCGGTTCAGCGTGTCGATGACCGGCGCGGGCGTGCGGGCCGGAGCGGCCAGCGCATACCAGCCGACAAAAGACACCTCGGGAATGCCCGCTTCGGTGAAGGTGGGCACGTCCGGCAACTGCGGCACGCGGTGTTCGCCCGTGACCGCCAAGGCGCGGACCTTGCCGGCGCGCACCTGCGGCGCGGCCGACGACACCGTGTCCACGCCCAGCGCGACTTCTCCACCGATCATCGCGGTGATCAATTGCGCGCTGCCCTTGTAGGGCACGGGCATCATCTTGGCGCCTACCGCTTCGGCGAACATTTCGCCGGCCAGGTGCGGCGCGGAGCCTGGTCCGAAGGTGCCGTACATCAGGCCGCCCTTGTCGCTTTGCCGCTTGGCCAGCGCGGCCGCTTCCTGCACCGTGTTGACCGCCAGGCCGTTCTGCGCCAGCAGCACGACGGGGGCCATGGCCACGATGGCGATGGGTTCGTAGCTGTTGATCGGGTCATAAGGCAACGTGGACTTCAGTGCGGGCAATACCGTATAGGTGGTGCTGCCCGACAGCAGCAGCGTGTAGCCGTCGGGTTGCGCGCGCGCCACGGCATCGGCGCCGATCACGGTGGACGCGCCCGGGCGGTTCTCGACGATCACGGACTGTCCCAGGCTGCCCGACAGCCGGTTGGCCAGCAGCCGGGCCACCGCGTCGGTGGCACCGCCCGGCGTGAACGGCACGACGATCTTGATCGGCTGTTCGGGGTACGCGGCATGGGCCTCGCCCGCATACGCGGCGACGGCAAGGTTGAACGCCATCACGGCGGCACAAAATCTAGCGGTCATGGCAAAGCTCTCGAAGGGTCATGGGAAACGCGAAAATAGGGGGGAGGGGTCAGGCAGCCAGGGGGGCGGCCGAGGCGGCGGCCGCGTCCCGCAGGGCGGGGCCCTGGTCGCCCAGGTCCCAGAACAGGCCGGCCATGATGGCCAGCCCCTCGCGCGCCACGCTGCCCAGCAGATGTTCATTGGGCGCGTGCTGCGCGCAGGCGGGGTAGGAGTGCGGCACCCACAGGGTGGGCAGGCCCAGTTGGTCGGCAAAAATATCGTTGGGCAGCGAACCGCCCAGGTTGGGCAGCAGCGCGGGCCGTTTGCCGGTCGTGCGTTCCAGCGACGCGGCGGCCCAGCGCACCCAGGCATTGTCGGGCGACAAGCGCGTGGCGCCCGCCTGCATGCCGATCCGCACGTGCACGGCTTCGAAGCCCGCCTGGCGCAGGTGTTCGCGCACGTGGGTCTCCAGCGCGCGCCAGTCGGTGCCGACCACGAAGCGCAATTGGCACCAGGCCACGGCTTCGGGCGGGATCGCGTTCACGGGCTTGGACGGGTCTCCCGCGCCAAAGGTCAGGACGTCAAGGCTGTTCCAGCCGAACACCTTTTCGGGCGCCGACAGGTCGGGTTCGCCCCACCACGCGTTGATCTCGGGGTCGTCTTCGCCACCGCCCACCTGCAGGTCGGCCAACGCAGCGGCCACCGCGGCCGGGATCGGCGGCGGGCGCAGGCCATCAACGGTGATGCGACCGCGGGCGTCCACCATCGTGCCGATGGCGTGCATCAGCACGATGGCTGGATTGGCCAGCAGGCCGCCCCAGTTGCCGGAGTGGTAGCCGCGCTCGCGCGCGCGCACTTTCAGTTCGAAATTCACCGCGCCGCGCGACCCCATGAAGAGCGTGGGGCGTTCGGCGCTCAGGCGCGGGCCGTCGCTGGCGATGAATACGTCGGCTGCCAGCGCGTCGCGCTGCGCATCGCAGAAGGCGGCCAGGCCGGGCGAACCGGCCTCTTCACCGGTCTCGATCAGCCAGGTCGTATTGAAACCCAGCTTGCCGTCGCGGGCGGCGATCACGTGCCGCAGGGCTTCCAGGTTGATGGAATGCTGGCCCTTGTTGTCGGCCGTGCCGCGGCCGTACCAGCGGTCGCCCTCGACTTGCAGGCGCCACGGGTCGCGCCCGGCTTCCCATTTCGCGGCGTTGCCGCGCACGACATCGCCGTGGCCGTACATCAGCACAGTCGGCAGGCCGGGGTGTTCGACGCGGCGCGCCACCAGGATGGGCAGGTCGACCCCGGCGGGATTGGCATGGACCTCACAGGAAAACCCCAGCGCCGTCATCAGCGGGATCAGGTCTTCATTCAGGTAGGCATGCTGCGCGGGCGCTTGCTCCGGCACTTCGCTTTCCGTGGCGTAGGCGACGCGACGCGCCAGCGTGGTCAGCAGGGCGCCGGAGTCAAAGGCTTCAACGGCGTGGAGGACGGCTTGTTCGCGAATCACATCGGTTCTCGGGTGCGCAAGGGAAGCACAAAGTTATTACGCTTCACCCCGTGCCACAATTAGATAATTAGCATCTTTAACGTGCCTTTAAGGCATGGCTTGAGGACCCGACCATGATTTCACTGGCCTTGAGGTATTTCCTGGAAGTTGCCCGCTGCGGATCCATCGCCGGGGCGGCGGCGGCGCAGCACGTGGCGGCCTCGGCCGTCAGCCGCCAGATCGCCAAGCTGGAAGACGACCTGGGTATCGTGCTGTTCGAGCGCCAGGCGCGCGGCATGGCGCTGAGCGAAGCCGGCCGTCAGCTTGCGGCCTATGCCAACGCCGCCGCCCTGGAGGCCGAGCGCGTCACGACCCAGATCCGCCAGCGCGGCCATGTGGGCGACGTCACGATCCGGCTGGCCTGCACCGAAGGTTTCGCGCACCGCTTCCTGCCGCTCAGCATGGCCGAGTTCAAGCGGCTGCGGCCGGAGGCGCGGTTTCACCTGCATGTGGAGCGGCCGGACGAAGTCAGCCGCCAGATCCTGGAAGGCCTGTCGCAGATCGCGCTGCGCTATTCCACGGTGCAGGACGAACGACTGAAGACCGAACTGCTGACGCGGGCGCCGGTGTATGCGGTGATGTGCCGGGACCATCCGCTGGCGAGCCGGCGCAGCGTGGGCATGCGGGATCTGGCGGATTACCCGTTATCGCTGGGTGACCAAGGTACGACGGTCCGGCAACTGTTTGACGCCGCGTGCGCGAACGCCGGGCTGCATATCGAACCCGCGTATGTGTCGAACCATTCGGCGGCGTTCCTGCCGATGCTGCCGGGCAGCCGCATCGTGGCGTTGACGGGATACCTGACCCTGATGGGCCTGGCGGGCAGCGACAAGCTGACCGGCGTGCCGTTCACGAACCCGGAAATGCGGCAGCGAAGCATCCAGGTGCTGACGTTGCAGGGCAGGACGTTGCCGCTGTTGGCGCGGGAGTTCCTGGCGTTCATGGCCGAACGGTTGACGGCGGCGACGCGGTTACCGGAGTAGATCCGCCCAACCCGTCCCCGCGAAGGCATCCGCGGGGAGGCCTGGCTTACTGGCGCGTCGCGGCGTCGTTGGTCTCGCTCGGGGTCTCAAGCGGCATGTCGATATGACAGGAGATGCCGTCCGGCTTGAAATCCATGGCGGTCTTGGCGCGCAGCGCGACGACCAGCGTCTGCTCGATCAATTCACGGCCGTAGCCCTGGTGCGCCGCGTCCGGCGCGGCGGGAAGGCCGGATTCGGTCCAATCCAGGATCAGGTGCTCGGTGTCGCCATCGCGGCGTTCGACGTGCCATTTGACATCCAGCCGGCCCGATTCGTAGCGTAGGGCTCCGTATTTCACGGCGTTGGTCGCCAGTTCGTGGACGGCCAGCGCCAGGGTCTGGATGCGTTCCGGGCCGATGCGGACCTCGGGGCCGTTGATCGTGACCTGGCGCTCGTTGCCCACCGCGTCGAGCTCGCGATGCACGACGCCGCTGAATTCGATCTTTTCCCCATTGGTTTCGCTCAGCATGCCCTGCACGCGGCTCAGTGCGGCCAGTCGCGTGTCCAGACGCTGGAAAGGTTCGCCGTCGCCCAACGTGCGCCGCGCCACGCTTTGCACCAGCGCCAGCAAGTTGCGGGTGCGGTGCTGCAGTTCGGATATCAGGACGCGGTGGCGCCGTTCAGCGCGGGTAATAAGGGTGATGTCGATGAACGTCACGACGACGCCGTCGACCTGGCTGTCGCTGCTGCGGTAAGGCACCAGGCGCAGCAGGTAGTGCTTGCCGTCCAAGGTGCCGGCGATGCGGCGTTCGATCGGCTGATAATGGGTATAGACCTGGGCGATGTCGTTGGCGAAGGAGGGCAGGTCGAAACGGCTGGCCAGATCGGTGATGGGGCGTCCGCAGTCGCTGGGAAGAATGTTGAACACATCGCCCATGGCCGGCGTGAAGCTGCGGATGATCAGGTCGCGGTCCAGGAACAGCGTGGCGATGGCGGTGCTTTCAAACAGGTTGTGCAGGTCGCTGTTGCTGCGGTCCAGTTCGTCGACCTTGCCATGGAGTTCGGCATTGACGGTGTGCAGCTCTTCGTTCAGCGACACCAGCTCTTCCTTGGACGCCTCCAATTCTTCGTTGGTGGACTGGAATTCCTCATTGACCGATACCAGCTCTTCATTGGAAGACTTCAATTCCTCCAGTGCGGTTTCGTATTCCTCGATCATGGATTGCAGGCGTTCGCGCGTGTCGCGCAGTTCCAGCTCGATCTGCTGGGCCGCGCCTTGCTGCGTCATGCTGCCGTGGGCGTAGGCTTCGTCGCGGTTAAACGGGGGCCCGTGATCGGCAAACAGGATCAGGAACAGCGGTTCGTTTTCCTTGTGGTCGGCCAGGGGCTCCACCGTCAAGGTCACCATCTGGACGCGGCCATCCTCGCCGTCGACGGCCACGTTCTCGCGCACGGCGGGCAGGCCGGTTTCCGCGGCCTCGTGCAACAGGGTGCGCAAGTCCAGGCGCAGCCCCTTGCGCGCCAGGGTCAGCACCTGACGCGTCGGTACGCCGGCGGCGGCTTCCAGGTATTTTCCGGTGCGCCCGGAGTAATAGACGATGTCGCCGTCGCGGTTGACCAGCACGTGGGGCGGCGCATGGTGCGCCAGCACCTGGCTGTCGACGGATTGGCGCAGCGCCGAAGCGCCGGTCTGCGCGCGGCGGTGCGTGGAATGGGGCAGGTCCGGTTTATGCATGGAGGGCAGGGCGATCGTAGGCCGCGGCTGTGCGCCGATATCCGTGCGGCGCTGGAAGATCCGGTGTTTTTTGTTGACCGGGCTGAACAGGTCGTTGAACTGAGTGACGTTTTCCGACATCCCCAGGAACAGATAGCCGCCTGGTCGCAACGCGTAGTGGAACGTGGGGATGACCTGCTTCTGGATGCCACCGCCGAAATAGATCAGCAGGTTGCGGCATGACACCAGGTCGATCCGGGAAAACGGCGGATCGCGCAATACGTTGTGCGGCGAAAAAATGCACAGGTCGCGCACGGCTTTGCCGACCACGTAGCTGTCGCCATCGGCGACAAAAAAACGTTTGCGCCGCTCGGACGATACCCCGTCAAGCAAGGCGGCGGGATACCGCGCCGCCCGCGCGACGGCCAATGCGCGGTCGTCGATGTCGGTGGCGAAAATCTGTACGCGAGGCGCCGTCGGCAGGGTGTCCAGGTGTTCGCGCAGCAGGATCGCCAGGGAATAGACCTCTTCGCCCGTGGCGCAACCGGGCACCCACAGGCGGATGGTTTCCGTGGCGCCGCGGTCTTTCATCAGTTCAGGGATGACCTGAGCCTCCAACGATTCGAAGGCCTCGGCGTCGCGGAAGAAGTTCGTGACGCTGATGAGCAGATCGCGGAACAGAGCCCCCGCCTCCTGGGGGGTCTGCTTCAGGAATTCGACATAGGCGTCCAGGGTGGGCATCTGGTTCACATGCATGCGGCGCTGCACGCGGCGCATAAAGGTCTTGCTTTTATAGCCGCTGAAATCGTGCCCGATGCGTACCCGCAGCATTGCGTAGATCTCGTGTTTGGCGGCGTTCAGCCGGGCGCGCTCCGGCCCTTGGGCGGCGGCGTCGTTCAGATCGTCCAGATGGCCCAGCCCGGCTGCGAAATCGACCAGGTTCCTGCCCATCTGATCGGCCGGCACGATCAAGTCCACCAGGCCCGTGGCGATGGCGCTGCCTGGCATCTCCGGGCTGCTCGGGCCAAATCCGTTGGCCGACTGCGCCAAGGTCAGGCCCCCTTGCTCCTTGATGGCCTTGATGCCCAACGTGCCGTCCGAATCGCCGCCGGAAAGCACCACGCCCGCCGAGAATTCGCGGCGATCCAGCGCCAGCGACGTGAAGAACAGGTCGATCGGGCGCGGGCCTCGTTGCTCGGGCACCCGCTGGCGCAGCCGCAGCCGCCCTTCGTGGATCGACATCACGGCATCGGCGGGCAGCACGTAGACGTTGTCGACCAGGATCTCCGCGTCCTGCGTGGCCGTTTGGACTTTCAAGCCGGTGTAATGCTGGATTACCTCGGGCAAGTGGCTTTCACGCGCGGGGCTCAAATGGGTAAGCACGACGAAAGCGAGCCCCGGCTTTGGGGGCAGGCCACGGAAAAAGCCTTCCAGCGCTTCGATGCCGCCAGCGGAAGCGCCAATACCCACAATGGGAAAGTCCGTTCGCACAGTCATTGTCTCTTCGGCCTGATCAATCACGTAAACAGTGTTTGAAGTGTCAACGAATCAGAAACCGGGGATGGGATATCCACCTGATGCACAAAGACGGTGGATGGCGCGGGCGCCTGCATAGTCCCCTTTTTCTGCGTCGGCGCCGGAACGCCTCGGTCAACGCGCTGTTATCGGAATACACGCAGCGACATTACCATGGACGCCTGGGGATTGATATGCGAAGCACCGGTCCTGCCGGGCTAGGACGGTTGGACTACATCGCGCGGACCCGCGCGGCGCGGACCTTCAGTCGCAGCCGCTCCAACGCCAGGTAGACGATCGGCGTCGTGTACAGCGTCAGGAACTGGCTGATCATCAGGCCGCCGACAATCGCGATGCCCAGCGGGCGCCGCAATTCGGAGCCTTCGCCCATGCCCAGCACCAGCGGCAGCGCGCCCAGCAGCCCCGCCAGATTGGTCATGACGATGGGCCGCAGGCGCAGCATCGCGGCGCGGTGAATGGCCTGTTCGGGCGTCAATCCTTCCCGCCGTTCCAGGCTGAGCGCGAAGTCGATCATCAGGATGGCGTTCTTCATGACGATGCCGACAAGCAGGAACAGCCCCAACAGCGCAATCAGGGTGAACTCGATGTTGGCTATGCGCAACGCCAGCAGCGCGCCAACCCCCGCCGAAGGCAGTGTCGACAAAATGGTCAGCGGATGCAGCGGGCTTTCATACAGGATGCCCAGCACCAGATAGATGGCGACCAGCACCGCCAGGATCAACCAGGGTTGGTCCTGGACGCTTTGCTGGAAGTTGCGGGCGTCGCCGCCCAGGCGCGTCTGGATCGAGGAGGGCACCATCAGTTTGGCCATCGTGGCGTCGATGGCGGCCAGTCCTTGTTCCAGCGATACGCCCTCGGCCAGGGAAAAGCCCACGCCCACGGCGGCGAACAGGCCGTCGTGGAAGACGCGGTCGTTGACCAGGCCGTTCTCGTAGGTGGCGAACGCCGTCAGCGGCACGCGCGTGCCGTTGGCGGCAACGACGTGCACCTGCTCCAGCACCTCGGGGTCTTCGGTGTAGCGGGGGTCCAGTTCCAGCACCACGCGGTACTGGTTCATGGCGTCGTACAGCGTGGCCACCTGGCGCTGGCTGAAGGAATTGCTGAGCACGCTGCTGATCGTGTCCATGTCCACGCCCAGGCGCTGGGCGGCGCTGCGGTCGATGTTGATCACTACCTGCTGGGTGGCGCCATCCCCCTCGGCGTCCACGTCGCGCAGTTCGGGGATGGCTTGCATGGCCTTGGAGATCTTGCGCGACCATTCCCGCAGCGCGGGCACATCGCTGGCCATGATGGCCAGTTCGTGATCGCCCGAGTTGCCGAAGCCGCCCGGCATGCGCAGGTCCTGGTCCACGTTCAGGAAGAACATGCCGCCCGGCACCGGTGGCGAATTCACACGTAGCCAATTGATGACTTCGGTGGAAGATTCGCGGCGCTGGGACACGGGTTTCAATCGGATCAGGAACAGCGAATTGCTGATGCCCAGGCCGCCGCCGTTATAGCCGATGACGTCCTGCACGGCCGGGTGTTTGAGCACCAGCTGGCGGTACTGGTCGATCTTGGGCTGCATGACCTGGAACGAGAACCCGTCGTCGCCCCGGACGAACCCGACCAGTTGGCCGGTATCCTGGACCGGCAGGAAACCTTTGGGGGCGTCCACGTATAGGTAGACGTTCAGCCCGATGACTCCCGCCAGCAGCAACAGCGTCAGGCGCGCATGGCCCAGCACGCGGGCCAGCGATACGCCGTACCCGTCGTGCACGCGGGCAAAGGCCGCCTGCATGCGCGATGGGCGGGCCGGCCCGGCATGAGGCGCCGCGCCGGGTTTGAGCCAACGCGCGCACAGAGCGGGAATGATCGCGACCGACACCACCAGGGAGATCACGGTGGCGGCCACCAGCGTGATCGAGAATTCGCGGAACAGCCGCTCGACCAGCCCGCCCATGAACAGGATGGAGACGAACACCACGCTCAGGGCAGCGGTCATGGCAACCAGCGTGAAGCCCACTTCCCGCACGCCGCGCAGCGCCGCCTTTCTGGGCGACAGGCCTCGTTCGAGGTGCCGCGAAATGTTCTCCAGCACGACGATCGCGTCGTCCACCACCAGGCCGGCGGCCACGATCAGCGCCATCAGCGACAGATTGTTCAGCGAAAAACCCCACACGTACATGACGGCGAAGGTGGCGACCAGGCAGACCGGGATCGCCACGCTGGGGATGGCGGCCGCCCGCGCGTTGCCCAGGAACAGCCACACGACCAGGATGACCAGCGCCGTGGCCAGCGCAAGGGTGATGTGCGCTTCACGCAGCGTGGCGTTGATGCCCGGCGATCGGTCCAGCGCCACGGTCAGGTCCACGTCGGCCGGCATCAGTGCGCGCAAGCCGGGCAGGGCCTCGTTGATGGCCTTGATGGTTTCGATGATGTTCGAGCCGGGCTGGCGGCTGATGGTCAGCACGACAGCGGGGTTGCGGTTGTGGAAGCCGCTGCTGTAGCGGTTTTCCACCGAATCGCTGACTTTCGCCACCTGGGCCAGCCGGATGACGGCGCCGTCCTGGTGGCGCACGATCAGGCTGCCGTATTCCTGCGCGGTGCGCGGTTGCGCGGGCGTGCCGACCTCCCAACGCTGGCCGGCCGAATCCAGTTGACCCTGCGGGCGCATCGGCGCGGCCTCGGAGATGGCCTCGCGCACGTCGTCCAGCGCCACGCCGTAGTGGGCCAGCGCGTTGGGATTGACCTGCACCCGGACGGCGGGCAGCGAACTGCCGCCCATCGTCACTTCGCCCACCCCGTTGATCTGCGAGATCTTCTGCGCCAGCACGGTCGCGCCCAGGTCGTAGAGCTGGCCTGCGGGTCGGGTCGGGGAACTGAGCGCCAGGGCCATGATGGGCGCCTGCGACGGGTTGATCTTGCGGTAGCTGGGATTGCCCGGCATGCCCGCAGGCAGTTCGGCGCGGGCGGCATTGATGGCGGCCTGCACATCGCGGGCGGCTTCGTTGATGTCGCGGTCCAGGTCGAACTGCAGCTGGACGCGGGTCGCGCCCTGGTTGCTGGACGACGTCATGGAACTGACGCCCGCGATGCTGCCCAGGGCGCGTTCCAGCGGGGCGGCCACGGTGCTGGCCATGCTTTCGGGGCTGGCGCCCGGCAACTCGGCGCGCACTTCGATGGTGGGGAAGTCCACCTGGGGTAGCGGGGCCACGGGCAGCAGCCGCCAGGCCACCGCGCCCAGCAGCGTGAGCGCCAGCGCCAGGAAGATGCAGGCGACCGGCCGGTGCAGCAAGGCCCGGATCATGCCGCGGGCCCGTCAGTCCTTGCGGGCTTGGCGGCGACGCCGCGCCGCTGGCCAAGGCGGTGGAAGAACAGGTAGACCGCGGGCGTGGTGAACAGCGTCAGCACCTGGCTGACCAGCAATCCGCCCACCATGACCCAGCCCAGCGGCTGGCGCAGTTCGGCGCCGGAGCCCGTGGCCAGCATCAGCGGCAAGGCGCCGAACAAGGCGGCCAGCGTCGTCATCAGGATGGGGCGCAGGCGCAGCAGCGCGGCTTCGCGGATGGCGGCTTCCGGCGGCAGGCCGCGCGCGCGCTCGGCTTCCAGCGCGAAGTCCACCATCATGATGCCGTTCTTCTTCACCAGCCCGATCAGCAGGATGATGCCGATGACGGCGATCAGGTCCAGCGGCCTGCCCGTGAGCAGCAGCGCCAGCAGCGCGCCCACCGTGGCCGACGGCAACGTCGACAGGATGGTGACGGGATGGATCGCGCTTTCGTACAGCATGCCCAACACCAGATACATCGTGACCACGGCGGCCAGCATCAGCCACAGCGTGTTGGACAACGATGCCTGGAACGCCGACGCGGCGCCCTGCAGGCGCAGTTCGACGCTGGGCGGCATGTTGATGTCGCGCTGGGCGGTGTCGATGGCGGCGATGGCCTCGCCCAGCGAGCCGCCCGGTGGCAGGTTGAAAGACAGATTCACCGCCGGGAATTGCGACAGATGATTCACGGCCAGCGGCACGGCCCGCTCGCTGACCGTGGCCAGCGCCGACAGCGGAATGGCCTGGCCGGCGTCGGTCTGCAGATGGATGCGTTCCAGCGCGTCGGGGCTCAAGGCCAGCCGGCGGTCCACTTCGAGCACCACGCGGTACTGGTTGGACTGGGTGAACAGGGTGGCGACCTGGCGCTGGCCGAACGCGTTGTAGAGCGTCTGCACCACGTCGTCCATTGTCACGCCCAGCCGCGCGGCGGTGTCGCGGGACACCTGCAGGAAGGCCTGGCGGCCGTCGCCTTGCAGGTCGGACGACACCTCGGCCAGTTCGGGCGACTGTGCCAGGCGCTGCGTCAGCGCGAGGCTCCACTGGGTGAGCAGGGCGCTGTCGGGCGAGGTCAGCGTGAACTGATACTGGCCGCGGCTGACGCGGTCTTCGATGTTCAGTTCCTGCACGGGTTGCAGGAAGAGCGAAATGCCCTGGACCTCGCGGGCGCGCGCATCCAGCCGGGCCATGATGTCGGCCAGCGGCGCGCTGCGCTCGGCCCAGGGCTTCAGGTTGATCAGCAGGCGGCCGGTGTTCAGCGTGGTGTTCATGCCATCGATGCCGATGAACGACGACAGGCTCTGCACGTCAGGATCGGCCAGCAGGCTGTGCGCCACCGCCTGCTGTCGCCGCGACATGGCGTCGAATGATGTGTTCTGCGACGATTGGGTCACGCCTTGCAGCACGCCGCCGTCCTGCACCGGGAAAAAGCCCTTGGGAACCGCCAGGTACAGCAGGCCGGTCAGCACGACGGTGGCCACCATCACCAGCAACGTCAGGCGCTGGTGGCGCAAGGTCACGTCCAGCCAACCGGCATAGCGCGCCTGGACGCGATCCAGCAGGCCGGGGCGCGATTCCACGTGGGCGGGGAGCAGGCGCGCGCACATCATGGGCGTCAGCGTCAACGACACCGCCAGCGATATCAGGATGGCCACCGCCAGCGTGATGGCAAACTCGCGGAACAGGCGGCCCACCACGTCTTCCATGAACAGCAGGGGGATCAGCACTGCGATCAGCGACAGCGTCAGCGACACCAGCGTGAAGCCGATCTGCCCGGCGCCTTTCAGCGCGGCCGACATGGGGCTGTGCCCCTGTTCGCGGTAGCGCGCGATGTTCTCCAGCATGACGATGGCGTCGTCCACCACGAAACCGGCGCCGATGGTCAGGGCCATCAACGTCAGGTTATTGGTGGAAAAGCCGGCCAGGTGCATGAAGCCGAACGTGCCGATCAAGGACAGCGGCACCGCCAGGCTGGGGATCAGGGTGGCGGGCAGGTTGCGCAGGAACAGAAAGGTCACCAACACAACCAGGCCCACGGCGAACACCAGTTCCCACTGCACGCCGCGCACCGATGCGCGGATGCTCTCGGTGCGGTCGGTCAGGATGCGCACCTGCGCCGCGGCGGGCAGGCTGGCGGTCAATTGGGGCAGCAGCGCCTTGACCTGGTCGGCCACGGCGATGACGTTGGCGCCCGGCTGGCGCTGGATGTTGACCAGCACGGCGGGCTGCTTGTCGACCCAGGCGGCCAGGTAGCGGTCTTCGGCGCCGTCCTCGATCGTGGCGACCTGGCCCAGCCGCACCGGCGCGCCGTTCTTCCAGGCGACGATCAGCTCGCGGTATTCCTCCGCGCTTTGCAACTGGTCGTTGGCGTCCATGATGACCGAGCGCACCGGACCGTCGAAGCTGCCCTTGGGCTGGTTCGAGTTAGCCTTGGCGATGGCCTCCTGCACATCCGACAGCTGCAAGCCGCGAGCGGCCAGCGCCATCGGGTTGACCTGCACCCGCACGGCCGGACGCTGGCCACCGGCCAGACTGACCATGCCCACGCCGGACAGTTGCGACAGGCGCTGCGTCATGCGCGTGTCCACCAGGTCGTAGACCTTGGGCAAGGGCAGGGAATCAGAGGTGACGGCCAGCGTCAGGATGGGCACGTCCGCCGGGTTGACCTTGCGGTAGACAGGGGGCGTCGGCAGGTCCGACGGCAGCAGCGAGCCGCTGGCGCTGATGGCGGCCTGCACTTCCTGTTCGGCCACGCCCAGCGACACGTCCAACGAGAACTGCAGCGTGATCACCGAAATGCCGCTGCCGCTGGTGGACGACATCTGCTTCAAGCCCGGTATCTGCCCGAAACGCCGCTCGAGCGGCGCCGTGACCGCGCGCGCCGTCACAGTGGGACTGGCGCCCGGGTATTGGGTGGTGACCTGGATGATCGGGTAATCCACCTGCGGCAACGCCGCGACCGGCAGCATGCGCCAGGCCAGGATGCCCGACAGCAGCAGGGCGATCATCAGGAAGGACGTTGCGACCGGGCGCAGGATGAAGGGGCGTGACAGGCTCATGCGCGATTCAGGTAAGGGGCTCGAGGGGAAGGGGCTCGACGATCTGGACGTCGCGCCCGTCATGCAGGCGGTCCACGCCCTCGACCACGACACGCTCGGCAACGGCCAGGCCCGCTTCGACGACCACGCGGCCGGCGTTGGCGGAACCCAGCTGCAGGACCCGGCGCGTGGCGCGCTGGTCGTCGCCGATGACGAACACGAATGCGCCCTCGGAGCCGTACTGCACGGCGGCGGTCGGGATGGTGATGACGTTGTCCTGCTGCACCACGGCCAGGCGGATGTTCACGAACTGGTTGGGAAACAGCGATTCGTCGGTGTTGTCGAAGCGGGCGCGCAGCCGGACGGTGCCGCTGGCCGCCTGGATGCGGTTGTCCAACGCCTCCAGCGTGCCTTCGGCCAGGATGCGGCGGTCGTCCGCGTCCCAGGCCTGCACGCGCAGCAGCGCGGTCTTGGCCTGGGCCTGGCGCAGGATGTCCAGCCGGGTCTCGGAAATGCTGAAGATCGCGGAAATGGGCACCGTCTGCACCAGCGTGGTCAGGCCGTTGGCGTCCTCGGCGCGCACGTGATTGCCGGCGTCGACGCGGCGCAGGCCGATGCGGCCGTCCTGCGGGGCGACGATGCGCGTATGGCCCAGCAGGCGCTCGGCATCGGCGACTTGGGCCTGGTTCCATTGGCGCTGCGCGGTGTAGGCGCGCACCTGGGCTTCGGCGGTGTCCAGTTGCTGGCCCGCGACGGATTCCTGGCGCGCCAGCCGGCGGTAGCGCTGCAAGTCGGCTTGGGCGTTGTCCAGCAATGCCTGGGTTCGCGCCAGTTCGCCTTCGGCGGCCGCCAGCGCGGCCAGATACGGCCGGGCGTCGATCTCGGCCAGCAATTGGCCCCGGGTGACGGCCTGGCCCTCGGTGTAATGCAGGCGGATCAGCTCGCCGTCGACCTGGCTGCGCAACGTCACCTGCGCCAGGGGCGTAATGGTGCCCAACGCGTGGAGGTCGCGCTGTAGCGGGCCCGCGCGGGCGGCGGCAACGCTGACGGCGACGGGGATCTGCCCGTATTCGGGCGGGCGCGCGGCGGCGGGGCCTTGCTTTCCCATCAACCCGTACGCAACCGCGATCAGCACGGCCAGCAACAGGGCCGCGGCGATCAGGATCAGGCGCTGGGTTCGGGAAGGGCGGCCCGCGGAAAAGGGCAGTGACATCTGGGCTGCCAGGCAGGATGTTGCGGACAGCCGAGATTCTATATTAATAATAATGATTAGCGTTATTAATGCTGGATTTCAAGAAGGGTTTTCGCCATGTCCCGGCAGGGAATTCAACGTAAAATCCGGCCGACGCCGTGAAGTACCGGCGCAATAC
Organism: Achromobacter sp. Bel; assembly: GCF_012928505.1. Taxonomy (GTDB): domain Bacteria; phylum Pseudomonadota; class Gammaproteobacteria; order Burkholderiales; family Burkholderiaceae_B; genus Achromobacter. Next base: position 70,019 of record NZ_JABBJN010000007.1, on the reverse strand, counting down.
GCCTTCCCCTACGGCATGTACGTCGATCTTCATACCCTTTACCTCCTTATCATCGGGACGTTGCTGGCCAGCGCGGGGATGATCTTCTGGGAGCTTCGGGCCCACCCGCTGCGCAGCAAGACGCTGCGCCTGCTGGGCATCGGGTTCGCGACGTTGGCGGCAGGGTGCATGCTGATCCTGTTCCGCCGCGACTTCCCGGGGGCAATCGGCGCGGCGCTCAGCAATCTGGTCGTGCTGTCAGGCTATCTCCTTGTCTTGAACGGCGTGGCGTCCTTACGCGGGCGACAGTACCGCGCGGCATCCCTGGGCTTGCTGGCCGCGATGGCGCTGGTATGGGCGGTCGCGGGAACGCGATGGCTGGATGTCGTATGGGCCTATGCCAGCGCGGTGCCGATCGCGCTGATCAGCGCCATGACCTCGCTGGAGATGCTGCGGTGCCGGGCGATGCAAGCGCTGCAGCCGCGGCGGATCATCGTCGTGGTCACCGGCATCCATGCACTGCTATATACGGGCAGGGCGTTCGTCCTGCCCGGGTTGGTGGCGGAATACGGCCAGGCGGTGCTGATGGCCGCCAGCAACATCACGATGTACGAAGGCGTTCTGTATTCGGTCATTTTGCCGATGACGCTGCTGAAACTGATCCGCGAAGAGGCCCACGGCCAGCTGCTGCAGGAATCCCAGACAGACTATCTGACCCGACTGGGCAACCGCAGATGGTTCTTCGAACAGGGGGCGCGCGTGATGGGCGGCGCGGCCGGGCAATGCCCTGTTGCCCTGCTTGCCTTCGATCTGGACCACTTCAAAGCCATCAACGACCTGCATGGCCACGAAACGGGCGACAAGGTGCTGACGTCATTCGCGGGCGTGGCCCAGGGCGTGGCGGGGCCCGGCGCCGTGCTGGCGCGGATCGGCGGAGAGGAGTTCGCGTGCCTGTTGTCAGGCGAGGATGCGCGCCGCGCCCATCTGCTGGCCGAAGCCATCGTCAGGCGCTTCGCCGAGATCGTGGCCGACCCGGCCAGAGGCGTAGGCGTGCCCGCCACGGTCAGCGTCGGCCTGGCCCAGTTCGACGGTGAAGCGCCTGCGCTTGCTGCGGGGCTGGCCGAGGCGGACCGGGCGCTGTACCGCGCAAAGGCGTTAGGCGGCAATCGAGTCGAATTGGCGCGCTTGGCCGCAAGTTCCGCCGCCGCCTGACCCGCCAATCGTTATAGTGGCGGCTATTTTCAATACCCCATCAGCAAGGAGCAGGTCCATGGGTGAGCATCCCCTCGAAAGTCCACGGCAGTTGTTCGAACGCCTTCAAGCCAGATTGGAGACCGAACGCGCCCGCTTGCGGCAGTGGCAGGCCGTTGAGGCGGACTACCGGCAGAAGTACGCCGAAGGGCTGTCGCCGCTGGAGCAAAAGCTGCATGAACTACGCATGAAACTGGTGCTGTGTTTCGACCATGCGCACAAGAACATGGGGCTGTCCAAGTCGGAACGCGAATTCGTGTCTGAGCTGGTGGTGGAATTCTCGGAAGAATTGCTGCAGTTGGCCGCCAAAGGCGCATTGCCGGCGGGCTGCGACACTGGCCGGCTCAAGACGCTTTATAAGAAGCACGGCGGGTCCGATTATGACGCGGACGTGGCCGAAGAGACCGAAGACGCCAAAGTCGAACTGGCCGACGCGCTTGGCCTGGACGCCGATCCGGCCGCCTTGTCGCCGGCACAATGGCTCCAGCGTATCCAGGACCAGTACGAAGACGAGGAGGCCGAGGAACTGCTGGCGCTGGCGCGCCTGGCCACACGGACCACCACGCCGAACGCCGTGGCGTGGCAAGCCTTGCAAGACGCCGAGCGCGAGCGTGCCGGCCGGGCCGCAGGAAATCCGGACCTGCACGCCGAGGTAGACACCGCCGGCGACATCGCCGACGCGCGCCTGCCGCGGATGAACGCGATCCTGCAAGCCCAACTGGACGAGGTCCTGCACCAGTCCGCCTACGCGGAAGAGGGTTTCAAGCTGCGTTACGACCTGGACCCGTTCGCCTCGTTCGATCCGGAAACGGTGATGGAGGACCTGGAAGCCGATATCGTCGACATTCAGGAATACATCGGCGAACTCGAGCATGAGGTCATGCAGTTCTCGGATCAGGGTTTGCTCAAGTCCTGGCTCAAGGCGATGAGGCGCGAAGTCGAGGCTATCGAGCGCCGCGAAGGCCGCAAGGGCCGCGAGTAAAGCCTTTCGCCTGGCGTGACGTGCAAGGGCGCCGGCCGGCGCCGCCGCGCACGCTACCTGCGCCACCTGCGCTACCTGCGCTACGTGCGCCGGGCCACGGGCATCACGCGCATCACGGGCGCTGCCGGCTTGGCGGCGTCGGTGCGCGGCCGGATCATCATCGGGAAGAAGCGCCACAGGTACAGCCCCAGGGCCAGCACCCAGGCCGTGGTCGACGCGTGCAGCAAGCCGACCGTGGCGGCGGTGGGCAGCAGGGCGGTCAGGCGAAGCAGCGCCGCCAGAATCATCAGCACGTAGCTGGCCACCATGCTGCGGTCGGTTTGCAGCGGCCGCCCCAGATGGCCCAGCGCGGTGCGGGTGACCATGCCCAGGATCAGCACCGAAAAGCCGGCCACGCCGACCACATGAGCGGGCCAGGCCGCTCGAATGACATAGCCGGCCAGGTGTGCGGCCCCAACCAGCAAGCCGATCCCCAGCCCCAGATAGCCCGCATACAGGATCCATAGCAGCGGTACGCGCCGCACGGCCCAGGGCTTCCACGACACCCATTGCACCAGCGCGATGAGGCCCGTCGCCGCCAACGCCAATGCGGCCCCGCGCGGCGCGCCAGCCACCAGGCAGGCGATGGCGGCCACGCCCAACGCCAGTTGCCAATGCCCGCTACGCGTGTGCGCCGGGATGTCCAGGCCCGCCACCGCGCGCTTGGCGAAGAAGGGCAGGACGCGGCGCGCGATCAGCAGCGTCAATACCGCCATGCACAGCAACCCGGCGTTGAAATAGCGCATCAGGGCCAGATAGTCGCCCTGCACGACGGCCCACAGGTACATCGCGTTGGCGACGGCCAGCCCCAGCAGCAGGAAGGGCACGCCCGCATTGCGCTGGTTGCGCGTGACCCAGACGGCGCGTCCCAAGGCGGCGGCGCCCCACAGGGAAAACGCCAGATCGGCAGCGGCCGCCACCAGGAACGCAGGCCGGCCCGGCATCAGGTAGCCTGCGCGCGCCACGATCCACAGCAGGCAGAGGCCGGCCAGCGCATTGCCGCGCAAGGGGTTCTTGCCCGTCCAGTTGGCGCCCGCCGTCAGCAGGAAGCCCACGGCGATGGTGGCGACGAAGCCCCACAGCATCTCGTGCGCGTGCCAGAACATGCCGCCCATCACGCCGGTGATGCGCGCGGGCGCATGTACCCACAGCCACACGGACGCCAGCGCCCAGAAACAGCCCGCCAGGTACAGCGGACGGAACCCCATTTCAGTGAATGCGCGCCATTGGGGGCGGGGCTGCCGGGGCGAAGCAGCGGGTTCGTCGATGGTCATCAGCGGTGGCATGGCGGTCTGTCAGATTAAAGGTGTATTTCAAATGCATATTAATCCTGCGTCCGGTAGCCCGCCAGCGCGGTTGTTTGATCTGGCGCAAACCCACCCGGGAACCCCGCAGTGACTAGGCACATTGGCAGGGCCGGATGGTCAGCCGGCGAATGGCGGCGAGGGCGCCGGATCCCTAGGCTAGCTGCATGTATTCGTGAGCCAAGCGAGAGTAACCATGACAGCAGCAATTTCCCCGTCCGGCAGGCCGATGCGGGTCCTGATTTCCAGCACGTTCGCCTTCACCATCTGTTTCGCGGTCTGGATGATCTTCGCGGTGCTGGGCATCCCCATCAAAGCCCAGTTGGGCCTGTCCGAAACGCAGTTCGGCCTGTTGGCCGCCATGCCGGTGTTGACCGGCTCGCTGGTGCGGGTGCCGCTGGGCATCTGGACCGACCGTTATGGCGGCCGCCCGGTGTTCTTCATCCTGATGCTGCTGGCGGTGGTGCCGATCTGGCTGCTGTCCTATGCGACCGAATACTGGCAGTTCCTGGTGCTGGCGTTGTTCGTCGGCCTGACGGGCGGCTCGTTCTCGGTCGGCACGCCCTATGTGGCGCGCTGGTTTCCGCGTAGCAAGCAGGGGTTGGCGATGGGCGTGTTCGGCGCGGGCAATTCCGGGTCGGCCATCACCAAGTTCGTGGCGCCGGCGCTGATCGCGGCTGCGGGTGGCGCCTGGGTGATTGTGCCGCAGGTGTACGCCGTGGCGCTGCTGGTCACCGCCGTGCTGTTCTGGATGTTCTCGGCCTCCGACCCGGCCCACCGCGTCACGCGCGGCGCGACCCTGTCCGCACAATTCGCCATGCTGAAGGACCCGCGAGTCTGGCGCTATTGCCAGTATTACTCGGTGGTGTTCGGTGGCTATGTCGCGCTGGCGCTGTGGATGACCAAGTACTACATCGGGGAATACGGCTTCGATATGAAGCTGGCCGCCTTGCTGGCCGCCTGCTTCTCGTTGCCCGGCGGCGTGCTGCGCGCCCTGGGCGGGTGGATCTCGGATCGCCACGGCGCCTACAAGACCACGTGGTGGGTGATGTGGGTGTGCTGGGTGGCGTTCTTCCTGCTGAGCTATCCGCAAACCGAATTCACCATCATGACGGCCAACGGCCCGCGCAGCTTCGGTATCGCGCTGGGTCCCGTCTCGTTCACCGTGCTGCTGTTCATCGTCGGCATCGCCATGGCGATCGGCAAGGCCTCGGTGTTCAAGTTCATCTCGGATGAATTCGGCGAAAACATCGGCGCCGTGTCCGGCATCGTCGGCCTGGCAGGCGGCCTGGGCGGTTTCGTGCTGCCCATCCTGTTCGGCGTGCTGCTGGACCTGACCGGCGTGCGCTCCAGCGCTTTCATGCTGCTGTACGGCACGGTCTGCGTCTCGCTGATCTTCATGCACTTCAGTTTCCGGCCCGAAAGCGCGGCCAGTGCCTCGGCGGCGGTTGCCAAGCAAGCCGCCTGAACCCGTACCTGATCCCTCCCACCCAAGCAAAGAGCCTTCACCATGTCTACTCAAGTCCTATCGCGTTGGGAGCCGGATAATCCCGGTTTCTGGAAGCAGACCGGCGCCCGCGTCGCCAATCGCAACCTCTGGATCTCGATTCCGGCGTTGATGCTGGCGTTCAGCATCTGGATGCTGTGGAGCGTGGTGGTGGTCAACCTGGACCGCGCCGGCTTCATGCTGTCCAAGAACCAGTTGTTCTGGCTGACCGCGCTGCCCGCGCTGTCGGGCGCCACCTTGCGCATCTTCTATTCCTTTCTGGTGCCGGTCTTCGGTGGCCGAAAATGGACCGCCATTTCCACGGCCTCGCTGCTGATTCCGGCATTGGGCATGGGCTTCGCGCTGCGCGACCCGACCACCTCGTTTCCGACCCTGCTGATCCTGGCGCTGCTGTGCGGCCTGGGTGGCGGCAACTTCAGTTCCAGCATGGCCAACATCAGCTTCTTCTTCCCCAAGGAAAAGAAGGGCTTGGCCACGGGCCTGAACGCCGGCATCGGCAACCTGGGCGTATCGCTCGTGCAGTTCGTGGTGCCGGTCGTGATCTCGGTGGGCGTCTTCGGCGTGGCCGGCGGCGCGCCGCAGGAAATCACCGTCAACGGCGTGCAGCAGAACCTGTGGCTGCAGAATGCGGGCTTCATCTGGGTGATCCCCATTGCCATCGCGGCCATTGCCGCATGGTTCGGCATGAACGACATCGCCGACGCGCGGGCATCCTTCGCCGACCAGGCCGTGATTTTCAAGCGCAAGCACAACTGGCTGATGTGCTGGCTGTACGTGGGCACGTTCGGCTCCTTCATCGGTTTCTCGGCGGGCTTCGCCATGCTGACCAAGACGCTGTTCCCGCAGGTCAACCCCATGGCCTACGCGTTCCTGGGGCCACTGGTGGGTTCGTTGACGCGCCCGGTGGGCGGCTGGGTGTCTGACAAGCTGGGCGGCGCGCGCGTCACGCTGTTCACGTTCGCGGGCATGATCGCCGCGGTGCTGGGCGTGGTGATGTTCCTGCCCGTGGGCGGCCAAGGCGGCGACTTCAACGGTTTCCTGGCCATGTTCATCGTGCTGTTTGCGCTGACCGGCCTGGGCAACGGGTCCACCTTCCGCATGATCCCCGTGATCTTCCTGCGCGAACGCACCCAGGCGGCCCAAGGCAAGGGCGCGGCGGGCCAGAAGCAGGCCATGAGCGAAGCGGCCAAGGAATCCGCCGCCGTGCTGGGCTTTTCGGGCGCCATCGGGGCCTACGGGGGCTTCTTCATTCCCCGCAGCTTCGGCACGTCGCTGGAAATGACGGGCGGCGTCCAGGCGGCGTTGTATTGCTTCATCGGCTTCTACGCCACTTGCATGCTGATCACCTGGTGGTTCTACGCGCGCCGCAACGCGCCGGTGCCTTGCTGAACGCGCGCCGCGCACGCGGCCGGGGTGACTAGTCACTTTGCCGCGTCCGGCCTGTGCCACTGGCGAATAGGCGGGGGACAGAGCGGGGCCTAAAGTGGTTTCAACGGCATTGATCGCAGTACGCGCCGGCCAGGCCGGCGTTCTTGGAGAAACACAATGAGTCATTTTCTGGACCGGCTGAAGTTCATGTCGCGGGTGAAATCCACCTTCGCGGACGGCCACGGCGAAACGGTCAATGAAGACCGCAAGTGGGAAAACGCCTATCGCTCGCGCTGGCAGCACGATAAGGTCGTGCGTTCGACCCATGGCGTGAATTGCACGGGTTCGTGCTCGTGGAAGGTGTACGTCAAAAATGGTCTGATCACCTGGGAAACGCAGCAGACCGACTATCCGCGCACACGTCCGGACCTGCCCAACCACGAGCCTCGTGGCTGTCCCCGGGGCGCGTCCTACAGCTGGTACGTGTATTCGGCGCAGCGCGTGAAGTACCCGATGATCCGGGGCCGCCTGATGGAAATGTGGCGCGAAGCGCGCAAGACCATGGACCCCATCGCCGCGTGGGAATGGATCAGCCAGGACCCCGTTCGCGCCAAGCGCTACAAGGCCATCCGCGGCCTGGGCGGCTTCGTGCGCGCCGATTGGGACACGGCCACCGAGATCATCGCCGCCGCCAACGCGCTGACCATCAAGAAGTACGGCCCCGACCGCGTGATCGGCTTTTCCCCCATCCCCGCCATGTCCATGGTCAGCTATGCCGCCGGCGCGCGCTACTTGAGCCTGCTGGGCGGCGCGTGCCTGAGCTTCTACGACTGGTATTGCGACCTGCCGCCCGCCAGCCCGCAGATCTGGGGCGAACAGACCGACGTGCCGGAATCGGCTGATTGGTACAACTCGACCTACCTGATGGTGTGGGGTTCGAACGTGCCCCAGACCCGCACGCCCGACGCGCACTTTTACACCGAGGTCCGCTACAAGGGCACCAAGACGGTCGCCGTGTCCAGCGACTTCGGCGAAATGGTCAAGTTCGGCGATATCTGGTTGGCGCCCAAGCAGGGCACCGACGCCGCGCTGGCCATGGCCATGGGCCATGTGATCCTGAAAGAATTCCACCTGTCGACAGACCCGTCGCCGTACTTCCAGGACTATGTGCGGCGCTACACCGACATGCCGATGCTGGTCCTGTTGAAAGAACGCGACGGCTTCTACGCGCCTGACCATTTCCTGCGGGCCTCGCACCTGGACGGCGCATTGGGCGAGCAGAACAATCCCGACTGGAAGACGCTGGTGCTGGACGCGCACAGCGGCGACCTGGTGGCGCCCAACGGCAGCATCGGTTTCCGCTGGGGCGAAGCTGCGGTCAACGGCGGCGAAAAGGTCGGCCGCTGGAACCTGGAATCCAAAGATGGCGGCAACGGCCGCGAGATCGAACCGACGCTGAGCCTGATCGGCGCGGGCAACGACGTGGTTGGCGTGGGCTTCCCGTACTTCGGCAGCGAACACGACGAACTGCTGGTGCGCAATGTGCCGGCGCGCCGCATCCGCCTGGCCGACGGCACGGACGCGCTTGTCGCCACCGTGTATGACCTGCAGATGGCCAACTATGGGCTGGACCGCGGCCTTGGCGGCGGCAATGTCGCCACGTCCTTCGACGACGACGTGCCCTACACGCCCGCATGGCAGGAAAAGCACACGGGCGTGCCGCGCGCGCAGGTGATCCAGGTGGCGCGCGAATTCGCGCAGAATGCGCACGATACCGAAGGCAAGTCGATGGTGATCGTGGGCGCCGGCCTGAACCACTGGTATCACATGGACATGATCTACCGGGGCATCATCAACATGCTGATGATGTGCGGTTGCGTCGGCAAGAGCGGCGGCGGCTGGGCCCACTATGTGGGCCAGGAAAAGCTGCGGCCGCAGTTCGGCTGGGCGCCGCTGGCGTTCGGGTCGGACTGGGTGCGCCCGCCGCGCCAGATGAACGGCACCTCCTTTTTCTATGCGCACACCAGCCAGTGGCGCCATGAAAAGCTGAACGTGCAGGAAATTCTGGGCCCGACCGCCGACCGCGCCAAGTACGGCGAACTCAGCATGATCGACCTGAACGCCCGCGCTGAGCGCATGGGCTGGCTGCCCTCGGCCCCGCAACTGCGCACCAATCCGCTGGACGTGGTGGACCAGGCCGAGGCCGCTGGCCGCGACCCCATCGCGCATGCCGTCGAGCAGTTGAAGTCCGGCGCGTTGCGCATGTCTTGCGAAGACCCGGACGATCCCGCGAACTTCCCGCGCAACATGTTCGTCTGGCGCTCCAACATCCTGGGCTCCAGCGGCAAGGGGCACGAGTACTTCCTGAAGTATCTGCTGGGCACGCAAAACGCGGTGTTCGGCGACGAAGGCGACGCGATCAAGCCCACGGAAGTCACCTTCCAGGACGACGCGGCCGAAGGCAAGCTCGACCTGCTGACGGTGTTGGACTTCCGCATGAGCACCACCTGCCTGTATGGCGACATCGTGTTGCCGACGGCCACCTGGTACGAGAAGGACGATCTGAACACGTCCGACATGCATCCCTTCATTCATCCCTTGAGCGAAGCGGTGCAACCGCTGTGGGAGAGCAAGACCGACTGGGAGATCTACAAACTGCTGGCCAAGAAATTCAGCGAGATCGGCGGGCCCTACCTGGGCAAGCGCCGCGACCTGGTGCTGACGCCCCTGATGCACGACACCCCGGGGGAACTGGGCCAGGCCTTCGAGCCGAAGGACTGGAAACTGGGCGAATGCGACCTGGTGCCTGGCAAGACCGCGCCGTCGATGACGGTGGTCGAACGCGACTACAACGACATCTACCGCAAGTTCACCTCGGTCGGTCCCTTGCTGGACAAGCTGGGCAACGGCGGCAAGGGCATCAACTGGAACACCGAGCACGAGGTTCACGAGCTGGCGGGCATCAATGAAAGCGTGGCCGACGCCGGGGTCAGCCAGGGCCGTCCGCGCCTGGATACCGCCATCGACGCCGCCGAAATGATCCTGACCTTCGCGCCCGAGACCAACGGCCACGTATCGGTCAAGGCCTGGGAGGCGCTGGGCAAGATCACCGGACGCGACCACAGGCACCTGGCCGCCGGCCGCGAGCACGACAAGATCCGCTTCCGCGACGTTCAGGCGCAGCCGCGCAAGATCATTTCGGCCCCCACCTGGTCGGGCCTGGAAAGCGAAGAGGTCAGCTACAACGCCGGCTACACCAACGTTCACGAACTGATCCCGTGGCGCACGCTGACCGGCCGCCAGCAGTTCTACCAGGACCACCGCTGGATGCTGGATTTCGGCGAAGGCTCTTGCGTCTACAAGCCGGCCATCGACACCAAGACGGTGGCGCCCATGCTGGGCCGTTACCCGAACGGCGAAAAGGAACTGGTCCTGAACTGGCTGACGCCGCACCAGAAATGGGGCATCCACAGCACGTATTCGGACAACCTCCGCATGCTGACGCTCAGCCGCGGCGGCCCCCACGTGTGGGTGTCGGAAACCGAAGCCAGGCAGGCCGGGTTGGTGGACAACGACTGGGTCGAAGTCTTCAACGTCAACGGCACCTTGACCGCGCGGGTGGTGGTCAGCCAGCGCGTGCCGGTGGGCATGTGCCTGATGTACCACGCGCAGGAAAAGATCGTGAACGTGCCGGGCGCCGAAACCAGCGGCAAGCGCGGCGGCATCCACAACTCGGTCACGCGCACGGTGCTCAAGCCCACGCACATGATCGGCGGCTACGCGCAGCAGGCGTACGGCTTCAACTATTACGGCACGGTCGGCGCCAACCGCGACGAATTCGTGGTGCTGCGCAAGATGAAGAAAGTGGACTGGCTGGAAGGCCCGCTCGTTGAAGACCCCGCCATGCAGGCAACGCAACAAAAAGAGAAGCAATCATGAGGATACGCGCCCAAATCGGCATGGTGCTGAACCTGGACAAGTGCATCGGCTGCCACACTTGCTCGGTCACCTGCAAGAACGTCTGGACCAGCCGCGACGGTGTCGAATACGCCTGGTTCAACAACGTCGAGACCAAGCCCGGCATCGGCTATCCCAAGGAATGGGAGAACCAGGAAAAGTGGAAGGGTGGCTGGAAGCGCACCGCCGCAGGCAAGCTGGAACCGCGCCAAGGCGGCAAGCTGCGCATCCTGGCCAACCTGTTCGCCAACCCGAACCTGCCGGCCATCGACGACTACTACGAACCCTTCACGTTCGACTACGAGCATCTGCAGAACGCGCCCTTGCTGCAGACGCCGCCCACCGCACGTCCCATTTCGGTCCTGACGGGCAAGAAGATGGAGAAGATCCATTGGGGACCGAACTGGGAAGACGACCTGGGCGGCGAATTCAGCTCGCGCAGCCGGGACGCGCTGTTCGAAGGCGTGCAGAAGGAGATGTACTCCACGTTCGAGAACACCTTCATGATGTACCTGCCGCGCCTGTGCGAACACTGCCTGAACCCGGCCTGTGTCGCCAGCTGCCCGTCGGGCTCCATCTACAAGCGCGAAGACGACGGCATCGTCCTGGTGGACCAGGACAAGTGCCGCGGCTGGCGCATGTGCATCTCGGGTTGTCCGTACAAGAAGATCTATTACAACTGGAGCAGCGGCAAGGCGGAAAAATGCACGTTCTGCTACCCGCGCATCGAAGCCGGCCAGCCGACCGTCTGCTCGGAGACCTGCGTGGGCCGTATCCGCTACCTGGGCGTCATGCTGTACGACGCCGACCAGATCGAGCGCGCCGCGGCCACCGCCGACGAGCAGGACCTGTACGAGTCGCAGCTGGACCTGTTCCTGGATCCGCATTCACCGGAAGTGATCGCCGCTGCACGCGAACAGGGCATTCCGGAATCGTGGCTGGAAGCCGCCCGCCAATCGCCCGTCTACAAGATGGCGGTGCAATGGCGCGTCGCCTTCCCGCTGCACCCGGAATACCGCACCTTGCCGATGGTCTGGTACATCCCGCCGCTGTCGCCGATCCAGACGGCCGCGGAAGCCGGCCAGATGCCGCAGCGCACCGTGGGCAAGAGCGCCATGATTCCGGACGTGTCCAGCCTGCGCATTCCCGTGCGTTACCTGGCCAACCTGTTGACGGCGGGCAAGGAAGCGCCGGTGCTGCAGGCCCTGGAACGCATGCTGGCCATGCGCGCCTATAAGCGGTCGGAAACGGTGCACGGCGAGCGCGACACCGCCTTGCTGGAACAGGTGGGCCTGACCGAGGCCACCGTGCAGGACATGTACAAGATCATGGCCATCGCCGACTACGAGGACCGCTTCGTCGTGCCCAGCAGCCACAAGGAAGTGGTGGAAGACAGCTTCAACGAGAAGGGCAGTTGTGGATTCACGTTCGGCAACGGCTGCTCTGGCGGCGTGTCCGAAGGCACTTTGTTTGGACGCAAGCCCCAAGGCAGTGAAATCTTCATCGAGATGCCCAAGTCCCGCAAGAAGGCCGCCCTGGCCCGCTAGGAAAGGAAAACACCATGAACATGTACCGCTTGCTTTCCGCCTTGCTCAGCTACCCCGAGCCCGACCTGCTGGACGCCCTGGGCGACGTGGAATCGGCGCTTGCCGCCGATCCGGACGCCGAGGAAGCCCTGCAGCCGCTGATCGCTTACCTGGCCACGAACGGCTTGATCGCCGTGCAGGAGAACTATGTGGCCACGTTCGACCGCAATCGCTCGCATTCGCTGCACCTGTTCGAACACGTGCACGGCGAAAGCCGCGACCGCGGCCAGGCCATGGTCGACCTGCTGGAGACCTACCGCGGCCACGGCTTCGAACCGGTCGTGTCCGAGCTGCCGGATCACGTGCCGTTGTTCCTGGAGTTCCTGGGCGTGATCGAGCCCGGGCAGGCGCAGGAACTGCTGGATGAAGCGATCCACGTGCTGGCCGCCATTGGCGCGCGGCTGGCCAAGGGGGGCAGCCCCTACGCCGGCATCTTCGCCGTGCTGCGCGCCCAGTCCCGGGTAATCCCGCGTGAACAGACCGAAGCGCCCGTGCGCGACATGGATGACGCCATGGAGACCTTCGGCGTCAGCCAGGACGGCGTGGAACCGCTGCTGCGGCCATTCTCGGGCGACGGCGCGCAAACCGTGCGCTTCTACCCCCGGGCGCCGGCCGCCCATTAATGCTCAGGACGACGCATCATGAATTCCCTGAATCAGTTTTTCTTCGGCATCTATCCCTATATCGCGCTGACGGTCTTCCTGCTGGGCAGTCTGGCGCGCTTCGAGCGCGAGCAATACACCTGGAAGACGGACAGCTCGCAACTGCTGCATCGCGGCCAATTGCGCTTGGGGAACATCCTGTTCCACGTCGGCATCCTGGGCCTGTTCTTCGGGCATCTGGCGGGGTTGCTGACGCCGGTCGTGGTCTGGGACACGCTGGGCGTCTCGCATACGCTGAAGCAGACGGTGGCGATGGCGGCCGGCGGCGTCATGGGCGGAATCTGCCTGATCGGCTTGTTGATTCTGATCCACCGCCGCCTGACCGATCCGCGCATCGCCCGCACGACGCGTCCCGGCGACAAGCTGCTGCTGTTGTGGATCCTTGTCACCTTGCTGCTGGGCCTGTCCACCATCGTGCTGTCGGCCGGCCATATGGACGGTGAAATGATGGTGCGCCTGATGACCTGGGCGCAGCACATCGTCACCTTCCAGGGCGACGCCGCCAGCCATGTCGCCGACGTGCCGCTGCTGTTCAAGGCGCATCTCTTCATGGGCCTGACGCTGTTCGTGATCTTCCCGTTCACGCGTCTCGTCCACGTCTGGAGCGGCTTTGCTTCGCTGGGCTATCTGGGCCGCGCGTGGCAGCTGGTCCGCCCGCGTTGAACCGACACGCACCCAGGAGCTGAACATGCCTGTCATCGTCAATGGCGTCGAACTGAACGACGCGGATCTGGAACGTGAACTGCCGCTGCACGCGGATGCCGGCAACCCGATGCGCCACGCGATCACCGCGCTGGTCTTGCGCCGGGTGCTGCTGGACGAGGCCGCCCGGCTCGGGCTGGCCGCGGGGAACGAGGAGGGCGCCATCAGCGCCTTGCTCGCCGCGCAGGCGCCGGCGCCCGAAGCCGACGACGCCGCCTGCCGCCGCTTCTACCAGATGCATCCGCAACGCTTCATGGTGGGCGAACTGGTCGAAGCCGACCATATCCTGTTCCAGGTCACGCCCAGCGTGAACCTGGACATGCTGCGCGCCCACGCCAACGTGGTGTTGCAGGAGCTGCTGGCCGACCCCTCGCGCTTCGCCGAGGTGGCGCGCGAGCAGTCCAATTGCCCGTCTGCCACGGTGGGCGGCAACCTGGGCCAGTTGGGCCGGGGCGACACCGTGCCGGAGTTCGAGCGCGCCGTCTTCGCGCTGCCCTCGGGTGGGTTGCTGCCGCATCTGCTGCAAACCCGTCACGGCCTGCACATCGTGCGGGTGACGCGCCGCATCGAAGGCCGGTTGCTGCCGTACCAGCACGTGGCCCAGCAGATCGCCCTGGCCCTGACCGCCATGAGCCGCGACACCGCCTGGCGCCAGTACACCAAGCTGCTGGTCGAGCGCGCCGACGTTCAGGGGATCGACCTTGAGGCGGGCGGCGAACCCGACCGCGTCTACGGCGGGAGCGCCGCATGATGGACGAGCCTGCTGCCGGACCTTTGATAGACGGATTCGGGCGCCGGATCGATTACCTGCGCGTTTCCGTCACCGACCGCTGCGATCTGCGTTGCAGCTACTGCCTGCCGAAAGACTTCAAGGGTTTCGAAACCCCGGCCAATTGGCTGCGCCATGACGAAATGGCCAGGCTGGTCGGCGTGTTCGTGGGCCTGGGCATCAGCAAGGTGCGGCTGACGGGAGGCGAACCGCTGCTGCGCCGGGGGGTGGCGGGCCTGGCCCGCGACATCGCCGCCATGCCGGGGTTGACGGATCTGTCCGTCTCCACCAACGGCACGCAATTGGCCCGGCATGCCGAATCCTTGCGCGCCGCCGGCGTGACCCGCCTGAACATCAGCCTGGACACGCTGGATGCCGCCGCGTTCAGCCAGATCACCGGACGGGATTGCCTGGATTCGGTGCTGGCGGGGTTGGCCGCGGCGCGGCAGGCGGGCTATTCGCCCATCAAGCTGAACAGCGTCGTGCACGCCGCCACGCCCGAGGCCGAGGTGCGGCGCTTACTGGATTACGCGGTCGAGCAGGGGTTCGTGCTGCGCCTGATCGAACCCATGCCGATGGGCGAATGCGGCCGGGGCTTCACGCATACCGACCTGAATGCGCTGGGCGCGCGCCTGGCGGCCGACGCGGGGCTGGTGCCGGCGCTGTCGGGTTCGGGCACGGGTCCGGCACGGTACTGGACGGCAGGCGAGGGCGCGCCGGTGCTGGGCGTGATCACGCCTATGTCGCGCCATTTCTGCGCCACCTGCAACCGGGTGCGCCTGGGCGTGGACGGCACCCTGTACCTGTGCCTGGGGCAGGAAGCCCAGGTGCCGCTGGGCAGACTGCTGCGCGGCGGGGCCGGCGACGCCCAACTGGCGAGCGCGATCCGGGCGGGCATCGCCGCCAAGCCCGAACGCCACGATTTCGTGAGCCGCCCCGATCGCATCGTCCGGTTCATGGCGCAGACGGGGGGCTGAGATGGGAGACATCGAACGTTTCATCGACGGCTTCCAACGCTTCCAACAGCAGTATTACGAACAGGCGCCCGCGCTGTACCGAAATTTGCGCGACGGCCAGCACCCCAGCACGCTGCTGATCGGCTGCTGCGATTCGCGGGTGGATCCCGCCATGATGCTGGGCTGCGACCCCGGCGACATCTTCGCTGTGCGAAACGTGGCCAACCTGGTGCCCCCCGCCAGCGCCGACCGGGGCCTGCAGGGCGTGCTGGCAGCGATCCAGTTCGCCGTGGAGCAACTGCGGGTCAGCCGCGTCATCGTGCTGGGGCATGCGCATTGCGGCGGCATCCGGGCGCTGATGGAGCGTCGTACCCGCAGCGACGGCGAAACCGATTACCTGGAACGCTGGATGGACATCGCCGAACCGGCCCGTCACCGTGTGCTGCGCCAGATGCCCGCCGCCACCGACGCCGAGCGCCGCCGCGCCTGCGAGCAGGCGTCCATCCTGATCTCGTTGCGCAACCTCGAGGACCTGCCGTTCGTGCGCCGCGCCGTCCAGGCGGGCGATCTGACGCTGCACGGCTGGTACTTCGACCTGGTGGCCGGGGCATTGCTGGCATACTCGCCGCGGGCGGACGCGTTCCTGCCCATGGTCTGTCCCTTGTTTACGGAGCATGCATGACCCCAGTTTTCGGTATTGCCGGCCGGTCCGGCAGCGGCAAGACCACCCTGATCGAAGCCATGTTGCCTTTGCTGGCGGCGCGGGGCTTGCGGGTGAATGTCATCAAGCACAGCCATCACGACTTCCAGATGGAGCCGCCCGGCAAGGACAGCGCGCGCTTCCGGCTGGCCGGCGCGCAGGAAGTGATGGTCGCATCGCCGTACCGCTACGCCATCGTGCACGAGCTGCGCAACGCGCCCGAGCCGTCGCTGGCGCAACAGCTGGCCCGCCTGTCGGCGGCCGATCTGGTGCTGGTCGAAGGCTTCAAGCAGGCGGCGATTCCCCGGATCGAAGTCTATCGGCCCGCGCTGGGCAAACCGCCGCTGCATGCCGAAGACGTCAGCTTCCTGGCGGTCGCGACCGACGTGCCGCTGGACTCCGGATTGCCCTGCCTGCCGTTGAACGACCCGGCGCGCGTGGCGGATTTCCTGTGCGGCGCGCTGGGCCTGGAATGAAGGCGACTACACTATCAGCCGTGCCGCCCCGCCTGTACCGATCTTCATGACGCCTTCCTCACCCATCGTCGGGCTTGATGGCCTGCCTTCCCCCTGGCATCGCCTGTCCACACGCATCATCGCCAGTTCGCTGGTGGCGCTGGTGGTCGTGCTCTCGATGATCAGCTGGACGCTGTGGCTGTCCTGGCAACTGGAAGGCGCGGGCGCCGCTATCAACGACACGGGCAGCCTGCGCATGCGCGCCAACCGTGTCGCGGTCGAACTGATGCGTCCGCAGGCGGGCCGCGAGGTCCGCACCCAAGAGCAGATCGCGGTGCTGGACGAAACCATCGCGCGGCTGGCGCGGGGCAACCCGGCCCGCCCGCTTTTCATTCCCAGCAACGCGGAGATCCGCGCGCAATGGCACGACGTGGCCACTTACTGGCAAGACGTCATGAAGCCGGCCGCGCTGCGTGCGATCGGGCAGCCCGACTCGGCGGCGTATCTGCAGACATTGCCTGAATTCGTCTCGCGCGCTGACACGCTGGTAGGGATGATCGAACAGGACAACGCCGGCAAAACCACGTCGCTGCGGTTGTCGCAGGGCATCCTGGCGGCGATCGCCAGCGCCGGCACGCTGGCGATGATCTATCTGCTGTATTTATGGATCATCGCGCCCGTGCTGCGTTTGCGCGACGGCTTGAAGCGCATGGCCGAACGCGAATTCAGCACGCGGATGCCTGTGGAAAGCCAGGATGAATTCGGCCTGCTGGCGCGCGGCTACAACCGCATGGCGGACGAACTGCAAGACCTGTACACCAGCCTGGAACAGCGCGTCGAGCACAAGACCGCACAGTTGGCCGCGCAGAACCGCGACATCGGCGCGCTGTACGACATGGCGGCCTTTCTGAACCAGCCCAATGAGATCGAAGCCATGTGCGACGGCTTCCTGCGCCGCGTCATGCTGCAGTTCGACGCCGAAGGCGGCAGCATCCGCGCGCTGGATCCCACCAATGAAAAGCTGAACCTCGTGGTGTCCGTGGGCTTGTCCGACGCACTGGTGGAATCCGAGCATTGCATGAAGGTGGACGACTGCTACTGCGGCGTGGCGACGCGGCAGGCCGGCGTCATCGTCATCCAGGATTTTCGCCAGTCGCCGCCCGAACTGGACCTGAACTGCCAGCGCGATGGCTTTGCCAGCGTGGCGGTGTTCCGCATCGTGACCCGCGACGAGGTCCTGGGATCGTATTCGCTGCATTTCCGCCAGCAACGCCGTCTGGCGCCCTCCGATTCCCAGTTGCTGGAAACCCTGGGCCAGCACTTGGGCGTGGCGCTGGACAACCGGCGGTTAAGCGCCCAGGCCCGGCAGCTGGCGGTGGTCCAGGAACGCGGACTGGTCGCGCAGGGCCTGCACGACAGCCTGGCGCAGGGCCTGAACTTCCTGAACCTGCAATTGCAGATGCTGGACGCGGCGGTCAAGCGCGGGGACCAGGAAGAGATCACCGAGATCCTGCCGTTGCTGCGTACGGGCGTGGATGAAAGCTATCAGGACGTGCGCGAACTGCTGACCAACTTCCGCAGCAAATTGGGGCAGGGGGATTTGCAGGCCGCCATCGAATCCACGGTAGACCGTTTCCGGCGGCAGACCGGCATCGACACGGACCTGCGCTTTGGCGGGGACGAAGGCGGGCCGCTGCCGCCCGAGCAGCAGCTGCAAGTGCTGTTCATCCTGCAAGAGGCGCTGTCCAACGTGCGCAAGCACTCCGAGGCCAGCCAGGTCTGGGTCTTGGTCAGCAACGAGCGCGATTTCTCGTTGTCGATCCGCGATAATGGGCAAGGCTACGACCCTGCTGAAGTGGCCGCGCGCGGCGAGTCCCATGTCGGCCTGCACATCATGCAAGAGCGCGCCGCGCGGATGCGCGCCGTGATAAACCTCGAATCCCAGCCCGGCGCCGGCACGCGCGTCGCGCTGACTTTGCCTGGCAGTGAACGCCAGGCCGCCTGACACGTTCCGAACATGCCTATCCGTATCCTGCTTGTCGATGACCATACGCTGTTCCGCTCGGGCGTGCGCCTGCTGCTGCAACGCCAGCCCGATTTTGAAGTGGTGGCCGAGGCGGGCGATGGCGTCGAAGGCATCAAGCGCGCCAAGGAGCTCAAGCCCGACGTGGTGCTGCTGGACTTGAACCTGCCTGGCCTGTCCGGCCTGGAGACGCTGCAATTGCTGACGCAGGATCTGCCGTCCTGTGCGGTCATCATCCTGACGGTTTCCGAAGAGGCCGATGAGCTGGGCCAGGCACTGCGCGACGGCGCCCGCGGCTATCTGGTGAAGAACATCGACGCCGAGGTGCTGACCGCCGCCATCCGCCGCGCCGCGGCCGGCGAATCGGTCATCGCCGAAAGCATGACCGCCAAGCTGGTCGACCAGTTCCGCGGGCAGGCCACGCTGGCGGCGCAGGCGTCCGGCAACGCGGAACGTCACCGGCTGACCGCGCGCGAAACGCAGATCGTCCAATGCCTGGCGCGCGGCGCCAGCAACAAGGTCATTGCGCGCGAGCTGGACGTCAGTGAAAGCACCGTCAAGATCCACGTGCAGAACGTGCTGAAAAAGCTGAATCTGACCAGCCGCGTGCAGGTTGCCGTGTACGCCGTGGAACACGGCTTGCATTCCGACGAATAGCGCCGCGTTTTTCGGCGCGCGGGCGCAGTCGGATTTGATCTGCGACAAGGCCCGGATGGCGGCCGGCCCCTAGACTGGCCGGCATGCAAACTCGAACCTCTCCCATCGAGCTCGTGGCCCCCGCCGGCAGCCTGGCTGCCCTGAAAGCCGCCATCGAGGCGGGCGCCGACACCGTCTATCTCGGGCTCAAGAATGCGACCAATGCCCGCAACTTCGCCGGGCTCAACTTCACCGAAAGCGACATCCGGGCTGGCGTTGAGCTGGCGCACCGCAAAGGGCGCCAGGTGCTGTTCGCCATCAACACGTTCGTGCAGGCAGGCCGCGCGCAGGAGTGGCGCGACGCGGTGGATGCTGCCCATGGGCTGGGCGCCGACGCGGTCATCATGGCCGATCCCGGGCTCCTGGCCTACGCCAGCGACCGCTATCCTGATTTGCGCTTGCACCTGTCGGTGCAGGGCTCCGCCACGCATGCGGATGCCATTGAACTGATGAAAGAGCAGTTTGGCATTCGGCGCGTGGTGCTGCCGCGCGTGCTGACCCTGGCCGAAGTCGCGCGTATCTGCGCCAACGTCAGCGTGGAAGTCGAAGTCTTCGGCTTCGGCAGCTTGTGCGTCATGGCGGAAGGCCGTTGCCTGCTGTCGTCCTACGCCACCGGCGATTCGCCCAACAACAAAGGCGTCTGTTCCCCCGCGCACGCCGTGCGCTGGGTAGAAGAGAACGGCCGCATGGACGCGCGCCTGTCCGGCATTCTCATCGACCGCTACGAACCCGGCGAACCCGCTGCCTATCCCACCCTGTGTAAAGGCCGCTTCGAAGTCGACGGGCAGGCCGACCACGCGCTGGAAGAGCCCACCAGCTTGAACGCCATCGGCCTGTTGCCGCAGCTGGCGGAAATGGGCGTGTCCGCCATCAAGATCGAAGGCCGTCAACGCAGCCCGGCCTATGTCACGCAAGTGGTGTCCACGTTGCGTGCGGCGCTGGACAGCGTGCATGCCGATGCCGCGCGCTATTCCCCGCGCCCCGAATGGAACGCCTTGCTGGCGCGCCACGCGGAAGGATCCCAAGTCACCCAAGGCGCATTTGAACGTCCATGGAAATGAAACCGAACGCATTCCAGATATCCGTCGGCCCGTTGCTGTACTACTGGCCGCGCCAGCGCACGCTGGACTTCTACGCCGATCTGGCCGATAGCCCGGCCGACATCCTCTACCTCGGCGAAACGGTCTGTAGCCGCCGCCACGAACTGCGTGCGGACGATTGGCTGGATCTTGCCCGAGACCTGCGGGCCGCCGGCAAGACCGTGGTGCTATCGGGCCGAACGCTGATCGAAACCGGCGCGGAGGCGCACGCGCTGAAAAAGCTCTGCGGCCAGGACGAGTTCATGGTCGAGGCGGGCGAATTGGGCGCCGTGCGGCACTTGGCGGGCCGTGCTTTCGTGGCGGGCCCCCACGTCAACGCCTATCACGGCGGCACGCTGCAATGGCTGGCCAGCCAGGGCGCGGTGCGCTTCGTGGCGCCGCTGGAAATGGATGGCGGCACGCTGGCGCGCTTGCTGGAGGAGCGCCCGGTGGATCTGGCCGCCGAAGTGATGGTGTGGGGCCGCATGGCGCTGGCCTTTTCGGCGCGCTGCTTTACCGCCCGGCATTTCCGGCTGAAGAAGGACGATTGCGGCTTCCGTTGCATCGAACACCCGGACGGGCTGGACATGCGCACCCGCGAGTCGCGCGAATTCCTGGGCATCAATGGCATCCAGGTGCAATCCGCCGCGTGCCTGGACTTGCTGGCGCAGGCGCCCGAGCTCGCCCGCATGGGCGTCGACGTCCTGCGCGTCAGCCCGCAGTCGGCCGGCACGTTGGAGGCGGTGGCCGCGTTGGACGCGACGCGTGGCGGCGGCGAACCCATGCCGGTTGCGCCGCCCGCCGGCATCGGCCGGTGCAACGGCTATTACCACGGCCGCTCCGGCATCGAATTGCTGGAGGCCGCGGCATGAGCACCGCCTTGAACCTGGACCCGCCGGCGTGGGTCGCACGCCTGGGCCGGCGCCTGCCCGCACCGTTTGTCTCGCTGCACTTCGTGGCGGGGCTGGAGCTGGCGCGACGGCTGAATTGGCTGCAGCCTACGCCGGAACTGAACGGCCGCAGTTTCGGCATCACCATCGAAGACCTGGGCCTGCGTAGTGCTTTTACGGTGCGCGACGGTGCATTCCGGCCGGCGTGGGACCGGGCTCCTTGCGAACTGGAGTTGGGCGCCAAGCTGGCCGACCTGTTCAGCCTGATGCGGGCGGAAACCGACGCGGACACCTTGTTCTTTCAACGCCGCCTGCGGATTTCGGGCGACACCGAGCTTGGCCTGATCGTGAAGAACTGGCTGGACGCCGCGCCGCGTCCGGCCTGGTTGCAGCGGCTAAATGGGGTAGCGGGCTAGACGCGCAGCGGCAGCGCGCAATTGCATGAAAATAAGGGTTTTTACTCATTAGCCAAAGTAATTTGGCGGATAAGAAATAAGAATTTTTCTTATGGTGGGGCCGGGGCTATAACAGCGGGCTGATAGACCTCAACCTACCGTAAGAGAGATAAACATGAGGGGAAAACCTGCGACGGGGCACCAGCCGGTGCGCGCGTCGAGCGCCGCTTTCGTCGGCACGATGATCGAGTGGTACGACTTCTACATCTACGCCACCGCCGCGGCGCTGGTGTTCGGCAAGCTATTTTTCCCATCGGCCACAGGCTTCTACGGAACCCTGGCCGCCTTGGGCACGTTCGCGGTGGGCTTCTTCGCCCGGCCGTTGGGTGGCGCGATCTTCGGCCATATCGGCGACAAGATCGGCCGCAAGAAATCCCTGGTGATCACGCTGGTCATGATGGGCACGGTGACCGTGCTGATCGGGCTGCTGCCCACCTATGCGTCCATTGGCTTCTGGGCGCCCGTCCTGCTGATCCTGCTGCGCATTGTGCAAGGGATCGCCGTGGGGGGCGAATGGGGCGGGGCGGTGCTGATGGCCGGCGAGCATTCGCCGGACAAGAACAAGCGCACCTTCTTCGCGTCGTTCGCGCAATTGGGCAGCCCCGCCGGGCTGATCCTGTCGATGCTGATGTTCAAGCTGGTGACGGGCCTGGATGACGAGGCGTTTCTCAGTTGGGGATGGCGCGTGCCGTTCCTGTTTTCGGCGGTGCTGCTGATCGTGGGCTTCGTGATCCGGCTAAGCGTCAACGAATCGCCGGATTTCCTGGCTGACAAGCAGGCGCAGGCCGACCGCGCCAAGGCCACCCCGTCCCACAAGCCGGCCACACCCGCCCAGGCGCCGCTTGCGCAGGTGCTGCGCGGCGCGCCCCGCCTGCTGATACTGGCGGTTGGCGCCAACGTGCTGGGCATTGCCGGCTTCTACTTCACCAACACGTTCATGATCGCCTACACCACGCAGTACGTGGGCCTGAACCGGGCGGTGATCCTGGACTGCCTGCTGGTCGTGTCGATCATGCAATTCTTCATTACGCCGCTGGCCGCCTATATCGCCAGCCGGGTCGGCAACTTGCGGTTCCTGGGCGCGATGGCCTTCGTGTCGATGTTCACGCCTTACGCCATGTTCAACCTGGTCGACCAGGGCTCGCTTACCAGTATTACGCTGGGCGTCGGCGTGGCGGTATTCTTCATGGGCGCCTACTACGCGGTGATCGCGGGCTACGTCAGCGACAGCTTTCCGACGAGCATCCGCTACACCGGGATCTCGATGGCTTATCAGCTGTCGGGCGCGATCTTCGGCGGTTTGACGCCGTTGCTGGGCACCGTGCTGGCCGAGAACTTCAAGGGCCAGTGGTGGCCGCTGGCGTTGCTGTTTTCGGCGATTTCTTTGCTTTCCCTGGTTTCCGTCCTGCTGCTGGGCAATGCTGGCCAGCGCACCGAGCAATTCCAACTGAAGGATCAGCAAGCATGAAGGCATTTTTTCACGACGACCAGAAGCTGCACCATCCGCAGACATATTTTTCGCGCGGCAAGATGCGCACGCCCCAGGAAGTGCCCGCGCGGCTGGACGGCCTGGTGCAAGCGGCGAAGAAGCTGGGATTCGACGTGCAGACGCCGGCTGATCACGGCGCGGGGGCCTTGTCGGCCGTGCATTCCCTGGACTATCTGCAATTCCTGCAAAGCGCCCATGAAGACTGGATGAAGCTGCCGGGCGATTGGGGCGGCGAAGTCGTCTCCAACGTGTTCGTGCGCGAACCCAACGCGCTGCGCGGTGTGCTGGCCAAGGCCGGTCGCTACCTGGCCGACGGCAGTTGCCCGGTGGGTCCGCAAACCTGGCAGTCGGCCTATTGGTCGGCCCAGTGCGCGGTCGCCGGCGCCGAAGCCGTGCTGGCGGGCGACCGCCACGCCTACGCGATCTGCCGGCCGCCCGGCCACCATGCGCGTCGCGACGCCGCAGGTGGGTTCTGCTATCTGAACAACGCCGCCATTGCCGCCCAGCACTTGCGGTCGAGGTACCGGCGTGTGGCGATCCTGGATACCGACATGCATCACGGCCAGGGTATCCAGGAGATCTTCTACGAGCGCAATGACGTGCTGTATGTGTCGATCCACGGCGATCCCGAGAACTTCTACCCCGTGGTCGCGGGCTTCGAGGACGAGCGCGGCGCGGGCGAGGGCTACGGCTACAACATCAACCTGCCGATGCCCCACGGGTCGCCCGAATCCGTGTTCTTCGACCGCCTGGCCCAGGCGCGCCGCGCGATCGACCTGTTCCAGCCGGACGCGCTGGTGCTGTCGCTGGGCTTCGACATCTTCGAGAAAGACCCCCAGGCCATGGTCAGCGTCACGGAAGACGGCTTCGAGCGCCTGGGCCGCGAGGTCGGGGGCCTGCGGCTGCCGACGCTGATCGTGCAGGAAGGCGGCTACTATATCGAAGGGTTGGAATCCAACGCGTCGCGGTTTTTTGCGGGGCTGGCCGGCAGGTGAGGCGCGCGGCGCCGGCATGGCCAGCGGGGGTTCGGAATCCGTCCATTTTTTTGATCCCGTCCGCGAAGCCATGCCTCAGCCGCCCGCCCGAAAACCGACCTCGCCGCCCACCGCGCTGACGCTTGCGCCCGAACGCATGGACTGGAACCTGCTGCGCACCTTCATGTTCGTGGTGCAGGAGCGCGGGGTCGGCCGGGCGGCGCAGGCGCTTCATCTGAGCCAGCCTGCGGTCAGCCAGGCGCTCAAGCGACTGGAAGAGGCGGTGGGCGGCTTGCTGCTGCACCGGCGCAACGGCGAATTCCGCTTGACGGGCCTGGGCGACGAGATCTACGCGATCGCCCGCGACATGTACGGCACGATGGCGCGCATCGAGAACGCCGCGACCCAGGACAAGGCCGAAATCGCGGGAACGCTGCGGCTGCTGGTGATGAGCAAGGTGCAAAGCCCGGCATATGACGACTTCCTGGCGCAATTCCATCGGCGTTACCCCAAGATCGAATTCCATATGGACGTGCTGCCCAGCGCGGCCATCCTGGATGCGCTGACCAAACGCGTGCCGGCGCTGGGTATCTGCCTGTGCCGCAAACCCGTGGATGGGCTGGAACGCCGCCTGTTCCTGCGCCACCACTACGCGGTCGTCTGCGGGCGCCATCATCCGCTTTTCTCCAAGCAGCGGGTCAGCATCGAAGACCTGATGGATCAGAATTTCGTGTGCTTCGCCAGCGACCAGATCGGCGACACGCTGTCTCCGCTGACTATCTTCCGCGACCAGCAGGGGTTCACGGGCCGGATCGTGGGTACGTCGTCCAATATCGAAGAAGTCCGGCGCATGGTGGTGGCCGGCATCGGATTGAGCTTCCTGCCGGAACACTTGATCCGCCAGGATGTGGTCAACGGCGAACTGCGGCGCTTGCCGCCGGCCGA
Organism: Achromobacter sp. Bel; assembly: GCF_012928505.1. Classification (GTDB taxonomy): domain Bacteria; phylum Pseudomonadota; class Gammaproteobacteria; order Burkholderiales; family Burkholderiaceae_B; genus Achromobacter. Next base: position 45,251 of record NZ_JABBJN010000007.1, on the reverse strand, counting down.
ATCCGTGGCCGAGATGGACGTCTTCCTGACCTGGCACAAACAGCGCAAACTCACGGCGGTCGAAGTGGCGTATCTGAATGCGTTCGACCGCTTTCTGAACCGCACGCCTTTGGGGTCTCGGGCGGGGTGATTGCGCAAAGACGAGGAGGGCGATGCCTTCTAGGCGGCATGCGCCTCCATCCGCCGCGCAACCTTCGACAACGCCAGGCTGGCCGCAAAATACAGCAGCGCCACCGCCAGGTATACCTCGACGTGATAGGGCCGCCAGTCGGTGCCGGCGACCACGGCCTTGGCCGCGCCCAGCACGTCGAACACGCCGATGATGCTGACCAGCGACGTGTCTTTGACGGCGCCCACGAAGACGCCCAGCGCGGCGGGGGCGGCGATGCGGCGGACCTGCGGCCAGATGACCGTGGCATAGGCCGTGGCCGGGCCCATGCCCAGTGCGCGCGCCGCCATCATCTGGCCCGGCGGGATGGCCTGCAGCGCGCCGCGCAGCACTTCGGCCAGCAGGCAGGCGGTGTGCAGCGTCAGCGCGGCCAGCGCCATGCTGAACTTGGAAACCCCGCCGCCCAGCAACATGGGCAAGACAAAAGAGGCGAACAGCAGCTGCGTCACCAGCGGGACGCCGCGCACGGCTTCAACCAGGCCGGCGGCGGCGAGCGAAGCTGCGCGACTGCCGGAGCGGCGCAGCAGCGCCAGCGCAAAGGCCAGCGGCACGGCGGCCGCCAAGGCGGCGATGGACAGGATCAACGTCACCAGCAACCCGCCCCAGCGCTGGGGGCCGATCAAGGCGCCGCCCCACGGCCAACCGGTCAATGCGCTGACGACGATCAGCAGCAGGACGGCAAGCGTTGCGGCACGCACGCGGGCGGGCAGGCGGCGCGCGCCCAGCGTCAACCCGATTCCGCCCAGCAGCGCCGCGCAGGCGATGAAGCCCGGGTAGCGGTCGGCGGGCGTCATGGTGCCGAAGAAGAGCAGCGGCAGGTTCTCTCCCACGGCCGCCCAGCAGGCGCCGGCGGCGTTGGCGCAGGCCGCGGGGTCGCCCCGCCAGACGGCGTGCATCACGGCCCATTCCAGCAGCGTCCAGGCCGAGACGGCCGACAGCACGGTCAATGCCGCCGACAGGATTTTGCCGCGCCACGGATGCGGATCGCTTCCCGCCTCGCGCCAGAGGGGGCGGTCGCTGAGCCTCGCGCCGTGGGTGTCGCCGGGGTCGTGCCGGGCATGGCGCGCGTTCCAGGCCGACAAGCCGCCGCCCAACACCAGCGCCACCGTCAGATAGGCCAACACGGCCAATGCAATGCCCTCGAGCGCCAGGCCAGTCTGTGTGATGGCGGTATTGATGACGGCCATCAATTCCTGGTAGCCGATGGCGATCGCCAGCGTGCTGTTCTTCACCAGTGCCAGGCACTGGTTCGCGTAGGGGGGCAGGGCGACGCGCGTGGCGTAGGGGGCGATCACCCGCCGCAGCACGCCCCAAGGCGCGAGGCCCATTGCCTGGCCGGCCTCGACCAGCCCGACCGGGACGGCGCGTACTGACGCGCGTACGATGTCGGCGATGTAGGCCGCATGGAAGACGACCAAACCGATCAGCAGCGCCGCGAATTCGATGCTGGGTTGCCAACCGCCTTGCAGGCCCAAGCCGCGTTTGACCGGCAGGTCGACCTGCATGGCCGGCAGCAAGGTCCAGCCCAATGCGGCGACGGCCAATGTTGCGAATGTGGCGCCGTTGCCCCAGCGGCGCTTCGCGCGCCAGCCCACCGCCACGGCAAGCAGCAAGACGGCGGCGTACGGCAGCCCGCCCTGCACGGCGGGCAAGGCCAGTCCGCGGTTGGACAGCAGCACGGAAGGCAGCGGCGACCACGCTTGCCGCATGTCCGGCAGCCGCAGCAGCAGTCCGTACCACACGAACAGCTGCAGCAGCACGGGCGTGTTGCGCAGCGGCGCCACGATGACGGCGGCGCAACGCGCGGCCAGCGGATGGGTCGACAGGCGCATGAGGCCCAGTGCGATGCCCAGCGCGGTCGCAAGCGGAATGGCCACGGCCGCCACGGTCAGCGTATTGACCAGGCCGGCGGCGATGGACATCCAGTACGGGTCGTCCGGCGAGACGGCGAGCAGGCTTTCTGAAATGCGAAAGCCCGCGGCTTGAAACAGGAAGCCGAATCCGCCCTGGATGCCGCGCGCGGCCTGTACAGATTCAATGTGCAGCACCAGGACGGCGACCATGCCGCCCAGGGCCAGGATCCAGGCCAGGGACGGCAGCCAGCGGCGCAGCAGGCCGGGAGAGGGGAAGGAAAGGGTCGTTGCAGTCATGATGGCCGGTACCAATGCAAAAGGCGGGCAAAAGGCCCGCCTGCCGCGTTCAGGGGATCAAGCTCACTGGAACGGCGGTGCATATAGCAGGCCGCCCTGGTTCCATTGCGCGTTCAGGCCGCGGTCCAGCTTTAACGGCGTGGCCGCGCCCAGGTTGCGGTCCCACACTTCGCCATAATTGCCGACGGCCTTGATGGCGTTCTTCGCCCAGCTTTCATCCAGGCCGAAACTCTTGCCGATGCCCGCGTCCACGCCCAGCAGGCGGCGGACCTGCGCATCGGTGCTTTGCGTCTGGCTGTCGGCATTCTTGGCCGTGATGCCGAGCTCTTCGGCGGCGACCAGCGCGTTGACGGTCCAGCGCACGATGGCCGCCCAATTGGCGTCGTCCTGCCGCACGAAGGGGCCCAGCGGCGATTTGTTGATGCGCTCGGGCAAGATCACGAAGTCGTCCGGTTTACCGGCCCGCGCGGCGCGGCTGGCCGCCAGCGTGGAGGCGTCCGACAGATAGACGTCGCATCGGCCGGCATAGAAGGCCTGCTCCAGTTCCACCAGGTTCTCGATCACCACCGGGCGGTACGTGAGCGTGTGCTTCTTGAAGTAGTCGACCAGGTTCTGTTCGTTGACCGTGCCGGGCTGTACGCAGACCTGCGCGCCATCCAGTTCGGTGGCGCTTTTGACGCCCAGCTTGCGCGGCACAAGAAAGCCCTGACCGTCATAGAAGACGATGCCGGCGGACACGATCCCCAGACCCGCGTCGCGGCTGGACGTGATGGTCGTGTTGCGGTTCAGGACGTCGATCTCGCCAGATTGCAACGCGGGAAAGCGCTGCTGCGAACTGAGCGGAACGAAGCGCGTCTTCTCGGCGTCGCCCAGCACGGCGGCGGCCAGCGCGCGGCACAGGTCCGCGTCCAGGCCCGTCCAGCGGCCCTGCTTGTCGGCGATCGACAAGCCCGCCGAACCCTGGCTGACGCCACACACCAGTTCGCCGCGTTTCTTGATGGTGTCCACCGTGCCGGCGTGCGCGGCGCCGGCGATCGTCAGCGCCGTCGCGACGCCCGCTGCTTTGAATAATCGAGTCAATCGCATGCCGTTCCCGTATCGTGTGTATGCAAGAAAGGCATGAATTATGAGCGGATGCCGCAGGTTTCCGAGCGACGATATGGTCATATCAATATAAGAACTAAGCCTTATCCAGATCCGCGTCATATACCTAGAATTCCGGCATACCAAGTTGGAATCACAGGGAAGGTCGCGCATGAGCTGGCAGGACGAATTCAGGCAGTTTTTTCCCGTCACGCGTGACAAGGCCTACGCCAACATCGCCTACACCAGCCCGCTATCGCCAAAGGTGGCGGACGCTGTCGCCGCCTTCTTCGACGGCATCACGCATGCCCGCAGCGACAAACCGCAATGGCTGCGCGATGCGGATGCCTTGCGCGTGCGGCTGGCTCGGCTGATTGGCGGAGACCCGCGCCGGCTTGCCTTCACCAAGAACACCACCGAAGGCTTGAACACTGTCGCGCAAGGCCTGGCATGGCAAGACGGCGACAACCTGATCGTCGACGACCAGGAACATCCCACGAACGCCTTGCCCTGGCTGAACCTGCGCCGCCGCGGCGTGCAGGTGCGGGTGGCGCAGGCAAATGCGCACCGCTACACCGTTGATGACCTGTGGCGGCATGTCGACGCCCGCACCCGATTGATCGCCGTGTCCTGGGTGCAGTACGGCACGGGCTTGCGCACCGACATCGCCGAGCTGGGCCGCCGTTGCGCGGCGCTCGGGATCTGGTTGGTCGTCGACGGCATCCAGGGCGCGGGCCTGTTGCGCGCCCAGGTCGATGAATGGCACGTGGACGCGTTCGCATGCGGCGCGCACAAAGGCCTGCTGGGCCCGCTGGGCGTGGGCTTCCTGCACGTGTCGCCCAAGCTGCTGGATGCGCTGGAGCCGCTCTATATCGGCCCGTCTGGCGTGACCACCTTGGACAAGTCCGGTCTGCAATGGCAGGTGGGCGTCTCCGACGCGGACGATGCGCGCCGGCTGGAATCCGGCAACCTCAACTATCCTGGCATCGCCGGCTGGGCGGGCGCATTGGATTTGATCGAAGGCGCGCAGCCCGAGCGCATCGAACCATGGGTGCTGGAACTGTCGCAGGCGCTTGGCGACGGCTTGCGCGGGCTAGGCGCGCAGGTGGTGTCGCCAGCCGGCGCCGCAATGCGCAGCACCACCACGGCGTTGCGCGTGGCCGATCCCACCGCCGCCCTGGCCCATCTGAATCAGGCGGGCGTGGTTGCCAGCGTTGTGGAGTATGGTTACGTGCGCGTGTCCGTCGGCGCCTACAACAATCATGCAGACGTCGAACGCATCTTGCGCGCCGTGCGCGCGCTTGGCGTCTGATCTGAATCATCAATAACGCATCTCAAGGAGAGACACATGACCGAACCGAAGAAGCCTAACTGGCGCTTGGAAACCGTTGCCGTGCATGGCGGCTACCGGCCCGACCCCACGACGCGCGCCGTGGCCGTGCCCATCTATCAAACGGTCGCCTATGCGTTCGACGACACGCAGCACGGCGCCGACCTGTTCGACCTTAAGGTGCCGGGCAACATCTATACCCGCATCATGAACCCCACGACCGACGTGCTGGAACAGCGCGTGGCGGCGCTGGAAGGCGGCATCGCCGCGCTGGCGCTGGCCTCGGGCCAGGCCGCGGTTACCTATTCCATCCTGACCATCGCTGAAGCGGGCGACAACATCGTGTCGTCCAGCACGCTGTACGGCGGCACTTACAACCTGCTTGCACACACGCTGCCGCAGTACGGCATCACCACGCGCTTCGCCAACCCCAGCGACGTGGCCGCTTTCGAGGCGCTGATCGACGACCGCACCAAGGCCATCTTCGCGGAGTCGGTCGGCAACCCACTGGGCAACATCACCGACATCGCCGCGCTGGCCGACGTGGCCCATCGCCATGGCCTGCCGCTGATCGTGGACAACACCGTGCCGTCGCCGTACCTGCTGCGCCCGATCGAGCACGGCGCCGACATCGTGGTGCAGTCGTTGACCAAGTACCTGGGCGGCCACGGCACGAGCCTGGGCGGCGCCATCATCGATTCCGGCAAGTTCCCCTGGGCCGAACACAAGGCCCGCTTCAAGCGCCTGAACGAACCTGATGTCAGCTACCACGGCGTGGTCTACACCGAAGCCTTCGGCGCCGCCGCCTACATCGGCCGTGCGCGGGTCGTGCCGTTGCGCAACACGGGCGCGGCGATCTCGCCGTTCAATTCGTTCCAGATCCTGCAAGGCATCGAAACGTTGGCGCTGCGCGTGGACCGCATCGTCGAAAACGCCGTCAAGGTGGCCAGCTACCTGCGCGAGCACCCGAAGGTGGAATGGGTGAACTACGCCGGTTTGCCGGACCACCCCGACCATGCGTTGGCAAAGAAGTACCTGGGCGGCAAGGTCCCGGGCCTGTTCACCTTCGGCGTGAAGGGCGGCCGCGACGCCGGCGCACGCTTCCAGGACGCCCTGCAGCTGTTCACGCGCCTGGTCAACATCGGCGATTCGAAGTCGCTGGCTACGCACCCGGCGTCCACCACGCACCGCCAGCTGAATCCTGAAGAACTGCAAAAGGCCGGCGTGCGCGAAGAAACCGTGCGCCTGTCGATCGGGATCGAGCACATCGACGACCTGATCGCCGATCTGGAACAGGCGCTGGCGCAGGTGTGACGCAATGACGCTGATTCCCCGTAGGACCCTGTTGAAACTGGCTGCCGGGTTGCCCGCCCCGCACGAAGCGCACATCACGCATCCCGGCGTGCTGGCAGAACTGCTGCTGGGCTTGGGCTGACGGTTGGGGCGCCTTTCCTCCTAGCCTTGCGCCACGCCGCGCTTGCGCCAGACCGAAGGCGCTATGCCTTCCGTACGCTGGAACACACGGCTGAACGCGGCCTGGGATTGATACCCCACGCGTTCGGCCGCGTCCTGGATGCCCATGCCCTGGCTCAGGAGGCGGCGCGCCACCCGCATCCGCAACCGCTGCAGCAACTGCGCAGGCGTCGTGCCGCTTTGCAGCGTGAAGCGCCGATGGAACGTCGCCGTTGACATATGCAGGCGGTCCGCCATGTCCTGCAGGCTCCAGGTGGCGGCGGGATCCTCCAGAATGGCTTGAAGCAGGCCTGCCATGGCCGGATCCCGCGCCAGTACGAACAGGCCGTAGGCCTGCCGGTCGTGGATGGCCAGATGGCGCAGCATGAAGAAGATCAGCAGGTCGGTCAGCCGTTCCAGCACCACGGGCGAGGCGCCGGGTTCGCGCGCCGTTTCGCCCAAGATCAATTCAAAGACGCCCCGGGCCGTGCGGAAGCGTTCGTCATCGGCACGCAGCACCAGGAAGTCGGGCAGCGTGTCGGCCAACAGGTCCGCCAGGCCGGGGCGGAACTGGAAAAAGCCGCAAGCAAGGCCCGTGCTGTCGGCTTGCCGCGGCAGCAGCGGCTCCATGGCCGTGCACAGGGTGGTGCCGGAAGCGGGCGGGTCCAGCGGCGTCAGGGCATGGGGGATGTCGTGCAGGAAGAAGATGCCGTCGCCCGCGGCCAGCGTCAGCGCGTCTTGCCCTTCGCCCAGGTCGACCCGGCAACGGCCATGCAGGATCAGATGAAAACTGGCGCGTGCCCGCCCGCTGGTGCTGGCGGACCAATTGCCGCAGTATTGCCCCAGGTGATACAGGCTGGATTGGACTTCCAGGCTGGACAGCAACAGGGCATCTACGGCGGCCTGGTCGGTATGGTCGGGATGCAAGGGCAAGATGGATGGGCCGGGTAGGGGGCGTCAAACTGATCCGGTCAGAACGCCGTCGCAGTTTGCGAGGATGATGGAAGATCGAATCCGGTTATAAGCGCATAGCTGAAAGTCGATAAGATCTAGCATCAAGTTGCGATCTTCGTGCATTGTCGCTTGTTGCCGGCCACCCGCACAATATGGTTTTCTACGATACCCCAGGAGATCTTCATGGCCCGTTTGCCTGTCCATACCGCGCAAAGCGCTCCCGAACCCACGCGCGCCGCGCTGGCCGCCGCGGAACAGGCGTCGGGATACCTGTCCAATCTGCTGGGGGTGCTGGCCAACGCGCCCGTCGCGCTGGAGGCCTACCAGACGCTGTCGCAGATCAATGCGCGCGCGGGCCTCACCCTGCAGGAACGCGAAGTCGTCCAACTGGTGGCGGGCACCCGCCATGGCTGCACGTTCTGCGTGGCCGGCCATACGGCGCTGGCCCGCAACAAGGCCAGACTGTCGCCCGAAGTCGTGGATGCGCTACGCGCCCAGGGCGTGCTGCCCGATGAACGTCTGCAAGCCCTGGCCGCCTTTACCGAGGCCGTCATCCAGACGCGCGGCCGCGTCAGCGACGAGGCCTTGCAGGCATTGCGCGACGCCGGCTACTCGGACGGCAACGCCTTGGAAGTCATCGTGGGCGTCGGCCTGGCCACGATCTGCAACTTCGGCAACAACCTGGCCCAGACGCCGTTGAACGACCAATTGCGCGACTACGCCTGGAGCGGCGCGTGATGGCGGAGCAAAGGTTCAGCGACGAGTCCGCCGCAGGCTGGACCTTGTCCGAGGATCTGGCGGCATGGCTGGATCAGCGCGCCGACGCCCTGGATGACGGCAGCCTGGACGCCGCCGCCGTGCTGCCCCGGCTGGCCGACGGCGGCCTGTTCCGCATCGGCGTGCCGGCGGGCCAAGGCGGCTTGGCGGGCACCGACATCGGCGATGCCATTGAAGCCGTTTCCCAGGTGGCGGAACGCTCGGTCGCCAGCGCCTTCGTGGCCTGGAGCCAGCGCGTCTTTATCGAATACCTGTTGCGCAGCCCGAACACGGCGTTGGCCGATGCCTGGATGGCGCCGCTGCTGGCGGGTGAACAAGCCGGCGCGACCGCGCTGTCCAACGCCATGAAGTTCCTGTCGGGCATCGAATCCCTGCAGATCGGCGCCCGCGATGCCGACGGCGAATGGCTGCTGGACGGCCGCATGCCGTGGGTGACGAACTTGCGGCCGCAGGGTTTTCTGGTGGCGGCGGCGGTCACGGCGCCTGACGGCACGCCCGCCGTGGTGGCGCTGCCGCACGACATCGCCGGCCTGGTCCGCAGCCCGGACCTGTCCTTGCTGGCCTTGCAATCCAGCAACACCGCGGCGCTGGCCGTGCAGGGGGTGCGTATCGGCCCGGAATGGCTGATCCATCCCGACGCCCGGCAATATCTGCCGCGGGCGCGTCCGGCCTTTGCCGGCCTGCAATGCGGCCTGTCCATCGGGCTGGCGCGCCGAGCCCTGCAAGCCGCAACGCAAACCGGCCAAGGCCAGGCGTCGCGCGGCATCCTGGGCGAGCCGCTGCGTGCCCTGCACGCACAGGTTGAAGCGCTTAGCGCCAGCCTGATCGCCGGCGTGCGCAGCGACCGCTTTGTGTCCGAACCCTGGGCCCTGTTCGACATCCGCATTGCGCTGGCCGAAGCGGCCCATCAAGCGGTGCAGCTGGAATTGCAGGCCAGCGGGGGCGCCGCCTATCTGAAGCCCGCCGGGGCCGGGTTTGCCCGGCGCTGGCGCGAAGCGGCATTCCTGCCGATCGTCACGCCCAGCCTGGTCCAGTTGAAGACCGAACTGGCCAAACGCCAGGCCAAGCTGGCTGCCGAGGCCGCTGCATGACGGGCGGTGTGCCACCGGTATTGCAGGCGCGCGGCTTGGCGTTGCGCTATGCCGGCGCGGCCGGCCCCGTCTTCCATGGCGTGGATCTCGATTTGGCGCGCGGCGAAGTGGTGGCGGTGTTGGGCGCCAGCGGGGCAGGCAAGTCCAGCCTGCTGCGCGTGCTGGCGGGTTTGCAGACCGCCACGGCCGGGTCGCTATTGATGGAAGGCGCGCCGCTGACGGGTGTGCATCCCCGCGTGGCCGTCGCGTTTCAGGACCCCAGCCTCTTGCCTTGGCTGTCGCTGGAACGCAATGTCGCGTTCGGCCTGGATTTCAAGCATCAACCCGCGCTGACGGACAGCCAGCGCCGGACGCGAATCGACCAGGCCATCGACGAAGTCGGCCTGTCACATGCGCGGCATCTGCGTCCGTCGCAATTGTCCGGCGGCATGGCGCAGCGCACCGCCCTGGCGCGCTGCCTGGCGCGCCAGCCGTCGGTGCTGCTGCTGGACGAACCCTTCGGCGCGCTGGACGAAGTGACGCGCAGCGATATGCAGGCGTTGCTGCGCAAGGTCGTGGCCGACTTTCGGACCGCCGCCGTCCTGATCACGCACGATATCGACGAAGCACTGGTGCTGGCCGACCGGATCGTGCTGCTGGGCGGCGCGCCGGGACGCATCCTGGGCATATGGCAGGTGGCGCTGCCGCACCCGCGCGCCGACCTGTTGCCTGAAATGGGCGCGCTGCGCCTGGAAATCCTGACTCGCTTGCGTGCTGCGCTGCGGGCCGTGCGCGACGATGCCGCGCTGGTTTGAACTGACGTTTGACCCCTTGCTAGGAGCTCATTGATGTGCCTGGAACACATGTCGCGTCGCGACTGGTTGAAACTCTCGGCCCTGCTGACGGCAGGCGGTGCAACCTCATTGCTGTCGGCGTTCAACGCCCGCGCGCAGAGCGAGCCCGACGCGCCGGTGCGCATCGGTTACCTGCCTATCACGGACGCTGCGCCGTTGCTGGTGGCGCACAACAACGGCTTGTTCGACAAGGCCGGCGTCAAAGCGGAAAAGCCGACATTGCTGCGCAGTTGGGCACAGGTGATTGAAGCCTTCATTTCCGGCCAGGTGAACGTGGTGCACCTGCTGTCGCCGATGACGGTATGGGCGCGCTTTGGCAGCAAGGTGCCGGCCAAGGTGGTGGCCTGGAACCACGTGGGCGGATCGGGCCTGACGGTCGCGCCCGCCATCAACAACGTCAAGGAACTGGGCGGCAAGACGGTCGCCATTCCGTTCTGGTATTCCATCCACAACGTCATGCTGCAGTACCTGTTGCGCGAGAACGGCCTGACGCCGGTGGCGCGGAAAGACGGGTCGGTCGGCGCAAACGAAGTGAACCTGATCGTCATGGCGCCGGCCGACATGCCACCCGCGCTGGCGCAGAATCGCATCGCCGGCTACATCGTGGCCGAACCCTTCAACGCCGTCGCCGAGACCCTGGGCGTGGGCAAGGTGCTGCGCTTTACCGGCGACGTCTGGCGCAACCATGCCTGCTGCGTGGTCTTCATGCACGAGCGCGACCTGGAGCAACGCCCCGAGTGGTCGCAAAAGGTGGTGGACGCCATCGTGCAGGCGCAATTGTGGATACGCGACCACCGTTCGGAGACCGCCCAGCTGTTGTCCAAGGAAGGCATTAACCGCTATACGCCGCACGGCCTGCCGGCTTTGACCAAGGTGTTGGCGCCGCCGGCGTCCGACCGCGAGGCGTACCTGGGCAGCGGCGCTATCCGCCACGCCGATTGGGACGAACGCCGTATCGACTTCCAGCCCTATCCGTTCCCCAGCTATACCGAGGAGCTGGTGCGCCGCTTGCGCGATACGCTGATCGAGGCCGACCGAGGCTTCCTGTCCGACCTGGACCCGGCACGCGCCGCGCGTGAGTTGGTCGACGACCGTTACGTCAAACGCGCGATCGAATCCGTGGGCGGGCTGAACCGCTTCGGCTTCCCGGACGCCTACACGCGGACCGAAATGGTGCAGGCGTGACGGTTCGCGAGTCCTACGCTGGCTCAGAAGGGCACGCAGCAGTTACGCCGGCCGGTTCCACTGACCCGGCCGGATCAACCGCCAAACCGGCCAGCCGCGCCAGTAACCCCGGCCTGGGTCTGGGCGGGCGGTGCGCGATGGGGCTGGCCGGCTTGGCGGTCTTGCTGGCCTTGTGGTGGCTAGGCACCGACGTGTTCTCGCCTGCGGGCAGCATGGCGCGGCGCTTTTCACCGGGCGCGACCTTCTTGAGCCTGGCGGAATTGCTGACCGCCTCGGACCTGCCCCTGCACATCCTGGTCAGCCTTCGGCGCATCGCCGTGGGGCTGGGTTTTGCGCTGTTGATCGGCGTGCCGCTGGGGCTGGCGATCGGCAGTTGGCGGCGTCTTGAGGCCACCTTGTCACCCGCCATGCAGTTCCTGCGGATGATCTCGCCGCTGTCCTGGATGCCCATTGCCGTGATGGTGTTCGGTGTCGGCGACGACCCCGTCTATTTCCTGCTGACTTTCGCCGCCGTCTGGCCCATCGTGCTAAACACCGCCGCTGGCGTGCAGCAGCTGGATCCGCGCTGGCTGCAACTCGCCCAAAGCGTGGCCGCCACCCGCTGGGAGACCTTGCGCAGCGTCATCCTGCCCGGCGTGCTGGGCCACATCCTGACCGGGGTGCGTCTGGCGATCGGCATCCTGTGGATCGTGCTGGTGCCTTGCGAAATGCTGGGCGTGTCGGCAGGGATGGGGTATTTCATCCTGGACACGCGCGACAGGCTGGCCTATTCCGAACTGATGGCCATGGTGCTGATGATCGGCGTCCTGGGCTTCTTGCTGGACGCGGCGGCACGGGCGCTGTACCGCTATTGGCGCGGGTAGGGCGCCGCGCTATTTGCGCACGGTCTTGCCCGGGGCCGGGCAGACCATGGCGCGCAGCTTGCGCTGGACGGGGTCGCGCGCCACCGGCGCGTTGTGGATGCCGGCCACCGGGATGGATTCCACCAGCGCGCCCGTGGCGTCGTTGCCGGCGTAATGCCGGGTTTCGGTAACCGTGTAGGTGTTGGCGCTGCAGTTCAGCATGATCGGCTGCGACACGGATCCATAGGACTGGCCGTTCGTTTCCGACACGCGGGGCTGCGCATAGAACCACGCTACCGTCACCGCCATCACCACGGGCCGTTCGGAAATCGGCGCAATCGACGCGCTATCGTAGAACACGCCCGGCATCGCCTGCGGATCCAGCGGCGTCCACGCCGGACCGTCGCCAAACACGATGAGCGATGCGTCAAGGTTGCGGGGCACGATATTCACTGCGCAAGCATCCGGCGGAATCGGATCGCCTTCGCGCACGGTCACCGCCTGGCAATCGTAGGGCGGCGCGGCCAAGGCCGGTTGCATCCAACCGGCTGTCCCCAGCAAAGCCAGGGCCAGAGCGTAGCATGCGTGCCTTGCGATCATGTCGGGTTTCCGTGTGCTGCCGGGTGCGGCGTGAGAGTATGTCACGTCAGTATAGAGAACGTCTCGCAACACGCTATAGTTTCGTCTGTTTCCCTAAAGTCGCCGGCCGGATGGCGGGCGCCCACGCATCAGGATGCTTTGCAGCCATGAACCTTAGACTGCTTGCCAGCGGTACCGCGATCGTGATCGCGGGGGTCATCGGCTATGGCATCTATCAATTAGCACCCATAGGCAAGCCGCTTGCCCGCAGCGAGGTGATCGGCGAACTCAACGGTCCGCCGTTGGCCTCGTCTTCCCGCGTGTCGCTGCAACGGTTCGGCGAACGCCAATTGCTGATCGGGCAGCGCCTGGTCACGGGCAAAGACATGGCCGGCCTGGAAAAAGCGCCGCTGCTTGACGCGCTGGTGCCTGCCCTGAATACCCGTCCTCAGAATCCATGGCAATTGGCCGACACGCGCAACCTGATTTACGGCGGGCAGGGCACGGGCGTATTCGAACTGCTTGGCTCGATCAGCGGCGATACCGGCGTGAGCCTGATCGGTTCCCCTCAAGGCCGCACGCTGTATCTGATCACCGGGACGCCGCGCAGCCCCAGCCCCGGAAACGGGAGCGATCCGTCGGCCGCCTGGGAAACGTTGCGCTCGACCGACCAGGGCAAAACCTGGGCCTACGACCCGGACACCGTCCTGGGGGCGCCACTGCAATACACGGTGTTCCTGACCCAAGACCGCGTCATTGCGCTGGAACGGCATGACACCGGTCAGCGCCTGCTGGTCAGCGAAGACGGCGCGCGCCACTGGTCCGCCACGTTGCTGGATGAGCAGGTCTGGCCCGACGCGCAAGCCTTTGATCGCGCTTTCCAGGAAAAAGACGGCAAGGACGGCAGCCAACTGGCCTATGACTGGTCGCTATACCCCCTGGACGACAGGCGTGCCGTGGGTTGGAGCTGGCGCACGCGAATCAGCCTGAACGCGGCGGAAAGGAACGAGGTGCTGGAAACCCGGCGTTTCGAGGTGGAGTTCCAGCACGGCGCATCGCCTGCTTTCCGCATCACCCCGCACGCGACGCCCGTCCCGGCGCCTGCGCCCGATGCGCGCTTTGCCCCGGACGAGCCCGTGTTCGAGACGTCGGGCAATGCCATCTTTGAATTGGACAAGGCCGAACGGACCTGGCACCCGCGTTCGGTATCGCCCACTGTGCAAGGCAAACCCACCTGGATCGGCGACGCCTGGTTCAGCCGCAACGCCTGGGTGATCAAGACCTACGCAGACCATCTGTTTTCATTCAACGAATACACCAAGACCTATTTCGCGACGCGCGACCAAGGCAAGACGTGGACACCGTTCCAGATACCGCAGGAGGTGGAGACGGGGTTGCTGGGCATGGATGCGTCCGGTGAAGCCTTGCTGTCGCTGGCGGAACGGGACGGGAAAACGGTGATCCGGCGGTATCCGCTGGATTGACGTCCGCCGGATGCCGCCGAAAGCCGGTCAAACCACCAGCACCGGGCATGGCGCCTGCGCCAGAATCCTTCCACTCACCGATCCCAGCAACGCATTGACGAGCGGACTTCGGTGATGCGATCCCAGTACGATGCAGGCGGCGTTGACGCTTTCCGCGTACGTGACGATCTTTGCGGGCGTGAATCCCGTCAGCTCGTGGCATTCATAGTTCACGTTGCCGCGGCGAAGGATGTCCACCACCGAACGCATCGCCTTGCCGCTTTCTTCGTGGTGCCAGGCATCGACCTCGGCCTTGCCGATGAACGACTCGACGTCCCCGGACACCTGGGGTTCGCAATGCACCACATGCACGACGAAATCGCGGTTCAGCAGGGGGCTGGCGACCAGGTAGCGGGCCGCCTCATCGCTGTACGTCGATCCGTCGGTAGCGAGAATGATCGTGTTCATGGCAGCTCCTCGGTGTGTGCCTTCTTCACGTTGTGGCGATTGGCTGATGCCTTTCGCCGGGGCAGCAGCAAGCTGGCGCCGATGGAGGCGGCCAATACCAGGCCGACCACGCCAAGCGACCAGTGCACCGGCACGTGGACCCATTGCGCCGCCAGCATCTTGCCGCCGATGACGATCAGCACGATCGCCAGCCCATACTTCAGATAATGAAAGCGGTCGACCATGTCCGCCAACAGGAAATACAGCGCCCGCAAGCCCATGATGGCGAAGATATTCGAGGTGAAGACGATGAACGGGTCCCGCGTGACGGCGAAGATCGCGGGGATGCTGTCGACGGCGAAGACGACATCCGTTGCCTCGATCACCAGCAGGACGACGAACATGGGCGTGGCGTAGCGCAATCCGTCGATGCGGATGAAGAACGACTGTCCGTGATAGTCCGGCGTGATGCGCATTCTTGCCCGCATGAAGCGGACCAGCGGGTTCTGGCCGATGTCGGGCTGGCGTCCGCCCGTGGCCAGCATCCTGGCGCCGCTCAGTATCAGGAAGAGGCCAAGCACATAGAACAGCCAGACGAATTTCGACAGCAGCCAGACGCCGGCAAGAATCATCCCGATGCGCATCACGATGGCGCCCAGCACGCCGTACAGCAGCACCCGCCGCTGCAATTCCGGGGGCACCGCGAAGTACGTGAATATCAGGGAAAAGACGAACATGTTGTCCGCCGACAGCGACAGTTCGATCAGGTATCCGGTGAAGTATTCCAGCGTTTTCTGGTTGGCCACCGCCCGGCCGGCGCCGGCATCCAGAAACCACCACATCGACAAGCCGAACAGCGTCGCCAGCGTGGACCAGGCGAGCACCCAGGCCAGTGCTTCCCGCGACGACACCCGGTGTGCGCGACGTCCGCCCAGCGCATAGAGATCAAGCGCCAGCACAGCCAGCACGAAGCCGATGAATCCCACCCACATCGGCGTTGTGGCGAACGTCTCGACCTGACCCATTGCCGCCTCCTGCAAGGTACGAGGCCAGTCTAGATCACGCTTATTCGTCGGACAATTCGCATATCATGAAGTGATAGTCAGATTTTTTGGATTGATCGGCCATGGTCACGCTCAACTACAAGCATCTGCGCTATTTCTGGATGGTCGCCAAGGCGGGCAGCATCGCTCGTGCGGCGCAGCAATTGCAGCGCACGCCGCAATCGATCAGCGGCCAGTTGCAGGAACTGGAATCCTCGCTGGATTCGGCGTTGTTCCGGCGAGTGGGGCGCGGCCTTGAACTGACGGATATCGGCCGCCGCGCGTTGCAGTACGCGGACCGCATCTTCACCCTGGGCGACGAGTTGCTGGACGATCTGCGCGACCGGCCCGCGCGGCCTGCCGTGGAGTTCAGGATAGGGATCGCCGAAGGGGTGCCCAAATCGCTGGTGTACCGAATGATCGAACCCGTGCTGCGCCTGGAGGAGAACGTGCGGCTGATCTGCCGCGAAGGCCGGCTGGCCTTCCTGCTGGCGGATCTGGCGGTGCATCGGTACGACATGGTCATCGCGGACCGCCCCATGCCCAGCCATTTGAATGTCCGTGGTTTCAGCCACCTGCTGGGTGAGAGCAGCCTGACGTTTTTTGGTGCGCCGGCCTTGCTTGAGCAACTGCGGGGCCGCTTTCCCAAGATGCTGGACCAGGCCCCGTTCCTGCTGCCGGGCGAAGACGCGGCGATCCGGCCGCGGCTGGTGCAATGGTTCGACGACCACGATATCCGGCCCCGCATCGTCGGCGAGTTCGACGACAGTGCATTGCTGAATTCTTTTGGCCAAACCGGGGTGGGCCTTTTTGTGGCGCCGACGGCCACCACCGCCTATCTGGTCAAGCAGTATCGGGTGCGCGCCATCGGCAGCACCGCGGCGGTCAAAGAGCAGCTTTACGCACTGACTACGGACCGGCAACTGCAGCATCCCGCCATCATCGCGCTGAACAAGGCCGCTCAGGAGGACATCTTCGGGCAGGGCGATCGGCCGCCTCGCGCAAAAGCGCGCAAACCGCCGGTGGCCAGGAAAGGTCGCGCCAACGGTGCAAAGGGCCGGGCATGACCGGCGCCGATACGCCGGACCGAGTCGCGGGGCTCACTCCGCCAACACGTACTCCGGGTAGCGCTTGCAGATCTCGGCGACCTGGCTGAGCGTGCCCGACAGGTGTTCGCGCAGCACCTGTTGCGCGCGTTCCGGCGCTTGCGCCACGATGGCGTCCAGCAGGCGCTGGTGGTCGTCCATGATGCGTTCGGCTTTGCCGGCCTCTGGCAGGTGCAGCCGGCGCAGGCGGTCCAGGTGGCCGCTGTAGCGTTGCTCCAGTTCCCACAGGCTGGTCACGCCGGCAGCCGCATGCATGTCGCGGTGGAAGGCCTGGTCGGCGTCGATGAAATGCTGGTATTGGCCGTTGGCGTGGCTGACGCGTTGCAGGTCGATGCTGGCTTGCAGACGCTTGTGCAGCATCGGGTCGGGCCGTTGCGCCAACTGGTGCACGATTTCCAGTTCCAGCGATTGGCGCAGGAAATGGGCTTGCCGGGCGGCCGGGATGTCGATCCGGCTGACGACCGTGGTGTGTTGCGGGTAGATCTCGACCAGGGCCTCTTCGGCCAGGCGCATGAGGGCGTCGCGGATGGGAGTCTGGCTCAGGCCGTAGGTTTCGGCCAGCGTGACGCGCGATAACGCGGTGCCCGGGGCGAGCTCCAGCGATACGATCTGTTCGCGTAGATGTTCGAAGACCTGGGGGGCGGCGTGGCGCGAACGGTCCAGTCTGAGCTTTTGGCTTTGCATCCGAAGGCGTGTCGGGAGTACGGTGGTCGAAGCCCGCAGTGTAGCGGGTTTTTACCTAGCTGACGCACTAATGTATTAGTGTTTAAATGATCCCATCCCCACCACGCTTCACTCCCCATTCCCCTATGAAACGTTCCTACGAAAGTCTGCGCAGCGCCGCCTGGATGGCCAAGGATGACCTGCGTTCGTTCGGCCACCGTTCCCGCATGATGCAAATGGGCTATGCCCCTGACGATTGGGTCGGCCGGCCCATCATCGCCATCATCAACACGTGGTCGGACCTGAATCCCTGTCACAGCCATTTCAAGCAGCGCGTCGAAGACGTCAAGCGAGGCGTGTTCCAGGCAGGCGGCTTCCCGGTGGAGCTGCCGGCGATTTCCGTGTCGGAATCCTTCGTCAAGCCGACGACCATGCTGTATCGCAACTTCCTGGCCATGGAGACCGAAGAGCTGCTACGCAGCCATCCGGTCGACGGCGCCGTGCTGATGGGCGGCTGCGACAAGACGACGCCGGGGCTGCTCATGGGCGCCATCAGCGCCGGGTTGCCGTGCGTGTACGTGCCTGCCGGCCCCATGCTGCGCGGCAACTGGAAGGGCAAGATCCTGGGGTCGGGCTCGGATGCCTGGAAGCTGTGGGACGAGCGCCGCGCGGGCAAGATTACCCAGGAGCAATGGACCGAAGTGGAGGGCGGCATCGCCCGCAGCTACGGCACCTGCATGACGATGGGCACGGCCAGCACCATGACGGCGATCGCCGAAGCCATCGGCATGACGCTGCCAGGCGCCTCTTCCATTCCTGCGGCAGACGTCAACCATATGCGCATGTCCGCCGAGTGCGGCCGCCGCGTGGTGGACATGGTCTGGGAAGACCTCAGCCCCAACCGCATCCTGAGCCTGGCGTCCTTCAAGAATGCCATCAACGTGGCCATGGCGATGGGCTGTTCCACCAATGCCATCGTGCACCTGGTCGCCATGTCGCGCCGCGCCGGCCACGCGGTGAGCCTGGACGATTTCGACGCCGCCAGCCGCAAGGTGCCGGTCATCGCGAACATCCGCCCCAGCGGCGATACCTACCTGATGGAAGACTTCTACTATGCGGGCGGCCTGCCCGCGCTGATGTCGCGCCTGCACGACCACCTGGACTTGTCGGCCATGACCGTCACGGGTAAATCGCTGGGCGAGAACATCGCCGGCGCCGAGGTCTATAACGACGACGTGATCCGCAAGCTGGACACCGCCATCTACGACGAAGGCGCACTGGCTGTCCTGCGCGGCAATATTGCGCCAGACGGCTGCGTGATCAAGCCCAGCGCCTGCGCACCGCAGTTCCTGCAGCACACCGGTCCGGCGCTGGTGTTCGATGACTACCCCAGCATGAAGGCCGCGGTCGACGACGAGAACCTGGACGTCACGCCCGAACACATCATGATCCTGCGCAACGCGGGCCCGCAAGGCGGCCCCGGCATGCCGGAGTGGGGCATGCTGCCCATCCCGACCAAGCTGGTCAAGCAGGGCGTGCGCGACATGCTGCGCCTGTCGGATGCCCGCATGAGCGGCACGAGCTACGGCGCCTGCATCCTGCATGCGGCGCCCGAAGCCTACATCGGCGGCCCATTGGCGCTGGTCAAGACGGGCGACACGATCACGGTGGACGTGCCCGCCCGCAGTATCCACCTGAACATCAGCGACGAAGAGCTGGCCGCGCGCCGCGCCGCCTGGACGCCGCCGCCCAAGCGCTATGAACGCGGGTACGGCTGGATGTATTCCAAGCACATCCTGCAAGCCAACGACGGCTGCGATTTCGATTTCCTGGAAACCGACTTCGGCGCGCCTGTCCCGGAACCTGAAATCTTCTAAGCACGCCGGGCGGGTCGCACCCGCCACGTGCCCCCTTATCCATTGTCTACCGCCCCCCCCGGAGTCATCGTGTCCCAAATGAATCCCGAAACCCGCGCCCGCCTGGCCGGCATCAGCACGGCCACGCTGTGCACGGCCCTGTTCAAGCGCGGCCTGCGCAACCAGTTCATCCAGGACGTGCGCCCGTTGAACGCCAATCTGCCCAATATGGTCGGCCCGGCTTTTACCTTGCGCTATATCCCTGCCCGTGAAGACCTGAACACCATCAAAGTGTTCGAAGACCGCTCGCACCCGCAGCGCGTCGCGGTCGAGACCTGCCCGGAAGGCGCGGTGCTGGTCATGGACAGCCGCAAAGACGCGCGCGCTGCGTCCGCAGGTTCCATCCTGGTCACGCGCCTGATGAAGCGCGGCGTGGCGGGTGTGGTCACCGATGGCGGTTTTCGAGATTCCCCCGAAATCGCCGAGCTGGGCTTTGCCGCCTATCACCAGAGGCCGTCGGCGCCCACCAATCTGACATTGCATCAGGCGCTGGACATCAACGCGCCCATCGGCTGCGGCGACGTGGCCGTGTGGCCGGGCGACATCGTGGTGGGCGACCGCGAGGGCGTCGTGGTGATCCCCGCGCATCTGGCCGACGAGATCTCGGTCGAGGCCGTGGAAATGACCGCCTTCGAAGACTTCGTGACCAGCCAGGTGCAGCAGGGCGCGTCCATTCTGGGCCTGTATCCGCCCACCGACCCGGGCACCAAAGACAAATTCGCCGCGTGGCGCAAAGAACAGGGCCGTTGAGCCTTGCCGCCGGCCGTCCGGCCGGCGACCCATACCTATAAATCAAGGCAGGAGACATCATGAATAAGCAACGACGCAGCGCGTTGGGCGCGCTGCTGGCCGGCGCCGCCCTTGGCCTGGCGGCCATGCCAGCCAGCGCCGCCGACTGGCCCGCCCAGAAGCCGATTTCCTACGTGGTGCCGTTCACCGTCGGCGGTTCGACCGACGTGGTGGGCCGGGTGTTGGCCCAGAAGCTGGGCGACCGCCTGCATCAGAACGTCATCGTCGAAAACAAGCCTGGTGCTGCCGGCGGCATCGGCGCGACCTATGTGGCCAAGGCGCCGCCCGACGGCTACACGCTGTTCGGCGGCACCATCAGCACGCACGCCATCAACGCCAGCCTGTACAAGAACCTGAAGTACGACCCGGTGAAGGACTTTGAACCGGTGTCCCTGATCGCCTACCTGCCCAATGTGCTGCTGGTGGATCCCAATCTGGGCGTGAATTCGGTGGCCGACCTGATCGCCTTGCTCAAGCGCGACCCGAACAAGCGCACGTTCGCGTCTTCCGGCGCGGGCACGTCCACCCACTTGGCCGGCGAACTGTTCTCCAGCATGATCGGCGTGCCGCTGACGCATGTGCCGTACAAGGGCACGCCGCCCGCGATGGTGGACGTGTCGTCCGGCGCTGTGACCTTCATGTTCGACCAGATGACGGCGGCCTTGCCGCTGTTGCAGACGGGCAAGCTGAAGTTGCTGGCCGTCACCACGAAGGACCGCATCTCGCTGGCGCCTGACGTGCCGACCATGCAGGAGGCCGGCGTGCCGGGCTTCCAGATGGCTTCGTGGCAGGCCGTCTATGCACCCAAGGGCACGCCCAAGCCGATCCTGGACAAGTTGGCGCAGGAAATCGCGGTCATCCTGAAAGAGCCCGACGTCCAGGAAAAGCTGGGCAAAACCATGGGCATGGAGCTGGTGGGCAGCACGCCGGATGAACTGCGTGCGCTGATGGCCACCGAGATCCCCCGTTGGGCCGAGGTCGTGAAGACATCCGGCGCAACGGTGGAATAGGGCGCGAAAGCCCCGGCTGGACCTACGGTTTCAGGTTCAGCTTGGGCACCAGGATGTTGAAGGCCTGTTCCTGGCGGGCCACGTCGGCGGCGAACTGCGGTTGATCGGCATAGGACGGCGTCAGGTTCTGCTTGCGCATCAGGCTCTGGAATTCCTTGGATTGCGCCACCTGGCCGGCGGCGGCGCGCCATTTCGCCACCGCGTCCGCAGGGGCGGATTTGGGCAGGCCGATGCCACGCCAGACGCTGAATTGCAGGTCGGCGCCGCGTTCCTTCATGGTCGGCACGGCGGGCAGGTTTTCCAGGCGTTGCGGCGCCATCACTGCCAGCGTGCGCAGCTTGCCGGTGTCAACGTGCTGCTGCAGTTCGGCGTAGGCGACCGTCGTGGCTTGCACGTCGCCCGCCAACAGGCCCATGATGGCCGGCGCCGATCCCTGATAGGGCACGTGCACGAACTGCACACCGGTCTGTTCGCCCAGCGCCGCGGCCGCCATGTGCGGCACGGTGCCGATGCCTGCGTTGGATACCGCCACCCGCTCCGGGTTCTTCTTGGCGTACTCCAGGAACTCTTCCACTGTTTTCCATGGCGCATCGGCACGCACCGTCACCGACGACGGATCGTCCGTGAAGCGCGCGATCGGCAGGAAGTCGTTGACGGTGGTCTTGCCGATGCCCATCAGCGGCACCACCAGCATTTCCGGCGTCATCAGGACGAGCTTGTAGCCGTCGGGCTGCGCGTTGGCCACATACGACCAGCCGATGGAGCCGCTTGCGCCGGGCTTATTGATCACGACGGTGGGCTGGGCCAACAGCGGCGGGCGCACGGCTTCAGCGATAGCGCGGGCGGTGTTGTCGCTGCCGCCGCCCGGCTGGTAGGCGACCACCAGTTCCATGGAGCGGACGGGATAGTCTGCGGCATGCGCGGCGGACTGGGCAATCAGGGCGCTGAGGATCAGCGCGGGCAGGCGGATGAGTCGCATGGTGGCGGTTCCGGAATCAGTGATCAGTAGCCCAGGGCGGACAGGTCCGCGAGCGTCTGTTTGGTGATGGCGATGGTGCGTTCGCGTTCCGCGCCGGCAAGGTCCAGGCGCGGTGGCTTGACGGTTTCGGCGCTGCCGGTGATCAGGTGCTCGGCCAGCTTGATGTGCTGTACCAGCTTGACCACCGTGTCCAGGTGGAACAACGGCGTCAGCGCCGCGTACAGCTTGCGGGCACGCACGAAATCGCCCTCGGCAGCCAAGCGCAGCAAGTCGACCGAAGCCTTGGGAACGGCGTTGGCCATGCCCGATACCCAGGCGGTCACGCCCAGGGCGGCGCTTTCCAGCACCAGGTCGTCCACGCCGCAGACCACCGCCAGACGGTCGCCGAAACGGCTGATCAGGTCGGTCACGCGCGTCGTGTCGTAGGACTCTTCCTTGATGGCCACGATGGTCGGTTCTTCCAGCAATTCGGCCACCACGTCCGGCGTCAGGTCGACGCCATAGCCGCGGGGGTTGTTGTAAAGCAGGATGGGCAGGGGGCTTGCCTGCGCCACCGCCCGGTAGAACGCCACCGTTTCACGATTGTCCGACTTGTAGGTCAGGCCCGGAAAGACCATCAGGCCGTTCACGCCGATCTTCGCGGCTTCCTGTGCGAACGCGGCGGCGCGGGCGGTTCCGGTTTCGGCCACGCCGGAGATCACCGGCACGCGCCCGCGCACGGTTTCCACGGCCGTGCGCAGGACCGTCAGTTTTTCGTCGGGCGATAGTTGGGCGTTTTCACCCACCATGCCCATCATGACGACGCCGCCCACGCCGCTGGCGATCAGCCGTTCCAGGCCTTGGCGCAATGCGTCCAGGTCCAGCGAGAAATCGGGATTCAGTTTGGTGGTGACGGCGGGAAAGACGCCTTGCCATTGAATGCTCATGCTGCCGCTCCTGATGCGTGCCCGCCTGTTTGTTTCAGGCGGATATTGGTTATTGGATATTGGATCCAAAAATTAAACGTCAAAAAAACGAGGCGATTTGCCTCGGAGCGCCGCATCGTTAGATGGCGGCGTTAGTCACTGGATCATGGATCCAATATACTTACATTAAACGGGCATCGTGTACCGGCTGTCTCTCAGGGTTTTCCTGGGAATAACGGACTTGATGCCGGCATTCCCTGTCGCCTGGCGTTTGCCGGCGGCCCAACCAGGCAGGTTTCACGTGTCCCAGCATTCGCCGCTTTCCGCTTCCCCGACCCGTCCCCAGACCGGAACCGCCGGGCGGCTTGTCCGCAAGACCGCTGTCGATCTGGTGGTGGACGAACTGCGCGACCGCATCCTTTCGGGCGTGATCCCGCCGGGTTCCGCGCTGCGCCAGGAGTTGTTCGCGGAAGAGCTGGGCGTGAGCCGCCTGCCGGTGCGCGAGGCCATCCGCCAATTGAGCGCCGAAGGGCTGATCGACATGATCCCGCATCGGGGCGCCTATGTGTCGATGCTGTCGCGTGCCGAAGTGCAGGAGTTCTTTGATATCCGCATGCGGCTGGAGCCTTGGCTGTTCCGCCTTGCCGTGCAGCAGCATGACCGCGGCGATCTGGACCTTGCCGAAGCCGTGGTGGCGCAGATGGACGCGGCGGCGCCCGAGCAGTGGGGGCGGCTGAATTGGCAGCTTCACGAGTTGCTGTACCGGTCCGCGCAACGGCCGGCGGCGCTGGGCATGGTCCGTGCGCTGCACGAAAAATCCGAACGCTATTTCCGGTTCCAGATCGTCAATGCGCCGATCCGCCAACAGGCCCATGACGAGCACCGGGAATTGATCGCGCTTAGCCGCCAAGGCCAGGCGGAAAAAGCAGAGGCCGCGTTGGAACGGCACATCGGGCTGGCCGCCGAGCAGATCCTGGCCATTGTCGACCATCTGCTGGATGCCTCGGCGACGCTTGCGCCCGCTTAAGGTATTCAGGCGGGCAGTGCCCGCCCCGCCGCATCAGTTGATCTTGATGTTGCGTTCCTTGACCAAGGTCTTCCACTGTTCGGTTTCTTTGGCCAGATGGTCGCGCAGCGCGTCCGGGCTGCTGCCGATCGACTCCGCGCCGATCGAATCCAGCGTCGCCTTCACGTTCAGCTCGGCCAGCGCCGTGCGCATGGCGTCGTTCAGCTTGGCGACCACTTCCGGCGGGGTGCCGGCGGGAGCGAAGGCCGCGAACCAGGGCATCAGCTCGTAGCCCGGCACGCCGGCTTCCTGCAGGGTCGGCACATCGGGCAGGGCGGCGGAGCGCTTGGTCGTGGTAACCGCCAGGGCACGCAGTTTGCCGGTGGTGATGTGCGGTTTGGCGGACGTGATGCTGTCGAACATGTAGTCGACCTGGCCGCCCAGCAGATCGGCCACAGCCGGGCCGCTACCCTTGTAAGGCACGTGCAGCATGTCGACGCCGGTCATCGACACAAAGAGTTCGCCCGCCAGGTGGATCGACGTGCCCACGCCGGCCGAGGCGTAGGTGTAGTGGTTGGGCTGGGCCTTCGCCTTGGCGATCACGTCTTGCACGCTGGTTGCGCCAGTGCGGGCGGGATTGGTGACCAGCACATTGGGCACCACGGCCAAGAGCGAAATCGGCGCGAAGTCCTTGATGGGGTCGTAGTTCAGGTCGGCATACAGCGCCGGGTTCACGGCCATGCCGTTGGCCACGATCAGGATCGTGTAGCCGTCGGGCTTGGACCGTGCGACCGTGGCCGCGCCGATGTTGCCGCCCGCGCCGGCACGGTTCTCGACGATGACGGACGTGTTCAATTGCTTGCCCATGGATTCGCCCAGCGTGCGGGCGATGCTGTCCATGGCGCCTCCGGGCGGGAAGGGCACGACCCATTTGATCGGACGGTCGGGATAGCTGTCCGCCAGCGCGGCGGACGCGCCGCCCAGCAGCGATAGCGCCAGGACGGCGCGGGCAAAGGGTTTGAGTACATGGCGCATGCGCATGGTTGTCTCCGTGGTGCTTGAATTATTGTGGGTGCGCCCTTCAAGGCGGGCGCGGCCGGGTGTGTCCTGGTGCGTATTACGTTTTGCGTGCGTGCGTGCCCGTGGGCCGGTCAGCGGTCCCGGCGGTAGAAATTCAGTTTGTCTTCGTCCAGCGTCAGTCCCAGGCCGGGGCCAGTGGGCAATTCAAGTTCGAAATCGGCATAGCGCGGCGGGTTGGCGACGATGTCGTCTTTCAGCAGCAGCGGGCCGAACAGTTCGGTGCCCCAGGACAGGCGCGGCAGGCACGCAAAGCCGTGCGCCGATGCGATAGACCCGATCGAGCCTTCCAGCATCGTGCCGCCGTACAGCGACATGCCGGCCGCATCGCCCACGGCTGCGGTGCGCAGCATCTCATACAGGCCACCCGACTTGGCGATCTTCAGCGCCAGCACGTCGGCCGAGCCCTGGCGCGCGATGTCCAGCGCGTCCTCGGGACCGTTCACGGCTTCGTCCGCCATGATGGGCACCACGAAACGCGCGGCCAACCGGGCCATGCCGGGCAGATTGGCGCGCGGGATAGGCTGTTCGATCAGGTCGACGCCGGCCGCTTCCAGGCGCGCGATGGCGCCGGCGGCATCGGCTTCGTTCCAGGCTTGATTCACGTCCACCGTCACGCGGGCGCGGTCGCCCAGCGCTTGCTTGATGCGCGACACGTGCGCCACGTCTTCCGACACGGCGCGGCGGCCCACTTTCAGCTTGAACGTATTGTGGCGGCGGCTGTGCAGCAGCGATTCGGCTTCTTCAATGTCGCGGGCGGTGTCGCCGCTGGCCAGCGTCCACAGCACCGGCATGCGCGTGCGCACGGCGCCGCCCAGCAGGGTCGATACGGGCACGTTCAGGCGCTTGCCTTGGGCGTCCAGCAGTGCGGTCTCCAGCGCGGACTTCGCAAAGCGATTGCCGCGCGCCACCTTTTCCAGGCGCTGCATGGCCGCATGGATGTTGGTCGCGTCCATGCCGGCCAGCGCCGGGGCCAGATAGGTATCGATAGCCAGCTTGATGCCTTCGGGGCTTTCTTCGCCATAGGACAGGCCACCGATGGTGGTGGCTTCGCCAATGCCTTCGATGCCGTCGCTGCAGGTCAGGCGAACGACCGCGAGCGTCTGACGCTGCATGACGGCCATGGCCAGTTGGTGGGCGCGGATGGTGGGCAGGTCCACCAGAATGGTCTCGACCGAGAGAATGCTTGCCGGATTCATACTTTTATTGCCAAGAATGTCGCGATTTTGCCAGTATGGCTTGCGCTTTCTCATTGAGTCCAAGACTATATAGGTTCCGATTCATACCTTTACAGTCTAAATAAACCATGCAACTCAGACAGTTGCGCTATTTCCAGGCCGTCGCGGAAGAGGGCAGCTTCACACGCGCCGCCGCCCGTCTGCACATCGCCCAGCCGCCGCTCAGCCGGCAGATCCGCCAATTCGAGGACGCACTGGGCGTGCAGCTGTTTGAACGCACGACCCGCGCCTTGCGGCTGACCGAAGCCGGACGCTTCCTGCTGGAGCAGTCCAGGCTGCTGACCGCGCGGCTGGACGAAGTGCTGGAAGGCACGCGCCGTCTTGGGCAAACGCAGCGGCGCTGGTTCGGCATCGGTTTCGTGCCGTCGACCCTTTATGGATTCGTGCCCGAACTGATCCGCCAATTGCGCAGCGCGGATCCGCAGGTGGAAGTGGGGTTGACGGAAATGACCACGCTGCCCCAACTTGAGGCGTTGAAGGCTGGGCGCATCGACCTGGGAATCGGCCGGATCCTGTTCGATGATCCGGCGATCGAACGCCGGGTGCTGATGACCGAACCGCTGATGGCTGCCGTGCCGCGGCATCATCCGCTGGCGGCGATGGGCAGCGTATCGGTGGACCGCCTGGCGCAAGAGCCTTTCGTGCTGTATCCGGCCAGGCCGCGGCCGAACTTCGCGGACCACGTGCTGGGGCTGTTCCGCGCGGCGGGCTACGCGCTGCAGGTCGTGCAGGAAGCCAACGAGTTGCAGACGGCGATCGGTCTGGTGGCGGCGGGCCTGGGCGTGTCAGTGGTGCCGGCTTCGGTGCAGCGCCTGCAGCGGCAGGATGTGGTCCATGTGCGGATCGAGGGCGACGCGTTCGTGTCGCCGGTGATTGTCAGCTACCGCAAGGACGACCAGTCAGCGTTCCTGGCGCGGGCGTTGGCATTGGCGGCGGGGTTGGCGACGTAGCAGCAACTAGTGCCCGATAGGCGCCCACCAGGTCGTCCACGCTGAACAAACGGTTCAGCCCGCTGGGGTTCGGCAAGACCCATGCCTGGGCGCCGCCGAAAGGCTCTGCCTGGCGTCCCCACAAGACCTGCCGCTGTCCGGAGATGGCCGCGTAAGCGGCTTTGCCCAGGAAGGCGATGTGGGCGGGACGATACCGCTGGATCTTTTGCCGCAGCGCCATTGCCGAATCCAGCAGTTCCTGCCGCGACAACTGATCCGCGCGCGCCGTTGGCCGGCCCACCGCCGTGGTCAGCCCGCAACCGTAGGCAAGCAGGTCCCGATCGTCGGCGGGGCGGATTTGCATGGGGGTGAACCCGGCCAGATGCAGGACCCGCCAGAAGCGGTTGTTGGCCCCGTCGAAATGATGGCCCGTCGCCGCGGCCCGCAAGCCGGGATTGATGCCGCAGAAGACCACGGCCAGATTTTCCGACAGCAGGTCCGCCAGGGCGGGCGGCGGAGTGGGGACGTGGACAGGCATGAGGAATTGTCTCAGGCGGCCAGCAGGCGGCCGTTGCAAAGGATGTGCAGCGTCTTGACGAAAAGCACCGCGATCGCAAGCGTCAGCAAGGCCAGCAAGAGTATGGCGATGGCCGTGATGGGCCACGCCTGCACGAACGCCGCGTACTTCAATGCGGCGCTGGCCAGCGCCGCCATCGGGAAGCTGATCGCCCACCAGCCGGATGCGAACGGAATGCCGCGGCGGAACACTTTCGGCGCCAGGGCCAGGAAGATGAACAGACCGAAGTAGAACAGCAGGCCCGCGAACGCGTCGATGCGTTGCGTGAAGCTGGTGTAGGCCAGGAATCCGACCGCGAACGGCGCCATCAGGATCAGCAATGACGGAACCATGCTGGCGGGCAGCGGCTCGTGGTGAATCATCCGCGACATGATCATGGTGAAGAACAGCAGGGCGATCATCGTACCCACCGCCAGCGCGAACAGGTTGACTTCATGCGCCCAGGGCATTGGCATGGCGCCGCCCGTGACGGCGATATCCAAGGTGGCCACGCCAGGGATGAACCAGGCGGGGACGGCGTGCGCGGCATCGATTTTGCCTTTCAATAGCCGGCTGGCGATCACGAAACTGAGCGCCACGGTCAAGATCGCGCCCAACGTCCAGACCGCCTCAGCCAACGGCGCGCTTAACGGGGCGATGACGGAAGACAGCAGCAAGATGGCGATGGTGATCGTGCCGAAAAAATTGCCCGCGACAGGGTGGCGGTATTCGCCCAGCACCGCGTCGGGATGGCGCAGCGCCTTGGCAAGGTAGCTTAGGGCCAGGACCACGAATACGACCAGCGCGGCGATGCCGGCGGCCTCGCCCATGAGGGGGCTTACCCCGAACGCCTGGCTGGCCTGGCGCCATGCGATGGACAGCCCTGCAATGCCCATCACCGACGCGAACAGGTTGACCGGCAAATGCCTGAGGGACGTGTGCCTGGATAAAGGCTGCGGGCAGGGATTCGACAATAGGGACACAGCGCGTGCTCCGACTTCTTGAAGACGCAGAGCATATTTGTTTTCAGATAAATAGATAATCCGATATTATTGGGAATATTATTTCCAGAATTCGAGAATATGGCGGATCGGCTCGAATCCATGTCCATCCTGGTGGCGGTCGTGCACGCGGGCAGCTTCTCTGCGGCGGCGCGCGATCTCAAGATGCCGCTGGCCACCGTCAGCCGCAAAGTCGCGGATCTGGAAGCGCACCTCAGCACGCGTTTGCTGCATCGTTCCACCCGCCAGCTGTCCTTGACCGAAGCGGGCCAGGCGTACGTCGCCGCTTGCCGGCACATCCTGGAGGCCGTGGGCGAGGCAGAGCGCGCAGCGGCTGGCGAGTATGCCGCGCCGAAAGGCGAACTTGTTCTTACCGCGCCGATCGTCTTCGGCCGCCTGCACCTGTTGCCCGTGGTCGCGGCGTTCCTCAAGACCTATCCGGACATCGACGTGCGCATGGTGTTGACAGACCGCGTGGTGCCCTTGATTGAAGAACATGTCGATGCCGCATTGCGGATCGCGGATTTGCCCGACAGCAGTTTCATCGCAGCGCCGATCGGCTGGGTGCGCAGGGTGGTGTGCGCAAGCCCTGCCTACCTGGCCGAACACGGCACCCCGGCGCATCCGCGGGAACTGGGCCGCCATGCCTGCATCACGTTTGAACAGATGGCGTCGCGGCAGGTCTGGAACTTTGCGTCCGGCAAGTCCGAAATCGCCGTGCCCGTGCGGTCGCGGCTGGCGGTCAGCACGGCCGAAGCCGCCGTCGATGCGGCGGTGGCGGGCGTGGGAATCACGCGCGTGGTGTCGTATCAGATGGCCGACGCGTTGCAGGCCGGCGCGCTCCGGATCGTGCTTGCGCCGTACGAGCCGACACCATGGCCCATCAACCTGGTGCATACCGGGCAAGGTATCCTGCCGTTGAAACTGCGCGCCTTTCTCGATTTCGCGGTGCCGCGCCTGAAGGCAAGGGTGGCCGGACTGGCCGATTGACGGCGCGCTGGCGAACGCCTTGCACCTTTCCTATACCTGGCGGGCCGCCATCAGCGGCTTCGCCGTGATACAGACCAGGCGAGGCGATCCGCGCGCGCCTTCCCCTGTTGATGCCAAGATGCGTCAGGCCGCGATTGACCAATGCGGCAGCGCCTGAACCTCCGGAACTTCCGGCAGTGCAATGTCGGCATGGCCCGGGCGTACCCAGCGCACCCGCTCGCGCGTCGCGTCGATGCAGCCGCCCTGGTCATACACGCCTTGCGGATCGCGGATCCGCGTCATGCGCGCCAGCACGTCGGCGGTCGCCGTGGGGTCGTCCAAGGTCTGCCGTACGCGCGCCTTGACGATCTGTTCGTCGATGAAGGGCTTGCCGGCGGCGTCCGTGCGAAGCCCGTGGCGCCAATGGAAGATCTCGACGCACTTGGTCGCCAGCGTGAACGGGCGGTCGCGTTCCCAGAAATTATTGAACTCGCCATTGCCCAGGTAGAACACCCATGACCCCTCGTACCCTTCGACGTCGGACGAGGCCGCGTCCGGGTTGCGGAACCACAGCCGGTCGCCCGGTACGTAGAAGCGATGGGGCAGGGGGACGGCAAGTGAACCGTACTCGTGCAGAAAGGCCTCGTGGAAGCGGCCGGACATGACCGCGCGCGTTTCCCATTGGCGTTGCAGGCGGCGGCCCAGTTCGGGATTGGCATGCTGCAGCTCCTGCGCAATGCCCAGAACCGTCACGTACTCCGTCGCCCGATAGCACGAGAACGCGTACAGCTGGCCCGACGCCTCGGGTTGCGTGGCTTTGCGCAGGCCCTCGATCAGCGACCGCCCCGGCAGCACGGTGAAGCCCCGAGCCTCGTCGTAGGTCCAGTAGTCCGACGGCCGTTCGGCATGTTCGGTGTCGAAGGCCAACGCGGTCTTGCGCGCGGCCTGGACGATATAGCGGCGGATGCGCACCGCCGATTCCAGTTCCGCGATGTCGGGAAAGGTGAATGCGACCGGGCTGGCCAGCATCGCCAGCACGATTTCGCGGTCCAGATCGACGTCGTCGGCGTCCGTGCGCAGGTTCAATGCGCGGGCGACGCCGGTCGTATCATGGCCCGGCATGCAGGCTGCGGCGAAGGCGGTGTTAAGCCACGCCTGGGCGCCGGGCGCCGCGCCGGCCACGCCGGAACAGTTCGCCGTATCGCGTAGGCCCAACGCCGACAGGTAGTGCTGGATGGCGTGCAGCACGGCGGCTGCCTGGCGTGCCTCGGGCGGTGCAATACGGATGCCGCCCCGGTCAGGATATGTCGATGAAAACTGAAGGAACGGCATGACAGACGAACCGGGAATGCGATTCGGAAATTGTAGTCATGCGGGCTTAATAACAGCTTTAAGCGACCCCCGTGAAACCGCCTGTTTTACCGAGATTTTGCCGCATTTCAGGCGTATTTCAGCCGTGCTTCAGCGGAGTTTCAACCGGCTTTCATGGTTGTTGCGAGGTGTTTGCGCGCGGTGTTCCGGGCACGCCATGGAACAGCAGCGTGCACACCACGGCCGCGGCCAGGCCGGGCAGGGCGCCCGCTTTGATGGCGTCGACGGCATAGGCCAGCCGCGCCGTTCCGAACGCCGCCAGCAGGAACAGAAACCCGTACGCCGTACCCGCTGCGCATACCCACGCCAGGCGCGGCCAGGAGGGCTGCGAAAGTTTCAACGCGCCTGCCGTCGAGCCGCACAGCACCGCGGGCGCCACGCCGAAAAGATAGGCGGCGCGCAGTCCGTCAAAACTGTACAGGGTGACCGGAAGCGTCATCGTGGCCATGACGACGAGCCAGCCTATCGGGGGGCCGATCAGCCCGAAAGCCAACGCGCCGGCAAGTACGCTGCGCGCGATGGAGCGTCCGGTATCGCGAGGCTGGCGGCGAACGCATCGATAGACGACGCTTGCCGCCGCAAGCAGTGCAATCAAGACAAGCAGGATCAGGTTCATGGCGTAACAAGTGAAGCCGCCACGTGCGCAGCGGCGCAAACGCGTTATTGGCTGACGTACCGCTTGGTCTTGGCGTCGAACGTGTAATGCGTGACGTCGGCGGCGCCCAGTTGGCGGGTTTTGTTCGGCCCCGAGATCGTCGTGCCGCTGGGCTTGACCGCCACGCGCGGCATATCGTTGGCGGCGTCCGCGGTGAACACCAATTCGCCGGTGCTGCTGGTGCACGGCATGACTTCGCCATCCGAGCAGGCGGCGCTGTTGTCTTCACCTGTCAGGACGCTGCCCACATACGTCCAGACGTTGCCGTCCGATTCCGTTTTCAGCCGTTCGGGATCGAACACCAGCAGGGAATAGCCGTCGCTGTTGATGCCGTTGTCGAAACTCGTGTCGGGCACGGCCAGCAGCAGCTTGCCGGCGGGCGTGCGGTATTCGACCGGCTTGCGGCGAGTGTCGACGTCGGGGGCGCGTTCGTACGCGCCGAATTCGCCGATGGTGTGTTCCATGCCACGGAATTTCCAGGGGCGTTCGGCCGCCGGGTCATTCAGCACAAACGTGGATTCGGCGATATTGACCTGCGTACCGGGGCCGACCTGATCTTCACCCGGTTTGCCATAGCGTTCCGCGGTCTCCCAGACGAAGCCCGTGTAGTAATGCGTGCCTTCCGATTCGAAGGCATGGCCGAACCAGTACGTGGCGATGCTGCCGTTCGCCACTTCGTAAGACGTCTCGCCTTTGCCGTCGATCTGATAGATGAAATACATCACCGTGGCGGCATCGGGAGGCGTCACGGCGGCGGCTGCGGATTTTTGTATTGCTGGCGCGGCGCTGTCCGTGGCGGCGAGCGCGGGCGCCGGGCCGCTCAGGACGGCAAAGGTGGAGGCAAGCAGGCCGGCCATGGCGGTGCGGACGCACCGGCGGCGGAAACGCGGGCTGACCTTCATAAGGGTTCTCATGAGTTGGGAAACGTCCTGTCGAATTTCTATAAAAATGTTTTGATTGTTGATGTCGGTATAGAACGGTCGATCTGCCGGTGTGGGTGGGCATGCAAACGTGATGGTGGCCGGCAGATTTGGGATGCGGAGGCGAGTATACGAGGCCTGTTTATCGTCCAGGCTTCACGATATTGCAGGTATTGCTAGCCTGTTACATTTGAGCTTCTGATCGTGTCATCCGCCTGGCACGGGCCCCGACGCGCTGACGCGGCTGATGGCGCCGCCGTGCCCGGCATGGTGGCGCGCCCCGTGTGGCATTACATCCCCGGAAAGGGCGCTTCAGCCGCCCGAGGCGGGTGGCGTTTCCTGCGCGGCCGACAGGACCGGCTCCGCCGCGTCCGTGCCGGGTACGACATTGGTCAGGTCTTCGGTCATTTCGTGGTCCAAGGCACCTTGGACCAGGTCTTCGGTGACGCGCAGTTCCACGCCGGCAGGCGACATCTGGGCGGCCGCGGCGAATGGAGCGACAGGCGAGGGGGCCGGGCGTTCGCGGCGGCGCCACATGAAGAAGGCCATGAGGCTGGCGTTCAGCAGCGCAAAGCACCAGAACAGCCCGGCCGCGCCGTACTTCGCCATCACCTGAGAAATCGCCAGCGGGCTCAGCGCCGACCCGAGTGAATTGATCAGCAACAGGCCTTGGATCATGCGCACCAGCGCATCGGCGGGCGCCCGGTCGGCGGCGTGGCTCACCGCCACCGGATAGATGGCGAACACGCCGCCGCCCAGCAGGAACAGCAGGACGATCAACAGCGGCGACCCGGGGGGCAACAGCAGGATCACGAGGCTGAGCACGGTGCAGAAAATGGCCAACGCGATCAGCACGACCTGTCGGTCGCGCAGGTCCGACCAGCGGCCGACGGGATACTGCAGCACCATGGCGCCCAGGATCACGGCGCCCATCATCTTGCCGACTTCGGCGACCTCCAGCCCGATGCGCTGCAGGTACAGCGGCAGCAAGGTATACACCGCCGCGATCGCGACACCCGAACCGAAGCAGCCGACGACCCCGGTGGGCGTCATGCGGATCAAGTGTTGGGGCATCAGCGGTTCGACGCGCTCGACCAGCGGAGAAATTCGCGGAATGATGACCATCGGCATCACCGACAACGAGGCCAGCAGCCCGGCCACCATGAACGGCGCCATGTCGCCCAGCTGCGTCAGGGCGCCAAGCTGGATCTGGCCCAGCATGCCGGACCCGTACAGGGAAATCATGTAGAACGCCAGCAACCGCCCGCGCATCTTCGGGTCGCCGGCCAGCAGCAGCCAACTTTCCACCACCAGGAACACGCCGACGCTTGCCCACCCGTTGATCAGCCGCAGCACGAACCATGCCTCGGCGCTGAAGACCAGCCCTTGCAGCAACACCGTCACCGCGATCAACGACGCGAAACTGCTGTATGCCCGGATATGGCCGATGCGCACGATCAGCCGGTCGTTGAAGATCGCGCCCAGCGTCAGGCCGATGAAGTACGACGACGAAATCAGGCCGATGACGGTGGCGGACTCGCCGGCCGCGTCCAGTCGCAGGGTGGTAAGGGAAGCAATGAAAGCGTTGCCGATGCAGACAACGAACAAGCCAAGAAGCGGCCCCAGGACAAGCGCCAACAACTGCCGAGACATGACATCCTCGATCGCGAAAAGCGGAATACACCCGGCCTGGCCGGATCACTGCAATGAAAAGTCAGGGGAAAGCGCGGAGGGCGCCGTTGCGGGCCTGCCGTGGTCCTTCTGAGGGGGAGTGTTGTCGCCGAAAGGCGAAAACCGCGGGGATTGTAGCGCCGTTCGTTGGGCGGGCCGTTCAGCGGGCCAGGGGGCTGAAACCCCTTCCCGGTTACAAGCGTCGCCGCGCGCCACCGCTGCTATTGTGTCGCCGCAATATTCGTGCGCCGCAAGCCGGCGCGCAAGGTATGTTCCAGATCGCCCAACCCGATATTGCCGCAACCGACCAGCGTCAGTTCCTGCAGTGCGGGCAGTTCGCCCAGGACATCAATGTCGGCGATTCGCGTGCAGTACTGAATGTCCAACCGCTCCAGGCCCGGAAGCGCGGCGACCGGGCGGATCGCTTGCAACATGCCCTGGTTCTTCAGCCGCAGCGAACGCAATCCGGCAAGCTGTTCGATACCGGACAGCGTTTTCAAGGTGCGGCCGCCCAGCAAGCCAAGCGCCAGCAGCGGCAATTCGGCGATGCGATCGAATACCGACGAATCGAATGGCACGTTCCACAGGTTCAGTTCCCTGAGTGGCAAGCGCAACGCGCGGTCCAGCAGCACGCCGCGCCGGTCTGGAACCGTGGACAGCGATATCAGCGTGGGGAATTCTTCCGGCTCGAAGCGGAACGTCGCGTCTACCGTCAGCGCCTCCAGCCTGGGCATCGGACCGGCCTTCCAGGTATACGCACCTTGCTCTGGATGCAGGGAAAGGTGACGCAGGCTGGCGGGCAGCATGTCCGCGCGCAACCCTGTCATGAGACTGGCCGGGATGGCGCCAGGCCCCACAGACAGGTGAATCAACGACGGCAGCCGGGCGATGAGCGCCGGCAGTTCTTGCAGCGGGTCCTCGTGGGGCGCCCAGAGGTGGACGTCCTCGATCGTGGCCAGCGTCGCTTCGTCTGGCGGCGCGTCGTACAACAGGACGCGGTCAGGCGACCCGGGGAAATACGCACGCTGGCGGCTATGCATGCACCGCCAGGTCTGGTCCCGGCTTGGCCGAGGCGTTGAAAACGGGATGAACGACATGCGGCCTTCCAAACAATCCGTCGGGAGGCAAGTTTACGACGTGGGGATGGCGGGGTGGCGGGAATTGACGATACCAGTATGGCCAATGGCCTTGTTGCAGCACGGGACCGATAGAACAATCCCTGTCGAACATAACTTCGAAAGGATGGCTCGCATGAGAATTTCGTTTTTGCACACGATGGGAAGCAACGAAGCGGTCTTCGGATGCGCGGCCATGAAAGCGGGTTGGTCAGCAGACCAGATACGTCATACGGTTCGCGCAGACCTTCGGCAGGCAATGGAGAAGACGCCGGCGCCGGGCGGCGACGCGCACGACCTTGTCCACGAAACGCTGCGGGCCTTGGCGGTCGAGGCTGATGCGGTGATTGTGACTTGCGCGACGCTCGGTCCTGCAGTCGACACCATGCAAGCGTCCTCGGTTCCCATTATCCGGGCAGATGCGGCCTTGGCGGCGGCGGCGGCTCGCGCTGGGAATAACCTTGCCGTGCTCTGTGCAGTTGAATCGAGCGTTGCGCCCAATCAGGCACTCTTTGCGCACTACGCGGCGGCTACCGGCGCCCGCGTGACCGTCCAGTTGATTCCCGGCGTCTGGGCGCTTTACCAGGAAGGGAAACAACACGCGTGGATGGCGGCATGTGCGCAGGCGGCATGCGAGGCGCACGCCCAAGGCTTTGATGTGGTGGTTTATGCCCACCCATGGATGGCGGAAGCTGGCGAGTCAGTGGGAAATGCGTGTCGGCCGTTGCACGGCGTGCAGGCGGCACTGGACGCCGTCCGTGTTTGACCTTTGAAGGATGTGCCAGTCCGAGGTTCTCTGCGGCGGAGTCTACCGCGAGGGCATCTCCGCCGGAACGAAGAACCTGAAAGCGCCCGGGTTCCACTATTGCGGCGTGATTTGCGCCGCCTTCACGATGTCGCGCCACTTTTCTCCCTCGGAGGCAGTGAAGCGTGCGAAGGTGGTCGGGTCCGATCCCACCGGCTTGGCACCCAGTCCTGCGTATTGGGTCACGACGTTGGGCTGCTTGAGCGCTCGCGCGGCATGGTCGGCCAGCTTGGCCACGATCTCGGGCGGCGTGCCCTTGGGCGCCCACAGGCCGTACCAGGTGCTGATATCGAAGCCCGGGAAACCGGATTCCGCCATGGTCGGCACGTCGGGAAGCTCATCCACCCGCCGCGCGGTCGTGACCGCCACCGCGCGCAGCTTTCCGGACTTGATGAACGGCATGGCCGATGGCATCGAGTCGAACATCAACTGGATCTGTCCACCCACCAGATCCGTCAATGCCGGCGCGCTGCCCTTGTAGGGCACGTGCTGCATCTGCAGGCCGGAGCGCACCTTGAACGACTCGCCCGCAAGCTGCTGAGCCGAGGCAGACCCCGCCGAACCGAAGTTCAGCGCCTGCGTCTTGCCCTGCGCGACCAGGTCCTGAACGGTGCGGACCTTGGCCGTCTGCGGCACGACCAGCACCAGCGGCACGTCCGCCAGCTGGGTAATGGGCGCGAAATCCTTGAAGGCGTCGTAGCGCATCGTCGCGTAGATGTACGGATTGATCACGTGCAGCGATGCGTTGGCCAGGAAGGTATAGCCATCCGGCGCGGCGCGCGCCACAAGATCGGCGCCGATCATGCCGCTTGCGCCGGGCTTGTTGTCCACGATGATGTTCTGGCCGATGGTCTTGGACATTTCCGCCGCCACCAGGCGCGCCACGATATCCGTCGGGCCGCCCGGCGGGTAGGGGACGATCATGGTGATGGGCTTGGTGGGAAACGCGGGGTCCGCGGCCAGCACGGTCAAAGGGCCTGCGGCAAGGCCCAAGGCGAGCGCGGCGGCGGCCAGCTCTCTGGCGTGTCGCGCTAGGCGGGAGCTGCTCGCCCTGGGGGCGAGTCGGGCGGTGATGGCGTGCATGGGTTTGTCTCCGTCGTTATTGTGATCGCCACCTTGCCGACGACTTGTCGGCTTTCCAGGGCGGCGAGTGCTGCGGCAAGACCGGTGATCGGATAGATCGCCGTTACAGCTGGCCGGATCCGCTTGCTGCGGGCCCAGTCAAACAAAGTGGACATCGTGCGCTGCATGGCGGGCGCGTGGACGATGCGTTCGTCGGCGGGCGTCCAGCCTATGTAGCGGCCAAAGAAAAATCCATGCAGGGCAATGTTCTTCACAAGCAACAGGTTCAGCGGCACGTCGGGAATGCGGCCGCTGGCGAAGCCGACCGAGACCATCCGTGCATTGGCCGCCGCCGCCCGCACGCTGCGTTCGAAGGCGTCGCCGCCCACGGCGTCCAGCACGACGTCGGCCCCGCGCCCGCCGCTTGCCGCCTTGACCGCCTGCGCCATGCCTTCGTCCGCGGCGAACGCGTGCGAGGCGCCCGCGGCCAACGCGGCCTGTCGTTTGGTGTCCGTGCTGGCGCACGCCAGCACCGTGGCGCCCAGCGACGAGGCGATTTCCACGGCCGCCAGGCCGACGCCGGATCCGGCTCCCAGCACCAGCACCGTGTCGCCGGGTTGCATGGCGGCACGCCACAGCAAGGCGCACCAGGCCGTCCCGTAGGAAATGGGAATGGGCAGGGCGGACAGCAGCGGCAAGTCGTCGGGTACGGGGTAGACGGTGTGCTCGGGCAGCGTCAGGCGTTGCGCGTAGCAACCCCAGCGCGACAGCGCCACCACTTTGTCGCCCGGCTTCAGGCGCGTGACTTGCGCACCGCAGGCAATGACGCGCCCGGCCGCTTCGGTGCCAGGCACAAAGGGCAGGGGCGGCCGACTTTGATAGCTGCCTTCGATCAGCAGCTTGGTCGCGTGGCTGACGCTTGCGTATTCCACGGCGACCGTGACGTCGTGGGGACCAGGGGCGGGGGCGTCCGCGATGTCTCCCGGCAAGACGTCCTCAACCGGACCATGGCGTTGGCAGATCAGCGCGCGCATCAGCGGTCCTCCTGCGCCGATGGCGCCTGGCGCAGCACGCCCACGTCCAGCATGGATTGGATGTCCGAAGGCGGCACGCCCCAGTCCGTCAACACGGCGACCGTATGCTGGCCGACCGCAGGCGCAGCCTGCAACGACCGCCGGGCAGCCGCGCCGGGTACGCGCGCAAACGGCAGGGACTCGCCGCCGGGCTGCGCCAGCGGCTCCAGCAGGCCGATATGCGCGGCCTGCGGATGCGCGGCCAGGCTGTCATAGTCCCTGACCCGGGCATGCAGCACGTCTTCGCGCGCCAGGCGCTCCACCCAATGCGCGGCCGGCTGCGCCGCCAGTTGAATGGACAGTTCGCGGTGCAGGCGCTCGCGCTGCGCCATGCGGCCGGCGTTGCTGGATAGCGCCGGATCGGCCAGCCAGTCGGGCCGGTCCAGCGCGCGGCAGAGCCGGGCAAACTGGTCGTTGTTCAGCGCCAGGACCGACAGGCTTGCGTCCGCCGTATTGAATACGCCATTGGGCGCGCTGACCGCGCCCGTCGCGCGCGCGCCTGTCATGCCGAACGCCAGGATGTCGTTCACCTGCAATGCGGCGCAGGCCTGGAACAGGCTCAACTGCACGTGCTGGCCGCGGCCGCTGCGCGCCTGCTGATACAGGGCGGCGCTGGTGGCCTGGACGGCATAGAGCGCGGTGGCGATGTCGGCCATCAGCAACCCGATCCGGCGCGGCTCGCCCTCGGGCGTCTGGTTCGCGAACATCAGCCCGCTGTCGGCCTGCATTACCGAGTCCGAGGCCGGCGCGTTCGAGCTGGGGCCATCCGGGCCGTAGCCGCTGATGGACACGTACACCAGGCCCGGGCAGCGCTCGGCCAGGCTGTCATAGCCCACGCCCATGCGTTCCGCCACACCGGGGCGGAAATTCTGGATCAGGATGTCGGCGCGTTGCGCCATTTGCGCCAACAAGGCTTTGCCCTGCGGCTGGCGGGCATCCACGCATACGCCGCGCTTGCCCACGTTATAGGCAATCGACAACGCGCTCTGGCCGTCGCGCACGACGCCCACATGGCGGCCCCAATCGCCGTCCGGCGGCTCCACCTTCACAACGTCGGCGCCTTGCTGCCAGAGGATCTGGGCGCAGTAGGGGCCCGCGATTCCCTGGCTGAGGTCCAGTACGCGCAGGCCTGAGTAGGGGCCGCAAGCGGGGTCGAACGGCGGGATGGGCATGGTTGCGATAAGGCTAAGGACAATGCGGTCGATGCTAGACTCGCCGACAGAATTGGACAATCTACGTATTTGTGCCTGGAATGGTGAACCATGATTGACAATATGCCGGATCTGAACCTGGTCAGACTCTTCGTGGCGATGGTGGAGTCGCGCAATCTGAGCGCCGCCGCCGTGCGTTGCGGCATGACGCGTTCGAACATGTCTCATCGTTTGAAGCGGCTTGAATTGGATCTGGGCGCGCAACTCTTCCGGCGGACCACCCGGCATGTCGAGCTGACGCAAGCCGGGCAATTGCTTTACCAGCATGGCATCCGCCTGCTTGACGAAATGCGCGCGGTGCAAGCCGCCATCGACAGCCTGGACGGGGCCGTCCGGGGAGACGTTCGCATCCGGCTGCCGACGGGCCTGGGCCATCTTTATCTGGCGCCCGTGCTGCTCGATTTCGCGCGCACCCATCCCGACATTTCGCTGCGCGTGCATATCAACGACGGCATCGGCGACTTGATCTCCGCTGAAGTCGATATCGCGTTGAAGATCACCTCATCGCCGCCCGAGGATCACGTCGCGCGCCGCGTCTGCGGGATCCAGTGGTGCCTGTGCGCCTCGCCGGCTTTCCTGGCGGATAACGGGCCGGTCCAGCAGATGGAGCATCTGGGGCGTTGCGACCTGATTGCGCCGCAGTCCCTGGGCCGTCGCTTTGACCTGCGTCTTAAGCAAGAGCACGGCGACCCGCTGATCCTGCGCGTGGCGCCAAGGCTGCAATCGGGCGACTACCCATTTCTGCGGGATGCGGTCCTGGCGGGGCTGGGCGTGGCCTTGCTGCCCCGTTACGCGGTATGGAGCCAGTTGCGCGACCGGACGCTGGTTGAAGTGCTGCCCGAGTTCGAGCCCGAAGGCGTGGGCGACGCCATCTACCTGCTCACCGCGCCCAACCGCTTCCCGTCGATGGCGACGCGCGTGCTGGCCGACTTCATCCGCGAGCACATCGAACGGCATTTGCAGGACTGGGACAGGAGCGCCCGCGGCACACCTTCCGCTGCGCGGAAGTGAGGGAGCACACGAAAATACCAAAAACGAGGGATGTGCAAAGTTAGAGGCAATCTTTCTAATTGTAATTCCCGAGCTGGCCGTCGTCCCCCAGCGCGAATTCCAATTGCCGCTTGCGGGATATTTCCCTGCGGGCACCCACCACATAGAACAGCCCATGAACCGCACTTATCGCATTGTCTTCAACCGTAGCGTGGGTTTATGGCAGGTGGCAAGTGAGCATGCAAGAGGGCAGGGCAAAAGCGGCAGTCAGACTCGACGCGTGAACGATACGAGACGCAGGGCGATAGGCACCCACGGTGCCGGCATCTCGCAGCGTTACGCACCGACGTTCATACCCGGAGTCCTTGCGGCGGCCACGCTGTTGGCCGCTTGCACCATGTCTCCAGCGGCTACGGCGCAAAGCATCGCCGGCTCGGGCGACGTTCTTCCCTATCACCCGGCAGACTGGGCATTGGCGGAGAACTTTATCGTTGGCGACACGGCTGTCGGTTCACTGCGGATATCGGATGGAGCGTCCCTGTACAACGCCAACGGCGTGGTGGGCAAGGAGGCGAGCGGGATCGGCATGTTCTATGTGGCGGGGTCAGGCAGCCGCTGGGTACTGGGTCAGACGCTGTCCATCGGCGACGGAGGTATCGGCACGTTGAACCTGTGGAACGATGGGCGAGTGCAGGTCTTGGGCTTAGGAACCGTGTCGCTGGCTAAGGCGGCAACGGCGACCGGCGTTATCAACATCGGGGCGACGCCGGGCGCGGCGCCGTTGGCACCGGGCCAACTGCTGGCGAAAGAGGTCTTCTTTGGTGCGGGCACGGCCAAGTTGAACTTCAATACCAATTCGGTGAGTGATTTCTCTGCCAGCCTGAGAAGTGACAACTCAGGCGTCCACGAACTCAATCATTACAGCGGTACCACGCGCCTGATTGCCGACAGCAACGGTTTTCTAGGCAGCATCAACGTAACTGGCGGCGAGCTGCAGATTCTGGACAAGCTGGGTTCCAATGAAAGCACCATTGAGAATGTGTCTGGGTTCGTCACCTCCGCGGCTGTCACGGTAGATGGCCCGAATGCCGTCTGGGCCAACACGGGAAATTTGTTCGTCGGCAGGACCGGCACGGGGGCATTGACGGTGAGCCATGGCGCCCAGGTAAATAACCTGTTTGGCACGGTCGCTGCTTTGCGTAACGGCGCCGCCCAAGTCACGGTGTCGGGCGAGGATTCCGTCTGGCGCAATCGTCAGGCGCTTAGCGTCGGTACGCAAGGAGGACGGGGCAAGGTTTCCGTCGAGGCAGGCGCTAGTTTGTTCAGCGCCGGCGCGTACATCGGCAGCGACGCAACCGGCATAGGCGACCTGACGGTGGCGGGTTCTGGCTCGTCCTGGCATAACGACGGCGATTTGCGAGTGGCCGACCTCACGAGTCAGGGCAATCTGTCTGTCCTGGCCGGTGGCGTGGTGAGCAACAACAGCGCCGTGATCGGCAGCTCGGGAGGCGCCGGCAAGGTGACCGTCGCTGGAGCGGGTTCCGTATGGTCCAGCGACGGCCCGATATCAATGGCCGTGGGGGGCGGCGACGGCACGTTGACCATCGCGGACGGCGGCACGGTCACCACTGGCGTCGCTGGCACACAGGCCGTGGAGTTGGTGAGCAACACGTTCCCGTACCCGGCCGGTTTCGCCACTATCCATATCGGGGGCGAGACCGGCTTGGCTGCGGTTCGAGCCGGCACGCTCAATGCCGCCGAGATCAAATTCGGCGCAGGCATCGCCAACTTGAACTTTAACCACACCGATACGGACCTCAAATTCGCGCCCGCCCTGCGCAGCGTGGGCGCTGGCCAACATCGGCTGAATCAAGTGGCCGGCACAACGGTATTGACGGGGAACAGCGCCGGTTTCACGGGCAAAACGACCGTGTCGGGCGGCAAACTGGTCGTGCTGGACAAGCTGGGCGGGTCGGCCGACGTGTCCAATGGCACCTTGCAGTATGGCGACGGCGCCATCGGCTCGGCGAACCTCCTCTCGGGCAACCTGAGCGTCGCCGGCACCCTGGGCAGGCTATCCATCCAGGGGCCTGCGACGCTGGAGGTGCTGGGTGACCTTGCGATGGCCGACAACACCCTGTTGGCGGTGGGGGCGGGTACGGGCGGCCCCGCTTTGCAGGCCGCCTCGATGTCACTGGGCGA
Organism: Achromobacter sp. Bel; assembly: GCF_012928505.1. Taxonomy (GTDB): domain Bacteria; phylum Pseudomonadota; class Gammaproteobacteria; order Burkholderiales; family Burkholderiaceae_B; genus Achromobacter. Next base: position 2,634 of record NZ_JABBJN010000007.1, on the reverse strand, counting down.
CGGCACGGTGCTCAACCTGAGCGGCATTGCCGACGAAACCCAGCTAGGGAAGGTGCTGATCGCCACCCAAGGCGGTATTAGTGGAGATTTCACGTCGGTGAACGTCGGCGGCTTTACGGGCGCGGTGGATTACCTGACCGTTCACACGGGCAAGTCGGTCGACAACCGGCAGTACCTCGCCACCTACGGCCTCAGCTGGACCGCCAACAACAATCTGCGCCACGGTACCTTCACGCTGGCTCAGTCCACCGACCTCTTCAACGTGGGCGCAGCGCTTGGCGATCAGACGGCCAACGCATCGACGGGCTGGAACGGCACGACCTTGACCAAGGCCGGCGCGGGCACGTTGGTCCTGGACGGCGACAATACCTACACGGGCGGCACCGAGATCCGCCAGGGGACGCTGCGCGTGTCAAAGGACGCCAACCTGGGCGCGGCGAGCACCGCGTTGGCCATGACGGACGGGACCTTGGCGACGAGCGGGAGCTTCAGCTCGAACCGGCAGATCAGCCTGTTGCAGAACGGCGCGATTGACGTCGCCAGTGGCACGCGACTGGACTGGAACGGGGTGATCACGGGCGGCGGCAACCTGATCAAGCAAGGCGCCGGCACGCTGGCGCTGACTGGCGCCAATACCTATGGCAACACGCGCGTGCAGGCCGGCACGCTCGTCGGCGACAGCGCGTCGATCCGCGGCAATCTGCAGAACGATGGCACGGTCATTTTCGATCAAACGTGGGACGACAGCGTGTCCGGCCAGATGATCGGCACCGGCGCCATCGTGAAACGCGGGGCGGGCATCCTGACCCTGAATGGCTTGAATACGCTGAACTGGAACATCGAAGCCGGCACGCTCGCAAGCGACGTGACCCGGTACACCGCCAACGCCACGATCGGCGCCGCAGGCACGTTGCGTTTTGATCAGGCCACCGATACCGACTATGCGGGCAGAATCTCTGGCAGCGGCACGTTCGAGAAGACCGGCGCGGGCGCCTTGAGCCTGAATGCGGATAACAGCGCCTTTACCGGCACGACGCGCGTCTCGAGCGGCACGCTGGTCGTGGCCAACACGCTGGGTGGCAACGCTGAGGTGTCCAGTGGCCGCCTGCACGTAACCGGCGTCTTGAGCGGCAATGCGGCCATCGGCAACAACGTCGTGCTGTCAGGCACCGGCACCCTCGGCCAGAATGTCACGCTGACCGGTGGCGTGCTGCAAGGCATGCAAGGCAGCACGCTAAAGGTGGGCGGCAACCTTACCCTGGACAACGCCAGCCGGGTCAACGTGGCGTTGGGAAGCGCCGCGTCCGCCGCCCTGTTCGACGTCGGCGGCGACCTGGCGTTGGCGGGCACCCTGAACGTGACGGAGCAAGGCGCGTTCGGCGCAGGCGTCTACCGCCTGTTCGACTATGGCGGTGCGCTGACCGCCAATACGCTGGCGCTGGGAACCGTGCCCACGGGCACCACGGCCAATGACTTGCGCCTTCAAACGGCCGTGGTTGGCCAGGTCAACCTGATGTCCACGTTTGGCACCACCTTGAGCTTCTGGGACGGCGGCAATGCCGCGCAACGCGACAACGGCGTCATCGATGGCGGCTCGGGAGTCTGGCGGACGGACGGGCTGAACTGGACCAACGAGGACGGCACGCTGAACGGCCGTTTCCAGCCCAACCCGACCTACGCCGTTTTCCAGGGCGCGTCCGGCATCGTGGAGGTGGACGCGGGAGCCGGGGCCGTGGGCGTGACGGGCATGCAGTTCTCGAGCGGCGGCTACCGCGTCCAGGGCGATGCCATCGCGCTGGACGGCGCGGATGGCCAGACTGTCGTGCGCGTGGGGTCGGGCCTGGCCATCGGCGCCGGCACGACCGCCACCCTCGCGTCTCGCCTGACGGGCGCCAGCAAGCTCGTGAAAGCCGATTACGGCACGCTGGTGCTGGCGGGCAACAACACTTATACGGGCGGCACCGAAGTTCGCACGGGCGCGTTGTCCGTGTCGTCCGACGCCAACCTGGGGGCATCAGCAGGCGCGTTGACGTTGAACGGCGGCGCGCTTGCCACCACGGCCAGCTTTGATTCGGCGCGTGCCGTGACGCTGGCGCAAACCGCTGATATCAACGTCGCGGCAGGTACCACGCTGGGTTTGCAAGGGAGCATCGGCGGCGCGGGCAACCTGCAAAAGCTCGGCACCGGCACCTTGACGCTGTCGGGCGCCAACACCTACGGCAACACGCAAGTGCTGGCCGGCACGCTGGTGGGCCATGCGGGGTCGATCCGCGGGGATCTGCTGAACCACGGCGCGGTCGTGTTCAACCAGGCGACCGACGCGACCTATGCGGGTTATGTGTCGGGCACGGGCACGATGGCCAAGCAAGGGGCGGGCGTGTTGACACTGACCGGCGTCAACGCGCAAGACTGGCGCGTCGATGCGGGCACGTTGGCCGTCAGCGCCGGCCGCTACACCAGCAACACCACGATCGCCGCGGGCGCCGAGGTGCGCTTCAATCAAGCCAGCAGCACCTCGTTCAGTGGCGTGCTGGCGGGCGCGGGCCAGCTTACGAAGACCGGCGCGGGCATGTTGCAACTGCTGGGCGACAACAGCGGCTTTGCGGGCCGGACGCAGGTCCAATCCGGCATGCT
>NZ_JABBJN010000069.1 GCF_012928505.1 Achromobacter sp. Bel | reverse complement strand
ACGCGACCAGCGCGAACACGGCGAACGCGCCCAGGAAACCCCCGGCCACCACGCCGCCCAGCTTGGCGTCGCCCGCGAACCACCAGATCAGCAGGGCAAAACCCGTGGCGCCCAGCGCGTAGCCAAAGGCGCTGCGGGCGCTGATCGTGTCGGCGTCGCGGCGCAGCACCCGAGCCGGCGGCACGTGGCGCAACTGCGCCAACGCCGGCAAGGCGAATCCCAGCAGCAGCAACAAGCCGGTCAGCACGCCCTGCAAGGCGGGAATGGCGGACGGCGCGGGCAACTGGGTGTCGATCAGCGATCCCAGCAGCATCACCAGCACCTGGTGCACCGCATACCCCAGCAGGCAGCCCGCGGCGGACGAGAACACGCCGACCAGCGTGAACTCCAGCGTCAGCATCCGCGACACCTGCGACTGCACGGCGCCCAGGCAACGCATGACGGCGATACCGTCGCGGTGCCGGGTCATGTAGCGGCCCGCGGCCAGCGCCACCGCCACAGCGGAAATCAGCACGGCCAGCAGCGCCACCAGCGACAGGAAGCGCTGCGCGCGGTCCAGGGTGCGACGCACCTCCGGCCGGCCGGACTCCAGCGTGGCGACTTTCTGGCCGCGCTTCAGGTTCTGATTGAGCCAGGCCGAATAACCTGCCACCGCGTCCGGCTGGCCGGCCACCAGCATGGCGTAGCCAATGCGGCTGCCCGGCGCGATCAAACCGGTGGCCGGCAGGTCGCTTGCGCGCAGCAGCACGCGCGGCGCCACATTGACGAACTGCATGCCGCGGTCCGGTTCGTAGGTAATGACGCGATCGATGCGCAGATGGGCGTCGCCCACGTTCAGGGTGTCGCCGACTTTCAGGTTCAGCAGCGACAGCAGTTGGGCATCCACCCAGACGGCGCCCTCGGGGGGAATGTCGCGGGTGGGCGCGTCCGGTACGAAGGGAGCGTCGGCCACGCGCAGGGCCCCGCGCAGCGGGTAGCCCGGCTCCACGGCTTTCAAGGCCGCCAGTTGCGCGCCGTCGCCCGCCCCGACCATGGACGGGAACTGCCAGGTGCTGGACAAGTTCAGGCCGCGCTCGCGCGCCTGGTCCAGGAACGCGGCAGGCACGGGTTCATCGGCGTCCAGCACCAGGTCGGCGCCCAGCATCTGGCCGGCATCGCGTTCCAGCGCGCGCCCGACGCGGTCGGCCAGGAAGCCCACGCTGGTGACCGCAGCCACCGCCACGACCAGTGCCAGCACCAACAGGCGCAGTTCGCCCGCCCGGGCGTCGCGCATCATCATCCTGGCGCCCAGGCGCAAGGTGGACCAGAAACCGGGCCGCTTGGCCTGTGACATATCAGGGAAATCCATCATTCATCAATGTTAACTAACCGCCTATAGGGCGTCCGAATCCCGATATCATCCCGGGGCGGGAGGCGAAGCCACCCATAAAGATACCCAATACCGGAGAAGACAATGCGTAAATCCTGGCTTGCGGCCACGATTCTGGCCGCCTGCGCGGCCGCCACCTCCCTGCCCACGGCAGCCCAAACCACCCTGAAGATGGCCTACGCCCTGTCGACCTCGTCGCACTACGGCGCGGGCGCCGACGCCATGGCCAAGTCCATCGAGGCCTCGACCAACGGCAAGTACAAGGTACAGCAATTCGCCAACAGCGCGCTGGGCGGCGAACGCGAAGTGATCGAAGGCCTGCAGATCGGCACCATTGACCTGGCCATCGTTTCGACAGGCGCTACCCTCAATTTTGTTCCCGAGACTGGGGTTTTCGATATCCCCTTCCTGCTGCGCGACCTGCAACACGCCCGCACCGTGCTGGACAGCAAGATCGGCCAGGACATGCTGGCCAAGTTCCCCAGCCGCGGCATCGTCGCCCTGGCCTGGGGCGAGCAGGGCTTTCGCCACCTGACCAACAACGTGCGCCCGGTCAAGACCCCGGCGGACGCCAAGGGCCTGAAGATCCGCACCACGGAAAACCCCATCCACATCACGGCTTTCCGCCAGATCGGCATCCTGCCCACGCCCATGGCCTGGCCGGAAGTGGCCACCGCGCTGCAGCAAGGCACCATCGACGGCCAGGAAAACCCGCTGTCGGTGATCACGTCGGCCAAACTGTCGCAGTTGCAGAAGTACCTGTCCTTGACCGGCCACGTCTACGGCCCCGCCCTGGTGCTGATGTCGTCCAACGTCTATGACGGCCTGTCGGCCGCCGACAAGGCCAACTTCGACAAGGCAGGCAAGGACTCCGCCCTGGCCATGCGCGCCTACGTGGACAACATCGAGAAAACGGGCGTCGAGCAGTTGAAGAAGGAAGGCATGCAGGTGTCCGAGGTGGATCGCGCCGCCTTCGCCGCCGCCGTCGAGCCCGCCTACCCCGAGTACTACAAGAAGTTCGACAAGAAGCTGATCGACTCGATCCGCGACACCAAGTAAGCCGGGCGACCGCCCCGGTTCGGCCCTGCGGCGGGATCGACATCCCGCCGCTTGCCGTCCCCTACGTCCTTTGCGCCCCTTCGCTACCGGGATTCATCATGCGTTTGCTATGCGCTTTCGACCGCGGCCTGTTCAAGCTGGTTTCGGTCCTTGCCCAACTCCTGCTGGTGGCCGCCGCCGCCGCCGCGTTCTACCAGGTCATCGCCCGCTTCGTGCTGCATTCGCCCGCCGACTGGAGCGAGGTGCTGACGCGCGCCCTGCTGATCTGGACCGTGCTGTTGGGCGTGGCGCTGGCCTTTCGTCATGGCGCCATGATCAGTGTGGAATTGCTGCGCAACCTGCTGGGCGGCACCAAACGGCGCGTGCTTGAGGCTGTCATCGGCCTGATCTGCGCCAGTTTCCTGGGCTTTTTGGCCTGGATCGGCGGCAACATGACCTACCGCGTGCGCTTCCAGACCATGCCCAGCCTGGACATCTCGATTTCGTGGATCTACTTGGCGATCCCTGTCGGCGCGACGCTCGCCGCCATCGCCGTGCTCGCCCGCTGGTGCGCCGGCGAAGAAGAAGACGTGCCCGTGCGCAACGACGCGCAAGGCTGAGCCGCCCCCTATCGAACCTGAGCTGCAGATATCGCCATGTCCCAAATAATGATTGTCTCGATGCTGATCTTCTTCGGGCTGTCCGTGCCGGTCGCCGTGTCGATCGGCCTGGCCAGCCTGGCGGGCGTCGGCACCGCCGGCCTGCCCTGGGTGGTCGTCGCCCAGCAGCTGTTCGCCGCGCTGGACAAGTACCCGCTCGTCGCCATCCCCTTCTTCATCCTGGCCGGCAACCTGATGGAAGCCGGTGGCATTTCCGAGCGCATGGTCGAATTCGCCAAGAGCGTGGTCGGCGGCATCCAGGGCGGCCTGGCCTGCACCTGCGTGCTGACCTGCATGATCTTCGCGGCCGTCGCCGGCTCCAGCGTGGCCACCACATTCGCCGTAGGCGCGATCCTGATCCCGGCAATGATCCGCCACGGCTACCCCGCCCCGTTCGCCGCGTCGTTGCAGGCCAGCGCAGCGGAACTGGGCGTGATCATCCCGCCGTCGATCCCGATGATCCTGTATGCCGTGTCCACGGACACCTCCACCGGCGAGCTGTTCATCGCCGGCGTCATGCCCGGCATCCTGATCGGTGTGGCGTTGATGGTCTACGTGTGGCTCTACGCCAAGCGCAATAACCTGGGCAAGCGCGACGGCGAAGGCCGCCTGCCGCTGTGGCCGGCATTCAAGAATGCGTGGCTGGCCCTCTTGATGCCCGTCATTATCCTGGGCGGCATCTACGGCGGCGTCTTCACGCCGACGGAGGCGTCGGTGGTGGCGGTGATGTACGCGGTGGTAGTGGGCAAGTTCATCTACCGTCGCCTGACGTTCAAGCAATTGTCCGTGACGTTGCACAAGTCGGTGGTGTCCACGGCCGTGATCATGTTCGTGATCGCCAACGCGGGCGTTTTCAGCTTCCTGCTGAACCGCGCAGGCATCCCGGATGCGCTGGGCGTGTGGCTGTCGCAGATCTTCGATACCAAGCTCTCGTTCCTGATGGGCATGAACGCGGCGCTGTTCGTGATCGGGATGTTCATCGAGACGTCGGCATCGATCGTGGTGCTGGCCCCGCTGCTGCTGCCGGTGGCGCTGAAGTTTGGCGTGGAACCGGTGCACTTCGGGATCATCATGGTGGTGAACCTGGCCTTGGGGATGATTACGCCGCCGTTCGGGGTGAATCTTTTCGCGGCATGCGCAGTGGCGAAATTGCCGCTTGAGCGATTGATCAAGCCGTTGATTCCGTTTGTCGGCGTGGTGATCGTCTGCTTGATGGTGATTACTTATTGGCCGGGGCTGTCGTTAGGGCTGAGGGATTTGGTTTACGGGAAGTAATGGGGGGGATTCGTAGGTCGCCCATCGGCGGGGGCGCCATGGCTACTCGCCCCCACGCAACGCGCAGAAAAGCCACGACGCAAGACGCTGCGTAAGCTCCACGAGGCCGCCCGCGCGGCCGGCATGGAGCGGCCCCGCAAGATCTTCCACCACCACCCACCGTTGGTGGGAACCCCAAGCACGCCGCCCTCCCCGGCTGACGTCCGGGCACAATTGCTGGAGTCCGGCGCGTGGGTGGCCTGGGGCGCGCGGGGAGTCGATAAGCCCGAGGGAATCTGAAGGCAGTTGCCGCAGGCAACAACGAAGATGACGACGGGGCAGTCCGGAGCGAAGGCTCCGGACCGCAATCGTTGACCCGCGCGCCCCAGGCCACCCACGCGCCGGACGTCAAAAGAACACCCTCCCCAGCCGCACAACAACTAAGCCGCCACAGCCCTCTCCCACCGAACAACGTGACACCGTAACTGCCGCCCACCCACGCTGCTAACCTCCGGCACATCGATGCGGCATTCGTCTCGGGCATCCGGGCATCGGGGGTGAAATGTGCACCCCGCCGGCGGCTGGATCGGGTTCGGCACTTCACCGCCCATCGGCTCCCGGTCGCGCCTGGGATCCTCCAGATCCGGAATTGTGTCCAGCAACATCCGCGTATACGGATGCTGCGGCGAATCGAACAATTGATCCGCAGGGGCCTGCTCGACGATCCTGCCCAGGTACATCACCGCCACGCTGTCCGACACATGGCGCACGACCGACAGGTTGTGGCTGATGAACACGTAGGTGAGGCCGAATTCCTTTTGCAGATCGCCCATCAGGTTCAGGATCTGCGCCTGCACCGACACGTCCAATGCGGAGGTCGGTTCATCGCAGACCAGGAACTCGGCTTCCGTCGCCAAGGCGCGGGCGATGGAAATCCGTTGCCGCTGACCGCCCGAGAATTCGTGGGGAAAGCGCCCCGCGTCGCTGGCGGACAGGCCCACCAGTTCCAGCAGTTCGTCGACGCGGCGGCGCGTATCGGCGGGTGTGGCGCGCAAGCCCAGTGTGATGATGGGTTCGGCCACGATGTTGCCTACCCGCCAGCGCGGGTTCAGGCTGGCGTACGGGTCCTGGAAGATCATCTGGGGATGCAGCACGCCGCCGGCGCGGTTACGGCCGTATTCCAGCTTGCCGCGTGTGGGGGCCACCAGGCCCACCAGCAGCTTGGCCAGCGTGGATTTGCCGCAGCCGGATTCGCCCACAATGCTCAGCGTAGTGCCTCTGGGCACCGCCAGGGACACGCCGTCCACCGCCCGCAGCGTTTGCTCGGGTTGGCGCGACAGCGTGCGCTCGAGCCAGGGCGGCGACACGTCGAACCAGCAGGCCAGATCATCCGCCCGCAACAACAGGTCATCGTTACGCGGCATGAGCGACTCCTCCTTGATGCAGCCAGCAGGCGCTGACGGTGGCGCCCGCTGGGGAAGCCGCCAGCGAGGGGCGCGTCTGCGCGCAGCGTGGGCCGGCCTGGGCGCAGCGGGGATGGAACGCACAGCCGTCGGGCATGGCGTGCAGGCGCGGCATGGCGCCGTCGATCTGGTTCAACCGGGCGGCACGATGGCGCAGGCCAGGGATGGCGTTCATCAGGCCCTGGGTATAGGGGTGGCCGGGGCGCCGCAACACCTCCAGCACCGGGCCGATCTCGACGATGCGGCCCGCATACATCACGGCCACGCGATCGGCGGTCTCGGCGATCACCCCCATGTCGTGGGTCACCAGCAGCACCGACGTGCCCTGTTCCCGGCACAGCCGGCGCAGCAGCGCCGTGATCTGCGCCTGCACGGACACGTCCAGCGCGGTCGTCGGTTCGTCGGCGATGATCAGCGCAGGCCGGGCCGCCAAGGCCAGCGCGATGACCACGCGCTGGCGCATGCCGCCCGAGAACTGGTGCGGATAGTGGTCGATGCGCTTGTCGGCGGCCGGTATCCCCACGGCCAACAGCAGTTCCAGCGCCCGGGCGCGCGCCGCGGCGGCGGAGCACTTGTCGTGGTGGCGGATGGTTTCGACCAGTTGGTCGCCGACCGTGAACAAAGGATGCAGGCTGGTCAACGGATCTTGGAAGATCGCCCCGATCTCCTTGCCGCGCAGCCGCTGGCGCGCCTTGGGCGGCAGGTTGTCAATGCGCTTGCCCGCCAGGTGGATCTCGCCGCCGCCCAGCCGGCCGGGCGGCTCCAGCAGGCCGATCACCGCCATGCCGGTCAGCGATTTGCCCGCGCCGGACTCGCCCACCATGCCCAGGATCTCGCCTGGCTGGATATCGAAACTGATGTCGCGCGTGGCCACCAGGACGCCGTGGCGCGTCGGGAACTCCACCGACAGACCGCGCACGGACAAGGTCGGCGTGCCGGCGGGCGTAGCGATGGCCTCGGGCACTGCCGGGCGGGATAGGGTTGCCATCATGACGGGCTCCTTGCGGGACGCGGATAGCTGGAAGAGAAAATCTGGTCGACCGGGGGATGGCCCCACGTGCGGTCGGGATAGCGCGCGACCACGCCGTCGAACTGCGATTGCGCCTGCTCTTGTGCCAGGCGCGCGTCAAAACCGGCGATATGGCCGTCCACCATCACGAAGCGGCCGTCGATGATCACCTGCGACACGTCGCGCCCGCTGCCGCTGACCATCAGCGTCTGGATCGGATCGATCATCTGGCCGTTGCGGTCGTGCGAGAAATCGAACACGACGATATCCGCCTTGGCGCCCGCCGCCAGCCGGCCCAGGTCCGGCCGCCCCAGGGCATCCGCGCCGCCGACGGTCGCGGCATCGTAATAGTCCTCGGACCGCACGGCTTCGGTGGTGCCTTCGGCCACCCGGCACAGCATCATCCCGACCTGCATATTCAACACCATGTCGGGCGGCCAGGTGTCGGTACCCATGCCAATGTTCACGCCCATCTTGCGATAGCGCGCGAACGATTCCAACGTCGCGCCGTGGCGCCCCGACACCAGCGGGCAATGCACGATGTTCGCGCCCGCGTCGCGGATGATTTCGAGGTCGTGGCCGGGCCGGTCGATATGGCGGGAACCGGACACGTAAGTGCCATGCGGCAGCAAGGCGCGTTCGGACAGGAAGTCCAGGCTTTGCAGCCATTCCGGCGGGCTCATGCCGTGCTGCTCCAGCACCAGGTCGTATTCCAGGCGCGACTGGCAGCAATGCAGCCGGATCGGGATGCCGCGCTCGCGCGCGGCGGCGGCCGAGGCGCGCAGCAAGCCGGGCGTGCACGTCTCGATGCGGTCGGGCGACAGCATGGCGCGCACGCGGCCGTCGTGGCGCCCTTCGATCTCGTCGCAGAACGCCACGGCCTCGGCCAGGCCGGCCATGCCGCGCGCCTCGTCGTAGTGGCAGCGGATCTTGCCCTCGCCGTCCACATACGTATGGCCGCTGCGGTACGCCGGCCCCAGATACACGCGCAGCCCCAATTCGCCGGCCGCGTTGGCCGCCGACAGGAATTCGTCGCGCGTTTCGCCCCAGACGCGGTAGAACAGCGACGCGATGGGCAGCGCCGTGGTGATGCCGTTGCGGATCAACTGCGCAAAGGCATAACGTTTCTGGAAGGCCAGTTCGGCGGGGGTGTACATCTCGTACGGCCCCTGCTTCATGTAGGTTTCCGGCCAGATGCGGCCCTTGCGCCAGGCGGGCGAATTGTCGAAACCCAGGATGGTCGTGTCCAGGTCCGACAGCGCGTCCAGGTCCACGAAGCCCGGGCCGATCATTGCGCGGCCGTAGTCGTGGCGGCGCGCGACGTGGCCCGGATAGCGATGGCCGACATAGACAATGCGGTTGCCGTCGAAGACGACTTCGCCGTTCTCGTACAGGCAGTGACGCCCGTTTTCATGGCCGACCACCCAGCGGGCCGTCAGCAGGATCGGGCCTTCGGCGGCGCGCATCAGGGCGCCTCCGCCAGCGCGCGGCCGTCGCGCGCGACCACGCGGCCGCGCTTGACGACCAACTTGCGCACGGGCCGCGACACGATCGCCTCCGCGACCGTTTCGGCATCCACCAGCACGAAGTCCGCGTGGCAGCCGGGTTCCAACCCGTAGTCCGCCAGGTTCATGACGCGCGCGTTGCCGTAGGTGGCCACGTCCAGCGCCAGCGCCAGTTCGTCGTCGCGGCGGAAATTATTGCGCAAGCCCACCAGCATCGTGCGTTCCAGCATGTCCGGCTTGCCATAGGGGCCCCAGGTATCGCGCATGCCGTCGTTGCCGGTACAGACGACGACGCCCGCCTGGCGCAGGCGCGCCACGTTGGGCACCGGGCGCGACGCGGACCCCGTCGTCATGATGTGCACGCCCGCTTCCAGCAGCCCGTCGGTCAGCGCCTGCACCGCCTGCGTATCGGTCATACCCAGGCAAAACGAATGCGACAGGGTGACCTTGCCCTGCATGCCCAGCGCCAACACGCGATCGATCGTCATCTGCATCGAAAACGCGCCCAGTTCGCCGGCCTCGTGCAGATGGATGTCGATCGGCTTGCCGTGCTTGTCGGCCAGGCCGAAGATGGCGTCCAGATGCCCCTTGGGATCCCGGTCCATGCCAGCCGGGTCCAGCCCGCCCACGACGTGCGCCCCCATGCGCAGCGCCTCATCCATCAATTCCAACGTGCCGGGGCGGATCAGCAGCCCGCTTTGCGGGAAGGCCACCAGTTCCACATCGATCTGATCGCGGTACTGCTCGCAGGCGCGCATCACGCCCTCGATCGCGGCCAGCCCGATGTCGGTGTCCACGTCCACATGGCTGCGGATATGGCTGGTGCCGTCCGCAATCGACATCACGATCTGCCGTGCCGACTGGCGATACGGGTCGATGCCCAGGCGCTTCTTTTCCGCGCGCTCGTTCTCGATCTTGTCGATCAACCGCGGCCCCACTTCGTTGCGGTACCAGGGCATGCCGTACATCGTCTTGTCCAGGTGCGCGTGGGCGTCGATCAACCCCGGCAGCAACAGCGCGCCGCCACCGTCCACCACCGGCACGCCGGCGACGGCCGCGCCGCCCCACGCCTGGATGCGCCCGTCGCGCACCAGCACCGACGTCGGTTCACCGCCCGCCGGGCGCACTTGGGTATACAGCGTTGCATTTTCCATGCTTGACCTCGATTTTTAACGACGCGCTTTCAGCGCAGCCGGGGATTCAGGGCGTCGCGCAGCCAGTCGCCCAGCAGGTTCACCACCAGCACGATCAGGCTCAGATACAGCGCGGGGAAAACCACCACCCACCATTGCCCCGAAAACAGGAACTGGTTGCCCAAGCGGATAAGCGTGCCCAGCGACGGCTCGGTGGGCGGCATGCCCACGCCCAGGAAGCTCAGCGTGGCCTCGATCAGGATGGCCAGCCCCAGGTTCAGCGTGGCCGTCACCATGACCGGCGTCAGCGTGTTGGGCAGGATGTGGGTCAACATGATGCGCAAGGCACTGACCCGGATCAGCCGCGCCGCCTGCACGTACTCCTTGCCGCGTTCGACCAGTGCCGAGGCCCGGACCGTGCGCGCATACTGCACCCAGTTGGTCATCGAGATGGCCAGGATCAGGATCACCGACGACAACGTTTCGCGCAGGCCCGGCGGCAGCAGCTGCCGGAACACCGCCGTCACCAGGATGGCGACAAGAATCGTGGGGATGCTCAGCAGCGTATCGCCCACCCGCATCAGCGCGTTGTCGATCCAGCCGCCGAAGTAGCCGGCCGCCAACCCCACCAGGAGTCCGATCGCCAGCGACAGCACCACCGTCGCCAGGCCGATCGCGAGCGACATGCGCGAGCCATACAGGATGGCCGACCACACGTCGCGGCCCTGCGTGTCCGTGCCCAGCAGGAACTGCGGATCCGCTCCTTCCACCCAGAAAGGCGGCAGTTCGGCGTTCAGCAGGTCCAACTGCGCCAGGTCATAGGGATTCTGCGGCGCGATCCACGGCGCGAACAGGGCCAGCAAGACCACCGCCAGCAGCACGATACCTGCGCCCATCGCCACGTAGTCGTGCCGCAAGCTCCACCACAGGTCGCTTTGCAGGAAGCGGGACAGCCGGCTCTGCGCGCCGCCCGAGAAAGGGTTAGTGAGCATTGGCGCCTCCTTTGACGTGCTGGCTGCGCAGGCGCGGATCGACCACGCCATACATCATGTCCACCAGCGTGTTCAACGCCACGAAGATGAAGGACACGATCACCAGATAGGCAGCCATGACGGGGATGTCCACGAACATGACCGATTGGATGAACAGCAGTCCCATGCCCGGCCACTGGAAGACGGTTTCCGTGATCAGCGCGAACGCGATCAGGTTGCCGATCTGCATGCCCGTCACGGTAATGACGGGCATCAGGCAGTTGCGCAACGCCAGCCGGAAATGCACCACGCGGTCCGGCAGGCCACGGGCCCGCGCGAACTTGATGAACTCGGTGCGCAGCGTCTCCAGCATCTCGGCCCGCACCAGCCGCATGATCAGCGTGATCTGGAACAGTGCCAAGGTGATGGACGGCAGCACCAGCGCCGCGCGGCCCGACGGCGTCAACAGGCCCGTGGACCACCACCCGATCTTCACCGTGTCGCCGCGGCCGAAGCCGGGAAGCCAGCCCAGCTGGACCGAAAAGATCAGGATCAGCATGATGCCGACCACGAAGCTGGGCAGCGAAATGCCCAGGATGGACACGAACTGCAAGGCCTGCGCCACGCGCGACTTGCGGTAGATGGCCGTCAGCACGCCCAGCGGCACGCCGATCACCAGCGACAGCAGCGTCGCCATCATCACCAGTTCGAAGGTGGCGGGAAAGCGTTCTGCCACCAGCGCGAACACGTCCTGCTGGTTGCGATAGGAAATGCCGAATTCGCCTTGCGCCGCGTTGGTCACGAAGTGCACGAACTGCATGCCCACCGACGCGTTCAGCCCCAACCGCTCGCGCAACTCGTCGCGCTGCGTCTGCGAAGCCTGCTCATTGAGCATCATGTCGACGGGGTCGCCGACGAAACGGAATATCACGAAGGCCAGCAACGCCACCGCCAGCATCACGCCAACCGCGTTTATGACCCGTCTAACAATGAATGCCAGCATGTGCGGCTCCCTTCACACCCGATGTCGGACTCCAGGCCGCCGCGCCCCAGTCGGCGCACGGCGGCCCGCTCAGGCACGCATCACTGCATGCGCACATTCCACAGCCGGGCCTTGTTGTCCGGCATCTGCAGCACGTCGCCCACCTTGGCGCCCACGGCCCAGGCCATGGGCTGCTGGTGCAGCGGCAGGAAGCGCACGTCGTCATGCAGCGTCTGCAACACCTCGGCCATCATCTGAATGCGCTTTGGGCGGTCCATCTCGGCGGCGGCGGCATCGATCTTCGCGTCCAGCGCAGCGTCGCCCCACTGGCCCCAGTTGAAGACGCCCGCCGGGCCCGTGCGGCTGTGCATCACTTGCAGCAGGATCGACAGCGCGTCGATCTGCGGCTCGTTGGCCCAGCCGTGGATGGTGATGTCGAACTCGCCGCGCGAGCGCTTGGGGTTCTGCAACGAACGCGGTCCGCTGGCCAGCGTGGCCTTCACGCCGATCCGCGCCCACATCGACGCGGCGGCCTGGCACAGTTCTTCCTCGTTCACGAACATGTCGTTCGAGCACAGCAAAGACAGCGTGAACCCGTCGGGGTAGCCGGCATCAGCCAGCAGCTTCCTGGCGCGGGCCGCATCGAACGGCAGCCGCTCTTCCTGCTTGGCCTCGTATCCCGGAATGGACGGCGCCACCAGCGCGCCTGTCGTGCGCGACAAGCCGCGCATCACCCGCTTTTGCAGCAGGTCGGGCGACAGCGCCATGTACAGCGCCTGGCGCACGCGCACATCCTTCAACGGGTTTTTGTCCGTGATGTTGGAGCCCACGAGCTTGTCGCCCAGATTGAAGCCGAAGTACAGCGTGCGCAGTTCGGTCGCCGCCAGCACCTTTACGTTCGGCGCGGCGCGCAGGCGCTCCAGGTCCTGCAGCGGCGCGTTTTCCGTGAAATTAATGTCGCCCGACAACAGGGCCGCCACGCGCGTCGGCGCCGAGGCGATGGGCGTGAATTCGATGCGGTCCAGGTTGTGGCGGGGCTTGTCCCACCAGTCCTTGTTCACGACCAGCACCGTCCGCGTGTCGGGGCGGTAAGACTCGACCTTGAACGGACCCGTGCCGTTGGCGTTGTGCGTGGCGTAGCCTTCGATCTTTTTCGCGGCGTCGGTCGGCTTGGTGCTGTTGTTGTCCACCAGCCACTGGCGGTTGAAGATGAAGATGTTGGTCAGGTCGTTGAGCATCAGCGGATACGGATGCGTCATCTCGATGTCGACCGTGAAATCGTCGACCTTACGCACCGCCTTGAAGGCGGGCAGGTTGCCCTTGAGCGGCGAGGCGTCGTCCGACACCCGGGTCATCGAGGCCACCACGTCGTCGGCCGTGAACGGCGCGCCGTTATGGAACTTCACGCCCTGGCGCAGCTTGAAGCGCAGCACGGTGGGTGACGTGGCTTCCCAGGACTCGGCCAGCGCCGGGGTGATATTGAACTTGTCGTCGTAGCGGATCAGCGCTTCGTACACATGGTTCAGGAACGCCAGGTTGAACGTGCTGCCGTAGGAATACGGGTCCAGCGAATCCAGGTCGCGCGCGGCGCCCCACTTCAGCGTATTGGCGGCGGAGGCCCCGGTGATGGCGGACAGCGCGATCACGGCTCCGGCGGTCCATTTGAGCAACGTCTTCATGGCTGCAACTCTCCCTTGTCTATCGGTCTGAAATACCGGTTTGCTGTCGCCGGGAGCGGGCCCGGCGCGATGTGTGAAGCGATCGGGCCGGGCGGATCAGGCCGCTGCGGTCAGGCGCTGCGCACGGTCCAGCGAGGCCAGGGCCAGCACCTGGGCCAGGGCCGCGCGGTAGGAATCGATGATGGGCACGGCCGGCCGGCGCGGCAGCGCAGGCAGGTAGCCGGCGAGCGCCGCGCCCGCCACGATCACCACGTCGGCGCCCTGCGCCACGGCGGCGTCCAGCGCACGGCTGACTTCGGCTGCCGACTCGGGTGAACGCGACACGTAGTCCAGCGCGTTGCCGGGCAAGGCGATGATGCCCGCGCAGCGGGACTCCAGCCCCAATTGCCGGATCTGCTCGCGCAGCATGCCGGGCCAGCGCTGGCCCACGGTCACGATGGCGTAGCGGTCGCCGCGTTGCATGGCGGCCATGATGGAGGCTTCGGCCATGCCCACGACCGGCACCGGCAGGCATTCGCGCACCGCGCCAATGCCGGGCTCGCCGAAACAGGCCAACAGGCAGGCGTCGAACGGGGCCTCGGTCCGGGCCACTTCGCGTTCAACGGTTTCCAGGACCGCATGGGCGGCCACCGTCGCCTCGACGCGGCTGGCGATGTAGGCCGGCCCGAACGCGGCGGTGACCGCATGCACCTGTGCGGCGCCCCCGAAGAAGGCGCGGGCCTGCTCGGCCAAGCTGCCGGTCAGGTCAGACGTGGTGTTGCCGTTGACCACCAACAGGCGGTATGGCGTGAAAGCGGGCCGATCGAAGGCGACGGCGTCGGGCAAGGCGGACATGGAACAAACCTCAGTCAATTTGTATACAAACAAATCACATGAATCGGGCTTATCCGTTCTTTTTTGTATAAATGTTTGTATACGATTTATGCCGACAATGTACGCGCTTCAATCTCGCCTTCAAGCTATCGCTAACCCTTATCGCCCGATGTAGTATGCTTGCCTACACCCCGCCGTGCGCGCCGGCAGCGGATGCCGGACCCTTACCGATACAATGAAAACGCGCATGCCCAGGAGCCCAAGAAGAAGATGAAACCTCTCGCGCCGCCGGCTGATGAGCCCGCCAAGAAAGACATAAACCGCAGCGAAATCGTATACATTAATTTGCGCCGCGCCATCATCGAGCAAGCGCTGCTACCCGGAGACAAGCTGCCGGAAGACGTAATCGGTGAGCGCTTTGGCGTCAGCCGGACGATCGTGCGGGGGGTATTGACGCGCCTGTTCAGCGAAGGCCTGGTGGATTTGCGACCAAACCGCGGCGCCGCCGTGGCCCGTCCCAGCCTGGAAGAGGCGCATGACATCTTCGAAGCCCGCCGCTGCCTCGAGCGTGACGTGGCCCGCCGGTTGTTGAAGCACATCACCGAAGCCGGACTGACGCGTCTGGCGCAGCACGTGGCGCAAGAGGAAGAGGCCCGCAAGCGCAACAGCACCAACGAATCCATCCGGCTATCGGGCGAATTCCACATTTTGATGGCCGAGTTGTCCGGCAATGCGGTATATGCCCGCTACGTGAACGAAATCGTCTCGCGCTGTTCGCTGATCCTGGCGCTTTACGGCCGCCCGCATTCCAGCGAATGCGCGGTCAGCGAGCACATGGAGATCGTGGAAGGCCTGCGCGCACGCGATGAAAAGCACGTGCTGCACCTGCTGGAGCATCACCTGGAGTCCGTCACCGCGCGGGCGTTGCTGAGCACGGATGGCTCGGGCGTGCGCGACATCCGCAAGATCCTGGACCGCTACGGGACCTGAACGCATCGCAGGGGCCTCGCGCACGGATGGGCCGCGTAGGGTCGGGCCCGCCCGATGGGCGTGCAGAGCCCCCAAGAATGAGAAAAGCGCCCGGTCGGGGCGCTTTTCGGTTCTGGGGCCTAGATTTCGCGTTCTTCCGTCTTGAGGTTGTTGTCGCGAGCGAAATCCACCACAAACTTGTACGCCAGCGGTTCCAGGTCGCGCAAACGCAGGTCGACCACGATCCCGCGCACGCCGTCGATGACGACGGGCAGCACGTAGGGCGAATAGGTGAGGTGGTTACCGGCACAGCCGGCGGGCCGGAACTGTGCCATTACGCCGGCGAGCCGCTCCGCCCAATCGCTGGGGCGGAATCGGCTACCGCTTTCGGTAACGCCATGAATTACGAATTGTCTGACGCGAGTTGCCATGAGTTCTTTCACTACAGCGCGCCTTTCACGAAAGCCGGATCTTCGGCGTGATCAAACATGCGCCCTGCGCCGCGAATTGTATATGATTGATCCTTTGCCCTCTTCCAAATGGCGTTTCTGACAGGAAACACCATCAAAAAGGGCCGGCATTTTTGGTAATCCCCCAGGAGGATCCGCAATGACCTCGCCTCTGGCCAATATCTATTCCCGCCTGCCGGTTGCGTTCACGCACGGCCAGGGGGTCTGGTTGTGGGATGCCGATGGCCGCAAGTACCTGGACGCGCTGGCCGGCATCGGCGTGTCATGCCTGGGCCATGCCCACCCGAAGCTCGTCGCCGCCATCAGCGAGCAGGCCGCGCGCGTCATCCACACGTCGAACATCTATGAAGTGCCGCAACAGGCGGCGCTTGCCGCCCGCCTGACGGCCTTGTCCGGGATGCAGGAAGTCGCCTTCAACAACAGCGGCTCCGAAGCCAACGAGGCGGCGATCAAGCTGGCGCGCTATTACGCCTATCAGCGCGGCAACAAACACGCCCACATCATCACCATGGACTCGTCCTGGCATGGCCGCACACTGGCTACGCTGGCAGCGACTGGCAGCGACAAGGCGCGCAAGGGTTTCGAACCGCTGCCGACCGGTTTCATCCAGGTCGCCTACAACGACATCGACGCGGTGCGCGCCGCGGGCGACGCCGAACCGCGCACCGCGGCGGTGCTGCTGGAAGTGCTGCAAGGCGAAGGCGGCATCCGCCCGTCCGACATTGCCTACCTGCAAGAGGTGCGCCGCCTGTGCACCGAGCGCGGCTGGCTGCTGATGATCGACGAAGTGCAATCGGGCATCGGGCGCACGGGCAAATGGTTCGCCCATCAGTGGGCGGGCATCACGCCCGACGTCATGACGCTGGCCAAGGGCCTGGCGGGCGGCGTGCCGATCGGCGCGATGCTGGCCGCAGGCCCCGCCGCCGGCGTCTTCACCCCGGGCAGCCACGGCACCACGTTCGGCGGCGGCCCGCTGGTATGCGCAGCCGGGCTGGCCGTGCTGGACGCCCTGGAATCCGAGCGCCTGCTGGACAACGCCCATACGGTGGGCACGTACCTGAAAGACGCGCTTGCCCACGCCCTGGCGGGCACCGACGGCGTCGCTGAAGTCCGCGGCCGCGGCCTGATGCTGGGCATCGAGCTGGCGCGCCCCTGCGGCGTGCTGGCCACACGCGCGCTCGAGGCCGGCCTGCTCATCAACGTCACGCGCGACCGCGTCATCCGCATGCTGCCGCCTTTGATCCTGACCCGGCAAGAGGCGGACCAGATCGTCAACACGCTGGTTCCGCTCATCCAACAGTTCCTGGCCGAAACATCCTATTCCCGTCCGGGCCACGAGCCCGGCCGGGTCCAATGACCTGCGACATCACCATGACTCCTCCCACGACTCAAAACGGCCCGTTGCGGCATTTCCTCCAGTTCAAGGACTTCTCGTCCGCCGAGATCGCTTACGTGCTGGACCGCGCACGCCTGATCAAAGAGAAATTCAAGCGCTACGAACCCCACATGCCGCTGCACGACCGCACGCTGGCCATGGTGTTCGAAAAGGCCAGCACCCGCACCCGCGTGTCCTTCGAAGCGGGCATGTACCAGATGGGCGGTTCGGTCATCAACCTGACCTCGAACGATTCCCAGCTGGGCCGTTCCGAGCCCATCGAAGACACCGCGCGCGTCATTTCGCGCATGGTCGACATCGTCATGATCCGCACGTTCGAGCAGACCCGCATCGAACGCTTCGCGTCGCACTCGCGCGTGCCCGTCATCAACGGCCTGACCAACGAGTTCCACCCCTGCCAGATCCTGGCGGACATCTTCACCTACATCGAACACCGCGGCCCCATCGCCGGCAAGACGGTGGCCTGGGTGGGCGACGCCAACAACATGGCCTACACGTGGCTGCATGCCGCCGAAATGCTGGGCTTCACGCTGCATGTGTCCACGCCCGCTGGCTACGAGCTTGAGGCCTCTCGCATCGGCACGCCGTCGCCCAAGGTGCTGCGTCAGTTCAAGGACCCCATGGAGGCCTGCCAAGGCGCGCACCTGGTCACGACCGACGTCTGGACCAGCATGGGCTACGAAGCCGAAAACGACGAGCGCCGCGCCGCATTCGCCGACTGGTGCGTGGATGCCGAAATGATGGCCGCGGCCGACGCCGAAGCCGTGTTCATGCACTGCCTGCCTGCCCACCGCGGCGAGGAAGTCACCGGCGAAGTCATCGACGGCCCGCAAAGCGTGGTCTGGGACGAAGCCGAAAACCGCCTGCACGTGCAGAAGGCGCTGATGGAATTCCTGCTGCTGGGCCAGATCAAGTAAACCGGTCCGGCACGACAAAAGGGCCTGGATATCTTGCGGTATCCAGGCCCTTGGCTTTGGGTGCACGCGGCAATCAGCGCAGCGTGCGTTCCCACGCCGCAATGGCGTCGACCA
The DNA here is from genome assembly GCF_012928505.1 of Achromobacter sp. Bel. GTDB lineage: Bacteria > Pseudomonadota > Gammaproteobacteria > Burkholderiales > Burkholderiaceae_B > Achromobacter. The sequence goes on along the minus strand of NZ_JABBJN010000069.1, from coordinate 11,931 downwards.
CTTCCTGAGGCTTCTCGGGCACCAGCGCGTGCCCTGCCCCGTCGATCACCACGACCGACACCCGGCTGCCGAATTCGTCCTTGATCTCGTTGCGGGTCGCGGGCGGCTTGAACAGGTCCAGCCCCGCCTGCAGGTCCAGCAAGGGCTTGGCCCCGCCCGACCACCAGTCGGACTGCCGCGTGGCCTTGCCCGCCAGCCGCTGGCTTTCGCTGACGTCGGGGTACCAGCCGTTCAACCACACGCGGGCGTCGTTACCCGGCGCGAAGAACGCGTACTGGATGGACGTCAGGCGTGCGGCATCCGGCAACGACAGGTCGGCGCTGCGGTCCACATGCTCGCTCAGGCCTTTGGGATACTGCTTGGCCGCGGCGGCGACGATCACCACGCCTCGCACCAGTTCGGGATGGTCCACGCCCGTCGTGCGCGCCACCCAGTTACCGAAGGCATGGCCCACCATCACCACCGGCTGGCGCGCCACGTTGCGGATCACCGCCGCCTGGTCCTCTGCCAGGTCGTGCAGCGTGATGCCGGACATCGGCCCCGTGCTGCCACCGATGCCGCGCGGCTGCGGCCGCAGCACGCGGTAGCCGGCCTGCACGAAGCGCCCGGCCAGTTCATCGAAATCGTCCCCGCCCCGGCCGCGCGAGGGCAGCAGCACCAGCGCAGGCCCCCGCCCCTGGTCCAGCACTTCAATGCTGGCGCCATTGCCCACCAGCACATTGACGCGCCGAGGCGCATCGGCCAACGCGGGCGAGGCCGCCGCGACCGCGCACGACAGCGCCAGGCCCACCAGCAATTGCTTCATCATCATGTCTCCTCCGTTCGGGTCTGACGCCCGCTGGGTTTACAGAATCTTTTTGAACATCGTCCGGCGCGTATTGCGGAACGACGGCCGCACGCGGCTGCTCCAGTCGGTGGCGCGCACCGCCAGCCACGGCGGACTGCCGAATGTCTCGCGGGTGTGCAGGTCGTAGCAGGCCAGATAGCGCGGCGCTTCGTCGCGACATTCGTAGCGCAGCGCGCGCACCGTGCCCGGCACCGACGCCAGGCCCGGCAGATGCTCCTGGTCGTACCAGGCGTTCAGGTCCGCCTCGGCTTCGGGCAGCACATCGGTTTCAACGATGTAGTGCCACGGGGCGTCCTGCCCCGCCGACGCGCCTGGCAGATCCAGGGTCTGATGCAGCACTCGTGCCCGGGCGCCTGGAAAGCTCTCGGCCAGGCGCGCCTGGATCTCGGGCAACGCGTCCGGCGCGCCCCGCAGATACACGTAGGTGTCCGCTTCCTCGACCGCCGCGAAGGCGCTGACCGCGACCCCCGCCAACCCGTCGGTCAAGCGTCGGGCCATGTCCGCCGCGCGGGCTTCGTCAAAGCGTTCGCCCAGCGACACCAGCAATACCGTTTCCTGCATGGTCTTCTCCTTTCAATGGCCGACGCGCAACGCCACCAGGAAGCGCGACACCATGTTGTACGCGCCCACCGTCGCGGTCAATTCCACCAGTTGCGTGTCGTCGTAACGGGCGCGCAAAGGCGCGAACACGGCGTCCGGCACCTCGATATCGCGCGTCATCGCATCGGTCAGCGCCAACACCTCGGCTTCGCCGGGCGCCAGCCCCGGCACGGCGTCCGGCGCGGGGTTGCCGCGCAACGCGTCGATCACCGCCTGCGGCATGCCGCCCGCCAATGCGTGCGGCACGTGGGCATCGAACTCGTACGGTGCGTTGTTCAACGTTGCCACGCGCAGGATGATCAGCTCGCGCAGGCGCGGCGCCAGCGACGTCTTCTGGCGGATGGCGGTCAGCATGGCTTCCCAGCCCTCGACCACGGCGGGGCTGTTCAGCAGCACCTGATACAGCGGCGAGATCCGGCCGCGCGCGGCGCTGATGCGCGCCTCCAGCGTGGCCAGTTCCTGGCGGGTGCCCGGCTGGACGGGCGTGACTCGGCTTGCGCTCATGCTTACTCCGGACGAATATTCTTGCGCTGGATCAGCGCGGTCCACTTGTCGCGGTCGGAGGCGATCAACGCGGCCAGTTCCTGAGGCGAGCCAGGCGCGGCCTGCGCACCGAACTTCTCCAGCTTGGCGCGCACGGCCTCGTTGCCCAAGGCGGCGCGCACCGCCTGGTTCAGCTTGTCGACGGTGGCCGCTGGCGTGGCCGACGGTGCCACGATGCCGTACCAGTTATTCGATTCCACGCCCGCGATGCCCTGTTCGGCCAGCGTCTTCACGTCCGGCAGCAGCGGGTGGCGGGTGGGCGCGGCAATGCCCAGCGGCTTGAGCTTGCCGCCCTGGATATGGCCGATCAGCCCGGGCACATCGCCGAAGAACCCGGCGACCTGATTGCCCATCACGTCGTTGATGACGGGCGCCGCACCCTTGTACGGCACGTGCAGCACGTTGGCCTTGCTGGCGTCGGCGAACATCTCCATCGTCAGGTGCGGAATGCTGCCGATCCCCGACGACCCGATTGCCACCGATTGCTTGGCTTCCTGCGATTTCTTCACGAAATCGGCGGCATCTGTCGCCGGATTGGACGGGTTCACCACGAACACGGTGGCGTTGTTCACCACCTTGGACACCGGCGCGAAATCGCGCACTGGATCGTATGGCAGGTCCTTGTACAGCGCCGGGCTGATCGCGACCGCGCCGACGCTGGTCAAAAACAGTACCGAGCCGTCGCCCGGCGCCTTGGCCACGTACGCCGCGGCGATGTTGCCGTTGGCGCCCGCCTTGTTCTCGACGATGACCTGCTGCTTGAGCTCTTTGCCTAATTGCTCGGCCAGCACGCGCCCCACCAGGTCCACCGGACCGCCGGGCGGGAACGCGATGATCAGGCGGACGGGACCGTCGGCATGGGCCGCGCCGAACGCGGCCAGACTCAGCACGGTGGCCGAGAGAATCTTGTTGAACATGGTGTCTCCTCGTTGAATGGAATGTTCTTTTGCTTGCCGTGACGGCCGCGCCGTCTACTTGAATCCGTACAGCCGCGCCGGGTTGTCCACCAGCACGCGCTGGCGCAGTCCGGCATCGGGACACGCGTCGAAGAACGTGTCCACCAATTCGCCATCGTCGGGCATGTCGCCCGACACATTCGGATGCGGCCAATCCGTGCCCCACAAGGTCCGGTCGGGCAAGGCCTCGGCCAGCTCACGCACGAACGGAATGCCTTCGGCGAACGGACGCCGGCCCGAGGCGATGCGGTCGATTCCCGACACCTTCACCCAGGCCTGCGGCACCTCTGCCAAGCTCAACAAGGCGCGCATCGCGGGCGACTCCAGCCCGTCGGCCGCCTTCAGCCGGCCCATATGGTCCACGACGAACGGCACTGGCAACGCCCGCAGGCGCGGCAACAGGCTGGGCAGCATTGCGCCGTCCAGATGCAGGCACAGGTGCCAGCCCAGCGGCGCGATCAAGGCCACGACATGGTCGAACACCGCCGGCTCGGGCGCGCCGCCCAGATGGGGCACGAAATTAAAGCGCGCGGCGCGCACGCCGCCGTCATGCAACGACTTCACGCAGGCCGCCGTGGCGTCCGCCCCCAGCAACGCCACGCCCCGATAGCGGCCGCCGCTTCGGGCCAGCGCGTCCAGCAGCGCCCGATGGTCCGACCCGTGGCAATTGGCCTGCACCACCACCGCACGCTCGACGCCCAGATGCGCGTGCAGCGCCGCCATCTTCGCGTAGGACGCGTCGGGCGGGGTATACGAGCGGCCGTCGGCGTACGGGAACACGTCGCCCGGTCCGAAAACATGGCAATGCGTGTCGCAAGCCCCCGGCGGCAGCGCATAGCGAGGACGGGAGGGTGACGCAAGCGGAGGACGGCAATCGGGCACGGCGGTTTCCTGCGGGAAAAAAGACATCGTCCTGGATTGCGGGCTGCCAAACAATGCTATATCTTTGATTTCTGATATACATAAATTGAATATCTAGTGGACCTCAAACAGATCGAGTATTTCGTCAGGGTCGCGGAACGGCGCAGCTTCTCGCGCGCCGCCGAAATGCTGGACGTGGCGCAACCCACGCTCAGCCGGCAGGTCCGCCTGCTGGAACTGGAGCTGGGCCAGCACCTGCTGTACCGCAATGGCCGCGGCGCCGAACCCACCGAGGCCGGCCTACGTTTCCTGGAGCACGCCCGCGCCCTGCTGACCTTGGCCGACCGCGCCAAGGAAGACCTGCAGACCTTGCGTGAAACGCCGACCGGCAAGGTCGTGGTGGGGCTGCCCCCACGCATCGCCCGCGTGCTGACCCCGCCGCTCGTGCAGGCGTTCCGCCGCAGCTTTCCCGACGCCTCGATCGCCGTCGCCGAAGGCCTGAGCGCGCAGGTGCGCGAATGGCTGCTGGCCGGCCGGGTAGATCTGGCGCTGCTGTACGACCCGGCGCCCTCGCCGCAACTGGCGTATGAATCGCTGTTCCGCGAAGACCTGGTGCTGGCCGCCGCCGCCGGGCACGAACCGCCGCTGCCCGCCCGCGTGGCCGTGGCGCAGCTGGGCGACTATCCGCTGGTGCTGCCCAGCCTGCCCAACGCCATCCGCACGCTGGTGGAAAGCGTCTGCCGCGCCCAGGGCGTGCGCCTGAAGGTCGCCGCCGAAGTCGACGCCGTGCAGACCATCGTGGAGCTGGCGGCCCAAGGCGATGCCTACGCCATCCTGCCGCGTTCGGCCGCCCGGGGGCCCGCCGCCGAACACGCGCTGTCACTCTGCGACATCGGTTCACCCAGGATCACCAACAACCTGGTGCTGGCCAGCGCCCGGCACAGGCCGGCCACGCGCCTGGCCACGGCGACCAGCCTGTTGATCCAGAAACTGGAACTGGCCCGCCTGTTCACACCTGCCGCCTAGCGGCGCGCCGCCCCGCCCGGGCAAAAGAGTTAAAATGCAGTCACCTTTCTTGTTTGGCGGCTCGTTGCTGTCAAAGTCCTGTTGGCGTCTCACCTCAAACAATGACCACTATCCTCCCGAACCTTCCCACCGGCCAGAAGGTCGGCATCGCCTTTTCCGGCGGCCTCGACACCAGCGCAGCGCTCCTGTGGATGCGCAATAACGGCGCCATCCCGTACGCCTACACCGCGAACCTGGGCCAGCCCGACGAATCCGATTACGACGAGATCCCGCGCAAGGCCCTGGCCTACGGCGCCGAAAACGCCCGCCTGATCGACTGCCGCGCGCAGTTGGTGGCCGAAGGCATCGCCGCGCTGCAAGCGGGCGCGTTCCACATCTCGACGGCCGGCATCACCTACTTCAACACGACCCCGATCGGCCGCGCAGTCACCGGCACGATGCTGGTGGCCGCCATGAAGGAAGACAACGTCAATATCTGGGGCGACGGCAGCACCTTCAAGGGCAACGACATCGAGCGCTTCTACCGCTATGGTCTTTTGACCAACCCGGACCTGAAGATCTACAAGCCCTGGCTTGACCAGCGCTTCATCGACGAACTCGGCGGCCGTTCGGAAATGTCCGAATACATGCGCCAAGCCGGCTTCGACTACAAGATGTCGGCCGAAAAAGCCTATTCCACCGACTCCAACCTGCTGGGCGCCACCCATGAAGCCAAGGACCTGGAGCAACTGAACTCCGGCATCCGCATCGTCAAGCCCATCATGGGCGTGGCGTTCTGGCGCGACGACGTGGCCGTCAAGGCTGAAGAAGTCACCGTCCGCTTCGAGGAAGGCCAGCCGGTCGCCCTGAACGGCGTGGAATTCAGCGACCCGGTCGAACTGCTGCTGGAAGCCAACCGCATCGGCGGCCGCCACGGCCTGGGCATGAGCGACCAGATCGAAAACCGCATCATCGAAGCCAAGAGCCGCGGCATCTACGAAGCCCCGGGCCTGGCCCTGCTGTTCATCGCCTATGAACGCCTGGTCACCGGCATCCACAACGAAGACACGATCGAGCAGTACCGCGAAAACGGCCGCAAGCTGGGCCGCCTGCTGTACCAAGGCCGCTGGTTCGACCCGCAAGCCATCATGCTGCGCGAAACGGCCCAACGCTGGGTCGCCCGCGCCATCACCGGCGAAGTCACCATCGAACTGCGCCGCGGCAACGACTATTCGCTGCTGAACACCGAATCGGCCAACCTGACGTACGCCCCCGAGCGCCTGTCCATGGAAAAGGTGGAAAACGCCCCCTTCACCCCGGCAGACCGCATCGGCCAGCTGACCATGCGCAACCTCGACATCGTCGACACCCGCGAAAAGCTGTTCACCTACGTCAAGACCGGCCTCCTGGCCTCCAGCGGCACTTCGCTGCCGCAGTTGAAGGACGACGGCAAGAAGAAGTAATTCTTCCGCCCGAAAAAAAGCCCCTCGGCAAACCGAGGGGCTTTTTTCATTGTGCGGGCGTTGGGCACCCGATCAATTGCGCAGAATTTCCCCGCGCTCCACCCATCCTACGTCCCCACATTCGCGAAGCGCCCCCCGACGCAAGACACCGCGTAAGCGCCACAAGGCCGCCCGCGCGGCCGGCCTGGCGCGGGCCCCGCAAGACCCTCCACCACCACCCACTTGTAGCCCAGAACCCCAAGCACCCCACCCGCCCCGGCCGACGTCAGGTTCCAACCACCAAAGCCCGGCCTGGCGGTGGCGCGGCAAGCGTGGGGAGTCGATAAGCCCGAGGGAATCTGAAGGAACTGCCGGAGGCAGTGACGAAGATGACGACGGGGCAGTCCGGAGCGAAGGCTCCGGACCGCAATCGTTGACCCGCGCTTGCCGCGCCGCCGCCGGGCCGGGCGTCTTAAGAACCAACAACGCCCAGCAGAAAAAAAGACTACAACTCCACCTGCATCCCCATCTCCACCACCCGATTCGCCGGAATCTTGAAAAACTTCGTGCTCCGCGTCGAATTCCGGGCCATGAACGAGAACACCGCCCTTCTCCACCGCCACAACGCCGGTTTCCTGGCCGCCACCACCGTCTGCCGCGACAGGAAGTAAGACGTCCGCATCGGCTCCAGATCCAACTCCGGATATGCCTCGGCCACCAGCCGCAACGCGTCCGGCACGTCGGGATCTTCCTTGAAACCGTAGTTGATCGTGGCCGTCCAGCTGGACGCGCTCAGCTTGTTCACCACGAAACGCTCTTCCGGCGAGATATACGGCACATCCGCCACCAGGATCGTCAGGAACAGCACATGGTCGTGCAGCACCTTGTTGTGCTTCAGGTTATGCAGCAGCGCCGGCGGCACATTGCCTGAGTTCATCGTCATGAAAATCGCCGTGCCCGGCACTCGCGACGGCGGATACGCTTCCAGCTGCTCCATGAATTCCTTGAGCGGCTGCCGGTCGCGATGCTGCATGTCCGACAGCAGATGCCGGCCCCGGCGCCACGTCATCATCAACGTAAACACCACGATCGCCACCAGCAGCGGCAACCAGCCGCCCTCGTGGATCTTGAACACGTTGGCCGAAAACAGCAGCACGTCGAACAGCAGCAGCAAGCCCAGCACCGTGAACCACAGCATGCGCTTGACGCCCGTGGTGCCGCGCGGCAGCACCGCGAACGCCAGCACCGACGTCGTCAGCATCGTGCCGGTCACCGCAAACCCGTAGGCCGCGGCCAGATTGTCAGAATTGCGGAACAGCAGCACCAGCACCAACACCGCACAAAGCAGCAGGGCGTTGACCTGTGGCAGGTAGATCTGCCCCTTCTCCACCGCCGACGTATGCAGGATCTGCATGCGCGGCCAGAAGCCCAGTTGCACCGCCTGGCGCGTCACCGAATAGGCCCCGGAGATCACCGCCTGCGACGCCACGATCGTCGCGATCGTCGCCAGCGCCACCAGCGGCGCCAGGCCCCACTCGGGCGCCATCATGAAGAACGGGTTGCGGATCGCACTGGGATCGCGCAACAGCAGCGCGCCCTGGCCGAAATAGCACAGCGTCAGCGCCGGCAGCACCATGCTGAACCAGGCGCTGCGGATCGCCGGCCGGCCGAAGTGGCCCATGTCGGCGTACAGCGCCTCGGCCCCCGTTAACGCCAGCACGACTGCGCCCAGCAGCACGAAACTGATCAACGGAAATTCGACGATGAAGCGCAGCCCCCACATCGGGTTCAACGCCGACAGCACTTCCGGCGTCTGCCAGATCTGCCAGGCGCCCAACGCGGCGAGCGTGCTGAACCACACCAGCATCACCGGGCCGAACAGCTTGCCCATCACGCCTGTCCCGTGCGACTGGATCGCAAACAGCGCCACCAGCACCACCAGCGCGACCGGCACCACCCACCTATCCAGCGTGTGCGACACGATCCCGATCCCTTCCAGCGCGGACAGGACCGAAATGGCCGGTGTGATCATGCTGTCGCCGTAGAACAGTGCGGCGCCGAAAATCCCCAGCACGATCAGCACCCAACGCATCTTGCCTTCGCGGTTGCGCACCGCCAGCTCCAGCAACGCCAGCGTGCCGCCTTCGCCGCGGTTGTCGGCGCGCAGCACCAGCGTCACGTACTTCAGCGACACCACCACCATCAGCATCCAGAACAGGATGGACAGCACACCCAGCAGATGCGCGGGTTCCAGGTCGGTGTGCACGCTCAGGCCCGTCAGGCAGGCGCGCAAGGTGTACAGCGGGCTGGTGCCGATATCGCCATACACCACGCCCAGCGCGCCCATGATGAGCGCCGCGCGCGACGAGGGCGAGTGCCCCCCGCCCGCATGCGCGCCGGGCGATGAAGGAACACCAGCCGTGGATTGACTCATGATGTGGGTTCTTGACGGGTAAGTTGAGCCCCTTTGCGGGGGCCGGGAAACACGACGGACAGCCGAGTGCCGGGGAAATCGGGGCGGCTGGTCAGTTTCCACCAAGCGCCGTGGGCATGCGCGATCTCGCGCACGATCGCCAGGCCCAGCCCCGAGCCGCCCGCCGTAGCGGTGGGCGACCGGTAGAAGGCCTCGAACACGCGGTCGCGCTCGTCGGCGGGAATCCCGGGCCCGTCGTCTTCGACCGTCAGCGATGGCGGATTGGCGCCCACGATCAGCGTGATGCGCCCGGTCTCGTTGCCGTAGCGCAAGGCGTTGTCGATCAGGTTGCCCAGCAGTTCGGCCAGCAGCAAGGGGTCGGCGTCGATCCAGATGGGCGCGTCCGGCGCCACCAGATCCAGTTCGTAACGGGCCTCGCGCACCCGCGGGAACCACTCGGCTCCATGCACCCGCACCCATTCGCACAGGTCGATACGCACAAAACTGTCCTGGGGACGGGCATTGGGGTCGGCGCGTGCCAGCACCAGCAACTGCTGGCCCAGCCGGATCATGCGGTCGCTGACCGCCTTGATGCGCTCGGCGCGGGCCCGCACGTCGTCAGGCAAAGGGCGGGCCAGCATCAGTTCGGATTCCAGCCTCAGGCCGGACAAGGGCGTGCGCAGCTGATGCGCCGCATGGCCGATGAAGCGGCGCTGGGCCGCCAACGACGCGTCCAGGCGCAGCAGCAAGTCATTGGTGTGAGTCACCAGCGGTTCGATCTCCACCGGCACGCCCGCCACTTCCAGCGGCTGCATGTCGTCGATGGACCGCTGGCGGATCTCTTCGGACAGATGGTTCACGGACCGCAGCCCCGAGCGCACGCCCTGCACCACCACCCAGGTGAACAAGGCGATCAGCGCCACCTGCCCCACCACCATCAGCCAGAAGAAATCTTCCAGCATCCAGAGCGACATGTCGATCTTGTGGGTGATGACCCAGGTGGCGGCCAGGTCCAGCAGGACCAGCAGCAGGATCGGCGGCATCAGGCGGATCACCAGATGCCGCGCCAGGGAACGGGAAGGGAGCAAGGGGCGTGCTGCCGGAAGAGCGGAAGGAGTGCGTTCCTGCTTCATGACGCGATACCCTCGCTTGAGCGGATGGAAGCGCGCAGCCGGAGCATGCCGGCCGCGACCGGGCCGTCAGGCCGTTTCCACATCCAGCATGTAGCCGAAGCCACGCACCGTCTGGATGCTGGCGCCCGTGCCTTCCAGGCGCTTGCGCAGACGGTACACATAGACTTCGACAGCGTTTTCGCTGAAATCGGCGTCCCAGGCGGACAGCGAGTTGACGATCTGGCGCTTGGTCACGACGCGGCCCACGCGGGCCATCAGCATCTCCAGCACGGAGAGCTCACGCACGGACAGCGACAGACGCTGGCCGTTGGCGCGGACTTCGCGGCCGACCGTGTCGAACACCAGCGGGCCCACTTCGATCAACGGCTGCGCCTGGCCGGCACGGCGCCGACCAAAGGCGCGCACCCGTGCCGCCAGCTCGGGCAGTTCGAAAGGTTTGGTGACGTAGTCGTCGGCCCCGGCGTCCAGGCCCGCAACGCGGTCTTCGATGCCGTCGCGGGCGGTGAGGATCAGCACTGGAACCTGATTGCCGTCCTGGCGCAGCTGCCGCAGCACATCAAGCCCGCTCATGCCGGGCAGATTGAGGTCGAGCAGCATCAGGTCATACGGCTGGCCCGCCAAAGCGCCCAGGACACGGTCGCCTTCAGTCAGCCAGTCGACCGCATAACCCTGGTCGGCCAGGAATTCCTGAAGCGCGTGGCCCAGGGTGGTGTCGTCTTCGATTACCAGTACTCGCATGCCGCGATTCTAGCGCGATCCGAAAAAAAAGGGGCGCGAAATGCGCCCCTATCCTCAGGATCCGTTCACCGGCCGGACGGTGCCCCGGCCGGAGCCGGGGTGGCGCCGGTGCCGGTGGCAGGCGCCTCAGTGGCGGCCGCTCCGCCGGAAGGCGGCGTCGTGACGAATCCGATGCGTGACATCCCCGAGCGGCGAGCCGAGGCCATGACCTTGGCCAGCGTTTCGTAACGGGTGTTCTGGTCGGCGCGGATGCGGATTTCCGGTTGCGGCTTGGTGCCGGCGATCGACTTGAAGCGGTTCGGCAGGTCGTCGATATTGACCGGCTTTTCGTCCCAGAACAGCGCGCCGCTGGCATCGATCGCCAGGTCCACGGTCTTGGGTTCTTCCTCGATCTGCTCGGCGGCCACCTGGGGCATGTTGATCTTGATCGAGTGCGCCAAAAGCGGCGCCGTGATGATGAAGATCACCAGCAGCACCAGCATGACGTCGATCAAGGGCACCATATTGATCTCGGAAACCGTATGGCTCCCGGACCCTTTGCCGTCGAAGCTGCCAAAGGCCATTATTCGCTCCCGCGTTGAGCCGCAGCGCCGTTACCGTTCTGGCGGCGCAGCGCGCGCACCTTGCCGTCGGACAGCGACACTTGCTGGCCGGTGGTCAGGAACGCGAACAGGTCATGGGCAAACGCATCCAGGCGCGACAGGAACACGCGGTTGTTGCGCACGAAGGTGTTGTAGGCCAGCACTGCGGGAATGGCCACGGCCAGGCCCAGGCCCGTCATGATCAGGGCTTCGCCCACCGGACCGGCGATGCGGTTGATGGTCACGCCATCTGACAGGCCGATGCCCACCAGGGCGTGGTACACGCCCCACACGGTGCCGAACAGGCCGACGAACGGGGCGGTCGAGCCCACCGATGCCAACACCGTCAGGCCGTTTTCCAGTTTGGCGGTTTCTTCGTCGATGACCTTGCGCATGGTGCGCGTGACGAAATCGGAATTGCTGCCCGACTCTTCCAGCTTGGTCGCGCCGAACTTGTTGTGGTGCGCCTGCGCGTGCATGGCGTGGCTGGCCAGGTGAGAGAACGGATCGCGCGCGCCATGCGTGCTGATTTCGTGCTCGACCTGCTCCAGCGAGCTGGCGTTCCAGAACTTGTTCAGGAAGTCGGCCGAACGCTTGCGCATGCTGACGTTGCTGGCGGCCTTGACCAGGATCAGGTACCAGGTCACCAGCGACATCAGGATCAGGATGATGAACAGGCTCTTGCCCACGAAGTCGCTCTGCGCGACAAAGTGCAAAAAGCCCATGTCGGGCACGGCCGGAGCCGGCGGCAGCGACGGCAGCGCGGCGGCGGCGCCATGCAGTGCGTCTGCCGACTGCTGGACGACACCAGA
>NZ_JABBJN010000068.1 GCF_012928505.1 Achromobacter sp. Bel | reverse complement strand
TCTTCCGATCTCCGCTGCGCGCGCGGACGAAGAAGCCCGCGCCGCGGCGCGATTGGACCAGGCCACGGGCCACCAGCCGGTCATACGCCTCGACGACCGTGAAGCGGCTGACGCCCGACTGTTCGGCCATCTTGCGGATGGATGGCAGGCGGGTGCCGGGCCGCAGCCCCTGCTCGTCGATGCGGCGGGCCAGGCCGTCGGCCAGTTGCGTCACCAGGGAAGCATCGGCCTGGCGCACGGGCAGCCAGGGCATGGAGGGCGCGGAAGCAGGAGCAACTGTCATGGGGATTCGACCAGGCCAGTGATTAAAGTGATATGCCTAAGTGTACCGGTACTGTACCGATAACAATGCGTAGAGTGACAGCAATACGGAAAGCCCGCAACTGCGGGCATCCCCCGCCCGTCCCACCCGTTTCGCCCCGCACTTCCTGGCAACCGTCATGACCCGATCCACGCTCTATCCGTCCCCCCAGACGGCGCCCCTCGCTCCCCCCTCCGTCTGGGAGGGCTATGGCTACGGCTTTCTGGGCGTGCTGGTTTTTTCCCTGACACTGCCGATGACGCGGCTGGCGGTTACCGAACTGGCGCCGCTGCTGGTGGGCCTGGGACGCGCGCTGGTGGCCGCGGTGCCGGCGATCGCCCTGCTGTGGCTGACACGCAGCCGGCGGCCGAACCGCCAGGAATGGCCCGGCGTCATCCTGGCCGCGCTGGGCATCGTCGTGGGTTGGCCGCTAGCCTCTACCCTGGCGATGCAAAGCGTGTCGTCTTCGCATGGCGCGGTATTCAACGGCTTGCTGCCGTTGTCGACGGCCGCGTTCGCGGCGCTGCGCAGCGGCGAACGCCCGTCGGCTTCGTTCTGGGGCTGGGCAGTGGTGGGCGCCGCGCTGGTCACGACCTTTGCCTTGCGCCAAGGCCACGGTACGCTGTCCACGGGCGACCTGTGGTTGCTAGTGGCCGTGGTGCTGGGCGGCATGGGCTATGCCGAAGGCGCCCGCGCGGCGCGCACGCTGGGCGGCTGGCGCACGATATGCTGGGCGTTGGCGATCAGCGCGCCGGTGGTGCTGGCGCCGGTCGGCTGGATGGCCGCGCAAGCCCAGTGGCCTGGCGCCACCGTGGTTTCCGCCTGCGCCTATCTGGCGTTCGGCTCGATGTTCCTGGGATTCTTCGCCTGGTACCGCGGCCTGGCCGTGGGCGGGATTGCCCGAGTGGGTCAAGTGCAGTTGCTGCAACCGTTCCTCACGGTCGTGGCGGCGGCATTGTTTTTTGGCGAATCCGTGGAGCCGTCGACATTTTTGTTCGCCGCTGCCGTGATCGCCGTTATCGCCGGCGGACGCCGTGCCATTGTCAGGACCAAAAAATGAATCTGCTTCCCACCAACTGGGCCGACGTCCCCCTGGCTTCCGCCTCCTTGCTAGGCCCGCTGGCGCTCTTTGCGCTGGTCAGCTCGATCACGCCGGGGCCCAACAACGTCATGCTGGCGTCGTCGGGGCTGAACTTCGGCTTTCGCCGCAGCATGCCGCATCTGCTGGGCGTGAACCTGGGCTTCACGCTGATGATCTTCCTGGTGGGCATCGGGCTGGGGTCGGTGTTCCAGCAAGTACCCGAGCTGTACACGGTGCTGAAGTACGCCGGCGCCGCGTACCTGCTCTACCTGGCCTGGAAGATTGCCAATTCCGGTGGCATGGAAGACGGCGAAGCCCGCGGCAAGCCGTTTACCTTCCTGCAAGCGGCGGCGTTCCAATGGGTCAACCCGAAAGCGTGGGTGATGGCGGTGGGCGTGGTGGCGACCTACACGCCGCAGAACGGCTTCTTCGCCAACCTCATCATCGCCACGCTGGTCTGCGGCATCGTCAACCTGCCCAGTATCGGCGTCTGGGTGACGTTCGGCACCGCGCTGCGCCGGGTGCTGCACAAGCCCTGGGCGGTCCGCGCGTTCAATGTGGGCATGGCGCTGCTTCTGGTAGCGTCCCTGTACCCGGTGGCGCTGGAACTGCTGCGCTGACGCCTTCGCGTCAGGCCAGCAAGCCGACAACGACAGCGGGCGTGACCAGCACGTTGAACAGTCCGGCCATCACCATCACCAGGCCCGCGACGGCGCCCTCCTCGGCCGCCAGTTCGCGGGCCTTGGCCGTTCCGGCGCCGTGCGCGCCCATGCCGAACAGCGCGCCCCGCGCCAACGCTGAACGCAGCGGCAGCCAGCGCCGCATCAGTTGGCCGATGGCTGCGCCGAACACGCCCGTCACGATCACGAACACCGCGGTCAGGTCCGGCACGCCGCCCACATGGGCCGACACTGCCACGGCGAAGGGCGTGGCGACCGAACGCGGCAGCAGGCTCAGCCGCAGGTCGGGCGGCAGGTCAAGCAGACTGCCCAGCATCCAGGCGCTGACGCCGGCGATCAGGCTGCCCACCGCCACCCCGGCCGCCAGCACTGGCCAGTAGCGCCAGATGAGGGCGCGCTGCTCATAAAGCGGCAGCGCGAAGGCCACGATGACCGGGCCCAGCATTGCCATGAGCCAATGCGACCCGGACATGTAGTCGCGGTAGCCAGTATGCAGGACGATCGCCAACCCCAACAGCAGCGCGGGCGCCACTACCAGGGTCGACGCCCACCAGTACGCATGGCGGCGATAGAACAGCCGCGCGCAAGCGTAGGCCGCGACGGTGGCCACCGGCCAGAACAACAGGTTGAACTCAGACGGCATGGCGGTTCATCCAGCGATAGCAAAGGTCGATGGTCAGCGCGGTGCCGGCCATGACCAACGCGGTGCCCAGCAGGATGACGACCAGCAACTTGACGCCCAGCATCCCCAGGAACTCGCGGTGATCCAGCAAGGACATGACCGCAGGCACGAAGAACAACAGCATCTCGGTCAGCAGCCAACTGGCGCCACGGTGCACATTGCGCACCCGCAGGCGCCGCGTGGCCAGCAGCGCCAGCACCAGCGCCATCCCGATGACGCCGCCCGGTACCGGCAGGCCAAAGGCATTGGCCAAGGCTTGGCCCAGCAGGGCAAACAGGACGATCAAGGCGATTTGCAGCACGCGGCTGCGACGCAGCGCAAGGCGCAAGACACGGGCGGGACGGGGAAATGGGCGAGACATGGGGCAGTTCCAGCGGCAAGTTGATGTTTTACGCCTGCCCTGCCCATAGATAAAATGAATTCGAAGAATCCAACTTATTCCATATAGGCATATCCATGGACCTGCGCCCATTGCGCGCCCTGGTGGAAGTGGTTCGCCAAGGCGGCTTTTCCCAGGCTGCCAAGACCATCCACGCCACGCAACCCACCGTCAGCAAGGCGGTGCGCCAGCTGGAGGACGAACTTGGCCTGCCATTGCTGGACCGCCACGCGCAACCCGTCCGGCTGACGGAAGCGGGCGAAATCGTCTATCGGCGCGCCGTGGTGATGTTGGCGGAACGCGACGACCTGTATGCCGAACTGGACGATCTGAAGGGACTCAAGCGCGGCGTGCTGCGGCTGGGTTTGCCGCCGCTTGGCAGCAGTTCGCTGTTTGCGCCAATGTTCGCGCGCTTTCGCAGCCGCTACCCGCAGATCGAGATCAGCCTGGTGGAGCACGGCAGCCGCCGCCTGGAGGAAATGGTGATGGCGGGCGAGATTGAGCTGGCGGCGTCGCTGCAGCCCGTTCCCGGCAATGTGGAATGGCAACCTGTGGCGCGTGAGCCGCTGATGGCGTTGTTACCTGCCGACCACCCGTTCGCGCACGCCGAATCGGTGGGACTGGCCGATCTGCGCAAATCGCCATTCATCCTGTTCGAAACCGGCTTCGCCCTGAACCGCATCATCCACGACGCGTGCCAGCGGGCGAACTTCACCCCCGCCGTCGCGGCGCGCAGCGGCCAGATCGATTTCATCGTGGCGCTGGTGGCGGCGGGGTTGGGCGTGGCCTTCCTGCCGCGCGTGAAGGCCAACGATCCCCTGCCCGCAGGCGTTTGCCGCGTGCCGCTGCGCGACCCCGGCACCGATTGGGAGATGGTGCTGGTGTGGCGGCGCGGGGGTTATCTGTCGCATGCGGCCCAGGCGTGGCTGGCCCTGACGCGGGAGGCGCATCCCGGAGTATCCTGATGCCGGAACCCAACCGGCCCCCACAGGGTCATAGCTTTCATGCCCGTCTTGCCCCGACTCTCCGCCCGCCGGCTTTTCGTCGCCGCCCTGCTTGCCGCCGCCAGCGTGGTGGGCTGCTCACAGCTGGACTCCTGGCAACGCCAGACGATCTTTTCCCCCCAATCCGAACCGCAGACGTGGTGGCGCGAGCCCGCCGCCGGCACCGAGGTCTACGACCTGGCGCTGGCCAATGGCGACAAGGTCCGCGCCTGGTATTGGCAAAGCCCCAAGGCGGGCGCGCCGACGGTGCTGTACCTGCATGGCGCGCGCTGGAACCTGAATGGCAGCGCCTTCCGCATCGACGGCTGGACGCGCATGGGCTATTCCGTCCTGGCCATCGACTACCGCGGCTTCGGCGCGTCCACGCCGCGCCTGCCTTCCGAGGAAAGCGCGTTGGAAGACGCGATGGCCGGCCTGAAAGAGCTGGCCAGGCTTCAGCCCGACGCCGCGCGCCGGTTCGTGTACGGGCACAGCCTGGGTGGCGCCATCGCCATCGACCTGGCCGCGCGCCCCGAACAGCCGGATTTTGCGGGCCTGATCGTGGAATCCAGCTTCACCAGCATCGGCGCCATGCTGGGCACCCTGCGCTGGGGCAAGGTGCCGGGCGCGGGCCTGCTGGTCACGCAGCCTTTCGATTCGGTGGACAAGCTGGCCCGCATGCACACGCCGATGCTGTTCATGCACGGCACCGCCGACCGCGTCGTGCCGCACACCATGAGCGACGAGCTCTTCGCCGCCGCGCGCAACGTGGCGCCGGACCTGAAGCGCCTGGTGAAAATCGAAGGCGCATCGCACTCGGGCGCCTTCCGCAGCGGTCCGCAGTACGACGCCGCCGTCAAGACGTTCATGCAGGACGCGACCCAAGCCTACAAGCGCAAAACCGGCTGACGGCCGGCCCCGCGCCGCATCGACGTCCCGCCCCGCGCGGGACTTTTTCTTGCCTGCGAACCGCCCTCCGCCGGGAAAACCCGATCTCGGGAAACTCCCATACAAAAATATCTATTAAATATATTTAACGAATATTAGACTTTGCTTCAGCTCGCCGCTCCGCCATTGAAGCGACGGCATCTTGAGGAGAAGCCAGTTGAGTAACGTGCGTTGGCAGGGCGTATTTCCTGCCGTAACCAGTAAGTTCCATGCCGACGAAACCCTCGACTTCGAAGCGATGCGCAAGCATTTCGGCTTCCTGATCGACAACGGGGTCCACGGCCTGGTCACCTGCGGCTCGCTGGGCGAAGCCAGCACCCTGACGCTGGAAGAAAAGCTTGAGGTCACGCGCTGCGCGGTGGAAGTCAGCGCCGGCCGCATCCCCGTGCTGGCCAACGTGTCGGAAACCAGCACCCGCGAAGCGCTGCGCTTCATCAAGGCCGCCGTCGGCCTCGGCGTGGACGGCTTCATGCTGATGCCGTCGCTGATCTACGTGGCCGATGCGCGCGAAGCAATGCAGAGCATCCGCACCATGGCGGAAGCGGCGCAAAAGCCCTGCATGATCTACAACAACCCGGTCGCCTACCGCGTCGACCTGAAGACCGAGCACATGGCCGAACTGGCCGATTGCCCGTGGCTGGTCGCCATCAAGGAAAGCAGCGACGACATCCGCCGCCTGACCGACCTGCGCAACGCGTTAGGCACGCGCTACCAACTGTTCATCGGCGTGGACGACCTGTCGTTCGAAGCCCTGGCGCTGGGCGCGGACGGGCTGCTGGCCGGCCTGGTCACCGCCTTCCCGCGCGAAACCGTGGCGCTGTACGACCTGATGAAGGCCGGCAAGTGGCAAGAGGCGCTGGCGCTCTACCAATGGTTCACGCCGCTCTTGCACCTGGACGTGTCGACCAAGCTGGTGCAGAACATCAAGCTGGCCGAGACCCTGGCCGGTGTTGGCAATGAACACGTGCGCCGCCCTCGCCTGCCGCTGATCGGCGCGGAACGCGAACGCTGCACGGCCATCATCCAGGCCGCGATGGCCAAGCGCCCCAAGCAATACCAGTCGGCGTAAGCGCCCGTTCCCGGACGCAGCTCCCCGCAGCACGAACCCTGCGCCGCGCGGCAATCCGCCGCGAGGCGCAGGGGCCTGTCCCCCTGCACGCCTATCGGACACCATGCACAGCGACATCATCCTTCAGACCCGGGGCTTGACCAAGGAATTCCGCGGCTTCGTGGCGGTCAACAACGTCGACCTGAGCGTGCGGCGCGGCGCCATCCATGCCCTGATCGGCCCGAATGGCGCGGGCAAGACAACGTTCTTCAATCTGCTGACCAAGTTCCACATCCCGACGCGCGGCGAGATCGTGTACGACGGCGTGGACATCACGCAGGAACGCCCCGCGCAGACGGCGCGCCGCGGCATCGTACGTTCGTTCCAGATATCGGCCGTGTTCCCGCAACTGTCGGTGCGCGAGAACGTGCGCGTGGCCCTGCAGCGCAAACTGGGCGTGGACTACTGCTTCTGGCGGTCGGAGCGCACGCTGGAAAGCCTGCACCACCGTGTCGAGGAACTGCTGGACCAGGTCGGCTTGCGCACCCACCTTGACGTGGCAGCGGGCGACCTGCCCTACGGCCGCAAGCGCACGCTGGAGATCGCGACCACGCTGGCGCTGGAGCCGGAACTGCTGCTGCTGGACGAACCCACGCAAGGCATGGGCCACGAGGACGTGGACCGGGTCAAGCACCTGATCAAGCAGGTGTCCGCGGGACGCACGATCCTGATGGTCGAACACAACATGAAAGTGGTGGCGGACATCTCCGACACCATCACCGTTTTGCAACGGGGCGAGATCCTGGCCGAAGGCCCCTACGCGACCGTGTCGGAAGACCCCGCCGTGCGCGAAGCCTACATGGGAGCCGAAGATGAATGAAGCCGTGGCCGGCGCCGCCGCGAACATGCTGGAAATCCGCAACCTGCACGCCTGGTACGGCGAATCGCACATCCTGCACGGCATCGATCTGGACGTGAAGCCCGGCGAATGCGTGACGCTGCTGGGCCGCAACGGCGCGGGCCGCAGCTCGACGCTGAAATCCATCCTGGGCCTGGTGGGCCGGCGCAGCGGTTCGATCAAGGTCCAGGGGCAAGAAACGGTGGGCATGCCCACCCACAAGATCGCGCGCCGGGGCATCGGCTATTGCCCCGAAGAACGCGGCATCTACGCGTCGTTGAGCGCCGAGGAAAACCTCATGCTGCTGCCCTCGGTGGGCCCCGGCGGGATGTCGGTGCAAGAGATCTACGCGATGTTCCCCAATCTGAAAGAACGCGCGCACAGCCCCGGCACGCGGCTGTCGGGCGGCGAACAGCAGATGCTGGCGATGGCCCGCATCCTGCGCACCGGCGCCCGCCTGCTGTTGCTGGACGAAATCACCGAAGGCCTGGCCCCCGTCATCGTGCAGTCGCTGGGCCGCGTGATCCGGCAATTGAAAGAGCGCGGCTACACCACCGTGCTGGTCGAGCAGAACTTCCGCTTCGCGCAGCATCTGGCCGACCGCCACTACGTCATCGAGCACGGCCAGGTGGTCGCGGTGATCGACCGCGCCGAAATCCAGCAGTCGCAGGACAAGCTGAACGCGTTGCTCGGCATTTGATGTCCCCCGCTGTATTCCTTCCGACCGCAGTCCCCCATTCCTACACGGAGCGTAGTCAGATGAAATTGAATCGAATCGCAGCAGCGCTGCTTACCCTGGGCGCGGCCGGCGCGGTCCACGCGCAGGCCAAGATCAGCGACGACGTCGTCAAGGTCGGCGTGCTGACCGACCTGTCGGGCGTCTACTCCGACCTGGCCGGCAACGGCTCCGTGATCGCCGCCCGCCTGGCCGCCGAAGAAATGGGCAACAAGGTGCTGGGCAAACCCGTGGAGGTGGTCGCCGCCGACCACCAGAACAAACCCGACGTGGCCGCCAACCTGGCCCGCGAATGGTTCGACCAGGGCAAGGTCGACATGATCACCGACTTCCCCACCGCGTCCACCGCGCTGGCCGTGATGGAGATCGCCAAGCAGAAGAACCGCGTGACGATGCCTTCGGCCGGCCTGTCCACGGCGATCCTGGGCGAAAAGTGCTCGCCGCTGAATGCGCAATGGACCACCAACACCTATGCGCTGGCGGCCGGCACGGCGCGCGCGCTGGTCCAGGAAGGCAAGAAGACCTGGTACTTCATCACCGCCGACTACACCTTCGGCCACTCGCTGGAAAAGGACGCGACCGAAGTCATCAAGGAAAACGGCGGCACCGTCGTAGGCGTGTCGCGCCACCCGTTCCCGGGCAACGATTTCTCGTCGTTCCTGCTGAAGGCGCAGGCCTCGAAGGCAGACGTGATCGCGCTGGCCAACGCCGGCAACGACACCGTCAACGCCGTGAAGCAGGCCAACGAATTCGGCATCAACAAGAAGCAGATCGTGGCGCCGCTGCTGACGTACATCTCGGACGTGCACAGCATGGGCCTGCCCAAGGCGCAAGGCATGTACCTGACCGAAGCGTTCTACTGGGACTACGACGACGCCTCGCGCGCCTGGGCCAAGAAGTTTTTCGAGAAGGCCAAGAAGATGCCGACGGCCTCGCAGGCCGGCGTGTATTCCGCCACGCTGTCGTACCTGAAGGCGATCGAAGCCGCAGGCACGGACGATGCGCCCACCGTGATGGCCAAGCTGCGGGAAATGACCATTAACGACGCCGTGATCCGCAACGGAAAACTGCGCGCGGACGGCGCCCTGGTGCACGACATGCTGCTGTTGCAGGTAAAGACGCCTGCCCAATCCAAGGCCCCCTGGGACTACTACAACGTGAAATCGGTGTTGAAGGGCGAGGACGTGTTCCCCAAGCCGCAGGCCGCCTGCCCGCTGAACAAGTCGTAACGCCACCCACGCCGACCGCCGCCTACTATGTTCGACATCTCCCTTCCCGCCCTGCTCGCCCAATTGCTGGTGGGGCTGATCAACGGCTGCTTCTACGCCATCCTGAGCATGGGGCTGGCCATCATTTTCGGCCTGCTCAACATCGTCAATTTCACGCACGGCGCCCAGTTCATGATGGCGGCGTTCCTGGCGTGGATCGGCTTCACGCAGCTGCCCCAGCTGCTGGGGCCCGGGGTGCAGATCAACTTCTGGGCCGCGCTGATCGTAGCGCCGCTATTGGTGGGCGCGGTCGGCGTCGTGATCGAAAAGACGCTGCTCAAGCGGCTGTATCACCTGGACCATCTGTACGGGTTGCTGCTGACCTTCGGCATCGCGCTGATGATGGAGGGGGGCTTTCGCTACTTCTACGGCATCTCGGGCGTGGGCTACGAGCCGCCCGAGATCCTGCAGGGCGGCTTCGACCTGGGCTTCATGTTCCTGCCGGCGTACCGGGGGTTCGTGGTGGTGGCGTCGCTGACGCTGTGCATCGCGACCTGGTACCTGTTCGAACGCACCCGGCTGGGCGCCATGCTGCGGGCCGGCACCGAAAACCCGAAGCTGCTGCAGGCATTCGGCGTGAACGTGCCGGTAATGATCACGCTGACCTACGGTTTCGGCGTGGCGCTGGCCGGCGTGGCCGGCGTGCTGGCGGCGCCCGTCATGCAGATCAATCCGCTGATGGGCTCCAACCTGCTGAACATCGTGTTCGCCGTGGTGGTGATCGGCGGCCTGGGTTCCATCATGGGCGCCATCGTCACCGGCCTGGCCTTGGGCCTGCTGGAAGGCCTGACCAAAGTGTTCTATCCCGAGGCGTCCACCGTGGTCGTGTTCATCGTGATGGCCGTCGTGCTGCTGATGCGCCCCGCCGGCCTGTTCGGCAAGGAGAAATAAGGTGCCGCGCATTCCCCTTTCGATCCGTATCCTGGCGCTGCTGCTCGTGCCCGCGCTGCTGGTGCCCTTCTTTCCCCAGGTCGTCTACCCCGTGTTCGTGATGAAGGTGCTGTGCTTTGCGCTGTTCGCGCTGGCCTTCAACCTGCTGACGGGTTTCACCGGGCTGGTGTCCTTCGGGCATGCGGCATTCTTCGGCTGGGCCGGCTACGCCGCCGGCGAAATGATGATCCTGTTCGGCGCGCGCGGCCTGCCCCCCGAAATCGCCATGCTGTGCGGCGTGGCCATGGCCGCCGCCATTGGCTATGCGATCGGCTGGCTGGCCATCCGGCGCACCGGCATCTATTTCGCGATGATCACGCTGGCGCTGTCACAGGTCGCCTATTTCATGGCGGTGCAGGTGGGCTGGACGCGGGGCGAGGACGGCATGCAGGGCATCCCGCGCGGCAAGTTCCTGGGCCTGGTGGACCTGAGCGTCGATACGAACATGTATTACTTCGCGCTGGCGGTGTTCGTGCTGGGCTTCCTGTTCGTCTACCGGGTGATCCATTCGCCGTTCGGCCAGGTGCTCAAGACCCTCCGGGACAACGCGCCGCGCGCCATTTCGCTAGGTTACGATACGGATCGGTGCAAGCTGCTGGCCTTCGTGCTGTCTGCGGCGGTCGCCGGCCTGGCGGGGTCGCTCAAGGCGCTGGTGCTTCAGCTGGTGGCATTGAACGACGTGTCGCTGGCCACCTCCACCGAGGTGCTGCTGATGACGCTCCTGGGCGGCATCGGCACGGTGTGGGGCCCGGTGGTCGGCGCGACACTGGTCGTCAGCTTGCAGAACTACCTTGCCACCCTGGGCGACGTCGTCACGATCGTCATCGGGCTGATTTTCGTGTTGTGCGTGTCGTTCTTCCGACGCGGGTTCGTCGGCGAATGGCTGGCCTACACGCAGTGGCGCAAAACGAAGGAAAATAATAATTGATGGCAGGAGCAGAACCCAAACGGCGCGCCGCGGATGTCGCCTACGACCAGATCGAGAGCATGATCGCCACGCTGCAGCTGCAACCTGGCAGCGCGGTCGTGGAAGCGGATCTGGTGGAGAAGACCGGCCTGGGGCGCACGCCGCTTCGCGAGGCGCTGCTGCGCATGGTGGCGGCCGGACTGATCCGCCAGGAACCCCGGCGCGGCCTGCGCGTGTCGATGATCCAGCTGGCGGACCACATGGACCTGATCCAGACCCGCCGCGCGCTGGAGCAACTGATCGCCGCCAGCGCGGCGCGCCGCGCCACGCCCGCGCAGCGCACCCAGATCGTGGACTGCGCGGCGCAGATGATCCGCGCCTCGGAAGGCGGCAACCTTGACGACTACATGCACGCCGACCAACTGCTGGACTACGTCTGCCACGAGGCCTGCCGCAACGTGTCGGCCGTGAACGCCGTGGAACCGCTGATCATCCAGTGCCGGCGCTTCTGGTACGCCTATCAGCACGAAGGTGATATCGCCGAAGGCGCCCGCCGCCACATGCTGATGGCACAGGGCATCGCCACCGGCAATGAAGCCGCGGCCATCAAGGGCGCGGATTCATTGATGGACTACCTGGAAATGTTCACGCGCAAGGTCATTGACGCGTAGCGGCCGGAACGGCGGCCGGAGACACGGCGCCCGCCTTACCCCGGTTCAGCCATTGCATGACGCGCGGGCGCGACCGGTCGTAGGCCAGGTTGTACAGGAAGGCATACGGCAGGTAGAACAGCACCAGCGCGATATCCAGCACAAAGGCTTCCCACAAGCTGATGCTGAGCCACCAGGCCGCCAGCGGGATCACGATCAGGATCAGGCCCAGTTCGAACCCGAAGGCGTGCAGGATGCGCACGCGCAGATTACGGATCCAGCCAAAGCGGTTCTCGACGCGGTCGAAGCCGGCGTTGTAGATCATGTTCCAGAGCAGCGCGATCCAGGCGATGACCGCGGTGAGCACGCCCATTTCAAACAGGGATTTGCCCATGGCCCAGGCCGCGATGGGCGCGCACAGGCCGATGGCGAGGATTTCGAACAGGAAGGCGTGGAAAAAACGTTCTTTTAGGGTTTTCGTGGCTTGCGTCATGACCCACCTGAGGTCGGTTGCTACAGAGTGGAAGCGATTTTCGACGATATTTCCGGTACGATAAAGATTGAATCCATCGGAAAAACCGATAACCCTGCCCCCATGCGCCACTCCCTCGAATCCCTGGCCGCGTTCGCCCAAGTCGCCTCGGAAGGCTCGTTTTCGGCCGCCGCCCGGAAAATGGGCAAAAGCCAGTCCACCATCAGCGAAACCATCGCCAACCTGGAGGTGGACCTGAACGTCACGCTGTTCGACCGCAGCCAGCGCCAGCCCGCGCTGACCGAGGCCGGCCAGGTGCTGCTGGGGCAGGCCTTGCAGGTGCTGGCCGCGAATGACCGGTTCAACCGCAGCGCCAGCCAGTTGGCCGACGGACTGGAGCCCCGCCTGACCGTGGTGCTGTCCGACACGTTCCAGTCCGAGACCTTCGAGAACATGCTCAGCCAGATCGACCGGCGCTACCCGGCGCTGCGCTTCGAATGCCTGATCGCGGAATATGAGGATGTGGTGGCGCTGGTGCAGCAAGGCCGCGCGCATGTGGGCTTGATGGCTGCCCAGGACAGCTACCCGCCCGATGTCGCGCACGCGACGCTGACGGAACTGTCCGAAATCGTCCTGTGCGTGGGGCGCAACCATCCGCTGGCAGGTCGCGCGCGGGTCACGCGCGGGGACCTCGACGCCGAACGCGAACTACGCCTCAGCACCTACGAACTGGACGACAAGGACGCCGCGCCGCCGAGCTCGACCTGGTCGGCGCCGGGCTATCTGATGCTGCTGGAAATGGCCAGCCTGGGTTTCGGCTGGGCGGAACTGCCGCGCTGGATGATCCAGCGCTTCGGGCGCAACCAATTGGTGGAGCTGACCGTGCCCGGCTGGCCGCGCCATATCCGGGTCGATGTCGTGTGGTCCACGCGGCGCCCGCTGGGGCCCGCCGGCGCTTGGCTGCTGGACAGCCTGACCAGCGGGTAGCCGGCGCCAGACGGCGGGATCAGTACGCGGCGGCCGGCAAGCGGGCGATGCGCACGCCGTTTTCGCTCATCCAGTCGCCCAGCTTGGGGCTGGCCAATACATCGAATTCGGCGCGGCGCTGGCGCGACATGGGGCTGCCTTCCTTGCAGTCCATCGCGGGATGGCACATCAGCAGATCGCCGTCGTGCGCATTGAACAGCCAGTTCTGCAACAGATCCGCGTAACGCCGCTTGCCCCCTTCAAACCCATACACGCCCAGCAGCCGGCGATTGGTGCGCAGGCCGTCCTGCCGGGCCTGGCGGGCAAGCGCCGCCGCCCCCAAGGCGCCGATGATGCGGGCTTTGATCGATTCCTTGAGCGGAATGCCGCACTGCGCCCCAGGCGCCGTCTGCCGCAGCCAGGGCCGCTTATCGCCATACCGACGCTTCAATTGCGACAGTACCTGGTCGCGGATGCCGGGCAACTGATGCACGTGCTGATGCCCGTCCACGTAGTCGGGCGCGCGTCCGAACGCAGCTTCAAAGGCATCGAATTGGCGGTTCAGGTGCACATCGATCCAGGCACGGTCCAGCCGGCCGGTGTACGCGCGGAGGATCAGCGCACGCAGCGAAGGCATCGGCTCCGCGTCTGCGCCCAGCGATTCCGAGAAATTCACATGCAGGCCAATGTCGACGTTGTGCGCCGCCAGGCGAGGGGCGTTCGCGGCAACCGTGGGGCCCAGCGACAGGCAACTGACCGCACTGACGCGGCCCATGCCGGCCAATGCGATCATGCCTTCATCGATGTCGGCATTCATGCCAAAATCGTCACCGCAGACGACGATCCGTTTGCTCATTGCATCACCTCGAATTTCCATTTCACCACGGCTTCCATGCGCGCCTTCCTTCAACAGATCAGCCTCTTCGTCGTTGTCGGCTGCGCTGCCGCCGCGACCCACTGGGCCGTTGCCGTAGGCTGCGTGGAAGGGTTCCGCTTGCCGCCGCTGGCCGCCAACCTGATCGGCTGGCTGGTGGCCTTCGTGGTTTCGTTCTCCGGCCACTACCGGCTTACGTTCCGACATACCCGCACACCCTGGACCGTAGCAGTCCGTCGTTTCTTCTTGATTTCAGCCATTGGTTTCGCGATCAACGAATCCGCCTACGCACTGCTGCTGCACACCACCACCATTCCCTATGACCTGTTGCTGGCCCTGATCCTGATCGGCCTGGCGTTCGCCACCTTCGCCGCTAGCCGGTTTTGGGCGTTCCGCCACAAGCCCGCCGCCTGAAAGCGTCGTTCACGTCCACCCGCCACATCACGTACTTCACGCTCCTGGCCGCAGGCTCCAGGCCGCGCAGCGGCGCGTACACCGGCCCATCCGAGTTCGTGCCCCACACCCAATAGCGGGACCCGTCGGGTGCCGCGCAGAGCCGGGCGCTGAACTCGGCAGAGCTAACCAGTAGTTCCTTGCCCCGAGCGGGATCGAACCTTGCCGCGTCATAAAGTTCCTTACGCCAGTTGTCACGCACCGGCACGTCCTGATCCAGCCAGTCGTCCACGACCCACATGGGCTGCGGGGCGCGGGCATACAGCGCCAGGTCGAACGGATAGGTATGCAGGGCGACGAACGTGTCGGCAGGCCCCGCCTGCGCCCGGACCACTTCGGCCATCGGCGCGGCGCTGCCCCGTACGTTGTTGGCCGCCACTCCCACCGCCACGACGCAGATGCCGGCGGCGACAGCGGCGCTCGTGTGCACCAGCCGCGGCGACACCGGGTCGCCGGGTTCGCGCCACGCGCCAAGAATCACTTCGGCCAACAGGAACGCCAGCGGCGCCAGCGCGGGCAGCACATAGCCGACCAGCTTGGACTGCGGCAACGAAAAGAACACCAGCACTACGGCGAACCAGACCAGCGCCAGGCGACGCAGGTCGCGCGCGTGCCCTTCCTGCCAGAACGTGCGCCGCATGATGCCGCCGGCCCACAAGGACCACGGCAGGCTCAGGCCGGCCACGACGGGTAGGTAGAACCAGAACGGCTGCGCGTTGTTGAAGCCACTGGCCGCAAAACGCTGGAAGTGCTGGTACACGAAGAAATAATCGTAGAAGCCCGGGAACCGCAGATGCATCAGCACGAACCACGGCGCGGCAACGACTGCGAAGACCAACAGCGCCGGCAGCCACAGCAACGCGGCCAGGCCGCGCCAGCGTCGGCGCCAGGCAAACCAGATCAGCAAGATCGCGCCGGGCAGCACCAGGCCGATCAGCCCCTTGGCCAACACCGCCAGTCCGGCCAGGGCCGAGGCCGCCAAAGACATCCCGCGATAGGGCTGGTCGCGCTCGGCGCGCAGCACCGTGTCCACCGAAGCCAGCACGCACAGGGAGATCATGCCGGCGACCAGCATGTCCAGGTTCGCGAATTGCGCGCCGCCGTAGAAAAAAGGGATGGTCGACAGGATCAGCACGGTCAACGCGGCCGCAGCGCCGTCGCGGTAGCGGCGCACAAAATAGTAGAGCCCCGCGGCCGATCCCCATGCCGCGAGCCACGACGGCAAGCGCGCCGCCCAGGGATGGACGCCGAACACCGAAAAGGACAGTTCTGCCAGCCAGTAGTAAAGCGGCGGCTTGTGGAAGTACGGCATGCCGTCCAGCAACGGCACGGCGTGCGATCCGCTGCGCAGCATGTCCCAGGCGACGCCCGCGTAGCGGCCTTCGTCTGGCAGGGTCAGCGGGCGGACCCAGGCCAGGAACCCCAACCACAGGCCAACGGCCAGCAAGAACCGCCCCGCCCGCGGGTTCCAGTCGGAACGCGCCGGGGTCAGGGTGGCGCCGGCCATCGTCAGCCCGTCGCCTTGTCCGCGCGCGAAGCCGCGCCCTGGCGCCGGCGCACGACGTATAGCGGGCGGCCCTTCACTTCATCGAAAATGCGGGCGACGTACTCACCCACCACCCCAAGGGAAATCAGGTTGACGCCGGCAAAGAACAGCACGGCGGTGACGATCGTGGTCCAGCCGGACACGGCGTTGCCTGACACCAGGTATTCGCCGACCAGATAGGCGGCGTACGACATCGCCAGCATCGCGAAAGCGACGCCGACCAGACTGACCAGCCGCAAGGGCCAGGTCGTGAACGCAGTCAGGCCATCCAGCGCCAGGCGGAACAGGCGCAGGCCGCTGAACCGGCTGTCGCCGTGCAGCCGCTCGTCGGGCGTGTAAGGCAGCGCTTCGCCCTTGAAGCCGACCCAGGCGTACAGGCCCTTCATGAAGCGCGTGCGTTCGGGCAAGGCGATCAGCGCATCCACCACGCCGCGGTCCATCAAGCGGAAATCGCCCGCGTGCGCCGGCACGTTCACACCGCGCGCGCTGCTCAGCAGCTTGTAGAACCAGCGCGCGCCGGAGCGCTTCACCCAGGATTCGTCGGCGCGGGTCTCGCGCACGGCATAGACCATTTCGGCGCCGGCGGCCCAGCGCGCCAGCATCTGTTCGATCAACGCGGGCGGGTGCTGCAGATCCGCATCCAGGCAGATCACGGCATTGCCGGTGGCGGCTTCCAGGCCCGCGCTCAGCGCGGCTTCCTTGCCGAAATTGCGCGACAGTTGCACATAGCGAAAGCCGCTGTGCTGCGTCCATTCGGCCATCAGCGCTTCCGTGCCATCGGTGCTGCCGTCATCGGCAACGATGATCTCCCAACTGGTGCACAGGGCCGACAGGCGGCTGCGCAGCAACGGCAGAAGGATGCGCAGATTTTCGGCCTCGTTCAAGCAGGGAATCACGCACGTCACGCAAGTGTCATACGGCACGGCCGCAACCTTGGAAGACCAGAGCGCCCCCAAGGGATACGCTTTGGTCAACGCTTGCTGCGGGATCGGATCGGACCGGAATTGGATGTGCATAAGACGCTTTCGCTCGAAATACAGGACGCTATGGCAGGCAGTATGCGCAGGGCCTCGTCGAATTTTCATGAAATGCGGCGTAGCCCCTCTGCTGGCCGGAACTCGGATGGATTCTAGGGATTCACCCAGCGAAAACTATGAAGTCGCGTGCAAGCCTCGTTAACCTGTGTCCCCCATTTGTGAAGCCTCGTAAAGCAAGAGGCTGCCGGACGCCGGTAAAATGCGCCGGCTTTTGTTGTTTTCACAGGTTGTCATGCAATACCAAGTCCGCCCTATGCTGGCCAGCGACGTGGACGGCATTTTGGATGCCCAGACCCTGGCCTACCCCGACTTTCTGCTTGAAAGCGCGGAGTTCTTCCTGAATCGCCTGGCGCTTGCGCCCGCTTATTGCTGGGTGGCGCGCGCGGCCGACGGCGACGCCTTGCTGGGCTATCTGATCTCGTACCCCTGGGATGCCGGCCTGCCTCCCGCGCTGGACGTGGCGCTGACCGCGCTGCCCCCGCAAGCGGACCACTGGTTCCTGCATGACTGCGCCGTGGTGCCGTCCGCGCAAGGTCTGCGCGTGGGCCAGACGCTGCTGCGGACCGCCGCCGGCGGCGCCATGGAAAGCGGCATGCGCCGCGCCAGCCTGGTGTCGCTGGAATCCGCCGTGGGTTATTGGCTGCGCCACGGGTATCAGCCAGTCGGTGGCCAGGGCCACGCCCTGCCTGCCGCCCTGGCCGAAAAGCTGGCCGGATACGGTCCCCGGGCCAGTTACATGTCGCGCGCGTTTCCGCTCTAGACGGCGCAGCCCCCCGGCTCCACCGGCGGGACTGCACGCGTTGCCGCGTCCCTATACAGCGTTGCGGTCACGGCCGTAATATAGGGCCACAATCTGAACGATGTGGCGGCAACGGTTCCCATACTTTGCATAGCTGCGCCCCGCCAGGGCGCGAAGGCCCATATGATCTCGCTTTCGCCCGTTCAATCCCTGCTTGCATGCTGCCTGGTGCTGGTCATCGGCCGGGTGCTCACCTCGCGGATAGGCATCCTGGCGCGCTACAGCATCCCCGACCCGATCGTGGGCGGCCTGCTGTTCGCCGTGCTGGCCTACTTGCTGTCGACATGGGGCGGCGTGTCGATCTCTATGGAAACCAGCATCAAGCCCACCTTGCTGCTGCTGTTCTTCGGCTGCATCGGGCTGACGGCGAACCTGAAACTGCTGGCCAAGGGCGGCCCCCGGCTGATCGCCTTCCTGCTGGCGCTGATCCCCTTCCTGGTCCTGCAGAACGCCGTGGGCCTGGGCATGGCCTGGCTGCTGGACATGCATCCGCTGATGGGCCTGCTGGGCGGCACCATCACCCTGGTGGGCGGGCACGGCACGGGCGCGGCCTATGCGACGCGCTTCGCCGACTTCAACAATATCCAGGACGTCATGGCGCTGGCGATGACCTCGGCCACGCTGGGCCTGGTGCTGGGCGGGGTGGTGGGCGGCCCGGTGGCGGAATGGCTCATGCGCCGGCACAAGCTGGCCGGCAGCCTGGACCATTCGGCCCAGGGGGGGAACGCCGCGCCGGACCTGGCCGAAGACGCCGCGCCCGCCACGGCCGGCTCGTTCATCGTGTCGATGACCGCCGCCTTCGTGTGCCTGGTCGTCGGCGGCTATCTTGCAATGCTGGTGGAGGGCGCCCCCGTCAGCCTGCCCAACTTCCTGTGGTGCCTGGCGACCGGCGTGCTGATCCGCAACGCGGGCGTGCACCTGGGCCTGAAGCTGGACGACCGCGCCACGGAGATCATTGGCACGATTTCGCTGTCGCTGTTCCTGGGCATGACGATGATGACGCTGGACCTGTCCAGCGTGGCGCGCCTGGCCGGTCCGCTGGCCCTGATGCTGCTGGTGCAGACGCTGTTCTGCGCGCTGTACGCCGCCTGGGTGGTGTTCCGGATGCTAAAGAGTGATTACGAAGCGGCCATCATGTCGGCCGCCTTCTGCGGTTTCGGGTTGGGCGCCACCGCCACCGCCATCGCCAACATGCAGGCCTTGACGCGGCGCCACGGTCCTGCGCCCGAAGCCTTCATCGTGGTCCCGGTCACGGGCGCGTTCCTGGTCGACATCCTGAATGTGATCGTGCTGACGTCCTTGATTTCCTTGCCGTTCGTGGGAGGGATGTAAGCATGAGCCTGTCCATCCTCAAGCGCATTGCCCTGATGGGGCTGTGCCTGGCCCTGGCGGCCTGCGGCCGCGCGCCCGATACCGACGCCCTGCGCGCCGACGTCGAACGCGGCCTGAACGCCACCTATGGCCAAGGCCTGTTCCGGATCGCCGAACTCAAGCGCATGGGTTCCGCCGCGGACAGCGACGCGCCCGCCGGCGAAACCCGTCGCGTGGTGTATTACGACGTCGAACTGGACCTGGGCCGCGATATCGCGCTGGGCGCGTGGGACCAGCCGGGCGCGGCGTCGCTGGTGACGCTGCTGGGCGCTGGCCCGCGCAGCATCAGCGGCGTGAAGTCGGGCGGCAACCAGGCTGGCGACCGCATCGTCGCGCACGCCAGCGCCATCTACCGCCAGGAGGGCGACACATGGAAGCTGGTCACGCCGGCAGGCTTCAAGGCGGCCGAAGCGCCGTCGCTGGACACCGGCGCGCCGCCCCCGGTCACGCGGCAGCTGCTGGACACGCTGGACCAGATCACCCATTCCGTCGCCTACAGTGCGTCCAGCACGGCGCAACACGTCGTGCAGCAGGAGCTTGAGCGTTCGGTGTCCCGCATCAACGGCCGGCTGGCGCGGATGCAGCAGGGCTATCCGCTGGCCGGTGGCCCCGACCGCGGCGAATACGTGGCCTTCGCGCGCGCCCTGGCCGCCGTCGGGCGTGCCCAGCAGATCCGCGTGATGCCGCTGATCACCGGCGGCGGCGCCGAGAACATCGCGCTGCTGCGCAACGGCGACGCCGTGGTCGGCCTGGCGCAGGCCGACACTGCGCGCCTGGCCTATGAAGGCCTCGGCCCGTTCGCGGCGCAAGGCCCCTTCGTGGGACTGCGTGCGTTGGGCAGCCTTTATCCCGAACTGGTCCACATCGTGGTCCGCGACGACCCGGCGCTGCGCGGGGTGCGCGACCTGAAGGGCAAGACTATTGCGCTGGGGCCGGAGGGCTCCGCGGTGCGCACCACGCTGGAGGCCGTGCTGGCGGCCCACGGCCTGCAGGCCGGCCGCGACTACAAAGTGGCGGACACGCCCTTTGCCGCGTCGCTGCCTGCGCTGAACGCGGGCACGGTGGACGCCGCCGCGCAAGTGATCGGCGTGCCCGCCGCGCCACTGCGCGACGCGCTGACTCAGGCCCAACTCAAGCTGCTGCCGCTGGACCCGGCCGCCATCAAGGCGCTGACGGTCAAAGAGGACGAGCTGATGCCGCTGGAGATCGCGGCGGGCACCTACCCCAACCAGCCGGCCCCGATCCCGACCGTCGGCACAGCCGCCCTGCTGCTCACCACGGCCGACCTGACCCGTGACGAAGCGCTGGTGGTCGTGCGTGCCGTCTATCAAACGGGCCAGGACCTGCTGGCCGCAGGCTCGCCACAAGGCGCCCAGGTGTCGGTGGCCAATGCCCGGCGCGGCCTGACCGTGCCGCTGCACGACGGCGCCGAAGAAGGATTGGCCCTGCTGGAGCACGCCAAACCGCGTTGACGCCGGTTGCGCTTATGATTGCGCTCCTCATCAGGAATTTCCATGAATAAATTCGATCTTCAAAAGAACCAGGCCCTGAAGCTGGCTGGGCAACTCAAGCAGTCCGCCACCCCCGACCGCTTCGGCGTGGCCTCGCAGGCGCCCGACCGCCGCGAACAGCGCAAGCTGGATCAGGCCGCCGGCCTGGTACCGTTTCCGCTGAAGCTGTCGCAGGCGCATGCGGACAAGCTGCGCGCCCTGGCGGCCGAACGCGGTGTGTCCACCAACGACATCGTGGCCGACGTGCTGCAGAAAGCGCTGGGCGAATAAGCGCCCATGCACATCTGGGTCGATGCGGACGCGTGTCCCGTGGTCATCAAAGACATTCTGTTCCGCGCCGCGCAGCGCTGGCAGGTGCCGGTGACCCTGGTGGCCAACCAGCCTCTTTCCACACCGCCCTCGCCGTTGATCCGCGCGGTGCAGGTGCCGCGCGGCTTCGACGTGGCGGATGCGCACATCGTCGAACGCGCGGCGCCGGGCGATCTGGTCATCACCGCGGATATCCCGCTGGCGGCTGAAGTGCTGGAAAAAGGCGCGATGGCGCTAAACCCGCGCGGCGAGCGTTATTCGCCGGAAACCATCCGGGAACGGCTGGCGGTGCGGGACATGATGGAAGAATTGCGCGCAAGCGGCGTGGACACGGGCGGCCCGCCCTCGTTCAGCCAGGCCGACCGCAAGGCCTTCGCGAATCAGCTGGACACGCTGCTGGCGCGCATCGCCCGCCAGCAGGCGCCGAAAGGCTGAGGGCCACGTCAATAGAATGTGATGTAGGCCTTGTACAGGATGGAGCCAATGGCCGTGATCAGGCCCAGCCCCATCAATCCCATCCCGATATTGCGGTCACGCAGCCCGAATCCGACCAGCATCAACGCCACGCCCGTGACGATGATGATCAACATGGTATTTGTGCTGGCATGCATGGACGTCTCCTGTTCGCATAAGCATGCCCGGGAGGTTTCCTCCTGGGGTTCGCCATACAACAATCATAGACATGCAAAGACCCGACGGGACGCAAGGGCCAACGGCGCAGTTGCGTCTGATCAATAGAATAATAGGATTGGCGCGGGGTGCACGGTATTTCGCCACGGTTTTGCCACGCCATTGTCCGCAGCAGAAAACAAAAAAGCCAACCGGTAAAGGTTGGCTTGTTTGCTTTGCACCCGGCAACGCATCTTGCGATGCGGTTTGCTGTGCGACTTGATGACAACTTCGGCTTGTTGGATATTGGGCCTGCGCTGCCTCTCAAGGGTCTTTGGTGGGTGGTACAAGTTTCGAACTTGTGACCCCTGCCGTGTGAAGGCAGTGCTCTACCACTGAGCTAACCACCCTGAAAGAGGCGAAATAATAGCATGTTTTTTAAAACGTGCGCAAGTCGCCTCGGAAAATTATTTACGCGGCCGCCACCGGCGCATCCAGTTTGCGCCACACGCACTCACCGCCCACGGACTTGTCCAGCGCTGCCAGATAGGTTTCGTGCTCGGCCAGTTCGTCGTCGCTGGCTTTCACCACCACCAGGCCCGACGCATCGAACTTGGCCAGCACGATGCCGTCGCTGCCGGCGCCGTCGTTGTCATCCACGTCGATCAGCAGCGCGTCCTGGCCCCGGGTCATGGCCAGCCAGACTTCGGCCAGCAACTGCGAGTCGAGCAATGCGCCGTGCAGCGTGCGGTGGGCGTTGGAAATGCCGAAGCGGTCGCACAGGGCGTCCAGCGAATTGCGCTTGCCTGGGAAGAGCGACCGCGCATGCAGCAGCGAATCGGTGATCGTCTCGCAGTATTCGGTGATCGGGCCGCGGCCCGTCTTGGCCAGCTCGGCGTTGAAGAACTTCACGTCGAACGCGGCGTTGTGCGCGATCAGCTCCGCGCCCTGGATGAATGTGACGAACTCGTCGGCCACGTCGGCGAAGCGCGGTTTGTCGGACAGGAATTCCGTTGTCAGCCCGTGCACCGCCAAGGCCTCGGGGTCGCTGTCGCGGTCCGGGTTCAGGTAGATGTGCAGGTTTTTGCCCGTGGACATCCGGTTGACCATTTCCACGCAGCCGATCTCGACGATGCGGTGGCCCTGTGCAGGGTCCAGTCCGGTAGTTTCCGTGTCAAAGATGATCTGGCGCATAACTTATTCCGACGCTGCGTTGGCCGACGCCGGCGGCGTGTGGGCGCCCGGCGGGGGGGCCGGGGGATGCTCTGCGCTGCCGGCATGGCCGGGTTTCTGGCGCGCGGTGGCAATCAGCGTATAGGCCACCGGCACGACGAACAAGGTCAGTAGTGTACCCAGCATCAGCCCGCCCACCAGGACCCAGCCGATCTGCTGGCGCGATTCCGCCCCCGCGCCCGTGGACAGCGCCAGCGGCACCGTGCCCAGCACCATGGCGCCCGTCGTCATCAGGATCGGGCGCAGCCGCAGCACGCTGGCTTCAGTGACGGCTGCGAACAGTTCGCGGCCTTCGTCGCGCAGCTGATTGGTGAACTCCACGATCAGGATGCCGTGCTTGGTGATCAGGCCCACCAGCGTGATCAGGCCGATCTGGCTGTAGATGGACAGCGTGCCGCCCGTCAGCCACAAGGCCAGCAACGCGCCCGTCATGGACAGCGGCACCGACAGCATGATGATGAAGGGGTTGCGCCAGCTTTCGAACTGCGCGGCCAGCACCAGGTAGATGAAAGCCAGCGCCATGCCGAAGACCAGATAGATACTGCCCGACGAATCCCGGAACTCGCGCGACTGGCCGTCCAGGTCCGTCACGATGGTGTTGGGCAGCACGTCGCGCGCGACCTGGTGCATGTGGGTCAGCACTTCGCCCAAGGCATAGCCCGGCGCGACGGCCGCGTCGATCTTCACCGCGCGCAGGCGGTTGAAGTGGTTCAGCGACTGCGGCGACACGCCCTCATGCACACCCAGCAGGTTGTCCAGCTGCACCATGCTGCCGTCGCGCGCGCGCACGTAGATGCCCGAGATATCGGTGGGGTTGGCCCGGTCGCGCGGCGTCACCTGCACGATCACGTCGTACTGCTCGCCCTCGTCCTTGTAGCGGGTGACCTGGCGGCCGCCCAGCATCGATTCCAGCGTGCGGCCCACGGTATCCACGTTGGCGCCCACGTCGGCCATCTTGTCGCGGTCCACGCGCACCCGCAGTTCCGGGGTGTTCAGGCGCAGGTCGGTGTCCAGGTTGAGCAGGCCGGGGTATTTGCGCAGCTCGGTCAGGAACACGTCCGTCAGCCGGGCCAGCTCCGCGTAGGACGCCTGGCTCATGATGATGAATTCCACCGGCTTGGAGCGCGCGGACTGGCCCAGCGACGGCGGGTTGGTCGGAAAGGCGCGCACGCCGGGCAGCGACGAGAACTGCGGCTGCAGCTGCTGGGTGATGGCCTGCTGCTTGCGGCTGCGCTCTTCCCAAGGCTTCAAGCGCAGGATGGCAGTGCCGTCCGTCACGGTGGGAAAGCCCACCGTGACCTGGCTGCCGCTGGCCTCGGGGATCTCGGAATAGAACCTCTCGATGCCCAGCATGCTGTCCAGCGTGTAATTCAGCGTGGCGCCTTCCGGCGAGCTGACGATGCCGAACACCACGCCGCGGTCTTCGATGGGCGCCAGTTCGCTCTTGACCACTTTGAACAGGACGCCGCTGCCGGCCGCCACGGCCAGGCCGATCACCACCACCAGCCAACGGTGGCGCAAGGACGCGCCCAGCAGGCGGCGGTAGCCGTTGCTCATGCCGTTCAGCCACCCTTCGATCAGGTTGTACCAGCGGCTGTGGCTGCTTTCGTGGCGCAGCAGCACCGAGCACATCATGGGCGTCAGCGTCAGCGCGACAAAGCCCGACACCAGCACGGCGCCGGCCAGCGCCAGCGCGAATTCGATGAACAGCCGGCCGGTGCGGCCCGTGGCGAACGCCAGCGGCGCGTACACGGTGACCAGCGTCATGGTCATGGCGACCACCGCGAACCCGATTTCCTTCGAGCCGCGCAACGCGGCTTCCTTGCGCGGCATACCCTCTTCGATGTGACGGTAGATGTTCTCGAGCACTACGATGGCGTCGTCCACCACCAGGCCGATGGCCAGCACCATCGCCAGCAAGGTCAGCGTGTTGATCGAAAAACCGAAGAAGTACATCAGCGCGCAGGCGCCCACCAGCGACACCGGGATGGTGACGATGGGGATGATGCTGGCGCGCAGGTTGCGCAGGAAGAAGAAAATCACCAGCACCACCAGGATGATGGCTTCGCCGATCGTGTGGAAGACGGAATCGATGGAGCGTTCGATGAACACCGACGAGTCGTAGGCGATGTTCAGCTTCATGCCTGCCGGCAGCGTCTCGTTCAGGCGCCCGACTTCCAGGCGCGCCGCCTTGGACAGCTCCAGCGGGTTGGCGGTGGATTGCCGCGTCACGCCGATGTTGATCGCCGGCTTGCCGTTAAAGCGCGACAGCACGCGGTCGCTGGCCGCCGCGATCTCGACCTTGGACACGTCGCGCAGGCGGACGGGATAGCCCTTCACGTTGGCCACGATCACGTCTTCGAACTGGGCGGGCGTCTGCAGGTCGGTGGACGACACCACCGAGAACTCGCGGGCGCGCGATTCGATGCGGCCGGCCGGGATCTCGACGTTCTGGCTGCGCAAGGCGGCCTCGACGTCCTGCACGGTCAGGCCATAGGCAGCCAGCTTGTCGCGGTCGACGTAGATGCGCATGGACGGCAGGCGCTCGCCGAAGACGCGGACTTCGGCCGCGCCGGGCAGCACGGACAGCCGGGTCTTGATGTATCGGTTGATGTAGTCGGAAGTCTGGATCGCCGAGTACGTGCCGGACTCCACCGCGATGTAGATGATGGGCTGGGAGTCGGCCTCGACCTTGCCGATGATGGGCTCGTCGATCTCGTCGGGCAGGAAGCGCCGGGCGCGCGACACCTTGTCGCGCACTTCGGCCGCCGCGGCGTCCGGGTTGCGCGACAGGTTGAACTTGATGTTGATCAGGCTGCGTTCGGAGCGGCTGCGCGAGGTCATCACGTCCACGCCTTCGATGCCGGCCAACTGGTCTTCCAGCGGCTTGGTCACCTGAGACTCGATCACCTCGGGCGAAGCGCCCTTGTAGGTGGTGTCCACCGACACGATGGGCTCGTCGATCTTGGGGTATTCGCGCACGGTCAGGCGCGAATAGGAAATCAAGCCGATCAGCACGATGATCAGCGACAGGACCGACGCGAACACCGGCCGCTTGATGCAGGTTTCCGAGATACGCATAGCGCTATCGCCAAGAAAGAAGAAGAGCCGGCGTCACGAGCCGCCGCCAACGACGTGCACGGTGGCGCCGTCCGTCACGCGCTGCATGCCCGCCACGACCAGCTTGTCGCCGGCCGCCACGCCCGTCAGGATCTCGACGCGGCCTTCGCGGCGTTCGCCGATGGTGACCTCGCGCCGCTCCGCGCGGCCGTCCTTGATGCGGTAAACGTACTGCGTTTCGCCCGAGGGCGACAACGCGGCTTCCGGCGCGACCAGCGCCTTGTCCTGATTGAACAGCAATTGCACGCGGGCGAACATGCCCGGGCGCAGCAGCGCGTCCTTGTTGGCGACGGTGGCGCGCAACAGGATGGACCGGCCGCCGGCATCCACCAGCGGGCTCACGGCGTAGACCAGCCCCTGGCGCTCCTGGCCCGGCAGCGCGTCCAGGCGCAACGTCAGCTGCTGACCGACGCCGACCTTGCTCAGATACATTTCCGGCACGCGGAAATCCACTTTCAGGGGGTCGATCGCCTCAAGCGGCGCCAGGTCCTGCCCCTGGTTGACGTAATCGCCCACGGACACGCTGCGCAGCCCCACGATGCCGCCGAACGGGGCCGAGATCGTCATCTTGTCCAGCCGGGCCTGGGCCAGCGCCACCGCGGCTTCCTGGACTTTGAGCGTGCTGGCGGATTCGTCGCGGGCCTGCTGGCTGACGAAACCCTTGCCCTGCAATTCCACGGCGCGGCGGTAGTGGCTCTGAGCCAGGGTCAGGTTGGCGCGGGCCTGCGCCAGTTCGGCGCGGGGCACGGAGTCATCCAGCCGGATCAGCGTCTGGCCGCGCGTGACGGGCTGGCCTTCCTTGAATTCGATCGCCTGGATCCGGCCAGCCACTTCGGGCCGCAGCACGACGGACTCGTCGGAACGCAGGCTGCCCACGGCCGACAGGCCGCGCGCGAAGGGGATTTCCTGGACGGCCGCCACTTCGACGCGCACGGGACTGGCCGGCGCCACTTGGGGCTTGGCGACGGTCTGGGTGGTGGCCGCGCCGGGCGCGAGCCAGCGCGGCACAAAAACACCAAGTGCGGCCCCCGCGGCCAACCCGACCGCGACGGCGGCCAGCAGTACAGCTTTTTTCATGCGCGAATGTGGCGGTGGTGCGGCGCGGACCGTATTCCCCGCCTGGCCGAACGCCGCAGGAACTGGAATGGGGATGGCACTGTAGCACCCGAATTTACATACTGGAACAATCCAGAAGTCGGATGAAAGAACTAAATCCGCCCCAAACGGCGGAATTCAGGGTATATCCCGATGCCCTCAGCCCCGCTTGGCCGCTTCCACGCCCATATTGGCCAGTTGGTCGGCCCGTTCGTTGCCGGGGTCGCCGGCGTGCCCGCGGACCCAGCGCCAGGACACCTGATGCCGCTGGACCTGCTCGTCCAGGGCCTGCCACAGCTCGACGTTCTTGACGGGCTTCTTGTCGGCCGTCATCCAGCCGCGGCGCTTCCAGTTCGCCAGCCACTCGGTCATGCCCTTCATCACGTACTGCGAGTCCGTGTGGATGGTGACGACGCAGGCGCGCTTGAGCGCGCGCAGGCCTTCAATGACCGCCAGCAGCTCCATGCGGTTGTTGGTGGTCTGGAGTTCTCCACCGTGCAGGGTTTTCTCGTGGCCGCCCGCGCGCATCAGCACGCCCCAGCCGCCCGGACCCGGATTGCCCTTGCAGGCGCCGTCGGTCCACATTTCCACTTTCTGATCGTTCGGTTTGTTGTCCTGCATGGTGCTGCTTGGTAATCCTTGTTCGTGCAAAAAATAGGCGGGCGGGGGCCGTTCAGGACGGGTCGAAGCCGTCGTCAGCCTGGCGGTTGACCACCACGGACGCGGCGCGCGCGCGCTTGGGCTTGGTTTTCCAGGCAGGGCCGATGATACGCATGCCGGCCACCCGCTTGACCGCCGACACCATATAGACCGCCCCGCCCAGGCTCCACCATCGGGCGCCGGCTGATTCCAGGAAGCCCCAGCGCTGCAGCCATTTCTCGCTGCGGCAGGCGGGCGCGTAGCAGCCGAAGTGGCTGGCCTCGACTTCCAGCGACAGCAGCTTGAACCAGTCTTTCAGTCGCGGCAGCGACACCTGGGAAGACGGCGGCTGCGGCAGCCAGGGCTCCATGCCGGGCATGCGCGTGCGCGCCCCCCACATGCTCCAGGGGTTGAAGCCTGAAATCACGACCCGCCCTTCCGGCACCAGCACGCGTTCGACCTCGCGCAGGACATTGTGCGGGTCCTGCGTGCACTCGAAGGCATGCGGCAGGATCAGCAGGTCGACGCTCTGGGTTTCGAACGGCAGCGCTTCGGGCTCGGCCAGCACCACGCGGGACTGCCAGCCGGCGATGCTTTCCGCCGACGGGGTCTCGGTGCCCACGTAGCCCTTGAAGGGCATGCGGTTGGCCCGCAGCAGGTTCATGTCGGCCAGCCCGACCTGCCAGGCGTAATATCCGAACACGTCCGCGACAGCCGCGTCGAACTGGGCCCGCTCCCAGGCCAGCGCGTACTGCCCGGGCGGCGTCTGGAACCATTCGGCCAGTTCTACAATCGGCGGAGTATCTTCTGCCACGTTTCTTTTCCTTCGAATCTCATGCAAGCCTTGACCGCCCCCGCAGGCGGCCGCGAACGCAATGCCGCGGTCTTGCCTCTACCTGCCTTTACCGACAACTACATCTGGGCCATCGTCCAGGGTGAAAACGCCGCCGTGGTCGATCCCGGGCAAGCCGGTCCGGTGTTGCGATGGCTTGAGCAGGAAGGCTTGAAGCTGCGCGCCATTCTACTCACGCACCATCACGGCGACCATGTGGGCGGCGTTCTGGAATTGTCACGCATCGGGGACATTACCGTATACGGTCCGGCGCGGGAACAACTGCCCCGCTGCGACGTGCCGCTGGCTGAAGGCGACCGCGTGGCCCTGCCCGAACTGGACCTGGACCTGCACGTGCTGGACGTGCCCGGCCACACCGCCGGGCACATCGCCTACACGGGCCGGGCGGCGGGAATAGAACCCGTGCTGTTCTGCGGAGACACCCTGTTTGCGGGGGGCTGTGGCCGGCTTTTCGAGGGCACTCCTGCGCAAATGCATGATTCCTTAGGAAAATTTTCTGTTTTACCGCCAGATACACAGGTTTTTTGCGCGCACGAGTACACTCTAGCGAACTTGCGCTGGGCATTGGCTGTAGAACCCGCCAATCGCACCCTGCAACAGTGGTATCAGCGAGCCCAGCAACTACGAGCAGAAGGTCTTCCCACGCTTCCGTCGACGATCGGTCAGGAACGCGCGACGAACCCGTTTTTGCGTACGCAGCAAGTCGACGTCGTCCGTGCCGCAGCCAGCTGGGCCGGACGCAATCAACCTACGCCGGTAGAGGTCTTTGCCTCCCTGCGTGAATGGAAGAACGATTTCAAGTGACCGCCTGATGAATCTATCCCGACTCCTTCTGCCACTCATGCTGGCAGTCCTCGCCGGTTGCGCAGGAACCAAAGCCCCCGATAGCAAGAACCTCACCACCAATTCCCAAGGGCGCTACATCGCCCGGGATACGTCCCGAACGGTTGACCTGACCAACCCGCCGTCAGACGCCTGGGACCGCATCCGCCGCGGTTTCGCCATCCCCAACCTGAACACCGACCTCTCGCAGCAGTGGACCGACTATTACGCGTCCCACCCCGAGGCGGTGCAGCGCATGGCCGAGCGCGCCGGCAAATACCTGTATTTCATCGTCGACGAGATCAACCGACGCGGCCTGCCGACCGAACTGGCGCTGTTGCCGTTCGTGGAAAGCGCCTACAACCCGACCGCCCTGTCACGCTCGCAGGCTTCCGGCCTGTGGCAGTTCGTGCCGGCAACCGGCACGCACTTCAACCTGAAGCAGGACTGGTGGCGCGATGAGCGCCGCGACCCCATCGCCTCGACCAACGCGGCGCTGGACTACCTGGAAAAGCTGTTCGAGATGCAGGGCGACTGGTATCTGGCGCTGGCGTCCTACAACTGGGGCGAAGGCTCGGTGCAGCGCGCCATGGCCAAGAACGAAGCGGCCGGCCAGAACACCGATTACCTGTCCCTGAACATGCCGGACGAGACCCGCAACTACGTGCCCAAGTTGCAGGCCATCAAGAACATCATCGCGGATCCGCAGCGCTATGCGGTGGCGCTGCCCCCGGTGGGCAACACCCCCTACTTCGTGACGGTCCAGAAAAACAGCGACATCGACCTGGAAATCGCCGCCAAGCTGGCCGAAATGCCGCTGGACGAATTCAAGGCGCTGAACCCCTCGTTCAACCGCCCGGTCATCCGCGGCGACCACGGCCCGACCCTGCTACTGCCGGCCGACCGCGTCGAGATCTTCAATGCGAACCTGACCAACTACAAGGGCGACCTGAGCGCCTGGAAGGTCTACCACTCGCGCCGCGGGGAATCCTACGCGTCGATCGCCAAGCGTTTCGGCGTGACCGAAGCCAAGCTGCGGGCCACCAACGACATCGGCTCGCGCCAGAAGTCGGCCTCGGGCCAGGCCCTGCTGGTGCCGGGAGACCCCGGCACGGGCGGCGTGCAACTGGCGTCGCTGGCCGCGCCGGTGGGCGCGCTGGA
>NZ_JABBJN010000067.1 GCF_012928505.1 Achromobacter sp. Bel | reverse complement strand
GGCTTTCTGCAAGACGGTGTCGTCGGCGCCCAGCGGATAGGCTTGTTGCATCCAGTCCAACCGCTGCGCCAGCGCGCCGTGGCGGTTCACCGCGCCTTTGGGCTTGCCGGTGGAGCCGGAGGTGTAGATCACATACGCCGCCTGTTCCGGATGCGGTACGTGGCTGACCGGCGTTATCGGATACGCGGACAGGTCCGTTTGATCCAAGGCCCAGGCATCCGGCGCGCCGGCCGGCAAGTGGCCTTTCCAGGCAGCTTGCGTCAACAGCAGTGCCGCCTGGCTGTCTTCAAACAGGTAACTCAGCCGCTCCGCAGGCAGCTCCGGATCGATCGGAACATAGGCCGCGCCCACCTTCATCACGCCCAGCAGCGCCACCACCATCTCGATGGAACGCGTCATCAGCACGCCGACCCGGCTTTCCGGGCCGACGCCGGCCGCGTGCAGTGCGTGCGCCAACTGATTGGTGCGCGCGTCCAGCTCTGCATAACGCAGGCTGGCGTCGCCCATCACCAGCGCCGGCGCATCCGGCGTGGCCGCCGCTTGCGCTGCCAGCCGTTCCGGCACGCTGGACAGCGCCCGCGCCGCGCCGCCGTCGCCTTGCGACAACAAGACCGCCCCGGCTGGCGAGCCGCTTTCCCCATCTCCCAATAGCTCGTCCGGCCGCTGCGCCAACCGGGCCAAGGTGGCCAGATAGTCTTGCGCCAACCGGTCGATCGCGCCGGGCGGGTAGCAGTCCGCGTCGTACACCCAGACCAGCTCTACGTGGCCGTCTTCCCATTCGGTGCTGTGCAGCGCCAATTCGAGCTGCGGCGCGGCGTCGCCAAGGGCAAACTCGCTGACCTCCAACGTGCCCAATCGGTCGGGCATGCGCCGGTCGACACGCTGGTGATTGAAGAGTATCTGGAACAACGGGTGCCGGCCGCTGTCCCGCGCCGGTTGCAGGGCTTGGACCAATTGTTCGAACGGCAGGTCCTGATGCCACTGCGCCTGGCGCACCTGTTGCGCCGCCGCCCGCAGCATTGCGCCCAGCGTGGTGCCCGCGGACACACGGCTGGGGATGACCTGGGTATTGACGAACACGCCCACCAGGTCCTCGGCGCCCGGCCAATGACGATTGGCCGTCGCCACCCCCACCCGCACCGCCTCTTGCCCGGTCTGCCGATGCAGCGTCGCCTGCAAGCCCGCCAGCATGGCGGCGAAGAAGGTCGTGCCGGCCGCTTGGGCGGCCGCCTTCAGTCCCTGCACCTGCGCCGATGCCAGCGTCGCCCGCAGGCTGCCGGCATGAACGCCGCCCGTCACGCCCGCGCGGCGGCCCGGCAATAGCAAGCCCGGATCGTCGTCGGGCAGCGCCGCCCGCCAATACGCCAATTGCCGCTCGCCCTCGCCTTGCGCCAGTGACTGGCGCTGCCAGACGGCATAGTCCACATAGGCCAGTGGCAACGGCGGCAGCGCAGGCGCCACGCCGCGCGACAACGCGTCATAGCTGTGCGCCAGCTCATCTTGCAAGCGCTGCAGGGACCAGCCATCGGCGGCGATATGGTGCATCACGATAACCAGCACATGATCGTCCGCCGCACGGCGCAGCAAGGCTGCCCGCAATACCGGCCCGTGCGCCAGGTCAAAGGGCTGCGCCACCAGGGCGGCGGCTTCGCGGCGAAGCCGCGCGTCGTCCGGACCTACGTCCTGGCATGGCAGGGGCATCGCCTTGGCGGGCAAGGCCTGTTGGCGCACCTCGCCATCTGCGCCTTCGCGGTAGACCGTTCGCAACGCGCCATGGCGGGCGATCAGGCTGTCCAGCGCGGCCTGCAAGGCATCCACGGACAACGCGCCGCGCAAGTGCTGGGCGCCCGCGATGTGGTAGGCGCTGCCGTGGGGGTCGAGCTTCCACAGGAACCACAAGCGTTGCTGCGCGTGCGACAACGGCTGCGGGTGCGAGCGCGCCACCTCGTCCAACGCCGCGATCGTCGGCGACGGCATCGTCTGCGCGCCACCGGCCTGCGGCCCCGCCGCCAACGGCGCCGTTTGGCCGTCCGGGGCAGCCGCCGCGGCCAACGCCCGCAACGTCGTATGTTCAAACACCTGCTTGGCGGTGATGCGCAGCCCCTGCTTGCGGGCGCGCGCGATCATCTTCAGGCTCAGGATCGAATCGCCGCCCAACGCGAAGAAATCCCCGCTGCGGCCGATGTGGACGCCGCCCAGCAATTCAGACCAGATCGCGGCCAGCCGGCGCTCGACATCACCTTGCGGCGCTTCCGTGCCCGCCGCCCCGACCGGCGCCGCGCCCGGCTCGGGCAAGGCCCGGCGGTCCACCTTGCCATTGGCCGTCAGCGGCAGACCCGCCAACTGGGTGAACCCGGCAGGCACCATGTAGTCAGGCAAAAGGGCCGTCAATGCGTCGCGCAGGCGCTCGCCCGACGGGCAAGCGACGCCCGCCACATAGG
The DNA here is from genome assembly GCF_012928505.1 of Achromobacter sp. Bel. GTDB lineage: Bacteria > Pseudomonadota > Gammaproteobacteria > Burkholderiales > Burkholderiaceae_B > Achromobacter. The sequence continues at coordinate 27,940 of NZ_JABBJN010000067.1, read as the reverse complement.
CGTGCAGTTGAAGACGGCCATCCGCTGCGGGCCACGCCATCACCTCGGCCTGCGATACGCCGCTGATCCGGCGCAGGGCCGCCGCCACTTCGCCCGGCTCGACGCGGTAACCGCGGATCTTGACCTGGTCGTCACCGCGCCCCAGGAACAATAAGCGGCCATCGGCCAGGCGCGACACGCGGTCTCCGCTTCGGTACATGCGCGCGCCAGCCACGAACGGGTCGGCCACGTAGCGGTCGGCGGTCAGGCCGGGACGGCGTTGGTAGCCCCGCGCGACGCCCGCGCCCGCCAGGTAGAGATCGCCCGCCAGGCCCGCCGGCACCGGTTGCAACGCCTCGTCCAGAACATAGGCGCGCAGGCCATCCAGCGGCAGCCCCAACGGCACCTGGCCATCGGCCAGTGCCTCCGCCCGCCCCGCCACTGCGCCCACGGTCGTTTCCGTCGGGCCGTAGTGGTTGAACACCTGGCATTCGGGGCGCAGCGCACGCACCTGGTCCAGCAAGGCCGCGCTCAGGATTTCGCCGCCGCACGCCAGCCAGCGCCGCGGCAGGACGTGCTGGGGTTGCGCCGCCGCCAGCAGCGCCTGCAAATGCCCCGGCACGATTTTCAGCGCGTCGATCTGGTTCGCGTGCATGTAGTCGGCGAAACCATCAGGATCGAACGCCAGGCGCGCATCCAGCAGATGCAGTTCGCTGCCCTGGCACAACGCGCCGAACAGCACGGTATGGCCCAGGTCGGCCGCGACCGTGGACACCATCGCCATGCTGGCGGCCGGCGCTACGCCGAAACGCTGCGCGACCGCCGTGGCGTAATTGGCCAGCGCGCCATGCGACACGATCACGCCCTTGGGCTGCCCGGTCGAGCCTGACGTATAGATAAGATAGGCCGCCTGGTCCGGATGCGGCGCCGCCGATGGCCCGGCCGCGGCGTCGGCAACCGGTGGCACATCGAATCCCAGCACCGGCACGTCTTGCGCCCAATTGGGCGTCGCGTGCGCCAGCAGCACCGACGCACCGCTGTCGCGCAGCTGGAAGGCCAGCCGTTCGGCGGGCAGCAGCGGATCCAGCGGAACGAAAGCGGCGCCCGCGTGCCAAGACGCCAGCAGGCCCAATACGCTGGCGCAAGACCGTTCTGCCAGCACAGCGACCCGCGACTCCGGCCCTACGCCCTCTGCGCGTAACGCTTGCGCGAGCGCGCGGGCGCGGCCGTCCAGCTCACCGTAGGTCCAGGCTTGCGTGCCGTCGCGCACCGCCGGCGCATCCGGACGGCGGCTCACCTGCTCCAGATAGCGGGTCATCACGGGCGCGGACGCGCGTGCCGCGTCACCCGTCGCCCCGCTGGCCCGGCGCCAGCCCGCGTCCGCCACCGTCAGGCCGATCTCGCCCAGCGCCAAGTCGGGCTTGGCCGCCATCGCTTGCAACACGTGGGCGTACGCCTTGGCCACCCGCGCGATGGACTCCGCGGACACGCGGCGCGGGTCATACAGATATTCCAGCCGCAGCACGGGCGGTTGGCCGGGCGCCGGCTCCAATAGCGCGCGCACCGTCAACGGGTAATGGTTGCCGCTATGCATGGCGACGTCGCCCAGCCGCAGCCCGGCCGGTTCCGCCTCGCGCAGCGCCGCGTCGATGGGGAAGTTCTCGAACACCAGCAGCGTATCGAACAACGCCTGGCCGCCAACACCCGCCCAGCGTTGCACCTGATGCAACGGCGCATGCTCGTGCTCGCGCGCGGCCGCATGACGCGCTTGCTGCGCGCGCAGGCTGTCCGCCACGCGATCGCCAGGCGGCAGTTCGACCACGACGGGCAAGGTGTTGATGAACAAGCCCAGCATGTCCTGCGCGCCGGGCAACGAGGCGGGTCGGCCAGAGGTCGTCGCGCCGAACGCCACGACCTCCCGGCCCAGCAGCCGGCGCAACACCAGGGCCCACCCCGTCTGCAACACCGTATTCACGGTGACGCGCGCATCGCGTGCCAGGCGCGTCACTGCCCCGGTTTGCGCGCCATCCAGAACGTCGGTCCATTCCGCATGGCCGGTATCGGGCGCGTCGGCGTCGCCGCCGCCCAGCACGGGCGCAAGATGCGTCGGCGCATCCAGCGCGCGGGTCTCGCCTTCCCAAAAGGCTTGTGTCGCCGCGTCGTCACGGCTGTCGCGCCACGCCAGATAGTCGCGATAGCGCACCACGGGCGCCGTCAACGCGGCGCCTTGATACGCCCGCAACACGTCGCCCAGCAGCCGGGACGCGCTCCAGCCGTCAAGCAGCAGGTGATGGCAGGTCCAAAGGAAGGTCCACCCGTCTTCCGAGGTGCGCAGCAGCGCGCAGCGCATCAGCGGCGGTTGAGCCAGGTCGAATCCCGCGTCGCGCTCGGCCTGTGCAATGCCGTCGCCCCACACGCCTCGCTTCTCTTGCGGTACGGCGCGGCCGTCATGCACCGACCAGGGCAATGCCACATCGCGCGCCACCCATTGCAGCCAATCGCCGCCGTAGGCCATGAAACCGCTGCGCAATGCCGCGTGGCAAGCCAGCGCCTGATGCCATGCCGCACGGAAGCGTTCAGCGTCCAGGCCGCCGATGTCCGCGCGCAGTTGCATGACATACGCCTGCCCGCGCGGGTCGAATTGCGCATGAAACAGCATCCCGGCCTGCATGGGTGACAGGCCCAGCAGGTCCTCCAGGCGCGCGGCCGGAATGGGCAAGGCGTCAAGTTGGCTCTGGGTCAGGCGCGCCTGCGGAACGTCGGAGGGCGTCACGCCTTGCGGACCGGCGGCGCAATGGGCGATCAGGGTGGTCAGCGCCGCCTGGTACGCGTCCGCCAGGGCTTGCACGCGTGTCCGTTCAAGTCGCTGCCCGCTAAAACCGAAGCTGATCGCCAGACGGCCGTCGTACACCTGGCCTTCCACCGACAAGGCATGCCACAACGGCGCCCGGGCATCCATCGTGGCGCCCGGCGCCTGGCCTGCCGGTTGCCAGCCGCCGTCATGGAAACTGCCGTCGAACTGGCCCAGATAATTGAACAGCACGCCCGCCGCCCGATGCGACGCGCCGAACAAGGGCCCATAGGCCAGCCCGTTGCGCGGCACGGCCCGCAGTGTCTCTTTCACGCGTTTGAGCGCTTGCCCCGATTCGCCGCGGGCGTCCAGCGCCACCGGATACAGCGTCGTGAACCAGCCCACCGTGCGCGCGATGTCGGGCGCATCAGGACCGGCCTCGCGACCGTGGCCTTCGATATCAATGCGGATCCGCGCCGAGGCATCCGCGCCGCTCTGTTCCGTCAGGGCCTGCGCCAGCGCGGTCAACAGAAGGTCGTTGATCTGCGTGCGGTAGGCCAACGGCGCTTGCCGCAATAAGGCCTGCGTCGTCGCCGGATCCAGCGAGAATCCCAGCTGTTCGCGCTCGCCTTCGCGCCCAGGCTGATCCATGGCGTCTGTCAGCCACGCGGGTCCCGCGCCTGCGGTGGCGTCCCGCGCCACGCACTGCCAGTATTCGCGTTCAGCGGCGTCAATCCCTGCGGGCAACCCCGCCACATGCCGCGTCCATTCGCCATAGTGCGCCGTCTTGGCCGGCAGTTGCGCCCGACCGCCTTGCCGCGCCGCCTGGTACGCCGACTGCAGGTCCTCCAGCAGAATGCGCCACGACACGCCGTCCACCGCCAGATGATGAATCGCCAGCAGCAGACGGTCGGTCCCGTCACCCATTCGCACCGCCAACGCCCGTAACAGCGGGCCTTGGGACAGCGTCAGGCTGCGTTGCGCGTCGTCGCACCGGGCGGCCAGATCGTCGGTATCGGCGGCGTGCGCGGTCCACAGCAAATCCGCTGGCGCTTCGTCTTCGGCGTACCGCTGCGTCCAGCCCTGGCAGGCTTCGTAGAAGCGCAAGCGCAGACTGTCGTGATGCGCGACCAGTTGCGCGAGCGCCGCCCGCAACGCGGCTTCGTCCAGGGGTTCCGACGGCGTCAGCAGCACGGCCTGGTTCCAATGGCTACGCACCGGCATGGCTTGCCTGAAGAACTGGGCCTGGATCGGCAGCAACGGGGCTTCGCCCGTTGCTGGCGAACGGATCGCTTCAGATTGGCTGGCCAGCGGCTGTACTGCCGAAGCCAGGCGAGCGACCGTCTGGTGCTCGAAGACGTCGCGCGGGGTGATGGCCCACCCTTGCTGGCGCAGCCGGGACACGATTTGCAGGCTAAGAATGGAGTCCCCGCCCAGTTCGAAGAAGTTCGCGTCGCGGCCGACCATGGCGACGCCCAGCACATCGGCCCAGATAGCGGCGATGGCAGCTTCCGTCGGGCCCTCGGGCGGTGCAGCGTCAGCTTGATCGTCGAATACCGGAGCCGGCAAGACCTTGCGGTCGATCTTGCCGTTGGCGCTGAGCGGCAGCGCGTCCAGTGCGATGATCCGGAAAGGCACCATGTAGTCCGGCAGTTCCCGGGCAAGCGCGGTGCGCAACGCCTCGGTGTCGACATTGGCTGCGGGCGCCACGTACGCCACCAGACGTTGTCCGCCGCCGGGCCCGTCGACGGCGACCACCACGGTTTCGCGCACCCCCTGCTGGCCGAGCAACCTGGATTCGATTTCGCCCAGCTCGATGCGCAGGCCCCGGATCTTCACCTGGAAGTCCAGGCGGCCCAGATAGTCCAGCTCGCCAGCGTCGGTCCAGCGCACGCGGTCCCCCGTGCGGTACAGGCGGCCTTCGCCGAATGGGCTGGCCACGAAGCGCTCGGCCGTCTGCCCGGGACGCGACAGGTAACCACGGGCCAGTCCGGCGCCGCCCAGGTAAAGTTCGCCCGCTACCCCCGGCGGGGCCAGATTCAGGTCCGCGTCCAGCACATAGACCTGCGTACCGGTGATGGCCGCACCGATGGGAACGGCGCCCGTTTCGCCTGCGACGCAGTCGTGAAACGTCACATCGATAGCCGCCTCGGTCGGGCCGTACAGATTGTTCAAGGCCACGCCGGGCAAGGCGGCGAAGCAGCGGTCGCGCAGTTCGCCCGGAAGGGCTTCACCGCTGCAGACGATCCGGCGCAGCGTGGGCACTTGATCTTGCGATACGCCGCCGGCCAGGAAGGCCGACAGCATCGAGGGCACGAAGTGCAAGACGGTGACGCCATGGGCGGCGATCCGCGCCGCCAGGGCCTGCGGGTCGCGGTGTTCGCCCGGCTCGGCCACGGCCAGCTTGGCGCCGACCATCAGCGGCCAGAAGAACTCCCAGACCGACACGTCGAAACCGAACGGGGTTTTCTGCAAGACCGTGTCGGCTGCGCCCAGCGGATAGGCTTGTTGCATCCAGGCCAACCGCTGCGCCAGCGCGCCGTGGCGGTTGACCGCGCCCTTGGGCTTGCCGGTGGAGCCCGACGTGTAGATCACATACGCCGCCTGCTCCGGATGCGGTACGTGGCCGACCGGCGTTGCCGGATATGCGGACAGGTCCGTTTGATCCAAGGCCCAGGCATCCGGCGCGCCGGCCGGCAAGTGGCCTTTCCAGGCAGCTTGCGTCAACAGCAACGCCGCCTGGCTGTCTTCAAACAGGTAACTCAGCCGCTCCGCAGGCAATTCCGGATCGATCGGCACATAGGCCGCACCCGCCTTCATCACCCCCAGCAGCGCCACCACCATCTCGATGGAACGCGTCATCAGCACGCCGACCCGGTTTTCCGGGCCGACGCCGGCCACGCGCAGTGCGTGCGCCAACTGATTGGTGCGCGCGTCCAGCTCCGCATAGCGCAGGCTGGCGTCTCCCATCACCAGCGCCGGCGCATCCGGCGTGGCCGCCGCTTGCGCCGCCAGCCGTTCGGGAACGCTGGACACCGCGCGTGCCTCGCCGCCATCGCCTTGCGACAGAAGATCACGCTCATCGTCCGCTCGCAACCAGGGCAGTTCCGCGACACGCGTCTGCGGCGCGTCCAGCCACAGGCTCAACACACGCACATACCGCTGGGCAAGCTGCGCCATGCGCTCGACGCGGAAAAGGTCGGCGGCGTAGATCACGCTGGCGGTCAGGCCGCCGGCAGTGTCCTCGCGAGTTTCCAACGTCAGCTCGAACGGCGTGTCGTCCAAGGGCACGGCAAACGGTGTCAAGGTCAGACCCGGCAATGCGGCCAGCGCCTCATAGTCGTCGCGCAAATGGTTGGTCATGACCTGGAACAGCGGATTGCGCTGCGCCGAACGGGTCAGATGCAGGGCGTCGACGATGCGGTCCAGCGGCAGTTCGCCATGCGCTTGCGCCTGGATCATGGCGTCGCTTGCGCGGGACACGGCTTCCCCCAGCGTGTCGGCGCCGGACAGGACATTGCGCAGCACCTGGGTATTGACAAACAGGCCCACCAGGCCCGCCGTGTCCTGACGGCCGCGGTTCGCCGTGGGCACGCCGACACGGATGTCATCCAGCCCGCTTTCGCGGTGCAGCAACACCTGGAACGCGCCAAGCAACGCGCTGAACAGCGTGCAGCCGTCGCGCTGGCAAGCCCGGCGCAAGCGCTCAGGCATGCCCTCCGGCAGCGCGATCGTCTCGCGGGCCGCCCGGAAGGCATTGCCCGATATGCGTTGTCCGTCAACAGGCAGTTGCAGCCAGGGATCTTCACCGCCCAATTGCGCACGCCAATACGCCAGCTGGCGCGCCTCTTCCCCCGCCGCAAGCCAACTGCGCTGCCACGCCGCGTAATCGGCATAGTCGACGTTCAGGGGCGGGAGGTCGGCGGGCACGTCTTCAAGCGCTGCCCGATAGCAAGCAGCCAGCTCGTCCAGCAGCACCTGCATGGACCAGCCGTCGGCCACGATATGATGCAGCACGCCAACCAGCACGTGGTCGTCCTCCGCAGCCCGCAGCAAGGCGAATCGCGCAAGCGGCCCGGCAAGCAGGTCGAACGCGCGGCCGTTCAGCAAGGCGGCCGCCTGCGCGAACGCCGCCTCGCGATCGCCGCCGGCCTGCCCGGACACATCGACCCGTTCCAGCGGCAGCGCCCCGGCATCAAGCACATGCTGCGAGGGCGACCCGTGCGCGTCTTGTTCGAAGCGAGTGCGCAAGGCGGCATGCCGCTGCGCCAACGCGTCCAGCGCGGCTTGCAACGCGGGGATGTCGAGAGTGCCGCGCAGGCGCAGGCCGCCCGCGATATGGTAGGCCGTGGCGTCCGGCGCAAGCCGCCACAGGAACCATTGCCGCTGCTGCGCATGCGACAGTTCGCGGCGCTCGGCGGCGCTGGCCGGCACAATGGGGAATTGCGCTGGCGACAGCCCCTGCTCGCGCAGCCTGCCATAGACCGCCTGGCGTTCCGCCAGCCCCAGGGTTGCGAAGCGCGTGGCAATGCGCGCGAGCGAGGCGTTCGACATCAGTGATTCTCCAACGTATCCATAAAAGCGTCCAAGGCGTCCAGCGCCTGCGCGTCCGCCGCGCCGCCCACGTGCTGCAAGTGCCCGGCAAATGCCGCCAGCGTCTGGTGTTCGAACAAGGCGTTGATGGGCGCCGGCCTGCCCAGGCTCGCCTGGATCCTCGCCGTGACCTGCATGACCATCAGCGAATGGCCACCCAGTTCGAAGAAGTTGTCCAGGCGTCCTACCCGTTCCACCCCCAACACCTCCGACCAGATCTGCGCCAATTGCGCTTCCAGGCCATCGTTCGGCGCCACGTACTCGCGGGCCGTTTCGTTCAGGTCCGGCGCGGGTAGCGCCTTGCGGTCAAGCTTGCCGTTGCGGTTGCGCGGCAAGGCGTCCAATCGCACCCACACGCCCGGGATCATGTAGTCGGGCAGATCGCGGGCAAGCGCCGCGCGCAGCGCCTCGCGCCACGCCTGCGCGCCCTCGGGTGGTTGCCACCCGGGGGCCGGCGCCACATAGCCCACCAAGCGGGTGCCGTTGCCGTCGTCGACCGCCTGCACCGCGGCCTCGCCGACTTCCGGCAACGCCGCCAGGCGGGCCTCGATCTCGCCCAGCTCCACGCGGTAGCCGCGCACCTTGACCTGATGGTCGACCCGCCCGGCGTACTCCAGCACGCCGTCCGGCCGCATGCGCCCGAGATCGCCGCTGCGGTACATGCGTGCACCCGCCCCGCCTCCGTGCAAATCGGGCAGGAAGCGTTCGGCGGTCAGGCCCGGCCGGCGCGTGTAGCCGCGCCCTACGCCTACGCCAGCGATATAGATCTCGCCGACGACACCCGGTGGCACCGGATTCAGTTCGGCATCCAGCACCATCAGCCGCGTGTTGTCGGCGGCCGTGCCAATGGGCAGCCCCGGACCGGGTTCCTGGTCGCCAGGGCGCAACGTGAAGAACGCAACGTCGTCGGCGCATTCGGCGGGGCCGTACGCGTTGACGAGCGGTACGCCGGGATAGCGCCGCAGCCAGTCGCGCGCCAACGACAGCGGCGTGGCTTCGCCCGTGGGAAGCATCCAGCGCAAGGCCGGCAACGCCACCGGTTCCACGGCCAGCATGCCCTGGATCAGCGTCGGCACGCTTTCCAATACCGTAATGCCGCGCGCGTGGGCATGACGCAGCAGTGCGACGGGATCGCGCGCCGTATCGTCCGGCACCACTTCGACCGTGGCGCCGCACAGCAGGCCCGCCAGCATTTGCCACACGGAAATATCGAAACTGGGCGCCGCCGTCTGCCCGATGACGGCATGCTCGTCCAGCCCCAACGCGGGCACTTTGCTCAACTGGTTGTTCAGCATGCCCCGGTGCGTGACCACCACCCCCTTGGGCTCGCCCGTGGAGCCGGACGTGAAGATCAGGTAGGCCGCCTGGTCCGGGTGCGCATGGCGTCCGGGGTTGCCCGGCTCCTGCCCGCGGCCGCGCGCCGGCCCGGCCAGCGCCTCTTCGGCCCACAGCACGCGCGGAGCGTTCCGCACAAGCGCCAGCGCCGCGTCCAGCAGCGGCGCTTCGGCCGTGCCGACCAGCACCACCTTGGCGCCGCTCTGGCTGAGGATGGACGCCACGCGTTGCGGCGGCAAGCGCACGTCCAGCCCAAGATAGGCCGCGCCGGCCTTGAACGCGCCCAGCGCCGACGCGATGAAATCCACGCCCCGCTCGCAATACACGGCCACCACATCGTCGGCGCCCACGCCGCGTTCGATCAAGGCCTGGCCGATACGATTGGCACGCCGGTTCAGTTCGGGATAGGTCACGGCGTCCTGGCCGCAACGCACGGCGATCCCGTTGCGCCGGGCGGCCTGGGCCTCAAACAGCCGCACATAGCCGGCGTCGAAGCAATAATCCGCCTGTCGGCCCCGGCCGGCAGCCAGCAAGCGGTCCCGCTCGGCCGGCGGCGGCGCCATCAAGGAGGCCACGGGCGCGTCGGGTGTCGCGATCAGCGCTTCGACGTTGGCGCGGAACGTGGCCAGCATGCCCGCCACGGCTTGCGCATCCAGACGGCGGGTATCGTAGGTAAGCTGCAGCGCCAGGCGCGGCCCCGGCAACAGCACCACGGTCAACGGGTAGTTGGTATGCGTACGCATTCCCAACGAACTCAGCCCCATGCGCCCCGCTCTGTCGAAAACCGACCCGGCGATCGGCGCGTTTTCGAACACCACCAGGCTGTCGAAAAGGGGTTGGCCCGGCGCCACGTCGCTAAAGCCCTGCACGTCGGCTAGCGACAAATGCTCGTGGGCGCGCATGTCGGCGTTCTGGTCCAGCAGCGTGCGCATCCATTGCGCCGCCGGCAACGATCCGCCCGCCGGCAGGCGCACGCGCATCGGAATGGTGTTGATGAAAATGCCGATCGTCTGCTGCGCCTGCGCCATATCGGTCGGCCGCCCGGCCACCGTGACGCCGTAAAGCACCTCGTCCTGGCCGGCATGGCGCGCCAGTGTCAGCGCCCAGGCCGCCTGGATCACGGTATTGGGCGTGACCCGGCATTGCTGCGCGACGCGTTGCAGCTGCGTGGTCTGGGACTCGCTCAGCGTGCTGGTCAGGTCGACCATCGACGACACTTCGCCCACCGTCTCCGTGCGCAGCCCCGGCAGCGGCGTCACGGCGCCGAAGCCCGCCAGCGCGTCGCGCCAATAGTGGCGGGCGGCATCGATGTCGCGACCTTGCAGCCAATCGATGAAATCGCGATGCGGGCGGCTGGGCGTGCGCACGGGCCCCTGGCCGGCGCGGCGCGCGTCGTAATTGTCAAAGAAGTCCGTCAGCAGCAGCGACAGGCACCAAGCGTCCATCAACATGTGGTGAAAGCTCAACGCCCACCGGTACTCACGCTCGGCCACGCGGGCCACGCGCAGCCGCAGCAAGGGCGCCTGGTCCAACGGCAGCCCCGTCCGCAGCTCCTCGTTCAGCAGTGACTCGTAGTGCGCCACGGCGGCCTCCTGGCCCAATTCGCGCAGGTCCAGGCGCTGCACCGGCAGCGCCACGGTGCGCCGAATGACCTGCACCGGGTCATGCGTCCACTGCCAGTGGAAGGTCGCGCGCAGCGCCGGATGGTTTTCCAGCACGCGCCGCCAGGCCCATTCGAAGGCATCCTCGTCCAGTTCGCCGTCAACGCGGTACCTGTCCTGCATCACGTAGATGCCGGAATTCGGATTGCGCAACGTGTGCAGCAGCATGCCGTGTTGCATCGGGCTCAAGGGATACGCGTCTTCGATGTCTTCCACGGGAACCGGCAATTGGGCCAAGCGCTCGGGCGCCAGGCGCGCGGCGCCGGTGGCGGGTTCGGCCGGCGCCGCGGCGTCCGCCGTGTCGTCCGCCAGCAAGACGCCGGGCGCCAGGGCGGCCAGCGTCTGCTGTTGCAGTAATTGCTTGGGGCTAAGGATCAACCCTGCCTGCCGCGCCAGCGCCACCACTTTCAACGTCAGGATGGAGTCGCCGCCCAGTTCGAAAAAATTGTCGTCCCGCCCGACTGCCTTCACCCCCAGCGCCTTGGCCCAGATGGCCGCCAGCGCGGTTTCCAGTCCCGGCCGGGGCGCGGCGAAGGACGCGCCTTCCCGCGCGGGTTCTTCGGGCAGCGCATGGCGGTCGACCTTGCCCGCCGCATTCAGTGGCAGCGTCGGCAGCACCAACACGCGCGCGGGCACCATGTAGTCCGGCAGCACGCGCGCAAGCGACGTCCGCAACGCATCGGCGTCCACGGTGGTTCCGGCAGCCGGCGCCACATACGCCAACAGGCGCCGGGCCGCTCCAGCATGGCCGCCCGTCGCCACGGCGACCGCCTGTCCCACGCCAGGCTGGGCCAGCAACTGCGTCTCGACTTCGCCCAGTTCGATCCGGTAGCCGCGGATCTTCACCTGATGGTCCACCCGGCCCAGGTACTCGATCTGGCCGTGCTTGCCCCAGCGCGCCAGGTCGCCGCTGCGGTACATGCGTGCGCCGCCGCCCAGGAAAGGATCGGCCACGAAGCGTTCCGCGGTCAGGTCCGCGCGGTTCAGATAGCCGCGCGCCAAGCCGTCGCCGCCCAGATAGAGTTCGCCCGCCGCGCCCGGCGGCAGCAGGTTCAGGTCGGCGTCCAGCACATAGGCGCGACGGTCGCCCACCGGTTGGCCGATAGGCATGTAGGCCGCCTCATTGGGGGTGTCTGGATATGCCTTGGCGATCAACGGCGTAATGACGGTTTCGGTCGGTCCGTAGCCGTTGATCACGCGGGGCGGCCGGAGCGTGTTCTGGATCAGGGCCAACGTGGTGCGCGACGTGGCTTCGCCGCCGACCGTATAGGACCGGATCGGCAACGCGGCGGCCGCGTCACCCTGGGCCTCCGCCAACTGGTGCAGATAACTGGGCGTGAAGCACGCGATCGTCACGCCAAGGCGCACGATTTCGGCGCAACTGCGCTCGACGGACCAAAGTTCGTCATCGCGCGGGATCAGGACGCCGCCGAACGCCAGCGGCGTCAGCCAACGTTCGTGCGCGCCGTCAAAATTGATGGATGCGAATTGCAGCTCACGGTCCTCGGGCGTCATGCCGTACAGCGCACCGATCGCCTGGATGTGCATGGAGAGCGGGCCGTGCGAGACCGCCACGCCCTTGGGCAAGCCGGTCGAGCCCGACGTGTAGATCAGATATGCCAACTGCGCGGGATGGATGTCGCGGTCCGGATTGTGCGCCGGCTGGCGGCCAAGGTCGGCGCCTGGGGCGCCGGCTGCCGCAGCGCCGTCCACAAGCACGCACCGGATGCCCGGGGGCAGCGTCAGCCTGCCCACCACCGATGTTTGCGACAAGACCAGTCCAAGCCCGCTGTCCTGCATCATGTGCGCCAGGCGCGCGGCCGGGTAGCCGGGATCCAGCGGTACGTAGACGCCGCCCGCCTTCAGCACGGCCAGCATCGCCACGATCATGTCCGCGCCCCGGCCCAGCGCGATGCCCACCGCCACATCCGCGCCGACGCCGCGGGCGATCAGCAGATGCGCCAGCCGGTTCGCGCGTTCGTTCAACTGCGCATAGCTCAGTTCGTCGGCGCCGGCGATCAGTGCCAGCGCTTGCGGCGTCTTTGCGGCATGGCCTTCGATCAGGCGGTGCACCGGCGTAAAGGCGCGCGGCGTCCAGGCGCCGGTGCCGGCCGCCAGCAGCGCGTCGCGCACGCCCTCGTCCAGGACGTCAAGCGCATCCAACGCCACGTCAGGCGCATCCACCAATTGGCGCAGCACCTTGACCAGCGCCTTGGAGAAGGCCCGCATGGTGTCGGCATCGAACAGCTCACGGGCATAAATCAACGTGGCCGCCAGCGCGCCATCCCGGCCTTCCCGCGTTTCCAGCGTCAGTTCGAACTGCGCGGCGCCCTCCGGCAACGGCAGCGCCGTGGCCTCCACGCCAGGCAGCGCCAACGGCGAACCGGCGTCGTCGTGCAAGTGGTTCATCATCACCTGGAACAGCGGGCTGCGGCCCACGCCGCGCTCAGGCGCGATCGCGTCCACCACGCCGTCGAACGGATAGTCCTGGCGCGCCTGGGCATCCAGCACGGTTTCCCGCGCCTGGGCCGCCACCTCGCGCAACGACATCCGGCCGCGCACCTGGCCGCGCAGCACCTGCGTATTCACGAAGAACCCCACCGTGCGGGCCAGCGCCGGCAAGGGCCGGTTGGCCGCCGCCACGCCCACCCGCACATCGGTCTGGCCGGTATAGCGATACAGCACCGCCTGGAAGGCGGCCAGCCATTGCATGAACGCCGAGCCCTGCGCATTGCGTGCCGCCCGCTGCACCCGCGCCGACAGATCTGGCGGAATCTCGACCTCGCAGCGGGCTGCCTGATAGCGGCCTTCCGCCGTGCGCGGCCGGTCGGTCGCCAGCTCAAGGGTCGGTTGTTCGCCACCCAGCGACCGGACCCAATCGTCACGTTGCGCATCCCAGCGGCCGGCTTCAAGCTGCGCCCGTTGCCAGGCGGCATAATCGGCGAACGCCAGCGGCACGGGGGCAAGCGTCCGGCCCGCCATCAACGCGCCGATTTCCTCGAACAGCACGCGCATCGACACGGCATCGGCCACGATATGGTGCGCCACCAGGACCAGGACGTGTTCTTCGTCATCCACCCGCAGCAACTCCACGCGCAGCGGTAGCGCGCCTTCCAGGTCGAACGGCGTGTCGAACGCCAGCCGGACGATCGCGTCCGCCTGTGTGCGGGCCGACGCCGGATCGCCCTGGCGCAGGTCACGCAGGCGCACGACCGAGGGCGGCGCAGCACCGTCGCCGGATGGTGCGTCCAGGTCGATGGGCTGCTGCACCGGCGTGCCATCTTCCAAGACCCGGAAACGCATGCGCAGGGCCTCGTGCCGGCGGATCAATGCTTGTATCGCCTGGCCCAGGCCGGGGCCGTCCAAGGGTCCCGACAATCGCAACGCCCGGCCCACGTGATAGGCATTGCTGCCGCGATCCAGCTGCCACAGGAACCACTGGCGCAATTGGGCCGAAGACAGCGGCACCGCACCATCCCGCCGCGCCACCGCTGCCACCGGCCCCTCGGGCGCCGCGCCGCCGGGCTCCCGGGCCTGGGGGACTGCGGCCAACTCCCGGATGCGCGCGGCGCAACCGGCCAGCTCCGGATAGTCGAACACCAGCCGGGGAGACGCCGCGATATTCCAGCGGGCAGCGATCGCCGCGGCGACCTGCACGGCCGCCAGCGAATTGCCACCGCTGGCGAAGAAGTTCGACCGCGCGTCGGGCAGGTTGCCGCCCAGCGCATCGCGCCAGATCGCGGCCAGCGCCTGCGCGTCCGCATCGTCCAGACCCGCCGCCGACACGGGCGGCGGCGTACCGGTCGCGTCGCGGCGTTGTCCGTGCTCGAAGACGGCATAGGCATCAAGCTCGCCCGTGCGCCAGCCGTCGCGGCAGGCCGAACGCTGCAGTTTCCCGCTTGAGGTCTTGGGAAGCCCGCCCGGATTCAGCAACACAACGACGCTGGCCGGTTCGCCGCAGGCGGCGCCGACCGCCTGGCTCACAGCGTGGCGCAGCGCCTCGGGCGGTACCAGTTTTTGCAGGCCGCGCGAGACCTCGGCGGCTACCCCGATGCCCTCGCCTTGTGGCCCTTGTACCGAAAACGCGGCCACCCGGCCCTTGCGCACAGCTTCGACCTCGGCTTCCACCGCGCGTTCGATGTCTTGCGGATACAGGTTATGCCCGCGCACGATGATCAGGTCTTTGCGCCGGCCTGCGATATGCAACTGGCCCGCGTGAAAGAAGCCGAGGTCGCCGGTCCGCAGCCAACGCCTGCCCTCTTGTTCCACAAACGTGTCGGCCGTGGCGTCGGGCCGGTTCCAATACCCTTGCGCGACGCTGGGCCCATGCACCCAGATTTCCCCGATGCGGCCATCGCCCGCGTCGGCCAGCGAATCCGGATCCACGATGCGCACGGCGTGATGGCTGGGCACGGTGCCGCAGGCCACCAGCTTGCCCCCCTGCGGCGCCGGCGACACCTGGCCGGCGGCCAGCAACGCCGGATCGAAGCCGGTGGCCGTCATCCCCCCGCCGCTGACCCCGCCCGTCACCAGCAGCGTCGCCTCTGCCAGCCCGTAGCAAGGATAGACCGCGCCGGTCGCCAGGCGCGCCGGGGCGAAGGTAGCCAGAAAATCACGCAGCGTATCGTGCCGCACGGGCTCGGCGCCCGAAAACGCCACGCGCCAACGCGACAGGTCCAGTTGCGCCAGGCGTTCCGGCTTGGCGCGCTCCAGGCACAGGCGATAGGAAAAGTCCGGCCCGCCGCTATGCGTGCCGCCATAGGCCGCGACGGCTTCGGGCCAGCGCATCGGTCGTTCCAGGAAGTAGCGCGGCGACATCAGCACGCAAGGAATGCCGCGGTACAAGGGTTGCAGCAGACCGCCGATCAACCCCATGTCGTGGTAAAGCGGCAACCACGACACCCAAACATCACCGGGATTGGCGCCCAGGCGCTCCGCGATGGCGGCCTCGTTAGCCATCAAATTGGCATGGCTGACCATCACGCCCTTGGGCGCGGAAGTCGACCCCGACGTGTATTGCAGGAAGGCGATCTGTTCGCCATCCGGCTCAAATTCGGCGTCATGCGCGCCGGGCACCGCCAGTTCGCCGTCGATCGCCAGCATGTCGGCGCCCGCCCACAGGTCTTCGAACGGCGCGATGGCGTCGCGCAGGTCGGCCGTCGTCAGTACGCAGCGGGCCGCGCAATCGGTGGCGATGGTCGCGACCCGGGCCAGTTGCTGGCGCCGAACGGATTCCGGCGGAAACACCGGCACCGGAATCAACCCCGCGTACATGCACGCGAAGAAGCCGGTCACGTAGTGCTCGTTGTTGTCCATCAGCAAGAGCGCGCGGTCGTTCACCGCATAGGCGCCGGCCAGGACTGCGGCCAACGCCCGCACGCGCGCATCCAGCGCGGCGTAGGTGAAGCGGCGTTCGCCGGTGGCGTCAACCACGGTCAGCGCCGTGTCCTCCGGCCGGTTGCGCGCCAGGTCGCGAACGCGGGCCACGATGGTGGCGGGGAGCGTCGTCGCGGAGATCTCTGAGGCTTGCATTGCGTACACCTGTGGGAAGGTCGCCGGGGTCAGAAGTCGGCGAAGTTGCTATGGGATTCGGCCATCGCGACCACGACCTTGCGCGGTCCCTGGAACGGCGTGCGCGCGTGCGCCACCAGCATGTTGTCAAGCATCATCACGTCACCCGATTGCCACGGGAACATGACGGTCTGCGCGTCCAGCACGGCCCGCACCTCGTCGAACATCGCGTCCGGGATCGCCTGGCCGTCGGCGAAGTACACATTGCGCGGCATGTTCTCGACGCCCAGCACCTCTTCCAGCGACTCGCGCACCTCGGACTGCAGGTTCGACACGTGGAACAGATGCGCCTGGTTGAACCACACCATGTCGTGCGTCCAGGGGTGGGCGGCCACGCCTTGGCAGCGTTGGCGCGTGCGCAAGTCGCCGTCCGGCTTCCATTCGCACTGGATGCGGGCGCGCTGGCAGAACGCCTCCACTTCCGTGCGGTCGTCGGTGTTGAAGACCTTTTGCCACGGCACGTCGAATTCGCCGTAGTTGCGCTCGTAGATCAGGCCGGCGGCAAAGCGCTCGCGGATGGCGGCCGGCATGTCGCGGTAGACGGCGCGGCTGTCGGCGATGGGCGTTTCGCCGCCGACGGGCGACGCCGTCACGCAGTGAAACCAGATCTTCATCGGCCATTCGCGCGTGTAGGCTTGTTCGTTGTGCAGCGGGATGTGCTGGTGCGCCGGGTATTCCGTAGACGTATAGACGCCGGATTGCACCGCGCTGCGGGGCGTGGACGCGAATTCGTAGCTCAAGAGCGGATGCCCGAAGCCGGCCGCGAAGGCGCGGAAGTCCTCGACTGACGGCACCGCGAAACCGCGCAGCAGCACGCCACCCACGTCCCGCAACGAACGCGACAGATCATCCGCCAGGTCGGGCGGCGCCGACAGCAGCGCCTGCCCGGGCGTGTGGGGCGTATACAGCACCGGCAGCTGATTGTTGCCGGGGGCCTTGCTCAGAAAAGTACTCATGGTCGAATTCCTGGGGCGCGCGCGGGGCGCGGTGGCAAAATGGCGCCGCCCGGATCCTCTTGACCACGGACGGCGGGCAACCAGGCCAGTGCGGCCACGTAGCCGGCGGGCATCGCCAGTTCGCAGGCTTGGCAAGCGGGCCAGTCGGCACAGGACGCCGCGACGGCGATCTGCCCGGCCCGCCCGCCCGGTTGCACCTGCACTTGCAGCAGGTGCTGCGCGACGCCGACGCCCCAGGCTTTCAAGGCGGCTTCCTTGCCGGTCCAGCGCCGCAGGAAGGCGGCGCCCGGCGGCAGATCCCGCCAGCCCGTCCGCTCGGCAGCCAGCAAGGCGTAGTCGGCCAAGGGTTCCAGGTCGGACGTGTCTTGCTCGCATTCCACGTCCACGCCCACTTCACGGCGGTCAGACAGGGCCACCAGCGCGTAGCCGCCGGCATGGCTCAGGTTGAAATAGCAGGAAGCGCCCTGCGCAAGCTCCGGTTTGCCGTGCTTGCCGGCACGCAGTGGCACCTCGGCGGGCGCCAGCCCCAGACGCGTGGCCAACAGACGGCGCAGCCCCGCACGTGCGCCCACATAGCGGGCGCGGTCGGCCTCGCGGCGAAAGCGCCAGGCGCGGTCTTGCTCGGACAAGGTCAGCACAAGCCAGTCTTCGGCGGCGACGCGGCCCACCGCCAGGCGCCACACCGAGATGTCCGCAGGCGCCGCCTCAGGCCGCATCAAGGCTTGCATGGCGGACTCCCTGGCTTGGCGCCGATGGCCGGCCCAGATGCGCCGCGATCGCGCCCAGCACGGCCGATTCGCTGTCGCGGATGAAGAAGTGTCCGCCGTCGAAATACTCCAGCGTGACGGGTTCCTGCGCCACGTCCTGCCAGGCACGCAGCCGGTCGGGCGCGATGTCGTCGCGCCGGCCGCCCATCACGTGGACCGGCAACGCCAAGGGCGCCTCGTCGTCATGGCGATAGTCCAGGCATAGCGCGTAATCGGCCTCCAGCACCGCCAGCGTCAAGCCCAGCAGCTCCTCGTCGTCGAACACCGCCTGAGGCGTGCCGCCCTGGCGGCGCAGGTCATCCAGAAGATCGGCGCGTCCGCGCATGCCCGCCAGCCGCGAGTTGTCGCGGGCCGACGGCGAGGCGCTGCCCGAGGCGATGAGCAACTGGGGCGGCGGCAGGCCCAGCGTGCGCAGGCGCCTGGCTGCGCCGTACGCCAGCAAGGCGCCCATGCTGTGGCCGTACAGCGCATAGCGGCCCGACACCCAGGGCCGCATCCGCGTGCAGACATCGTCCACCGCCGCCTGGAAGCCCGCGCTGAACGGGTCGGCGATGCGGCTGCCGCGCCCCGCCAATTCCACCGGCTCGACGCGCACCCAGGCCGGCAGCAAGCGCCGCCACCGCAGATACATGGTGGCGCTGGCCCCGGCGCACGGCAGGCACAGCAGGGTGATGGGCGCGGCCATCGTCAAGCCTGGCCGGCGGACTGGGCTTCCATGTGGCGGCGCAACGAACTGGGACGCATGTCGGTCCACACCGATTCGACGTAGGCCAGGCAGGCCGCCTTGTCGCCCAGGGTGCCGGTATCCCGCCAACCCGCCGGAATGGCCTTGTAGTCGGGCCAGATCGAATACTGCTCTTCTTCGTTGACCAGGACGCGGAACGTCGCGCCTTCGCGATCAAAACAACTCATGTCAGGGACCTCGCAGAGCACAGCGGCGCTTGCGGCGCCAGGGGGACAGAATTCCCGTTCGCGGAAAATCTGCATCTATCCACCTGACGAACCAGCCCGGACTTTGTTTAGTGCGGACCGCCCTGCGCGGCCCAGGCCCTGCCGGCCCTGCCGCCGGTTGGCCGCCGACGGCGGCCCCCGGGGTCAATGCAATATCTGCTCCAGGAAGGCGCGCGTGCGCTCGTGCCGAGGCTGGTCGAAGAAGCGGTCGGGTTCAGCGATTTCGATGATCCGCCCCCCATCCATGAAGACAACCCGGTCCGCCACTTTGCGTGCGAATCCCATTTCATGGGTCACGCACAGCATGGTCATGCCGTCGTCCGCCAGCGACGTCATGGTGTCCAGCACTTCCTTCACCATTTCCGGGTCCAACGCCGAGGTCGGCTCGTCGAACAGCATGATGCGCGGCTGCATGCACAGGGACCGGGCAATCGCCACCCGTTGCTGCTGCCCGCCAGAGAGCTGGCCGGGATACTTCGCCGCCTGGTCCGGGATGCGGACACGTTCCAGGTAGCGCATCGCCAGTTCAACCGCCTGGGCGCGCGGCATGCGCCGCACCTGCAACGGCGCCAGGATGCAATTTTCAAGCACCGTCAGGTGCGGGAACAGATTGAAGTGCTGGAACACCATGCCGGCGTCCGTGCGCACGCCGTCCACCGCTCGCAGGTCGTCGGTGAGTTCCACCCCGTTGACCACGATCGTGCCCTGTTGGTGCCGCTCCAGGCGGTTGATGCAACGGATCATGGTGGACTTTCCCGACCCGGATGGGCCGCAGATGACCAGCCGTTCCCCTGCCCTGACCTGCAAGTCGATGTCCTGCAGGACGTGGAAATCGCCGTACCATTTGTTCATGCCCGTGATCGAGATCGCGGGCGTCGTCGCGCTGGAGGGCGTGCTCATCGGAGGTCTCCTTTTTTATAACGGCGCTCAAGCCACATCGAATACCGCGACAGGCCGAAACAGATGCAGAAATAGAGGGATGCAATGAAGAGATAGGTTTCGACGTAGGGCGTGGGCCAGGCGGGATCCGTCAGTGCGGCGCGGCCCGAGCTCAACAGATCGAACAGGCCCACAATCAGCACCAGGCTGGTGTTTTTGATCATGACGATGGCCGTATTGGTCAGCGGCGCGATCACCTTGCGCAAGGCCTGCGGCAACACGACCAGCCGGGTCATCTGCCACCACGACAGCCCCAGCGCACGCGACGCCTCGGCCTGCCCGGCTGGAATGGCCTGCAAGCCGCCCCGGACTACTTCCGCCAGGTAGGCCGCCGAAAACACCGTCAACGCAATGCCGGCGCGCAACAGGCTGTCGATGGTCGTGCCGGCCGGCAGCATGATGGGCAGCACGATGGAGGCCATGAACAGCAGGCTGACCAGCGGCAACCCCCGAATCAGTTCAATGACGCCCACGCAAATGACCCGCGCGATCGGCAGGCTGCCGCGGCGGCTCAAGGCCAGCAGCACTCCCAGCGGCAAGCCGGCGCCCAACGAACACACCGCCAGCAGCAGCGTCACGGGCAGGCCGCCCCAGGATGAGGTAGGCACCCGCGCCAGTCCCAGCGCGCCGCCCTGCATCAGCAGCAGGCAAGCCGCCATGCCGGCGATCCAGGCGACCGCCGTGCCGGGGCGCCAATGCCTGGGGCTGAGCGAATACACGGTCATCGCCAGGACGAACACGCAGACCGCGGTGGGTCGCCATTGCTCGCCGGGCGGATAGATGCCGAACAGGATCTGACGCATCTTTTCGGCCAGGAACGCCCAGCACGCGCCGTCCGCCTTGCGGCAGACATCGCCCGCGGCCCCGGGCCACACCGCGTCGATCACGGCCCAGTTCAGCAAATGCCCGGCGGCGCTCAGGGCAAGCCCCAGCGCGGCGATGGTGGCGACAGCGCTGAACAACGTGCCGAACAGGCGGTGCCAGACGGTGTCGCGGCGGTCGCGCGGCGGGCGCAGCGCGGGCTGCGGCGCCACGGAAGGAATGGACAGGCTCATGCGCGTTCCGTCCTCAGGATTCGGCGGTTGTACAGGTTCATGAACAGCGACACGCTCAGGCTGATGCTCAGGTACACGGCCATCAGCACGGCCACGCCCTCGATCGCCTGGCCGGTCTGGTTGATGGTGGTCGTGATGACAAACGACAGGTCGGGATAGCCCACCGCCAACGCCAGCGTGGTGTTCTTGATGATGGACAGGTATTGGCTGGTCATGGGCGGGATGATCACGCGTAACGCCTGCGGCACGACAACCCGGCGCAACGTCGCGCCCGGCCGCAGCCCCAGCGAATGCGCGGCCTCCCACTGGCCGGCAGGCACGGCGTCGATGCCGCCCCGGATGATCTCGCCCGAGAAAGCGGCCGAGTAGATCGTCAGCCCCACCAGCAAGGCGGTGAACTCAGGCGTGAACGCCGTGCCCCCCACGAAGTTCAGCCCGCGCAACACCGGGGTATCCGTGTGCACCGCGACCCCGCCCCACGCGGCGCCCGCCAAGACCACAACCAGCGCGGCGGCCATGCCCAGCGTGCGCCAGGGCACCCCGCCGGTTGCCCGCCGCCGTGCCCGCCACCACGCGGCCAGCAGCACTGCCGCCGCCACCGCGCCCGCCCACCCCAATGCTTGCGTATCGCCTTGCAGCGACACGCTGGGAAAGAACAGGCCGCGGATGGACAGGAACACGCCCGGCAACGGTTGCAGGGCCTGCCGGGCAGGCGGCAGATTGATCGTGACGAGGCTATACCAGAACAGCAATTGCACGACCAACGGCGTGTTGCGCACCGCCTCCAGGTACACCGTGCCGATGCCGCTTACCAATGGATGCCTGCTCCGCCGGGCCAGCGCCAGGCCGAAACCCAGCAGCGTGGACGCCGCGATCACCAGCACCGATATATACAGGGTGTTCACCAAGCCCACCACGAAAGCGTGGCCGTAGCTGTCGGTGGGCTGGTAGGCCAGCAGGCTTTCCGACACGGGGAACCGGGCGGCATCCCCCAGGTAATCGAAGCCCACGGCGATGCCGCGTTGCGTCAAGTTGACGCGCGCGTTCCACGCCAGCCAGCCCACGCTCCCCAGGAACCCGCAGGCGATCAGCACCTGCATCAGGACGGCCCGGGCCCGGCCGTCAAACCAAAGTCGCTTCAACATGATGTGCCTCTTGGTCAGCCTCGCGGCCGCCTCAGTTGAAGACGTAGGGGTACATCAGGCCGCCGTCGCGGTACAGGCGGTTCAGGCCGCGTTCGAGCTTCATCGGGCTGTCCTTGCCGACGTTGCGTTCGAAGATCTCGCCATAGTTGCCCAACTGCTTGACGATGTTGTAGGCCCAGCGCTCATCCAGCCCCAGCGCCTTGCCGTTGCCGGGTTCCACCCCCAGGAACCGGGCAATGCGCGGGTCGCCGGATTTCAGCATGTCGTCCACGTTCGCCTGCGTGATGCCCATGTCTTCGGCCGCAATGGGCACCTGGATCACCCACTTGACGATATCGAACCAGCGGTCGTCGCCATGGCGCACCGACGGCGTCAGCGCTTCGCTGTGGCCGCTGGCCGGAAAGATCACGTAGTCGTCCGGATTCTGGGCCTGCGTGGCGCGCACCGCGGCCAGCGCCGACGCGTCGGTGATCAAGCCGTCGCAGCGCCCGGAAAAGAACGCTTGCCGCGATGCGGCCACGTTGTCGAACAGCACCGTCTTCAAGCCCAATTTGAACTTGCGCGACAAGTCGGCCACGGTCACTTCGTTCGTGGAACCCGTCTGCACGCAAATGGTCGCCCCGCCCATGTCCTTGGTCTGGGTGATGCCCAGGTCTTTACGCACCATGAAGGCGTCAAATTCGTAATAGTTGGGATAGGTGAAGTTGATCCCGTTGGCATCGCGCCTTAAGGTCCACGAGGTCGTGCGCGGCAACACATCGATCTGGCCGGTCTGCAACGCGGTCAGGCGCTGCTGGCCGGTCAGCGGCACGAAGCGCGCCTTGGACGCGTCGCCCAGCACGGCGATAGCGATGGCGCGGCACGTGTCCACGTCCAGGCCTTTCCAATTGCCGTCCTTGTCTGGCGCCGAGAAGCCGGTGGTGCCGTGGCCCGAGCCGCAGATGACGTAGCCGCGGGCGCGGATCTGGTCGACGGTGGGGCTGTTCGTCTGCGCGACGGCGGCCGCCACCGGCGACGCCCCTTCGGCAGGCGCCGGGGCGGCGGTTTGGGCAAGCAACAGCGGCGGCGCGCAAACCGCCGCGGCCAGGACAATGGAACGGTAAGTGTGTTTAAAGCGGATCACGGCAATTCCCCTTGCGGTTGGCAGCGCGCCTTTGGATTTTTTTGGCGCGTCTTGCCGGCCGTCTGCGCACGACGCGCGCGGCCGGCGTTCAATGGACTATCGGGACTGTTGATAGGCGGCCAATCCGGCGCGCAGATCGTCCTTCAGGACGTCCACGTCTTCCAGACCGACCGACACGCGGACCACGGCGCGGTCCGTTGCCGGATAAGCGCGGTCCGCCTGCAGCGCCGCCGGGTAGTACGCCACCAGGCTGTGCACGCCGCCCCAGCTGGCCCCGATGGCGAAATGCCGCAGCGAATCGAAGAAGCCGCTGAAGGCGGATTCGGGCGCCGGCGCCAGCACCATCGAGAACAGGCAGCTGTTCGTCGTGAAATCGCGCTTCCACCGCGCGTGCCCCGGATCGGACGCAAGCGGCGGATACAGCAGGCGTTCGACTTGTGGTTGGGCCTGCAGCCACTCGGCCACCCGCAGCGTGGCGTCGCTTTGCGCGCGCAGCCGCAGGCCAAGCGTTTCCAGCCCGCGCAGGACCAGGAAGCAATCGTCCGGGCTGACCTGCTGCCCCAGGATGCTCTGCGTTTCGCGCAGCACGGCATAGTGTTCCGGGTCGTTCATGCTGATGGCGCCCATCAGCACATCCGAATGGCCGCTGAAGAATTTGGTGGCGGCCTCCACGCTGAAGTCCACGCCATGCGCCAGCGGCTTAAAACCCAACGGGCTGGCCCAGGTGTTGTCCATCATGGTCAACACGCCATGGCGGCGCGCGGCGTCGGCGATTGCCGGAACGTCGGACATTTCCATGGTGACGGTGCCTGGCGCTTCAATGCAGATCATCCGCGTGCCCGGCCGGATCAGCGCTTCGATGCCGGCGCCGATGGACGGGTCGTACAGTTCCACCGCGACGCCCATCCGCGCCAGCCATTTCTCGCCGAACGTCTTCAGGGCGCCATAGCTGGCGGCCGACATCAGCAGGTGGTCGCCGCCCCGCACAAAGCCCATCACCACCGTCATCAGCGCCGCCGCGCCAGACGGCGTGATGACGCAATGCCGCCCACCTTCCAGCGCGGCGATACGGTCTTCCAGCAGGCGCGCCGTGGGCGTGCCGGTCACGCCGTAGCTGAAGCCGTCCGGTTGGCGGTGCTTGCGGTTGACGAAGTCGGCCAGCGAATCAAATACCACGGTGGAACCGCGCTGCACCGACGGCGACAGGCTGGCAAAATCTCTATTAGTCTGATTGATAGGTTTCATCTAATCTATTCGTTGTGCTTAGAGGGAATCAGGACAACGCCAGTTTCTGCGCTTTACCTCATTGCTTCAACAATCGAAAAAACTTAGTCAATAAGCAGGACTTATAGATGGACATGCGAGAGATCCAGGTCTTCCGGGCCGTCATGCAGGCCGGCACCACCAGCAAGGCGGCCACCTTGCTGGGCGTTTCCCAACCCGCCGTCAGCCAGGCGATCCGCAAGCTGGAAACGTCATCGGAATTGCGCCTGTTCGAGCGGCTGCGCGGCCGGCTGGTGCCGACCCAGGAGGCCCAGGCGCTGATGGAAGAAGTGGATCGCTGCTTTGCCGGCTTCGAACTGATCGAACACCGCATCCGCAGCCTGAAATCCTATGGTGTGGGGCGATTGGCCATCGGATCGCTGCCAGCCCTGGGCACCGGGTTCATGCCGCGCGCGATCGCGGCCTTCGGCCTGGAAACGCGGCGCATCCAGCTGTCGTTCCAGATCATGAGTTCGCGGGAGGTGTTGCAGCAGGTGGCGGCGGGCCAGCTGGATTTCGGCCTGATGGCCGACGAGTTGTCGGTGGCCGGCCTGGAGCACTCGGAGTTCCTGCGCATCCCCGGCGTGATCGCAATGCACAGCCGCCACGCCCTGGCCAGCAAGCCCGCGATCGCATTGCGCGACCTGACCGAACACACGTTCATTGCACTGAACCCGGAAGATGCCAGCCGGCGGCGACTGGAGGGCGCGCTGAACGACGACGGGCTGGCGCTGCACCCCATCCTGGAAACGCCCTATTCGAATTCCGTGTGCGAATTCGCGTTGCATGGGGTGGGCATCGGGATGGTGCACCCTATCATGGCGCTGGATTATCTGGCCCGGGGCCTGGTCATCAAGCCCTTGGCGCTGGACATCAGTTTCACCAGCCTGCTGGTGTTCCGGTCAGGCACGCCGTTGTCCGAGAACGCCCGTGCGCTGTTGAAAGAGATGCGGATCCAGATGGACCAGGACATCAAGCGCGTGCGTGCCGCGCTGGGCGGCTGACCGCCCGGCGCAGGCCTGCCGCCGGGCGACGTTGAACGGCGCCTTGCACAGGCCCTTTAGTCGATGCGGCCGATCTCGGCGCCGGCCGTGACCGCCTTGCCTGCGGCCGCCTGGTGCCTGAGCACGCCGTCCCGATGCGCCAGCACCTGCATTTCCATCTTCATGGCTTCCATCGTGGCGATCAATTCACCCTGCTTGACGGTCGCGCCGTCTTCCGCGTTCCAGGACTGCAGGGTGCCGGCAATGGGCGCCGCCACGCTTTGCGCGCTGGCCGGCGCCAATGCGCCAGCCGCGCCGGCGGCATCGCCCCCCGCCGCCGCCCCCGCGGATTGCAGGCCGCGCAGCAATTCGGCGGGCAGGCCCAACGACACGCGCCGGCCATCGATCTCGACCGCGGTGCGATGCAGGTAAACGTCGCCCGAGGGCGCCGGGCGCACGGCCGCTTCCAGGTCATTGGCGAAGTCGGTCTCGATCCAGCGGGTGTGGACCTTGAAGCCTTCACCGTCGCCGATGAAATCGGCATGGTCCAGCACGGCCCGGTGGAACGGCAGCACCGAGGCCACGCCTTCGATGCGGAATTCGGCCAGCGCGCGGCGGGCCCGCGCGATCGCCTGTTCGCGGGTGGCGCCGGTGACGATCAGCTTGGCCAACAAGGAATCGAACGTGCCCGGAATGGTGGAACCGGATTGCACGCCGCTGTCCACGCGCACGCCCGGACCCGACGGCGCGGCGAAGGTCGCGATCCGGCCCGGCGACGGCAGGAAGCCGCGGCCCACGTCTTCGGCGTTGATGCGGAATTCGATGGCGTGGCCGCGCGGCAGAGGCGCCGCGTCGATCGCCAGCGGCAGGCCGTCGGCGATGCGCAATTGCTCGACCACCAGGTCCAGGCCGCAGGTTTCTTCGGTGACGGGATGCTCCACCTGCAAGCGGGTGTTGACCTCCAGGAACGAGATCGCCCCCGACGCGCTCAACAGGAATTCGACCGTGCCCGCGCCGACGTAGCCGGCATGGGCGCAGATGTCCCGCGCCGAGGCATGGATGCGCTGGCGCTGCTCGTCGCTCAGGAACGGCGCGGGCGCCTCTTCCACAAGCTTCTGGTTGCGGCGTTGCAGCGAGCAATCCCGCGTTCCCAGCACAACCACCTTGCCATGTTTGTCCGCCAGCACCTGCGCTTCGACATGGCGCGGATGATCCAGGAACTGTTCCACATAGCACTCGCCGCGCCCGAAGGCCGTGACCGCTTCGCGCACGGCCGACTCGTACAGATCGGCCACGTCGTCCATGCGCCACACGACCTTCAAGCCGCGGCCGCCGCCGCCGAACGCCGCCTTGATGGCGATGGGCAGACCGTGTTCGCGCGCAAACGCCAAGACCTCTTCGGCGCCGTTGACCGGGCCGGGCGTGCCAGCCACCAGCGGCGCACCGACGGCCAATGCGATCTTGCGGGCCTGGACTTTGTCGCCCAGGCGTTCGATGGTTTCCGGCGACGGGCCGATCCAGCTCAGGCCGGCGTCGATCACCGCGCGCGCGAACACTGCGCTTTCGGACAGGAATCCGTAGCCGGGATGCACGGCGTCGGCGCCGCAGCGGCGCGCCACGGCCAGCAGCTTTTCGATGTTGAGGTAAGTGTCGGCCGGGCGATCTCCCTCCAGGCCAAACGCTTCATCGGCCATGCGCGTGTGCAGCGCGTCGAAATCCGCGTCGGCGTAAACCGCCACGGACTTCACGCCGTAGTCGGCGCAGGCGCGGATGATGCGCACCGCGATTTCGCCGCGGTTGGCGATCAGGACTTTCTTCATGGCTGGCATATTCAAGTTATGGCGTTGCGACCGGGGCGGCGGGGACGTCGACCGGGACGAATTCAGAAATGGGATTGAAGCGCACACGCGCGCCGATGGGGATCTGGGCCGCGCGGTCCAGGTGCCAAGGCGCCACGGAACCAATCACCGGGTAGCCGCCCGTCAGCGGGTGGTCGGCCAGGAACAGCACGGGCTGGCCGCTGGCCGGTACCTGGATCGATCCTTTACGCGTGCCCTCGCTGGGCAGTTCGGCGTGGTTGGCGCGCTGCAGCGGCCGTTCGCCGTTCAAGCGGATGCCCACGCGGTTGGACTGCGGCGTGACGGTCCAGGGCTGGCTGGACAGCAACGCGACCGCGTCGGCGTCGCACCAATCGGTGCGGGGCCCGAGCACCACGTCCAACACGACTTCGGTGTCCTGCGCGGGCAGATCGGCCGCCGGCAATTCCGGCGCCCCGACGATGGCACCCTGCGCCGCCGGCAAGATCCCAATGCGGTCGCCTGCAGCCAGCGCGTCCGGCCCGACGCGCGCAAGCGTATCGGTCGAGCGGCTGCCCAGCACGGGCGCCACCTCGAAGCCGCCGCGCACGGCCAGGTAATAGCGGATCCCCGCCACGGGCTGGCCCAGCGTCAGCGTGTCGCCATCGTTCAAGGCAATGGCCTCATGGCTGGCAACGGTCCAGCTGGCCCCCGAGGCGTCGCGCAGCGCAAGCTCCCCTCGCGCGCCGGTCACGGCCACGACAGAGGCGCCGTGCGCGCGAACCTGGAAGCCGCCGTACACGATTTCGATGCAGGCCTGGCCTGGCGTGTTGCCGACCAGCCGGTTGGCGGCGCGCAACGCGCCCCGGTCCATCGCGCCTGAGGCCGCTACGCCCTGGCGTGCCTGCCCGGGCCGGCCCAGGTCCTGGAAGACCGCTTGCAGGCCGGGCGCCACCACTTCCAGTGACGCGTGGGCGTCGCTGGCCCGGCGGGCCGCGGCCGGGCCGGAACCCGGGGAGATCGGAAGAGCGT
>NZ_JABBJN010000066.1 GCF_012928505.1 Achromobacter sp. Bel | reverse complement strand
CCGGCGGTGTCGATGCGGGCCAGCACTTCGCCCGAGGTCACGGTGCTGCCATCGCCCTTGACGATTTCAGCCAGCACGCCCGAGGCGGGAGCCGGCACTTCCAGCACGACCTTGTCGGTTTCGACTTCGATCAGGATTTCATCCGCTTCAACGGCAGCGCCCGGCTGCTTCTTCCAGGTCAGCAGGGTCGCTTCGGAGACGGATTCGGAAAGTTGGGGGACGACGACGTCGGTGATAGCCATTTTGTTTATTCCGTAAAGTTGTGTTCTGGTCACGCGGCGCGGCAAGGTTCGAAACGGGGTTCCTGAACGCTTGCCGCCCGCGGCGCGTGCATCAAGTCGGGATTACTTCGTCAACATGACCTTGAACTTGGGCGCGAAAGCCGTTTCGATCAGGGCCTTCTGCTGCTCCTGGTGCTTGGCCAGGTAGCCCACGGCCGGCGATGCCGACGCGGCACGACCAGCGTAGCCCAGCTTTTGGCCTTCGACCATGTTCTCGTACACGTGATGCTGAACGTAGAACCAGGCGCCTTGGTTCTGCGGTTCGTCCTGAACCCAGATCACTTCGGTTGCCTTCGGGTACTTGCGCAGTTCCGTTTCGAACGACTTATGCGCAAACGGGTACAGCTGCTCGACACGGATGATCGCGACGTTGTCGGCGCCACGCTCGCGGCGGGCATTGACCAGGTCGTAGTACACCTTGCCCGAGCAAGCCAGCACGCGCTTGACCTTGCCGGCGTCGATCGTGTCGTCCACTTCGCCGATCACGGGGTGGAAGCTGCCACCGGCCAGATCGGTCAGCGGGGAGCCCGCGTCCTTGTTGCGCAGCAGCGACTTCGGCGTGAACAGCACCAGCGGCTTGCGGAACGGACGGATCATCTGGCGGCGCAGAACGTGGAAGATCTGCGAGGCAGAGGTCGGCTGGACCACTTGCATGTTGTTGTCGGCGCACAGTTGCAGGAAGCGCTCGATGCGGCCCGAGGAGTGCTCGGGGCCTTGGCCTTCGTAGCCGTGCGGCAGCATCAGCGTCAGGCCCGACTGGCGACCCCACTTGGCTTCGCCGGAGCTGATGAACTGGTCGATCACGACCTGGGCGCCGTTGACGAAGTCGCCGAACTGGCCTTCCCAGATGGTCAGCGTGTTCGGTTCAGCGCTGGAGTAACCGTATTCAAAGCCCAGCACCGCCTCTTCGGACAGCACGGAGTCGATGACGGTAAACGGAGCCTGGCCTTCCGACACGTTCTGCAGCGGAATGTAGGTACCGTCGTTCCAGCGTTCGCGGTTCTGGTCGTGCAGCACGGCGTGGCGGTGCGTGAACGTGCCGCGGCCCGAATCCTGGCCGGTGATGCGGATGGCGTAGCCCGAGGACACCAGGGTCGCGAAGGCGAGGTGTTCGCCCATGCCCCAGTCCAGGTTCATCTCGCCCTTGGCCATCGTGCGGCGGTCGTTCAGCAGCTTGGCCACCAGCGGGTGCACCGTGAAGCCTTCCGGAACCGTCGTGACGCGTTCGCCGATGCGCTTGAGTTCAGCCAGCGGCACGGCCGTGTCGGCCTGGTCGGTCCACTTGGCGCCCAGGAACGGCGACCAGTCGATCGCGTACTTGCTCTTGTAGTCGGTCAGCACCGGTTCGATGGTGCGCTGGCCGTCTTCCATCAGTTGACGGTAGTCCTTGACGAGCTGATCGGCTTCGCCTTCGGCCAGCACGCCTTGCGTGGTCAGCTTGTCGGCGTACAGCTTGCGCGTGCCGGGGTGATGGCCGATGCGCTTGTACATCAGGGGCTGCGTCAGCGACGGGGTGTCTTGCTCGTTGTGGCCCAGCTTGCGGAAGCAGACGATGTCCACGACGATGTCGTGACGGAACTGCAGGCGGTAGTCCAGCGCCAGCTTGGTGACGAACACCACGGCTTCGGGATCGTCGCCGTTGACGTGGAACACCGGGGCTTCGATCATCTTGACGACGTCGGTGCAATACAGCGTCGAACGCGAGTCGCGCGGGTCGGACGTCGTGAAGCCGATCTGGTTGTTGATGACGATGTGCAGCGTGCCGCCCGTGCCGTAGCCGCGGGTTTGCGCCAAGTTCAGCGTTTCCATGACCACGCCCTGGCCGGCGAAAGCCGCGTCGCCGTGCACCAGCACCGGCAGCACTTGCTTGCCTTCAGCGTCGCCGCGGCGTTCCTGGCGAGCGCGCACGCTGCCTTCGACCACGGGGTTGACGATTTCCAGGTGGGACGGGTTGAACGCCAACGACAGGTGGACCGGACCGCCACGGGTGGACAGGTCGCTGGAGAAACCGTTGTGGTACTTCACGTCGCCGTCGGTCAGGCCTTCAGCGTGCTTGCCTTCGAACTCGGCGAACAAGTCGCCGGGCATCTTGCCCATGATGTTCACGAGCAGGTTCAGGCGGCCGCGGTGGGCCATGCCGACCACGATTTCCTGGACGCCGTTTTCACCGGCGTGGTTCACCACTTCGTCCATCGAGGCGATGAAGCTTTCGCCGCCTTCCAGCGAGAAACGCTTCTGGCCGACGTACTTGGTGTGCAGGAAGCGTTCGAGCCCTTCGGACTCGGTCAGCTGCTGCAGGATGTGGCGCTTTTCTTCGGCCGAATAGGCGGGCGCGCCCAAGGTGGTTTCCAGGCGTTCCTGGATCCAGCGCTTGGCGGCGGGGTCGGAGATGTGCGTGAATTCTGCACCGATGCTGCGGCAATACGTGTCGCGCAGCGCCTTCAGGATGTCGCGCAGCGTCATCGTGCTGGCGGTCGTGAAGTAGGTGTTGGTGGCCGAGTAGGTCTGGTCCAGGTCGGCTTCGGTCAGGCCATAGAAGGCGGGATCGAGTTCCGGAATCGGGGGACGTTCCTGGCGCTTGAGCGGATCCAGGTCGGCCCAGCGCGAACCCAGCGAGCGGTAGGCGGCGATCAGCGACTGCACCGACACCTGCTTGCTGGCGACGCTCAGGTCGGGTTCGGCCGAGCGTTGCACGAAGGCATTGGCCTTGGCGCGCTGGGCAAACGATTCGACGATGGGAGCGTGGGCCTGGTCACGAGTGGATTCCTGGCCGTCGGTGGCGGGAGCGTGCTGCAACTGGTCGAAATACTCGCGCCAGTTATCAGGTACCGAACCGGGATTGTCGAGGTAGGCTTCGTAAAGCTCCTCAACATAAGGGGCGTTACCCCCAAAGAGATAAGACGTGGATAGAGATTCTATTTCCGAAGACATATCGCTTCACCTTTACGAGTGCTTCACTCGACACGATGCAGGAAAACCTTCCGCAGCACGGGCTTCCCGTTAAGCGGATCGCAGGGGCAGAAGGCGCGTACAAGCCTTGATAGCCGTATGGTTGAAAGTATAACCCTTTGAGTTTATGGGCGTCTTCTTGCATTTGCGTGACGCAAAAGCCCGCGCGGAATACCTGCATGCGGCTTTGGAATGTCCGTCCAACGCCTGCAATCCAGCCGTCTACGCGCCATCAAATTCCGTCAATCGAAAATGCCGCAGCGCGTCATTTTCGGGCAACCCAAACCAGAGTGTTGCGCGATAGCCGCGTCATACCGGCAGCGCGGTCGTGGACAGGATCTCTTTCAACACGAAAAATGTGCGGATCTGGCGTACGCCCGGCAGCTTGATGATCTCGCCCGCATGCAGCTTGTTGAAGCGTTCCAGATCACGTATGCGCAGCATCAGGAAGTAGTCGAACTCGCCCGCCACCAGATGGCACTCCAGGCAGCCGCTGATGCCGCGCGCCGCTTCCTCGAAATCGGTGAACGACTCGGGCGTGGAACGGTCCAGCACCACGCCGACGATGACCAGCGTGGCCATGTCGACCTCAGCCGGTTCCAGCAGCGCGACTGTCTTCTTGATAACGCCTTCCGCCTTCAGCTTTTCCACCCGTCGCAGGCAGGCGGCCGGGCTCAGGTGGACGCGTGCGCTCAAGTCCAGGTTCGTGATCTGGGCGTCGTCCTGGAGCACGCGCAGGATGTGGCGGTCGATGCGGTCCCGGCCCGGCGTGGCGGTCATTTGATACGTCCCTGAAAATTTAATTTCGTTGATGTTTTTATATTCGAAATATCCCATTCCCAGCAACGCGAATTAATAACTTTAAACACGGAAAACAAATAAATAACGCAATTGACCGCAGATCTGCGCGATTCCTATGATTTCTCCATCCGCGCCCCCCCCGGCCGGCTGGACCTTTCCTTTCAGGAGCCCGCATGGATCTGCAACGATTCCCCCGACATCGCCTGACCTTCGGCGACACCCCCATCGAAAAGCTCGACCGCCTGTCCGCGCACCTGGGCGGCAAGGTCGAGATCTACGCCAAGCGCGAAGACTGCAACAGCGGCCTGGCCTTCGGCGGCAACAAGCTGCGCAAACTGGAATACCTGATCCCGCAGGCGCTCGAGCAAGGCTGCGACACGCTGGTGACGATCGGCGGTATCCAGTCGAACCACACCCGCATGGTGGCCGCCGTCGCCGCCAAGCTGGGGCTGGCCTGCGTGCTGGTCCAGGAAAACTGGGTGGACTATTCCGACGCGGTCTATGACCGGGTCGGCAACATCATGATGAGCCGCCTGATGGGCGCCGACGTGCGGCTGGTTGACCAGGGTTTCGACATCGGTTTCCGGCGCAGCTGGGAAGAGGCGCTGGAAGACGTGAGGAAGCGCGGTGGCAAGCCCTATGCCATCCCCGCCGGCGCGTCCGACCACGAATTGGGCGGGCTGGGCTACGTAGGATTCGCCGAAGAAGTACGCCGTCAGGAAGCCGACCTGGGGTTCAAATTCGACTACATCGTCGTGTGCGCGGTCACCGGCAGCACCCAGGCTGGCATGGTGGTGGGCTTTGCCGCCGACGGACGCGCCGACCGCGTCATCGGCATCGACGCGTCCGCCACGCCGGAACAGACCCGTGCGCAGATCCTGCGCATCGCCCGGCGCACGGCGGATCTGGTGGGGCTGGAAGCCGGCATCGCCGATAGCGACGTGGTGCTGGACACGCGTTACGCGTATCCCGCCTACGGCCTGCCCTCCGCGGAAACCAACGACGCCATCCGCACGTGCGCGCGCCTGGAAGGCATGATGACCGACCCGGTCTACGAAGGGAAATCCATGCAGGGAATGATGGACCTTGTCCGCCGCGGCGAGATCCCGCCCGGCTCGAAAGTCCTGTATGCGCACCTGGGAGGGGTGCCGGCGATCAACGCCTACAGCTTTCTGTACCGCAACGGCTAGGGAAGGATTCGGGGCCATGGGCTGGCCCGCGGGTGATCTGCGTTAAACGATGCCGGCGTGCGTGCGAACGTACGTCGGCATTATCGTTTTCCTCAGTTATGTACATAAATTGTATACACCCACTTGCTTTCCCGCTATGGTTTAGCCGAACATGACCCGTCCGCCACGCGGCGTCCGCTTGTCGAATCCGGCCTCCTGCCCGCCTCTTTCATGCACACCTACGATTCCACCCTTGCCTATCCCCGCGACCTTGTCGGCTACGGCCGGAATCCGCCGCACGCGCAATGGCCCGGCCGCGCCCGCATCGCCGTGCAATTCGTGCTGAATTACGAAGAAGGCGGCGAGAACAGCGTCCTGCACGGCGACGCGGGGTCGGAACAATTCCTATCCGAAATGTTCAACCCCGCCAGCTATCCCGACCGCCATCTCAGCATGGAAGGCATTTATGAGTACGGGTCCCGCGCGGGCGTTTGGCGCATCCTGCGCGAATTCGAAAAGCGGCAGTTGCCGTTGACAGTCTTTGGCGTCGGGATGGCGTTGCAGCGCCACCCCGAGCTGACCGCGGCATTCGTCGAGCTCGGCCACGAGATCGCGTGCCACGGCTGGCGCTGGGTGCACTACCAGAACGTGGACGAAGCCACCGAGCGCGAACACATGCGACTGGGCATGAACGCCATCACCGAACTGACCGGGGCCCGCCCCTTGGGCTGGTACACCGGACGCGACAGCCCGCGCACCCGCCGCCTGGTGGCCGACGACGGCGGCTTCGAGTACGACAGCGATTACTACGGCGACGACCTGCCCTTCTGGATGCAAGTGCAAAAGACCGACGGCAGCGTCGTACCGCAACTAATCGTGCCTTACACGCTGGATTGCAACGACATGCGCTTCGCCTTGCCGCAAGGCTACTCCCACGCCGATCCGTTCTTCCAGTACCTGAAAGACAGCTTCGACGTGCTCTACGCGGAAGGCGACGAGTCGCCCAAGATGCTCAGCATCGGCATGCACTGCCGCCTGCTGGGGCGTCCGGGGCGCATCACCGCGCTGCAACGCTTCCTGGATCACATCGCCAGCCATGACCGCGTGTGGATATGCCGCCGGCTGGACATCGCCCGCCACTGGAAGGCCACGCATCCCTATCTTCCGAATCGCTAAGGCTAACGACCATGGTTTCAACCCTGGAACAACTTAACGCCGCCGGCGACGACGCCGCCGCGGCCATGCTGGATAACCTGTATGCGCAGTCGCCATGGGTCGCCCGCCAGACCTTGCAGGCGCGCCCCTTCCGGTCGCTGGCGCAGTTGCAGCACCAGTTGCGCCACGTCGTCGATCGCGCGGATCCGGACACCCGGCTGGCGCTGATCCGCGCCCAGCCAGAACTGGCGGACGTGACCGATTTCACCCCCGACGCGCTAACGCGCCTTCAGCAGCTGCGCGCGCATTACAGCGACCGGTTCGGCTTTCCGTTCGTCCTGGCCGGGCGCGACCCGCGCGGCGTCCCGCTCACTCCCCAGCAGATCATCGACGAACTGGTGCGCCGCCTGGACAACCCGGCGGACGTCGAACACCAGGAAGCGCTGCGCAGCATTCATCGCATCGCCGAGATACGCCTGGGCGGCGACTTCGGCATCGACCTGTCGACAGGCAACGACATCTGGGACTGGCACGAAGCGCTCAGCCAGCACAGCGATCCCGGCTACGCCGAAAAGGGCCAGCTCACCGTCACGTACCTGACCGACGCCCATCGCGCCTGCGCGCAGCGCATCTCGCAATGGATGCGCGAGTGCGGCTTCGACGAGGTCGGCATCGACGCGGTCGGCAATGTGGTCGGCCGCTATCGCGCGGACCGTGCCGACGCCCCTACGCTGATGACAGGCAGCCATTACGACACCGTGCGCAACGCCGGCAAATACGACGGCCGGCTGGGAATCTTCGTGCCGATGGCGTGCGTGCGTGAATTGCACCGCCAGGGCCAGCGCCTGCCCTACCACCTGGAAGTGATCGGCTTTGCCGAAGAGGAAGGCCAGCGTTACCGCGCCACCTTCCTGGGCTCGGGTGCGTTGATCGGCGATTTCAAGTCTGAATGGCTTGATCAGAAAGACGCCCAAGGCATCACCCTGCGCGACGCCATGCAGCATGCCGGCCTGCGCATCGACGACATTCCGGCGTTGCGCCGCGATGCGTCCCGCTATCTGGGCTTTATCGAAGTGCATATCGAACAAGGGCCGGTGCTGTTCGAAATGGGTTTGCCGCTGGGCGTCGTTACGTCCATCAATGGCAGCGTGCGCTATATGGTGCAGATCTTCGGCATGGCCTGCCACGCCGGCACCACGCCGATGGACCGGCGCCGCGACGCCGCCACGGCCACCGCCGAACTGGCGCTGTACGTTGAACGGCGTGCGGCCCAGGACGGCGACTCGGTCGGCACGATAGGAATGCTTGAAGTGCCGAACGGTTCGATCAACGTCGTGCCGGGCGAATGCCGCTTCAGCCTGGACTTGCGCGCCCCCAGCGATCCGCAACGCGACGCGCTGGTCAACGACGTGCTGGCCGAACTGGCCGCCATCTGCCAACGGCGCGGCTTGCGTTACACCCTGGAAGAAACGATGCGCGCCGCGGCGGCCCCCAGTGATCCCGCCTGGCAACTGCGCTGGGAGCGCGCCGTCGACGCGTTGGGTGTCCCGCTCTACCGCATGCCTAGCGGCGCGGGTCACGACGCGATGAAGCTGCACGAGGTCATGCCGCAAGCCATGCTGTTTGTGCGCGGCCAGAATGCCGGCATCAGCCACAACCCCCGAGAATCCACCACCAGCGACGACATCCAGCTTGCCGCGTTTGCGATGCAACGCCTGCTGGACGACCTTGCCAACGATACGCCACATTGAATATGACTGACTACGACCGCCTGGACGCTTGGGTCGACGCCCACTTTGACGAGGAAGTCAGCTTCCTGCAGTCACTCGTGCGCGTCCCCACCGACACGCCGCCCGGCAATAATGCGCCGCATGCGGTGCGCACCGCCGAACTGCTGCAAGACTTCGGCTTTGACGTCGAAGCCCATCCCGTGCCGGTGGACGCGGTGAAGGAATACGGCCTGGAATCCCTCACCAATCTGATCGTACGGCGCGAGTACGGCCCCGGCCGCCGCATCGCGCTCAATGCGCACGGCGACGTGGTGCCTCCGGGCGACGGCTGGCAGCACGACCCCTATGGCGGCGAAATCGACGACGGCAGCCTGTACGGTCGCGCATCGGCCGTCAGCAAGAGCGACTTCGCCAGTTTCGCGTTCGCGGTGCGCGCGCTGGAAGCCGTGGCCAAGCCCAGCCACGGCGCGGTCGAGCTGCACTTCACGTATGACGAAGAGTTCGGCGGACTGCTGGGGCCCGGTTGGCTGCTTGCCCAAGGCCTGACCAAACCCGACCTGCTGATTGCCGCGGGCTTCAGCTACGAAGTGGTGACGGCGCACAACGGCTGCCTGCAAATGGAAGTGACCGTGCACGGCAAGATGGCGCACGCCGCCATTCCGGCCAGCGGCGTGGACGCGCTGCAAGGCGCAGTCAAGATCCTGAATGCGCTGTATGCGCAGAACGCGCGGTACCAGCAAGTGACATCCGACGTGCCGGGCATCACGCACCCCTATCTGAACATCGGACGCATCGAAGGGGGCACCAACACCAACGTGGTGCCCGGCAAGGTCAGCTTCAAGCTGGACCGCCGCATGATCCCCGAGGAAAACGCCGCCGAAGTCGAAGCGGACATCCGCCGGATCATCCAGGAAGCGGCCGCCTCGTCGCCCGGCATCACGGTCGAGATCAAGCGCCTGTTGCTGGCCAACTCGATGCGCCCCCTGCCCGGCAATCAGCCACTCGTCAGTGCCATCCAGAAGCACGGCGAGGCCCTCTTCGGCGAACCCATACCCGCCATGGGCACACCGTTGTACACCGACGTGCGCCTGTATGCCGAGGCCGGCATCCCCGGCGTGATTTACGGCGCGGGCCCCCGTACGGTGCTGGAATCGCATGCCAAGCGCAACGATGAACGCGTAGTGCTTGAAGATCTGCGCCGCGCGACCAAGGTCATTGCGCGCACGCTATCCGATCTGCTCAAACCGGCCTGATCCGCTGACGCGAGACACCTCGGGATGGCGGGCCCGTCTATGACCGGCCCGCAGTCCCGTTCAAGCCGCTATGCCAGGCGCATCACTCTGCGCCAGAACAACACCGCCACCAGCACAAACGCGGCAAGGCCCAGATAGGAGGCGATCTCCGCGAAGCCTTCGCCCGCGATCGCAAGCGGCGCATCCGTGCCCGCCGCGCCGATGATGGCCGCCATCAGCACGCCGACCAGGCTTTCCCCTACGATCAGGCCGGAGGCGATCAGCACGCCGCGGCGGTTCGCCGCGTCCGCATACTGCTCGTAGGGCTTGCCGGCGGCGGCCGCGCGGCGGCGCAAGGCCCGTTCCAGCAGCCACGCCAGCACCGCGCCGGCCACGATGGGCGCGGCCACGGTCGGCGGCAGATAGATCCCGATACCCACTGCCAGCACCGGAATGCGGGCGACCCGGCAGGTGCGCTTCAGGATTTCGTCCACCACAATCAGGCCCACGCCCACGGCCATGCCAATCAGGATCATGGTCCAGTTCAACTGGTGGGTGAAGATACCGCGCGCAATCGCCAGCATCAGCGTGGCTTGCGGGGCGGACAACGCCTGCGCCGGATCCATGCCGTCGCGTGGCATCGCGTCCGCGAAACCGTAAGCGTTGTACAGCAGTTCCAGCACCGGAGAAATCACCGCGGCGCCGACCACGCAGCCGATCAGCAGCGCCACTTGCTGGCGCCACGGCGTGGCACCCACCAGCCAGCCCGTCTTCAGGTCTTGCAGGTTGTCGTTCGAAATCGACGCGACGGCCACCACCGCCGACGTGCTGAAGATCGACAGCGCGATCGCCATCTGCACGCCATTCTGCACGCCAAGCAATTCACCCCCCAGGGCCAGCATCAGCAGCGATACCAGCACGATGGCCACGATGCCGACGCCCGATATCGGGCTGGTCGACGACCCCACCAGGCCAGCCATGTAGCCGCAGGCCGCGGCCACCAGGAAACCGAACACGAAGGCGAACAGCACGGCGTAGGCCACCAGTTTCCAGATGGCGCCGGCCGACAGCGGCGCGCCCGACAGGAACACCTGGAACGTGATCACCAGGATCGCCACCAGCACCAGCGTCACGATCGAAATCCACCCGGCCGACAGGTCGCGCTCGGTGCGCGGCGCCTGGCCGGCCCGGGCGGCGCCCGCCTTCGTCAATGCCGAAAACGACGCTTTGACGCCGCGCGCCATCGGCATGAACAGCGTCGCCAGCGTCCAGATTGCGCCCACGCCGATCACCCCCGCGCCGATGAAGCGCACTTGCGAGGACCACAGCCCGGTGGCGTATTGCGCCAGCGTCTGCCCGGCGGGCATATCGCCCATGGCCGTCAGGACGGGCACCGCGATACCCCAGGAAATGATCAGGCCCGTCAGCATGGCCAGACCCGCAACGATGCCGATCAGGTAGCCCGCGCCCAGCAGCGCCAGCGAAAAGCCCATCGGCAGGCGGAACACCGCGCCGCCCAGGGCGAACCAGCCGCTGACGCTGTCGCCCAGCACGCGCAAGCCGCTGGCGGCGAAACTGACCACGGCCGCCAAGACGCCGCCGGTCACGATATCGCCCATGCCGGTCGCGGCGGGTCTGGCATCGGACTTCACGGACGATTCGCCCGCGGCGTCTTGCGCCCGTTCGGCGCTGCCCACCCGCAGGATTTCGGCGGCCGCCACGCCTTCCGGATACGGCAGGTCGCTTTGCACCACCATCACGTGGCGCAGCGGGATGGTGAACATCACGCCCAGCATGCCGCCGGCCGCGCAGATGCCCAGCGTCTGCCAGAACGGAAAGCCCTGCCAATGCCCCATCATGACCAGCGCGGGCAGGATGAAGATGATGGACGACAGGGTGCCGGCCGCGGAGGCCTGCGTCTGCACCATGTTGTTTTCGAGGATGTTCGCGTCTTTGAACAGGCGCAGCACCGACATCGAGATCACCGCCGCGGGAATGGCGGATGAGAACGTCAGGCCGACCTTCAGCCCCAGGAAGACATTGGAGGCCGTGAAGATCACGGTAATCAAGGCGCCCAGTAAAACGCCGCGGAACGTCAGTTCCGGAAGGGTGACGTTTGCCGGGACGCTGACGGGTTGGGTCATTGAAGTCTCCCGTTGTGAATTTTGCTAAACCGCGCATTCTAGCGCTTCGGCGTCCACCTGATGGTCACCACGCGTAAACGCCGTCTGGCGGCAGATACTGCCGGCCTTGGAAACGTCCACAAAATATTATGCTGAAAGCAGGCCCTTCCACCCTGGAATTTGATCACTCATGCCTTCGACACAGGTCTAGCATGGAGCGATAACAGGAGACATCACGACCATGCGCGACGCCAGCCACCCTACCGCCGGGCAAGACGACCGGCACGACGCCGACCCATCGGAAACCGCCGAATGGCGCGACGCCCTGCAGTCGCTGCTTGATACCGGAGGGGCCGGCCGAGCCGGCTACGTGCTGGACAACCTGCTTGGGCATGCCGCGTCGCTGGGTCTGCGCGCCAACAGCCAGACCCGCACCGCCTATCTGAACACCATACCCGCCGACCAGGAACCGCCCTTCCCCGGCAACCTGGCGGTTGAAGAACGCATCGCCCGCATCAACCGCTGGAACGCGCTGGCCATGGTCGTGCGCGCCAACCAGGCGCATGGCGAGCTGGGCGGCCACATCGCCAGCTACGCATCCGCCGCCGACCTGTTCGAAGTCGGCTTCAACCATTTCTTCCGCGCGCAGTCGGCCGACGGCCCCGGCGACCTGGTCTACATGCAGCCCCATTCGGCGCCCGGCGTCTATGCCCGCGCCTATCTGGAAGGTTTCCTTGGCGAAGACGACCTGGCCCACTTCCGCCAGGAAATCACCGCCACGGCGAACGGCCTGCGCGGGCTCTCGTCCTATCCCCACCCGTGGCTGATGCCGGATTTCTGGCAGTTCCCCACGGGGTCCATGGGCATCGGCCCCATCAACGCCATCTACCAGGCGCGCTTCATGCGCTACCTGGAACACCGCTCGCTCGTGCCCGGCGGCGACCGCAAGGTCTGGGGCATCTTCGGCGACGGTGAAATGGACGAACCCGAATCCATCGCCGCGCTGACGCTGGCCGCGCGCGAAAAGCTCGACAACCTGGTCTTTGTCGTCAACTGCAACCTGCAGCGGCTGGATGGCCCGGTGCGCGGCAACGGCCGCATCATCGACGAGCTGGAAACGCTGTACGCGGGCGCCGGCTGGAACGTGATCAAGCTGGTCTGGGGCAGCGACTGGGACGCCCTGCTCCGGCGCGATACCGGCGGTGCGCTGGCCCGCGCCTTCGCCAATACGGTGGACGGCCAATTCCAGACCTTCGCCGCCAACGACGGCGCCTTCAACCGCGCCCATTTCTTCAACCAGAACCCCGAACTGGCCGCGCTGGTGGCCGACTGGACCGACGAGGCCATCGACCGCCTGCATCGTGGCGGCCACGACATGGTGAAGATCCACGCTGCCTACCACCGCGCGGCCCGGCACCGCGGCCAACCCACCGTGATCCTGGCGCAGACCAAGAAGGGCTTTGGCATGGGCTCGGCCGGCCAGGGCAAGATGACGACGCACCAGCAGAAGAAGCTGGATGACGAGGCCCTGCTGGCCTTCCGCGACCGTTTCGCGCTGCCGATCTCGGACGCCGACTGCCTGGCGCTCAAGTTCTACCGCCCCGCCGAAGACAGCACCGAACTGCGCCACCTGCAAGCGCGCCGCGCAGCGCTGGGCGGCCACATTCCCCGCCGCCGCACGCAGGCCCCGCGCCTGACGCCGCCCGATGCCGAACACTGGGCGCGCTTTGCGCTGGCCGCCGACGGCAAGGAAATGTCGTCGACCATGGCCATCGTGCGCATGCTGACGGCACTGCTCAAGGACGCCACCGTGGGCTCGCGCATCGTGCCCATCGTGGCGGACGAAGCGCGCACGTTCGGCATGGCCAACCTGTTCCGCCAGATCGGCATCTATTCGGCGCAAGGCCAGTTGTACGAGCCCGAGGACATCGGCTCGGTGCTGTATTACCGCGAAGCGCGCGACGGCCAGATCCTGGAGGAAGGTATCACCGAAGCGGGCGCGATCTCATCCTGGACCGCGGCCGGCACCAGCTATTCGGTCAACGGCCTGCCGATGCTGCCTTTCTATATCTATTACTCGATGTTCGGCTTCCAGCGCATCGGCGACCTGATCTGGGCGGCCGCCGACCAGCGCACGCGGGGCTTCCTGATCGGCGCCACGTCCGGCCGCACCACGCTGGGCGGCGAAGGCCTGCAGCACCAGGACGGCTCCAGCCACATCATGGCCGCCGCCGTGCCCAACTGTCGCGCGTACGACCCGGCCTACGCCTTCGAGGTCGCCGTCATCGTCGAACACGGCATCCGCCGCATGCTGGACGAGCAGCGCGACGAATTCTTCTACCTGACGGTCACCAACGAAAACCTGCCTCAACCCGACATGCCCGCCGGCGACGGCGTGCGCGACGGCATCCTGCGCGGGATGTACCTGCTGCGCCCCGCCCAGGGGCAAGCCCAGGTGCGCCTCCTGGGCGCGGGCCCGATGCTGCGCGAAGCCGAAATGGCGGCCGAACGCCTGCGTGAACACCATGGCGTGGACGCCGAGGTCTGGAGTGTCACCAGCTTTTCCGAGCTGGCCCGGGACGGCCGCGAATCCGAGCGCGCCCGCGTGCTGGGGCTGGACGCGGCGGGCAGCGCGGACTGGGTCCGCACCTGCCTGGGCGCCAGCGACGCGCCCGTCATCGCCGCCACCGACTACGTGCGCGCGGTGCCCGAGCAGATCCGAGCGTGGGTGCCCGCCCCTTACCGAACCTTGGGGACCGACGGCTTCGGCCGCAGCGATACCCGCGCCCAGTTGCGGGATTTCTTTGAAGTCAGCGCCGACTGGATCGTGCTGTACGCGCTGGACAGCCTGGGACGGCAGGCGGAGGCCGACACGTTGCGCCAGGCCCTGAATGCCCGCGCGCGGCAGACCCCGCCCTGGGATTTGTAGACGCTTCGCTGCACTGCAACAACCAAGCGCCCGCGCTTTCTGGTGAAATACGGGTGTTCCCTAAGCATTTCGCAAAGAAACCGGCGGGCCGCGAGCCCGCCTTTTGTCATCCCGTTTTCTTTTTCAGTTAGTGCCTCAGAGGCCCCGATCCCATGGACGAAACTCTTACCAAAATGGCGTTGGATTACCACGCCTATCCCACCCCCGGCAAAATCTCGGTCGTCCCGACCAAGACGTTGGCCAACCAGGACGACCTGTCCCTGGCCTACTCCCCCGGCGTGGCCGCCGCTTGCATGGCCATCTTCGACCAAGGCGACGACGCCGCCTCGAAGTACACCTCGCGCGGCAACCTGGTGGGCGTGATCACCAACGGCACCGCCGTGCTGGGTCTGGGCAACATCGGCCCCCTGGCCGCCAAGCCGGTCATGGAAGGCAAGGGCTGCCTGTTCAAGAAGTTCGCCGGCATCGACGTGTTCGACATCGAACTGGCCGAGAACGATCCGGACAAGCTGGTCGACATCATCGCGGCGCTGGAACCCACGCTGGGCGGCGTCAACCTGGAAGACATCAAGGCGCCCGAGTGCTTCTACATCGAGAAGAAGCTGCGCGAGCGCATGAAGATCCCCGTCTTCCATGACGACCAGCACGGCACCGCCATCATCTCGTCGGCCGCCATCCTGAACGGCCTGAAGGTCGTGAACAAGGACATCGGCTCGGTCAAGCTGGCGTGCTCGGGCGCCGGCGCCGCCGCCATCGCCTGCCTGGACCTGCTGGTCCACCTGGGCGTCAAGCGCGAGAACATCTTCGTGGTGGACTCCCGCGGCGTGATCTGGGATGGCCGCGATGAAAACATGGAGGCCAACAAGAAGCGCTACGCACAGAAGACCGACGCGCGCACGCTGGCCGACGTGGTCAACGGCGCCGACGTGTTCCTGGGCTGCTCCACCGCCGGCGTGCTGACCGGCGACATGGTCAAGACCATGGCCGACCGCCCGCTGATCCTGGCGCTGGCCAACCCGGAACCGGAAATCCGCCCGGAAGTCGCCAAGGCCGCCCGCCCGGATTGCATCATCGCCACCGGCCGTTCGGACTACCCGAACCAGGTCAACAACGTGCTGTGCTTCCCCTTCATCTTCCGCGGCGCCATGGATGCCGGCGCTTCGCGCATCACGGAAGAAATGAAGCTGGCTTGCGTGAAGGCCATCGCCGAACTGGCGCAAGCCGAGCAGAACGATGAAGTGGCCCGCGCC
This sequence comes from Achromobacter sp. Bel, assembly GCF_012928505.1. Classification (GTDB taxonomy): domain Bacteria; phylum Pseudomonadota; class Gammaproteobacteria; order Burkholderiales; family Burkholderiaceae_B; genus Achromobacter. Next base: position 15,829 of record NZ_JABBJN010000066.1, on the reverse strand, counting down.
TACGCTGGCCAGGAATTGTCGTTCGGCCCCGACTACATCATCCCGAAGCCGTTCGACCCGCGCCTGATCGTCCAGATCGCGCCGGCCGTGGCGCAAGCCGCTGCCGACTCCGGCGTGGCCGCCCGCCCGATCGAAGACATCGAAGCCTACCGCCAGAAGTTGATGGGTTTCGTGTACCACTCGGGCCAGTTGATGCGTCCGCTGTTCGCCCAAGCCAAGAAGGCGCCCAAGCGCGTCATCTACGCCGACGGTGAAGACGAGCGCGTCCTGCGCGCCGTGCAGACCGTGGCCGACGAGAAGCTGGCGTTCCCGATCCTGATCGGCCGCCCGGCGGTCATCGAAATGCGCATCGAAAAGGCCGGCCTGCGCCTGAAGGCCGGCGAGCATTTCGAGATCGTGGATCCGGAAGACGACAACCGCTTCAACGAAACCTGGAACGCGTACTACCAGCTGAAGGGCCGTGAAGGCGTGACGCCGGCCATCGCCAAGGCGATGATCCGCAAGCACAACACGCTGATCGGCGCGATGCTGCTGCGTCGCGGCGACGCTGACGCGCTGCTTTGCGGCGTGGCCAGCAAGTACGACAACCAGTTGAAGTACATCGACGAAATCATCGGCAAGAAGGAAGGCCAGACGTACGCCGCCCTGAACGTGCTGATGCTGCCTGACCAGACGCTGTTCGTCACCGACACCCACGTCAACGAAAACCCGACGTCGGAAGAAGTGGCCAACATCACCATCCAGGCCGCCGACGAAATGCTGCGCTTTGGCGTGGTGCCGAAGATCGCCCTGCTGTCGCACTCGAACTTCGGCAGCCGCGTGACGGAATCGTCGCGCAAGATGGCTGCTGCCAGCAAGCTGGTGCAAGAGCGCGCGCCCGACCTGGAAGTGGACGGCGAAATGCACGCCGACGCCGCCCTGTCGGAAAAGATCCGTGTGCTGGCCTATCCGGACAGCACGCTCAAGGGCCGCGCCAACCTGCTGGTCATGCCGAACCTGGACACGGGCAACATCACGTACAACATGCTGAAGATGACGGGCAGCAATGGTGTCGCGATGGGTCCGATCCTGCTGGGCGCCGCGCGCCCGGTGCACATCCTGACGACCAGCGCCACCGTGCGTCGCATCGTCAACATGACGGCGCTCGCCGTCGTGGATGCGCAGCAAGAGGCTGCCGAGGCCGCCAGAAAGCGCCGTTGATCGCCAGCCGGCGTTAACGGAACGGGTGCCCTGCGGGGCACCCGTTTTTTTTTGCGTCACGGCCATCCACGCTGGCCGCGGCGATAGTCCGCCACGGCGGCCGAATGGTACAACCTAGCTTGTCCTTTTCCCTGGAGACGACATGCTGGCCGATGCCCTGTACGCCTGGTTCCACTACCTGGCGATCTTCGTACTGGTGGTGGTCCTGACCGCCGAAGCGGTGCTGCTGCGCCCCGACCTTACCGCCAACGGCGTAAAGCGCCTGATCATCTATGACCGCCTCTACGGGGTCAGCGCCATCCTGGTACTGGTCACTGGCGTGCTGCGGTTGACGCTGGGCGTGAAAGGCGCTGCGTTCTACATGAGCACGCCCTGGTTCCACGCCAAGATCACGCTCTTCGTCATCATCGCGCTCTGTTCGATCCCGCCCACGCTGGCCATGTTGCGCTGGGCAAAGCAATCCCGCCAGCAGCCGGGCTTCGTGCCGGCCCTGACCGAGATCAAGCGAGTGCGGCGCTGGGTGATGATCGAATCGCACCTCTTCATCTTCCTGCCCCTGTTCGCCGTCCTGATGGCGCGGCACATCAGCGTATAAGCGCGGGTGCCGGCCAGCCCTTGGCGAGGCAGGCAATCAGGTAGTCGACGAACGCCCTGGCCCGGGCCGGCAGCAGCCGCGTCTCGGTCACGACATGCACCGGAAACGGCCCCAGGCTCCACCCGGGCAAGACACGGCGCAGGCCGCCCGACCGCTCAAGCTCGCTTTGGTCCCCGCCCAGCGGGGCGATGCCCGCGCCCAGCACCGCCAACCGCCGCGCCATGCCGGCCTCGTTGACCGAAAACCGGCTGCCCGGCATCACGCTGATCTGCTCTTGCCCGCGCATCAAGGGCCACCGCGTCGGCGCGCCATGCGGCTCGGCACGGAATCCGATGCACTCATGCGCGGCCAGTTCCGCCGGATGGCTGGGCGCGCCATGCGCCGCCAGATAGCTTTCCGACGCGTACAGATGGACGTCCACGGATCCCAGGCATCGGGCGATGCGCGAGGAATCCGGCATGTCGCCGATCTTGATCGTCAGGTCGCAGGGCTCGGCCACCCGATCCGCATGTTCCAGGCTGGTCAGGTTCATATGAAAGGCCACATCCGGATGCCGACGCGCAAAGCCCAGGAAAATCTCCGCCATCACGTCGGTGGCGAAGGTGGCCGGCATGTTGACGCGCAGCAAGCCCGAGGGCGTCGCGGTCAGGGCCTGCAATTCCTCGTGCGCGACCTGGGCCTCTTCGACGATACGCAGGCAGCGCTCCAGATAGAGCTCTCCGGCCCCCGTCAGCTCCACTTTGCGGGTGCTGCGGTTGAGCAGGCTCAGGCCGACCGAGCGCTCCAACTCGGCCACCCGGCGCGACAGCGTCGATTTCGGCAGCCCCAGCACGACGGCGGCGCGGCTGAAGCTGCGCGCTTTGGCCACTTCTGCAAACAGCTCCATGCTGTGCAGGCGTTTCACGGAAGTCTCATCCGACATCACTCCCTTACGGTTCAGCCGGCGGGGGACGCCACCGGCACACCGCATTGTCGGGAGAGACTTTTAAGAATTTCTTAACGTGGCCCGCTGGCCGCGGGCGTCGGGCACCGGGCGCGCACCGGGGTTTGCGGCTCCTCGTCGCCGACCACGAACGTGGCGAACTCAAACACGCCGACCTCTTCGTTCTTCACGATGCCGGCAAACGTCCCGTCCAGGCCCTGCATCACCGACATGCCTTCGGATACGTCGTCATGGCCGTCGCGTGTCGCCGGCTGCCCGCTCCGGGGGCTGAAGACGATGACGCCCGGAAACGGTTCACGGCCGGCCCCCTCTGCGCGTCTGACCGTCTTGACCTGCGTGCCGGCGGCATGGCGGAAGTCGCCCCATTGCACGCCGCATGCCAGTTCCGTGTCGCTGACCCGCATCAGGCGGCGGTCCCCGTCCAGGTAGATCCTGGGGTTGCTCAGCATCAGCCCGAAGGCTTTCACCGCCACAGGGTCCTTCACATCGATGCGCCAGCGATCCGGATCCTTGAAACCGTCGACGTAGACCGTCCCTTCCGAACCATACAGGATCGATCCCGGTGCGATCTCCATATCCCCGACATGGTTGCCGCGGCCCAGCTGGCACTGGTCCAGCGCTTTCATGGCGCCGTCCCGCGTGGCATCGAATTCGATGTCACGCGTAGCGTCGCATTGCCAGCCTTGCACGACCTGCTCTCCCGCGCCGCGCAGGATGACGGTGCGTGGATAACGGGCGATCAGCGCATAGGTGTCATGGTCGTAGTCGGTGCCAAGAAAGCGCCGCACCTGCGTTGCCTGAATGCCGTATACGGATACCGGTTGGGGAAACTCGGCCTCCAGGTAGGTTTCAAGCTGCCCTTCGTCCTGCAGCTTCAACCGCGTGCCGGTGGGCATTTCGATGCCGCCCACTGTCGTCGGCTGCGCCAGTGTGACGTTGCGCGCCGCCTCCTGCCGTTCGCTCTCGCGTTCCACCTGCCAGACGATCGCCTGGAACCACGCGTAGTAGCTGAATAGCACCGCCAGCAGTACGAACAGCACGGCGGATTTCTTCCAGTGCCTGCGCGCGGCGCGGCGCATTCCTGCGCTGACCGCCAGCGCCAGCAGCCCGCCGCAAAGCAGGATGCCCGCAAAGAAGGAAACCGTAAGCAGCAGGTAGAAACTGGCGGAAGGGAGCGCGATGGGAATCATGGCCCAGATGATATCCCCGACAACAAAAAACCGCCCGAAGGCGGTTTCTTGTCGAAGCGAAAAGCGGATTAACGCTTGTCCATCGGGGGCACGTCTCGGGTGACCTCACCCGTGAACAGCTGGCGCGGACGGCCGATCTTGTAATCGGGATCCGACAGCATTTCGTTCCACTGGGCGATCCAGCCCACCGTGCGGGCCAGCGCGAAGATGGCCGTGAACAGCGAGGTCGGGATGCCGATGGCGCGCTGGACGATACCCGAGTAGAAGTCCACGTTCGGGTACAGCTTGCGCTGCACGAAGTACGGATCGGACAGGGCGATGCGTTCCAGTTCCATGGCCAGCTTGAACAGCGGGTCGTTTTCCAGGCCCAGGGCCGAGAGAACTTCCTTGCAGGTTTCCTGCATCAGCTTGGCGCGCGGGTCGTAGTTCTTGTAGACGCGGTGGCCAAAGCCCATCAGGCGCACGCCCGAGTTCTTATCCTTGACCTTCTCCATGAACTCACCGACCTTGTCGATGCCGCCGTTGGCTTGCAGCTCTTCCAGCATCTGCAGGCAAGCTTCGTTGGCGCCGCCGTGAGCCGGGCCCCACAGGCAAGCCACGCCAGCCGAGATGGCGGCGAACGGGTTGGTGCCCGACGAACCGCACAGGCGCACGGTCGAGGTCGACGCGTTTTGCTCGTGGTCGGCATGCAGGATGAAGATGCGGTCCAGCGCGCGCTCGACGACTTCGTTGACCTTGTAGTCTTCGCACGGCGTGGCGAACATCATGCGCAGGAAGTTGCCCGTGTAGGACAGATCATTCTGCGGATAGATGAACGGCTGGCCTTGCGAGTACTTGTACGCCATCGCAACCAGCGTCGGCATCTTGGCGATCAGGCGGATGGCCGAGATGTGGCGGTGCTGCGGGTTCGTGATGTCGGTGGAGTCGTGGTAGAACGCGGACAGCGCGCCGACCAGGCCCGTCAGCACGGCCATCGGGTGCGCGTCGCGGCGGAAACCACGCAGGAAGAAGTGCAGTTGCTCGTTGACCATCGTGTGATGGGTCACTTGCGAGTCGAAGTCAGCCTTCTGAGCCTCGTTCGGCAGTTCGCCGTTCAGGATCAGGTAGCAGATATCCATGAAGTCGCAATTGACGGCCAATTGCTCGATGGGGAAACCGCGGTACAGCAGTTCGCCCTTGTCGCCGTCGATGTACGTGATGCCCGATTCGCAAGCCGCCGTGGACATGAAGCCCGGGTCAAACGTGAACATGCCCGTCTGGCCATACAGCTTGCGGATGTCGATCACATCCGGACCGACCGTGCCCTTGTAGACAGGGAACTCAATGGGTGCGCTGCCATCCGAGAAGGATAGAGTGGCTTTTTTGTCAGACAGGTTCATGTTATTTCCTCTCACATTAATCAGAGTGCGCGCATCTGGCCAATAATCCCCCGAAGCCTGGGCGTATCCAGTTCGCCTTCGAGTTCCTTGCGGGCCAGCAGCAGGTCGAGAAGATCGTTGTCTCCCATCTCGAACAGCTGGGTCAATGCGGCCACGTCATCATCGGTAAGTTCAGCCTCGTAAGCGTCAAGATACCGAGTGATGATCAAGTCGTTTTCGAGCAGGCCGCGGCGCGCCCGCCAACGCAGACGCGCCCGCTCCAGTTCAGTTAGCCTGCTCATCGTTACACCATAAGTACAAAAGTCTTCACACTAGAAACTAGACCGTGCGGCGGACCATCAGTTCCTTGATCTTGCCGATCGCCTTGGTCGGGTTCAGTCCCTTGGGACAGACGTCGACGCAATTCATGATGGTGTGGCAACGGAACAGGCGGTACGGATCTTCCAGGTTGTCCAGACGCTCGCCCGTGGCTTCATCGCGGCTGTCGGCGATGAAGCGGTAGGCTTGCAGCAGGCCGGCCGGGCCGACGAACTTGTCCGGATTCCACCAGAACGACGGGCAGGAAGTGGAACAGCACGCGCACAGGATGCACTCGTACAGGCCATCCAGCTCTTCGCGCGCCTCGGGCGACTGCAGGCGCTCTTTTTCGGGCGGCGGCGCGTCGTTGATGAGGTACGGACGAACAGAGTGGTACTGGTTGAAGAAGTGCGTCATGTCCACGATCAGGTCGCGGATGACGGGCAGGCCCGGCAGCGGACGCAAGACGATGGGTTCCTTCAGTTCGCGAAGGTTCGTCGTGCAGGCCAGGCCGTTCTTGCCGTTGATGTTCATGGCGTCCGAACCGCACACGCCTTCACGGCACGAGCGACGCAGGGCCAGACTGTCATCGACGTCGTTCTTGATGCGCACCAGCGCATCAAGCAGCATCTTGTCGGTCGGCTGGAGTTCGACGTCCAGCTTCTGCATGTACGGGCGCTCGTCCTTGTCCGGATCGTAGCGGTAGATTTCGAACTTGACGATTCTCTTGGTGCTCATAATGGGCTCTATCCGGACTTAGAAGGTACGCGCCTTGGGCGGGAAGGACTCAACCGTCAAAGGCTTCATCTGCACGGGCTTGTAATCCAGGCGGCTGCCTTCGGAGTACCACAGCGTGTGCTTCAGCCAGTTCTCGTCGTCGCGGGTCGGATGGTCGTCCAACGCGTGCGCGCCGCGGCTTTCCGTACGGGCAGCCGCCGACTTGATCGTGGCACGGGCCACTTCGGTCATGTTGGCCATTTCCAGCGCTTCGACGCGCGCGGTGTTGAACACCTTGGACTTGTCCTTGAAGTAGATATTGTCGGCTTGCTTGGCCAGGTCTTCGATCTGCGTCACGCCTTCGTTCAGCAGTTCCAGCGTGCGGAACACGCCGCAATGGCGCTGCATCGAGAAGCGGATGGCGTTGCCGATGTCTTGCGTCTTTTCGCCCGAGGTGCGCGATTCCAGCTTGTTCACGCGGTCCAGCGAGAAGTCGACGGCTTCCTTCGGCAGCTCCTGGTGCGCGCGCTGGCGCTCCGGGTGCGAATTCACGATGTGGTTGCCCGTGGCGCGGCCGAACACGATCAGATCCAGCAGCGAGTTCGTGCCCAGGCGGTTGGCGCCGTGCACCGACACCGCGGCGCATTCGCCGATGGCGTACAGGCCGTTGACGACCTTGTTCTCGCCGTTTTCACGCGACAGCACCTGGCCGTGGTAGTTGGCCGGAATGCCGCCCATCTGGTAGTGGATGGTCGGAACGACGGGGATCGGTTCCTTGATCGGGTCGACGTTGCCGAACTTGATGGCGATTTCGCGGATCGAGGGCAGGCGCTTGTTGATGACGTCGGCGCCCAGGTGGTCCAGCTTCAGGACGACGTAGCTGCCGTCCGGACCGCAACCGCGGCCTTCCTTGATTTCCTGGTCCATCGAGCGGGACACGAAGTCGCGCGGGGCCAGATCCTTCAGCGTGGGCGCATAGCGCTCCATGAAGCGTTCGCCATCCTTGTTCAGCAGGATGCCGCCTTCGCCGCGCACGCCTTCCGTGATCAGCACGCCGGCGCCGGCCACGCCGGTCGGGTGGAATTGCCAGAATTCCATGTCTTGCAGCGGGATGCCCGCGCGCGCCGCCATGCCCAGGCCGTCACCGGTGTTGATGAAGGCGTTGGTGGAAGCGGCCCAGATGCGGCCCGCACCGCCGGTGGCCAGCACCGTGGTCTTGGCTTCCAGGATGTAGATCTCGCCCGTTTCCATTTCCAGGGCGGTCACGCCGACGACGTCGCCAGCCTCGTTGCGCAGCAGGTCCAGCGCCATCCATTCGACGAAGAACTGGGTGCGCGCAGCGACGTTGCGCTGGTAGAGGGTGTGCAGCAGCGCGTGGCCGGTGCGGTCGGCGGCGGCACAGGCGCGCTGCACCGGCTTTTCACCGAAGTTGGCGGTGTGGCCACCGAACGGACGCTGGTAGATCGTGCCATCGGGATTGCGGTCGAACGGCATGCCGAAGTGCTCGAGCTCGTACACGGCGTTCGGCGCTTCGCGGCACATGAATTCGATGGCGTCCTGGTCGCCCAGCCAATCCGACCCCTTGACGGTGTCGTACATGTGCCAGTACCAGTTGTCTTCGCTCATGTTGCCCAGGGAGGCGCTCACGCCGCCTTGCGCGGCAACGGTGTGCGAGCGCGTGGGGAACACTTTGGACAGCACCGCAACCGACAGGCCCGCTTGGGACAGTTGCAGCGAACAACGCATGCCGGCTCCACCGGCGCCAACAACCACCACATCAAACTGGCGGCGCGGCAAGGATTTCATGACAGAGACCACGGCTTAAATGCTCCAGAGGATTTGCGCGAAGTAAACGACCGTACCGATCAACCAGAGGATCGTCAGCACTTGCAGCAGCAGGCGCAGGCCCACCGGCTTGACGTAATCCATCCAGATGTCGCGCACGCCAATCCAGGCATGCCAGGCCAACGCAATGAATGCAAGGGAGGCCAGGATCTGGCCCACCGGAATGAAGCCCACGTAGAAATTGAACAGCTTGACCCAGTGTTCATACGTGAAGGCGGGCATCGTCAGGATGCCGACGAGCAGCACCAGCGTATACACGGCCATGATGACGGCGGTGATGCGCTGGATGATGAAATCCATGACCCCATAGTGGGCGCCGACGACCAGGCGCTTGGGTCCGTAGTTTTTAGCGGCGGCCATTTACAGCACTCCGAACAGTTTGAGACCGAACACCAGCGTCAGCGCCAGGCTGACACCGAAAACCACGCCGGCGCTTTTCTTGGCCGACAGCTTGTCGATACCGATGTGCAGGTCCAGCAGCAGGTAGCGGATGCCGGCACAGAAGTGGTGCAGGTAGCCCCAGATCAGGACCAGGAAGACAAGCTTGACGATCGGGTTGGCCGCGATGGAGGCGATCCAGGCGAACGACTGCGGTGCGGCCACGCTCGCTGCGAACAGCGGCACGATGACCAAGGGCAAACAGAGGAACAGCAAAATGCCGCTGATGCGGTGCAGGATGGACAACTTGCCGGCCAGCGGCAGGCGATAGGAGAACGCGACTTGGGCAAGCCCAATATTGCGAAACTGCGGACGTGGCTTGGCAGCGGTGTCGGACATGACGGCCTCGGTGTTTCTGAACTAGGGAATCGTGACGGCGAAAATGCCGTGGCCCTTGCGGGCAAACACAGTATTTTCGCCCAGAGATAGGGTTGGTATCAAATCGTAGTGTAAAAGCTCATCAATTCAGACTATTGCGGTAGTGGTATCGATCGGTCAAGTACAACCCCCGCCGAATTTCCATGGGGCGGTCACCATAGGTGTACGACACCCGGTCCACCTGCAACAACGGCGTGCCGGCGGGAACATTAAGTAGCGGACAGACTTCGGCCGGCGCGATCACCGCGCGCAGCTTTTCATCCGCGCGCACCATGCTGACGCCGAACTCGGATTCGAACAGGCCATAGAGCGGCGCCTTGTTGGCGGTCAGCAGCTCGAGGGTCAGTCCGCGGAAAATGGTGCCGGGTAGCCAGATGTCGTCCACGACGGTAGGCGTCTGCCCCATGGACAGCAGGCGGCGGATCATGACGACGGTTTCGCCCGCCCGCAGGTCCAGGGCGCGCGCGATCTCGGCGGGCGCCCTGAGGCGCCGGCATTCCAGGATGCGGCTTTCGGCACGGCCGGGCTCGCCTTCTTCGTCGGCGGCCAGGCGCAGGAAGCGGTAGCGCACGCGGGCTTCGTGGTGGGTGGCGACAAAGGTGCCCTTGCCTTGGCGGCGCAGCAGCATGTGCTCGGCCGCGAGCTCATCGACCGCCTTGCGCACCGTGCCCTGGCTCACCTGGAAACGGGCGGCCAGATCGATTTCGCTGGGGATGAGTTCACCGGGCTTCCATTCGCCGCGCTCAAGGCTTTGAACGAGCAGATCCTTGATCTGGCGGTAGAGCGGACTGAAAGCGGCTCCCTCGCCCGTTGAACGGGCGGCGCGAGTGCGTAAGGAGGTTTCGGGCCGAGGCTCTGCCATGGATCTTCTTGAAAGTGTCATGTTCATCCGGATGATGGGAGGGCAGCGCAAAACAGGATGCAAACCCACATCCGCAATGCGCTGTCAGGGGCACAACCGACCGGGCTGCAACGCATTCGAATAAACGCTCTATTGTGGCATATCGCGCCAGATGCTGTCCAACGTCTTATGTCTTATATAAGATAGAAGAGCGTTTGACGCACCCGTAAAATCGATCTAGGATTCACGGCTGTCAGGGGCCCGCGCCGGCATGCCCGCACGCGCTGTTTTGGCCTCCTCAACGATTACACTGATTGGTGAGATTTTTCTCGCCAAACCATTACGGAGAACGTCCATGTCCAAGCCTGCCTTGCGTGTCGCCGTCACCGGCGCCGCCGGCCAAATCGGTTACGCACTGCTATTCCGCATCGCCTCTGGCGAAATGCTGGGTAAAGATCAACCCGTCATCCTGCAACTGCTGGAAATCCCCGACGAGAAAGCGCAAAAGGCCCTGAAGGGCGTCATCATGGAATTGGATGACTGCGCCTTCCCGCTGCTGCAGGAAGTGACCGCCCACAGCGATCCGCGCACCGCCTTCAAGGATGCCGACGTGGCCCTGCTGGTCGGCGCCCGTCCGCGCGGCCCCGGCATGGAGCGCAAGGACCTGCTGTCCGTCAACGCCCAGATCTTCACGGCGCAGGGCAAAGCCCTGAACGACGTGGCCAGCCGCAACGTCAAGGTCCTGGTCGTCGGCAACCCCGCCAACACCAACGCCTACATCGCCATGAAGTCGGCCCCGGACCTGCCGGCCAAGAACTTCACCGCCATGCTGCGCCTGGACCACAACCGCGCCCTGTCGCAACTGTCCGCCAAGTCGGGCAAGCCGGTCGCCGCGATCGAAAAGCTGGTCGTGTGGGGCAACCACTCGCCCACGATGTACCCCGATTTCCGCTTCGCCACCGTTGGCGGCGAGTCGCTGTCCAAGCTGATCAACGACGACGCCTGGAACCGCGATACGTTCATCCCGACCGTGGGCAAGCGCGGCGCCGCCATCATCGAAGCCCGTGGCCTGTCCTCGGCCGCTTCGGCCGCCAACGCCGCCATCGACCACGTCCGTGACTGGGTCCTGGGCAGCAACGGCAAGTGGGTCACGATGGGCATCCCGTCGGACGGCTCCTACGGCATCCCGGAAGGCATCATCTACGGCGTGCCGGTCACGACCGAAAACGGCGAATACAAGCGTGTCGAAGGCCTGGAAATCGACGCCTTCTCGCGCGAGCGCCTGGACTTCACGCTGAAAGAGCTCCTCGAAGAGCGCGACGGCGTCAAGGACCTGCTGAAGTAAGCAGCGGTTGAGTGAAGAATTGGGCCCGTTCATGCGGGCCCAATTCCTAAGCAACGCCGCAACGCCATTGCCGAAGCATGAACCTGTCCCTTCACCCGGCCTGCGGCGATTGTCGCGGAGGGGACAGATTCATGTTCCGGACCCGCGATAAGGTCGTGGGCTAGCCATAAGAAAGAACGGAGACCTCCATGTCCAGACCCGAATCGCCCGGCGCCCTCTTTCGCCGCGCCCTTGCCGAAGAGAGCCCGCTGCAGATCATCGGCGCCATCAACGCCAACCACGCCTTGCTGGCCAAGCGCGCGGGCTACCGCGCCATCTACCTGTCGGGCGGCGGCGTCGCGGCCGGTTCCCTGGGCCTGCCCGACCTGGGCATCAACACCATGGACGACGTGCTGACCGACGTGCGCCGCATCACCGACGTGTGCGACGTGCCGCTGGTCGTGGACATCGACACGGGCTTCGGCCCGTCGGCGTTCAACATCGCCCGCACCGTCAAAAGCCTGATCAAGTTCGGCGCGGCCGCCTGCCACATCGAAGACCAGGTCGGCGCCAAGCGCTGCGGTCACCGCCCCGGCAAGGAAATCGTCACCACCGAAGAAATGGCCGACCGCGTCAAGGCCGCCGCCGACGCGCGCACCGACAGCGATTTCTATCTGATCGCCCGCACCGACGCCATCGCCTCGCACGGCGTGGACGCCGCCATCGAGCGCGCCCTGGCCTGCGTGGAAGCCGGCGCCGACGCCATCTTCGCAGAAGCCGCCTACGACCTGCCCACCTACGACCGCTTCGTCAAGGCCGTCAAGGTGCCGGTCCTGGCCAACATCACCGAATTCGGCAAGACGCCGCTGTTCACCGTCGAAGAGTTGAAGAGCGTGGGCGTGGGCATGGTGCTCTACCCGCTGTCGGCCTTCCGCGCCATGAACAAGGCCGCCGAAGCCGTCTACACCGCCATCCGCCGCGACGGCCACCAGAAAAACGTGGTGGACCTGATGCAGACGCGCGAAGAACTGTACGACCGCATCGGCTATCACGAATTCGAATCCAGATTGGATGCGCTCTTCCAAAAGGGCAAAGCGTAAGTCCGCAACGCCTTTGGTATCCGGCGCCGCGGCCATCCCGGGGCGCCAAGCTTTTCCCCCATATCGTCAATCGCGAAAGGAAAGGAGTAGAGACATGAGCACGGCTCCCAAGAAGCAAGAAGCCAAATCGGACGCCAAGCCGGAAGAGAAAGCCGGTTTCAAACCCAAGAAGTCCGTTGCCCTGTCGGGCGTGGTCGCGGGCAACACCGCGCTGTGCACGGTTGGCCGCAGCGGCAACGACCTGCACTACCGCGGCTACGACATCCTGGACATCGCGCACACCAGCGAGTTCGAGGAAATCGCCCACTTGCTCGTCCATGGCAAATTGCCCAACAAGTCCGAACTTGCCGCCTACAAGCAAAAGCTCAAGAGCCTGCGCGGCCTGCCGGCCCAGTTGCAAGTGGCGCTGGAAGCCCTTCCCGCCTCGAGCCATCCGATGGACGTCATGCGCACCGCCGTGTCGGTGCTGGGCTGCGTGCTGCCCGAGAAAGACGATCACAACACCCCGGGCGCGCGCGACATCGCCGACCGCCTGATGGCCAACCTGGGCTCGGCCCTGCTGTACTGGTACCACTACAGCCACAATGGCCGCATCATCGACGTGCAGACGGACGACGACAGCATCGGCGGCCACTTCCTGCACCTGCTGCACGGCGAAAAGCCCAGCGACGAATGGGTCAAGGCGATGCACATCTCCTTGAACCTGTACGCCGAGCACGAGTTCAACGCGTCCACGTTCACGGCTCGCGTCATCGCCGGCACGGGTTCGGACATGTTCTCGTCGATTGCCGGCGCCATCGGCGCGCTGCGCGGCCCGAAGCACGGCGGCGCCAACGAAGTGGCGTTCGATGTGCAAAAGCGCTATGAAACGCCGGACGAAGCCGAAGCCGACATCCGCCGCCGCGTCGAGGCGAAGGAAGTTATCATCGGATTTGGCCACCCCGTCTACACCGTGTCCGACCCGCGCAACAAGGTCATCAAGGACGTGGCCAAGAAGCTGTCCAAGAAGGCCGGCACCACCAAGATGTTCGACATCGCCGAACGCCTTGAGACGGTCATGTGGGACATCAAGAAGATGTTCCCCAACCTGGACTGGTTCTCGGCCGTCAGCTATCACATGATGGGCGTTCCCACTGCCATGTTCACCCCGCTGTTCGTCATCGCGCGCACCGCAGGCTGGTCGGCTCACATCATCGAGCAGCGCATCGACAACAAGATCATCCGCCCCACCGCCAACTATGTGGGCCCGGAAGACCAGAAGTTCGTGCCGCTGGACAAGCGCAAGTAAGCCCCGGCGCAAGCCAGACGAGAGCAAGGGCGCAGCATGGCCACCTGTATTCATTCCATGGAGAGGTACCGCTATGTCTGCCCCGATCTCCAACGTGCGTCCCGATCCCGACCAGGTGCTGGTCGATATCGCGGACTACGTTCTGAACTATGAAATCAAGAGCGGCCTGGCGTATGACACCGCCCGCAACTGCCTGATCGACACGCTGGGCTGCGGCCTGGAAGCGCTTGAGTACCCGGCGTGCAAGAAGTTGCTGGGCCCGGTCGTGCCGGGCACGGTGGTGCCCCACGGCGCCAAGGTGCCCGGCACATCGTTCCAGCTGGACCCGGTGCAAGCCGCGTTCAACATCGGCACGATCATCCGCTGGCTGGATTTCAACGACACCTGGCTGGCCGCCGAATGGGGCCATCCGTCGGACAATCTGGGCGGCATCCTGGCCACCGCCGACTGGCTGTCTCGCACTGCGGTCGCTGCCGGCAAACCGCCCCTGACGATGCGCGACGTGCTGACCGGCATGATCAAGGCGCACGAGATCCAGGGCTGCATCGCACTGGAGAATTCCTTCAACAAAGTCGGGCTGGACCACGTCGTGCTGGTCAAGGTGGCGTCCACCGCCGTCGTGGCGCAGATGCTGGGACTGGACCGCGATGAAGTGATCAACGCCGTATCGCTGGCCTGGGTCGACGGTCAAAGCCTGCGCACGTATCGCCATGCCCCGAACACCGGCAGCCGCAAAAGCTGGGCCGCCGGCGACGCCACCAGCCGCGCCGTGCGCCTCGCGCTGATCGCCAGGACCGGCGAAATGGGCTATCCGTCGGTGCTGACGGCCAAGACCTGGGGCTTTTACGACGTGCTCTTCAAGGGCCAGCCGTTCAAGTTCCAGCGCCCCTATGGCAGCTACGTGATGGAGAACGTGCTGTTCAAGATCTCGTTCCCCGCCGAGTTCCATTCGCAGACCGCGGTGGAATGCGCCATGCAGATCCATGACCTGCTGCGTGCCCAAGGCAAGAGCGCCGACGACATCAAGGCCATCACGATCCGCACGCACGAGGCGTGCATCCGCATCATCGACAAGAAGGGGCCGCTGAACAACCCTGCCGACCGCGACCACTGCATCCAGTACATGGTGGCCGTGCCCGTGCTGTTCGGCCGCCTGACAGCGGGCGACTACGAAGACGAAATCGCCCGCGACCCGCGCATCGACGCGCTGCGCGACAAGATCGTGTGCGTGGAAGACCCGGCGTACACCCGCGATTACCACGACCCGGACAAGCGCTCGATCGCGAACGCGCTGACCGTGGAGTTCAACGACGGCTCCCGCCTGGACGAGATCGTCTGCGAATACCCCATCGGCCACAAGCGCCGCCGCCAGGACGGCATCCCGCTGCTGGAGGCCAAGTTCCGGACCAACCTGGCCCGCATGTTCCCGGCCAAGCAGCAGCGCCGCATCCTGGAAGTATCGCTGGACCAGAAGGCGCTGGAAGCCATGCCGGTGCACGAGTACGTGGACTTGTACGTGATCTGATTCCGGGGCCGGATGAAGGTGGGCACCGGCCTTACAATGCGGCTTTCCTCGATCGGATCGCGCCATGGCCATGCTCTGGGTCAAGACCTTCCATATTGTCTTCATCGCTTCCTGGTTTGCCGGCTTGTTCTACCTGCCGCGCATTTTCGTGAACCTGGCCCAGCAGACGGACGCCTCTGTCCAGGCCACGCTGCTGGGCATGGCCCGCCGCCTGTACCGCTTCACCACCATCCTGGCCGTCGTCGCCATCGTGTTCGGCATGTGGCTGTACCTGGGCTATCGCATCGGCGTGGGCCCGGGCAACGGCTGGATGCATGCCAAACTCTTTTTCGTCCTGCTCGTCATCGGCTACCATCACGCCTGTGGCTTGATGCTGCGTAAATTCGAACAGGGCAAAAACACCCGTTCGCACAAGTTCTATCGCTGGTTCAACGAAGTTCCCGTCTTGCTGCTCTTGGTGGTGGTGGCGCTGGTCGTCGTCAAACCCTTCTGATTCCCCCTACCTTTGCACATTCGCCAGGATTCGTATGTCCTCTGATGAACACGACCGTCCACGCAAGACGCTGACGATCAAGAAAACGGCGCGCGACGCCCACGCCGAAGAAGCGCCCAAGCGCACCCGCACGGGCGCCCGCGCCCGTCTGGTCGCGCAAATTGAGCGCACCCGCGAAAACGTCGAACGCCAGAAAGACCCCGAAGGCTATCAACGCCGCCAGGAAGAAGAAGCGCGCTACGCCCGCAAGCCGGCCGCCGGCGGCCGCGGCGCAGC
>NZ_JABBJN010000065.1 GCF_012928505.1 Achromobacter sp. Bel | reverse complement strand
CGTTGCGCGTCGGTATCCTGACGACCGGCGACGAACTGGTGGCGCCCGGCATGCCTCGCGCGCCGGAACAGATCTACAACTCGAACGGCCCGATGCTGGCTGCGCTGGTGCGCGGCCTGGGCGCGCTGCCCGTGCATGTGCTGCATGCGCGCGATACCGAAGCCGACCTGCTGGCCGCGTTCAAGACACTCTTGGCTGACTGCGACCTGGTGCTGAGCGTGGGTGGCGTGTCGGTCGGTGAGCGCGATCTGGTCAAGCCGGCGCTGGCTACGCTAGGCGGTGAATTGTCGCTATGGAAAGTGCGCATGAAGCCGGGCAAGCCGGTGGCGCTGGCGCAGATTGGCGGCAAACCCGTCGTCAGCCTGCCCGGCAATCCGGTGTCGGCCTATGCCGTGTTCGCGATGCTGGTGTCGCCGCTGGTGCGGCGCATGCAGGGCCGCGACGAGATCTTCCCGCCGGTCAGCCTCTTGCCTTTGCGCACCGAACGCCCCCGCCAGGACAGCCGCGAGGAATTCCTTCGCGTCCAGCGCCGCGTGGCCGACGACGGCAGCGGCGAACTGGTAGCCTACGGCCATCAAGGCTCAGGCGTGATCAGCTCGATGCCTTGGGCGACAGGCCTGGCGCGCCTGCCGGCCGACGTGCAGATCAATGATATGGACCGCGTGCCGTACTACGACCTGCGCCACTGGCTGGCATAGCGTTCAGCCGCGGCCAGTTCTTCTGGCGTATTGACGTTCATGAAGGCGTCGGGCGTGTCGTCGAAGCGCGCTTGGACGCCGCCCGCGCGGGCCTGCCACAGGCCCACCTTGCGGTCACCCCCCAGCAGGTAAGCCCGCAGATCCGGCAGCAGCGACGTGTGCATCGCCATGCAGGCGGAATGGCGCTGGCCGCCGGCCACCGCGTAGGCCAGCGGTGCCTGGACCGATCTGGCCGCGCCGATCAGCCGCGCGGCCAGATCGGCGGGCAGGAATGGCGTATCGCAAGGCACGACCACCAGCCAGTCGTCTTGGGCGGCGGCGGCAAGCCCCGCCGCGATGCCCAGCAAAGGCCCTTGGAACGCGCCCAGCGCCGGCTCGCCGTCTTCGACCACTTGCCCGTACGTCGCGTATTGGCCCTGATGGCGGTTGGCGCTGACGATCAGCCGGCCGACCTGCGGCGCCAGGCGGTCCGCCACGTGCGCCACCAGCGGCTGGCCGTCAAGCAGCACCAGGCCCTTGTCTTGCCGGTTCATGCGGGAGCCCTGCCCGCCCGCCAGGATCAGGCCGGCGATGCGCACGGGCGGCGATGCGGCATCAGCCACCGATATAGCTCATTTCGACTTTGCGCCCCGGATCCGGCGAGGGAGCCGCTGCGTTGCGGCCGCGCAGTTCGGAATAGTGGTCGTTGCGCGCCCCCCAGATGCCCGACAGGATGCCGGCCAGTTCGGCGTCGGTGGCGCCGTCGCGCAGCGGCGCCCGCAGGTCGTGCCCGTCGTGCGCGAACAGGCACAGGAAGAGCTTGCCTTCCGGTGACAGGCGCGCGCGCGTACAGCCGCCGCAGAACGCATGGGTGACGCTGGAGATGACACCGATTTCGCCGCCGCCGTCCTGGTAGCGCCAGCGTTCGGCCACGCGGCCCATTTCGCTCGCCTGCACCGGCTCAAGCGGATGGACGGCGCCGATACGGTCCAGCACTTCCTGGCTGGGCACCACTTCGGCAAGGTTCCAGCCGTTGCTGTTGCCCACGTCCATGTATTCAATGAAGCGCAGGATATGGCCGCTGTTGCGGAAGCGTTCGGCCATGGGCAGGATCTGCCCGTCGTTCAAACCGCGCCGCACCACCATGTTGACCTTCACAGGCGCCAGGCCCGCGCTGGCGGCCGCGTCGATGCCGCGCAGCACGTCATCGGGTGTGAAGCCGCTGTCGCTCATGTCCTGGAACATGGCGGCGTCCAGCGCGTCCAGGCTGACCGTGACACGCGTCAGCCCCGCGGCTTTCAGCGCGGCGGCCTTGCGGGCCAGCACGCTGCCATTGGTCGTCAGGGTCAGGTCCAGCGGGCGGCCGGCGGGCGTGCGCAATTCGGCCAGTTGGCCCACCAGGTTTTCGATGTGCTTGCGCAGCAGCGGCTCGCCGCCCGTCAAGCGGATCTTTTCCACGCCCAGTTGCGTGAAGATGCCGGCCAGCCGGCTGATCTCTTCGAAGGACAGCAGGTCCGAATGCGGCATGAAGGTATAGCTGCTGTCGAACACTTCGCGCGGCATGCAGTACGTGCAGCGGAAATTGCAGCGGTCGGTGACCGAGATGCGCAGGTCGCGCAACGGACGCGCGCGACTATCCAGCACGGGCTGCCCGTCCGGTGGCACTTCGCCGGGCGCGGGCCAGACCGAACGGTCGGACCGGCGGTCGGCAAGGAAAATCACTTTGCTCATAGGGCCATCATATCCCGGCGCGAGGCGCGGCGCGCCTACGCGAAGGCCTCTTCCAAGGTTTGTAACCGCCCGGTGTCCCGGGCGTCGTAGCCGACCAGCTGCCCCACGTAGCCCACGTAATCGAAGCTGCGCATGATGGACAGCAGGTCTTGCATGGCGGGCGTCTCCAGCGACGACTTGCGGATGGCAAAGAAATAGCGCTCCCGCACCAGCGGGATGAAATCCAGCCCGAACCGGCAGGCGGCCGTCTCCACCCCCACGCCCGTGTCCGCCATGCCGCTGGCGATGTGCGCAGCAATGGCCATATGCGTGAATTCATTGGTTTCGTAGCCCTGGACCTCGCCGATCGACACGCCGGCGCGCTGCAGCATCAGTCCCACCAGATAGCGCGTGCTGGAGCCGATCTGGCGGTTCACGAAGCGCACGTCCGGGCGCGCCAGATCCGCCATGCCGCGGATCTGCTTGGGGTTGCCGGCGGTGACGAAAAGACCTGTATTGCGCACAGCCAGGTGGATCAGCACGTATTCGTCCGCATGCAGCCACTGCGCATAGCGCTCCATGATGGGCGATTCAAAATCGCCCAGCGGCACTTGGAATCCCGCCAGGTCGCACTCATGGCGCTCGAGCGAGGCCAGCGCCTCGATCGCCGTGCGGTAGCGCAGTTCCAGCCCGGGCTTGCGGCCGCTCATGTGCTGCATCAGCGATTCCACCGCGAAGCCGTGGCTGGCGTGCAGCCGCAGGTGCGGGCCGCTTTCGGGCAGCAGCCGCTCCAGCTCTTCCTGCAGCTCCGAGGCCATGCTGTCCAGCGTGGGCATCAGCCGCGCTTCGATGCGGCGGTTGGCCCACAGCAGACGCTGCGCGAACGGCGCCAACTGCGTGCCCTGGCGCCGGTTGGTGATCAGCAGCTGCGTGCCGAAGATGCCTTCAAAACGGCGCAGCACGCCCCAGGCGTGCCGGTACGACAGGCCGCAGGCCCGGCAAGCGCCTGCGATGTTGCCCGTGGCGTCGATCGCGGCCAGCAGGGCCAGCATGTCCTGCAACGGCACGGGCGCGGTAACGGCGGCCGCCGCACCGACGACCGCTGAATCATCGTCGCTGCCCAAGGTCCATTGCGCCCGCAGGCCGATCCGGAACTTATATGTCATTTATTTCTTATTGAAGACGATGAATTACGCGGCTAGAGTACACAAATAATGCGGTGGACGGGACTTTTTTATGTTTTAAAAAACATATTAAACACCCCGGGATACCACCCGACATAACGCCCCCGAAGCGGGGCCCAGCAACACTGGAGGAGACCACCGTGCATCAGCGCGAGGCAAAATCCGACTTGGCGTCCAGCGGCGGCGCCCGGGGCGGCAAACTGGCTCTGGACGCGGCCCAGGCGTCCCCCACTCCCGCCATCGCGGCCACCGCCCGTATCGTCACCCGGCTGAAAGACCTGCCCGGCCCCTTGCTCCCGGTCCTGCACGAGGTCCAGCACGAGCTGGGCTGTATTCCGGCCGAGGCGGTGCAAACCATCGCCGAGGCCCTGAACCTGTCCCGCGCCGAAGTCCACGGCGTCATCACCTTCTACCCCCACTTCCGCAGTGAGCCGGCCGCGCGCCATACGCTGGAAGTGTGCCGCGCCGAATCCTGCCAGGCGATGGGCGGCGAACATCTGGCCGCCCACGCGCGCGCCGCGCTGGGCTGCGATTTCCACGCCAGCACGGCAGACGGCAACTTCACGCTCGAACCCGTGTATTGCCTGGGCCTGTGCGCCCAGTCGCCCGCCGTGATGATCGACGGCCAGCCGCACGCCCGGGTCACCCCCGACAAACTTGACCGCCTGCTGACCCGCACGCTGGAGGCCACGCCATGAGCGCCCCCGTCGTCATCTACGTGCCGCGCGACGCCGCGGCGCTTGCCATGGACGCCGACGCGGTCGCGCGCGGCATCGAACGCGCCGCCGACGAGCGCGGCCTGTCCGTGCAGGTCGTGCGCAACGGTTCGCGCGGGCTGCTGTGGCTGGAGCCCCTGGTGGAAATCGCCACGCCCGACGGCCGCGTGGCCTACGGACCGGTCGCCCCGGAAGACGTGGCGGCGCTATTCGACGCGGGCTGGCTGGCAGGCGGCGCGCACCCGCTGCGCCTGGGCCTGACCGAAGACATTCCGTACCTGAAGCACCAGGAACGGCTGACGTTCTCCCGCGTCGGCGTGATCGACCCCCTGTCCCTGCAGGATTACGCCGCGCACGGCGGATTGGCCGGCCTGAAGCGGGCCCTGGCGATGGAGCCGGCGCAGATCGTGGAAGAAATGGTCACCTCGGGCCTGCGCGGCCGCGGCGGCGCGGCCTTCCCGACCGGCATCAAGTGGAAGACGGTGGCCGGGTCGCCCAGCGACCAGAAGTACATCGTGTGCAACGCCGACGAAGGCGATTCGGGCACGTTCGCCGACCGCCTGCTGATGGAAGGCGACCCCTATGTGCTGATCGAGGGCATGACCATCGCCGGCCTGGCGGTGGGCGCGACCTACGGCTACATCTACGTGCGTTCAGAATACCCGCACGCCATCGCCACGCTGGAGGCCGCGATTGCGCGCGCGCGCAGCGTGGGCTGGCTGGGCCGCGACGTGCACGGCAGCGGCCGCGTGTTCGACCTGGAAGTACGCAAGGGCGCGGGCGCCTATATCTGCGGCGAAGAAACGTCCCTGCTGGAAAGCCTGGAGGGCAAGCGCGGCGTCGTCCGCGCCAAGCCGCCGCTGCCAGCGATATCCGGCCTGTTCGGCAAGCCCACGGTCATCAACAACGTGATCTCGCTGGCCACGGTGCCCATCATCCTGGCCAAAGGCGCGGCGTACTACCGCGATTACGGCGTGGGCCGTTCGCACGGCACGCTGCCGTTCCAGTTGGCCGGCAACCTGAAGCAAGGCGGCCTGGTGGAAAAGGCCTTCGGCCTGAGCCTGCGCGACCTGCTATATGAATTCGGCGGCGGCAGCGCCTCGGGGCGCCCCTTGCGCGCCGTGCAGGTGGGCGGCCCGTTGGGCGCCTATCTGCCGGAATCGCAATGGGACGTGCCGCTGGACTACGAGGCCTATATCCAGATTTCGGCCATGATCGGCCACGGCGGGCTGGTGGCGTTTGACGACACCGTCGACATGGCGCGCATGGCGCGCTACGCGATGGAATTCTGTGCCATCGAATCCTGCGGCAAATGCACGCCCTGCCGCATCGGCTCCACGCGCGGCGTCGAAACCCTGGACAAGATCGCCGCAGGCGGTGACGCGTCGCAGCGCGAACAGCAGGTCCACTTGCTGCGCGACCTGTGCGACACGATGATGGGCGGTTCGCTGTGTGCACTGGGGGGCATGGCGCCCTACCCGGTGCTGTCCGCGCTGAACCATTTTCCGCAGGACTTCGGCATCGAGTCCTCCCAGTCTGCCGCGCACGCGGCCTGAACCCGAGAGACCGACATGCTAGAAACTGTCATCAAGCGCGACCGCGACCTGGGCACGCCCGAACGCGTCTCGGAAAAAACCGTCACCCTGACCATCGACGGCCAGGAAATCCGCGTCGCCGAGGGCACGTCCCTGATGCGCGCCGCCGCCGAGGCCGGCATCAACATCCCCAAGCTGTGCGCCACCGACAGCCTGGAGCCCTTCGGCTCGTGCCGGCTTTGCCTGGTGCAGATCGAAGGCCGCCGCGGCTATCCGGCCTCGTGCACCACGCCGGCCGAAAACGGCATGGTGGTGTACACCGAAACGCCCAAGCTGCACGACCTGCGCCGCGGCGTCATGGAGCTGTACATCTCGGACCATCCGCTGGACTGCCTGACCTGCCCGGCCAACGGCGACTGCGAATTGCAGGACATGGCGGGCGTGGTGGGCCTGCGCAACGTGCGCTACGGCTATGACGGCGCCAACCACCTGAAGGCCAAGACCGACGATTCCAACCCCTACTTCAGCTACGACGCGTCCAAGTGCATCGTCTGCAACCGCTGCGTGCGCGCCTGTGAGGAAACACAGGGCACCTTTGCGCTGACGATCTCGGGCAAGGGCTTCGATTCGCGCGTGTCGCCGGGGCAGGACCAGCCGTTCCTGGATAGCGAATGCGTGTCCTGCGGCGCCTGCGTGCAGGCCTGTCCGACCTCTACCCTGCAGGAAAAGACCGTCATCATGATGGGGCAGGCCGAACACTCGGTCGTGACCACGTGCGCCTATTGCGGCGTGGGCTGCGGGTTCAAGGCCGAAATGAAGGGCCAGGAAGTCGTGCGCATGGTGCCGTGGAAAGACGGCCAGGCCAACCGCGGGCATTCCTGCGTGAAGGGCCGCTTCGCCTGGGGCTACGCGACGCACAAGGAACGCGTGCTCAAGCCCATGATCCGCAAGCACATCACCGACTCCTGGAAGGAAGTGTCCTGGGACGAGGCGATCCACTACGCGGCGTCCGAATTCCGCCGCATCCAAAGCCAGTACGGCCGCGACGCGGTCGGCGGCATCACGTCCTCGCGCTGCACCAACGAAGAGACCTGGCTGGTGCAGAAGCTGGTGCGCGCGGCGTTCGGCACCAATAACGTCGACACCTGCGCGCGCGTGTGCCATTCGCCCACCGGCTACGGCCTGAAACAGACCCTGGGCGAATCCGCCGGCACGCAGACCTTCGATTCGGTAATGCACACCGACGTCGTCATCGTGATGGGCGCCAACCCCAGCAGCGGCCACCCGGTGTTCGCCTCGCGCCTGAAGCGCCGGCTGCGCCAGGGTGCGCGTCTGATCGTGATCGACCCGCGCCGCATCGAGCTGGTGAGCTCGCCGCACATCAAGGCCGATTTCCACCTGCAGGTGCGGCCCGGCACCAACACCGCACTGCTGTCGTCGCTGGCCCACGTGATCGCCACCGAAGGCCTGATCGACGACGCCTTCGTGGCCGAGCGCTGCGAAACCAAGGCGTTCAACGAATGGCGCGACTTCGTGTCGTTGCCCGAGAATTCTCCCGAAGCCATGGAGGAAATCACCGGCGTGCCGGCGCAGGCCGTGCGCGGCGCGGCCCGCCTGTTCGCCACCGGCGGCAACGGCTCCATCTACTACGGCCTGGGCGTGACTGAACACAGCCAGGGGTCCACCACCGTGATGGCCATTGCCAACCTGGCGATGGCTACCGGCAACATCGGCCGCGAGGGCGTGGGCGTGAACCCGCTGCGCGGGCAGAACAACGTGCAGGGCTCGTGCGACATGGGCTCGTTCCCGCACGAACTGCCCGGCTACCGACACATTTCGGACAACGCGGTCCGCGCCCAGTTCGAAAAGGACTGGGGCGTGACGCTGCAACCCGAGCCCGGCCTGCGCATTCCGAACATGTTCGAAGCCGCGCTGGGCGGTTCGTTCAAGGGTCTGTACTGCCAGGGTGAGGACATTGTGCAGTCCGACCCCAACACGCAGCACGTGGCGGCGTCGCTGGCCGCGATGGAGTGCATCGTGGTGCAGGACCTGTTCCTGAACGAGACCGCCAAGTACGCGCACGTGTTCCTGCCGGGCTCGTCATTCCTGGAAAAAGACGGCACCTTCACCAATGCCGAACGCCGTATTTCCCGCGTGCGCAAGGTGATGGAACCCAAGAACGGCAAGTCGGACTGGGAAGTGACGGTGGCGCTGTCGAACGCGCTGGGCTACCCCATGAACTACAAGCACCCGCGCGAGATCATGGAAGAGATCGCCCGGCTGACACCGACGTTCTCGGGCGTCAGCTACGACAAGCTGGACAAGCTGGGCAGCCTGCAGTGGCCGTGCA
Organism: Achromobacter sp. Bel; assembly: GCF_012928505.1. GTDB lineage: Bacteria > Pseudomonadota > Gammaproteobacteria > Burkholderiales > Burkholderiaceae_B > Achromobacter. Next base: position 23,419 of record NZ_JABBJN010000065.1, on the reverse strand, counting down.
ACGACGACGCGCCCGAAGGCACGCCCATCATGCACATCGACGCCTTCGTGCGCGGCAAGGGCAAGTTCATGATCACCAAGTACGTGCCCACCGATGAACGCAGCACGCGGCACTTCCCGCTGCTGCTGACGACGGGCCGCATCCTGTCCCAATACAACGTAGGCGCGCAGACCCGGCGCACGCCCAACGTCATGTGGCATGGCGAAGACGTGCTGGAACTGCATCCGCAGGATGCCGAAGACCGGGGCGTGGCCGAAGGCGATTGGGTGGGCATCCAGAGCCGCGCGGGCGAAACCGTCCTGCGCGCGACGCTGACCGACCGGGTGCAGCCGGGCGTGGTATACACCACGTTCCACTTTCCCGAATCCGGCGCCAACGTCGTCACGACGGACGCCTCCGACTGGGCGACCAACTGCCCCGAATACAAAGTCACGGCCGTGCAGGTCACGCGCGTGTCCCAGCCTTCGGAATGGCAGCGCCAGTGGTCGCGCTTTGCCGATATCCAGCAAAAGCTGCTGCGCGAGCGATCGCGCGAAAGCGAAGCGGCATTGACCGGGAAATAACCCTACCGGCCACGACCGCCCTGGATGCCATGACCACGCCCCCGTCTTCCCGCCCCGACTGCACGCAGACCCAGGTCAAGCGCGTGCGGGGCGGCGCCATCGCCCCCGCCGCCGAGACCGACTTCGTCGCCGAGGAGACCCCGGTCGCGCTGGAATTCAACGGTATCAGCCACGCCACCATGCTGGCCACGCCTGCCGACCTGGAAGACTTCGCCGTGGGCTTCGCGCTGTCGGAAGGCATCATCGACGGCGTCAACGACGTGCGCGGCATCGACCTGCTGCCGCAGTGCGACGGCATTGTGATCCAGTTGGAGATCTCCAGCGCCTGCGAAGTGCGGCTGAAAACACGGCGGCGCGCCATGGCCGGACGCACCGGCTGCGGCTTGTGCGGCGTGGAGACACTGCCGGAGGTGCTGCGCCCGGTGGCGCCCGTGACCAACGGGTCGCCCGTGCGCATCCAATCGGTGCTTGCGGCCATGCGCGACATGCGTGCCCGCCAGGCGCTGCACGACATCACGGGCGCGACCCATGCGGCGGGCTGGGCCGGCGCGGACGGTGGCGTCGCGCTGGTGCGCGAAGATGTGGGCCGTCACAACGCGCTGGACAAGCTGGTGGGCGCGCTGGCGCGCCAAGCCATGCATGCCAGCGACGGCATCGTGCTGGTGTCCAGCCGGGCCAGCTTCGAAATGGTGCAGAAGACGGCCGCGGCCGGCGTAGCCGTGCTGGCGGCCGTGTCCGCCCCCACCGCCCTGGCCATCCGCCTGGCAGAGGACGCCAACGTCAGCCTGGTGGGGTTCCTCCGCAACGACGATGCCACGCTCTATTCCCACCCCGACCGCCTTATCCCCTGAACCGGACCCCGACACGCAATGGAAATCGGCAACCTCATCCGCATGGCCAACCGCATCGGCCAATTCTTCGACGCCATGCCGGACCGGCACGAAGCGCTGGAAGGCGTGACCAACCATATCCACAAGTTCTGGGAACCCCGCATGCGCAACGAGCTGCTGGGTTTCCTGGCGCAACGCCCTGACGGCAATGCCGGCGAAGAACAGTTGCATCCCCTGGTGCTGGACGCGGTCACGCAGAACCGCCAGCGCCTGACGCCCGCGCCCCGCGTGGGATAGCCGGGAACCCTCGCTTTACCGCAGTCAGCAAGCAGTGACGGATTCAAAAAGAGGCCGCGCCACCGTTTCAGTTCCGGTCGACGCGCGCGATAAAGCCGCCCCCCTGAGGAGACAATATGGAAAGCACCGCCACCCTGGACCTGCCCGGCTCAAGGCCGGGTTTTTTTGACAAAGAACGCACCATCGCCGGCCCGGGATTCTCGCGCTGGCTCGTGCCGCCGGCCGCCCTGGCCATCCATTTGTGCATCGGCATGGCCTACGGCTTCTCGGTCTTCTGGCTGCCCTTGTCCAAGATGGTGGGCGGGACCAAACCGCTGGCCTGCCCGGCCGACATGAGCCTGGCCGCCGAACTGTTCACCACCAGTTGCGACTGGAAGATTTCCACCATGGGGTGGATGTACACCCTGTTCTTCGTGCTGCTGGGGTGTTCGGCGGCGCTGTGGGGCGGCTGGCTGGAACGCGCCGGCCCGCGCAAAGCGGGCGTGGTGTCGGCCCTGTGCTGGTGCGGCGGCCTGGTCATCTCGGCGATCGGCGTATATCTGCACCAGATGTGGATGCTGTGGCTGGGGTCGGGCGTCATCGGCGGCATCGGGCTGGGGCTGGGCTATATCTCGCCTGTCAGCACGCTCATCAAGTGGTTTCCGGACCGTCGCGGCATGGCGACCGGCATGGCCATCATGGGCTTCGGCGGCGGCGCCATGATCGGGGCGCCGCTTGCCGACCTGCTGATGCGCCACTTCGCCACGCCGACCTCGCCCGGCGTCTGGCAGACGTTCCTGACCATGGCCGTGGTGTATTTCATCTTCATGATGTCCGGTGCGCTGGGCTACCGCGTGCCGCCCACGGGCTGGAAGCCGGACGGCTGGACGGCGCCTGCCAAGCACGCCAACAATGCGATGATCACCAAGGGCCACGTCCATGTGAAGCGCGTCTGGGGCGTGCCGCAATTCTGGCTGGTGTGGCTGGTGCTGTGCCTGAACGTGACGGCGGGCATCGGCATCCTGGGCATGGCGTCCCCCTTGCTGCAAGAGGTGTTCGGCGGGGGCCTGATCAACAAGCCGGAACTGGGCTTCGGCCAGTTGGACAAGGATCAGCTGGCTGCCATCGCAGCCATCGCGGCAGGCTTTACCGGCCTGCTCAGCCTGTTCAACATCGGCGGCCGTTTTTTCTGGGCCAGCCTGTCCGACAAGCTGGGCCGCAAGACGACCTATCTGGTCTTCCTGGTGCTGGGCTTCGTGCTGTATTCCGCCATCCCGTGGACCGCGCATATCGGCGCCCTGGCCCTCTTCGTGGCGGCCTTCTGCGTGATTCTGTCGATGTACGGCGGCGGGTTCGCGACCGTACCGGCCTACCTGGCCGACCTGTTCGGCACGCAGATGGTGGGCGCCATCCACGGCCGCCTGCTCACGGCGTGGTCGGCGGCGGGCATCTTCGGGCCGGTGCTGGTGAACTACATCCGCGAATACCAGTTGTCGATCGGCGTGCCGCGCGCGCAGGTCTACGACATCACCATGTACATCCTGGCGGGCATGCTGGTCGTGGGCTTCCTGTGCAACCTGGCGATCCGCCCGGTGAACCCGAAGTACTTCATGACGGACGAGGAACTCGCGCACGAAAAAGCGCTGGCGCACGAGCGCGCCGCCGCCGCCGAAACCCATGGGGTCGGCACCTCCACGTTCCGCACGCCGGTCGCCCTGGTGCTGTTCGCCTGGGCTTGCGTGGGCATTCCGCTGGCCTGGGGCATCTGGATCACGCTGCAGAAGGCAGTCGTCCTGTTCCACTAGAAGCCAGTCCGGCCGCGCGGCGCCTTGGGGCCTCCCGAGACGCCGGGCAACGTCCAAGGGCGCGAAACTGCTACATTGGCAGCCCGCGCCCTTTCTTTTTATCTCTCCTGCCCCATGATCCTGCCCCATCCCCCCGTCTTTACCGGAGCGCCGTATTGACCGCCCCTGAATTGCACTGGGAAGAAAACAATGTCCCCCATTCCGCCCGCTGGCGCTCTGAAACCGGCGCAACGCCGCCCAAGCGCGTGGTGGTGGTGGACGACACCCTGACTGCGGACATGGCCTATCGCCAGGCCTGCGAAGGCGTGGGCCTGCTGTGGCGCGGCGACTTCCAGAACGCCCGCCTGCTGCTGCAAGCGATGACCCGGCGCGTGGACAAGCGTCCCCGCAAACCCGTGGAAACCTTGCTGGAAGCCTTCAACCAGCACCGCCAGATCCAGTCGCAGCGCGCCCGCATCCTGGGCATGCTGCTGATTCCGTTTGACGCCGGCCACGGCATTTCGCTGCGCCGCGCGCCCGACGCCCGGCAAGCCTGCGAAGAAGTCCACGGCCCGGCCGACGAGCCCTATGTGGCGTCGCTGCGCGAATTGCTGGGCCTGATCGGCGCCTTTGAATGGCGCAAGAAGGGCGTGGAGATTCCCGCCCTGAACAATCGCATCCACCCGCACTACGGCGTGTTTTCCCCGCTGCGCGGCGAATACGTGGAACTGGTGGCGAACACCCCGATGCCGCGTGGCGGCGTCGCCTTCGACATCGGCACCGGCACCGGCGTGCTGGCTGCGGTGATCGCGCGCCGCGGCGGCAAGCGCGTCATCGCCACCGACCAGGATCCGCGCGCGCTGGCTTGCGCTCGTGAAAACCTGGAACGCCTGGGCCTGGCCAAGCAAGTCGACGTGGTCGAAGCCGACCTGTTCCCCGAAGGCCGGGTATCGCTGATCGTCTGCAACCCGCCGTGGCTGCCCGCCCGCCCCAGCTCGCCCGTCGAACACGCCGTCTATGACCCCGACAGCCGCATGCTGCGGGGTTTCCTGAACGGTCTGACCGCCCACCTGACGCCCAGCGGCGAAGGCTGGCTGATCCTGTCGGATCTCGCCGAACACCTGGGCCTGCGTACCCGCGAACAGTTGATGGAAATGATCGAGACGGCGGGCTTGCGCGTCATCGAACGCATCGACACCCGCCCCACGCACGCACGCGCCAAGGACCCGAGCGATCCGCTGTACGCGGCGCGCTCGAAGGAAGTCACGTCCTTGTGGAGATTGGGCGCCGCCGCCTGAACGCCGCAATCTCTTCGAGGGGGCAGCAAGCGCGCACAGCGTGCGTGGCGTGGGGGCCCCTTTCCCCCGCCGGGCCGCCCCAAGGGGGAAAACGCCCCCTCGGGGGGCAGCAAGCGCGCGCAGCGTGCGCGGCGTGGGGGCCCCTCCCCCTTAGGCTTTTCCGGCTGCCACGTTCACGCTGATCGCGATGATGAACACGTTGAAAAAGAACGCGATCACGCTATGCATCAGCGCCATGCGGCGCACGCGCCGGTTGACGATCTGCACGTCCGACACCTGGAACGTCATCCCCAGCACCAGCGCAAAATACGCGAAATCCCAGTAGTCGGGTTCTTGCGTGCCCGGAAAATCCAGGCCCTTGTGCGTGCCGGACCGGTGGCCGTAATAGCCATGCGCGTAATGCAGAGCGAAGATCATGTTCATGTACAGCCACGACAGCACGATGGTGGCGGCCGCGGCCAGCATGTCCACCACTCCCCCCGCATTGCTTTCGCCGCGCAGTTCCACCCACAGCGCGACCATCACCATGCAGGACAGCGCCACGCTGCTCCACAGCACGCCCAGGCGCCCCACGTCCTGCTGCTTGGCGTGCACGCGCATGGACGCCGGACTGGCCTTGCCGAACGCCCGCGCCGTCACCACCAGGAACACCAGCGCGGCCGCATCGAAGCCCAGCAACAGCGCCAGGCTGGGCGAGCGGCCCAGCACATAGGCGACGCCGCCCGCCACCACGAACAACAGGCCGCACAGCACCAGCCGGCGGTGCGCATGAAAGAAGGGCAGGCTTTCGACGGACGCCACGGGATCTTCGGCTTGCGGATCGTCCGGGATGGGCTTCGTCATGGGGGCTCCTACGCGCGGCAAGAGCTCTAACGCTAACCGATCGCCAGCAAACCCACCAGCGCGCCGCCGAACAGCAGCCACAGCGGATGGATGCGCGTCGCGCTGCCCAACAACGCCACCGCGGCGGTGATCGCCCCCAGCAGCCAGGTGTGCACCGAGGCCTCGGTGATCAGCGCGGCGCTGGCAGCGACCAGCCCGACGGTCATCGGGAAGATGCCGGCCTGGATCACGCCGCGCCATGGGCGGTCTTTGAAGCGTTCCCACAAGCCCAGCGCCAGGATGGTGATCAGCGAGGACGGACCGAATTTGGCGATGGTCGTGACAAGCACGCCCCACCCGCCCGCCACATGCCAACCGACCAGCGTGACCACCATCAGGTTGGGGCCCGGCGCGGCCTGGCCCAAGGCGAACAGCGCGGAAAAATCGGCCGCCGTCATCCAGCCGTGCACGTCCACGACCTGACGCTGCATCTCGGGCAGGATGGTGTTGCCGCCGCCGAACGCCAGCACGGATAGCTGAGAGAAGATCAGGGCCAGTGAAATCAGGGTGTGGATCATCGACGTTGCCTCCAGACCAGCAGGATGCTCAATGGCGTCAGCACGGCCATCGTCGGCAGCAACGGAATGCGCAGCACCGCGATCGCCACGAAACAGAGCGTGGCCACCACACCGGCCAGCCAGTCGCGGCGCTTGATCACGGGCACCCCGATCTTGACCGCCATCGAAATCAGCAACCCCGCCGCCGCCGCCGCCAGGCCGGCGAACAAATGCTGGATGTGGGGATCGTTCTGGAACCGGTCGTACACCATGCCCAGCAGGATGACGATGGCCGACGGCGCCAGGATCAGGCCCATCAGCGCCGCGAACGCGCCGCGGGGCCCGCGGAATTTCATGCCCAGCGCGACCGACAGGTTGATGATGTTGCCGCCTGGCAGGAACTGGCACAGGCCAAGCAGGTCGGTAAATTCAGGTCCGCTCAGCCAGCGGTGCTTCTCGACCACCATGCGGCGCGCCAGGGGCAGCGCACCGCCGAACGCCGTCAGGCCAAGCATAAGGAAACCGTAGAACAACTGCCCGCAAGTGGGAGGAGGCCGAAGGTCGGCCTCAGAGGTGGAAAGTGCTGCATTCATGTTGTTATGACCGGCAGAGGGCCGGTGAACTAGGACGGGCGCATCGCCGCGCCAAGAAAGGAATAACGAAATGTCAGCCTACTCTTCGCGTCAGATAATGTCTAATATATGACCACCTAACAAATCATATCCATTACATATGGCATCAGTCGATCTGCGTCTTCTACGCTACTTCCTGGCCGTGGCCGAGGAATCCCATCTGACCAAGGCCGCCGCCCGGCTGGGCATCCGCCAACCGCCGCTCAGCCAGCAGATCCGCGTGCTGGAGCAGGAATTGGGCGTGACGCTCTTTCACCGCTTGCCGCGCGGCATGGAACTGACGGAAAGCGGCCGCGCCCTGGTCGACGACGCACGCAACATCATCGCGCTGGTGGATCAGGCCGTGGACGGGGTGCGCCGCGTATCCCAGGGCGAAGCCGGCCGGCTGACGGTGGGCTTCACCGGATCGGCGGCGTTCCACCCCTTTGTGCCGTCGGTGATCCGGCGCTTCCGCGAAAGCGCGCCGAACGTGCGGCTGGTGCTTGAGGAAAGCAGCACCGGCGAACTGCGCGAAGCGGTCAGCGAAGGCCGCGTGGACGTGGCATTTATCCGGGGTTCGTACGGACCCGGCCCGGGCGTGGTCGAAGAAACCGTGCTGGAAGAGACCATGTTGGCGGCGTTTCCCGCCGACCACCCCGCGGTCAAGGGCCGCACGCGCCGGCACATCGCGCTGTCCGAGTTGGCCGAGGAATCCCTGATCCTGTACCGCCGGCACAGCGGCCCGGGGCTATACGACGCCATCATCACCGCGTGCAGCGCATCGGGCTTCAGCCCCCGCATCGCGCAGGAAGCGCCCCGCATGCTGTCCACCTTGAGCCTGGTGGCGGCGGGCCTGGGCGTGTCGCTGGTGCCCGCCTCGCTGCGCCGCGTGAACATCGAAGGCGTGGTGTACGTCAGCGTGACGGAGCCGGTCGAACTGCGCGCCCCCCTGAACCTGATCTGGCGCGACGCACCGCAGTCCGGCGCCGCCCGCAAGCTGATCGAGGAAGTGCGCCGCCACCGCGCCCAAGCCGCGCCGCTCGCCTCCTAGCCGCCCTGCCCGCGCCCTGGCGCGGCGCTACACTGCCCGACATCCCTGCCTGACATCCCGGCCAGACACCTGCTCCTCCGCATTTCGACCATGTTTCCCGAATCCCCTATCGGCGTGTACGACTCCGGCGTCGGCGGCCTGAGCGTGCTGCGCGCGATCCGCGACGCCCTGCCCCAAGAATCGCTGCTGTACGTGGCCGACTCTGCCCACGTGCCCTATGGTGAAAAGACGCAGGCCTTCGTCCTGGAGCGCGCCCACGCGCTGACCGATTACTTCGTCTCGCGCCAGGCGAAAGCCGTGGTGGTGGCCTGCAATACCGCCACGGCCGCGGCCATCGCGCAGTTGCGGCGCCGCCATCCCGATCTGATCATCATCGGCGTGGAACCCGCCATCAAGCCCGCCGCCCACCTGACGCACAGCGGCGTCGTGGGCGTGTTCGCCACCACCGGCACCTTGGCCAGCCCCAAGTTCGCCGCGCTGGTCCAGCGCGAAGCGCCCGAAGTGCGCATTCTGTTGCGGCCTTGCCCGGAATGGGTCGGGCTGGTCGAACAAGGCGAACTTGCCGGCCCCCGCGTCGACGCCGCCGTGCGCGTGCCGGTGGCGGAACTGCGCGCGGCCGGCGCCGATGTGCTGGTGCTGGGATGCACCCATTTCCCGTTCCTGCGCGATGCGATCCAGGCAGCGGCCGGCCCCGGCGTGCCGCTGCTGGAAACCGGATCGCCCGTGGCCCGTTGGCTGCGGCATCAGTTGCAGGAACGCGGCCTGCTGCGTGGGGCGGGCACGGGGGACACGCAGCTTGAGACCACTGGCGACGCACCGGCGCTGGCGGCGCTGGCCAGCCGCCTGTTGGGCATGCCGATGGAGGCTGCCGCCACGCCCGAGCGCTGGCGCTGACCCGGTTCCCGCGGCAGGCGGGCGGGTTGATCCGGCGCATGGCCCGGCGGCCAAAACAGGCGAATAATTCGAATACAGTAGAAGCCTCCGCCTTCCGCGGCTCGCACACAATAAGGAGACGACGATGAAACGCATCCTGATTCCCGTGGATGGCTCGCAACCCGCCATCCACGCCGTCCAGGCCATGTTGACCGCACGCGCCTATGACCCGGTCGAACGCGTGGACCTGCTCAGCGTCCAGATCCCCCTGAAATCCGGCAAGATCGGCCGCGGCCTGTCGCAAGCCGAGATCGACGCCTATTACCAGGAAGAGGGCCGCGCCGCCTTGCAGGAAGCCAGCGGCTTGCTATCAAAGGCCGGTGTGCCCTTCGATGCCCGTGTCGAAATCGGCGCCACCGCCGAGACCATCGCCCGCATCGCCGACGAAACGGGCGCCGACGAGATCTACATGGGCTCGCGCGGTTTGGGTTCGGTCTCGTCGCTCTTCATGGGATCCGTCGCCACCCGTGTCCTGCACCTGACGGCATTGCCCGTCACGCTGGTCAAGTAACGCATCAAGGAGCATCCATGCTGAACATCCTGGTCCCCGTCGACGGCTCCGACAATGCCAACCGCGCCGTGCTGTACGCCCGCCAGCTGGCCGCGGGCGCCGCATCCGCCCGCATCCACCTCCTGAATGTCCAGACGCCCACCCAAGGGCGTGCCGGCCTGTCGCGGCTGATCACGCAAGACATGATCGACGAGTTCTACGCCCGCGAAGGGCAAGAGGCCACCAACGACGCGCGCCAGCTGCTGGACGCGGCCGGCGTCGACTACACCAGCCATGTCGAATTCGGCCACGCCGCCACCGAAATCGCCGGCTATGCCCGCGATCACGGCTGCGCCCGCATCGTCATGGGCACGCGCGGCAACGGCACCCTGGCCAACATCCTGATCGGCTCGGTCGCCAATCAGGTGCTGCAGTTGGCGGAGGTGCCGGTCACGCTGGTGAAGTAAGGCGCTGGGGCGGCGCTCAGGCGGCGGGCAGCCACAAGGACACCCGCAGCCCGCCCAGCGGCGAGCGTCCGGCACGGACCTCGCCACCATAGGTGCCCGCCAGGTCGCGCACGATATCCAGGCCCAGGCCCGAACCGGGCAATTGCTCGTCCATGCGCACCCCTCGCAGGAAAATGCGTTCGCGCTCGTGGTCGCCGATGCCCGGGCCATCGTCATCGATATGCAGCAGCAGGCGCCCCGCGCCTGCCAGTTCCGCCGTGACGCGGACCTCCCCCGCCGCCCATTTGCAGGCGTTGTCCAGCAGGTTGCCCAAGATTTCTTGCAGGTCTTGCTGCTCGCCCCGAAAAACCAGGTCCGGGGAAATTCCCGCTATCCCGATGCGCAGGCCGCGTTGCGCGTACAAGCGCTGCATAACGCGCACCAGCCCCTCGACCGCGTCCAGCAACGGCGCGCGGCCATCGGCAGCGCCCGACGAGGCGGCCGCCCGCGCACGTGCCAGGTGATGGTCGATCTGCCGGTTCGCCATCCCCACCTGTTCTTGCACCAGCGACGCCGGCACGCTGCCCTCCCGGGATGCCGCGTTGGCCAGGATGGTCAGCGGCGTCTTGACCGCGTGCGCCAGGTTGCCGGCCTGCGTCCGCGCGCGCTGCACGATTTCGGCGTTCATCGCCAGCACCTTGTTGAAGTCGTCGACCAGCGGCTGGATCTCGCTGGGAAAGCGGCCGTCGATGCGGCTGCTGCCGGCGCTCTGCTTTGCCAGCTGGCGCCGCAGGCGAGCCAGCGGCCGCAGGCCGACCACCACCTGCACCACCGCTGCCGCCGTCAGCCCGGCGGCAAGCGCGCCCAGCGCGATGGCCAGCATGTGGTTGAAGCGCCCGATGGGCTCGGCCAGCACGCGGCGGTCGGCCGCCACCACCAGGCGCAGAGGCGCGGCGTCCTCTTCGGCCGGCTTCAGGATGCGCGCCACGGCTTCCAGGCGGCGCCCGGCAGGTCCCGCGATGTCATACGTCTGGTCCCCGGCCGGGGCTGCCTGGTCGGAAGCCTCCGGGGTGTCAAGTGTCTGGTCCCACAGCGACCGCGAACGCGCCGCGCCGATCAACGCCGGCCGGCCACCGTCGGCCAGTCGGTCGACCTGCCAGTACAGGCCCGACAGCGGCTGCTCCAGGCGCGGATCGTTCGGCGGCGGGTCCACCACCGGACGGCCATCCGCGCCGGCGTTGACCGCCGCCGTCAACTGATTCAGGTGCAGAGTCAGCTCGGCCTGCAGTTGCTGAGTGATGTGCTGGCGGAACAGGCTGGCAAGCCCCCAGCCGGCCAGGGCCACGGACACGAGGATCCAGGCCAGCGTGCCGGCCAGGAGTCGCAGCCGCAGCGAACCCAGCATGCCCGCGCGCGCGGGCTTCATCCCTGCGCCGCCAGCCGGTAGCCCAGCCCGCGCACGGTTTCGATGGTGTCGGGGGGCAGCTTCTTGCGCAAGCGACCGATGAACACGTCGATGGTGTTGGAGTCGCGGTCGAAGTCTTGCGCATAGATGTGCTCGACCAGCTCGGTGCGCGACACGACCTCGCCTGCGCGCTGCATCAGCACCGACAGCACCTTGAATTCGTGGCTGGTCAAAGTCAGCGCCTGGCCGTCGATCGTGACCTTGGCCTGGCGCGTGTCCAGCATCAGCGGGCCGCAACGCCATTGCGCGCTGGCATGTGCCGTACTGCGCCGCAACAGCGCGCGCACCCTCGCCAGCAGTTCTTCCATGTGAAAAGGTTTGGTCAGGTAGTCGTCGGCGCCGGCGTCGATGCCGGCCACTTTCTCGTGCCAGTTGTCGCGCGCGGTCAGGATCAGCACCGGCATATTGCGCTGGGCGGCGCGCCACAGCTTAAGCACGGTAAGCCCGTCCATGACCGGCAGCCCCAGGTCAAGCACCACGGCGTCGAACGCCTCCACGTCGCCCAGGAATCGTGCCGATTCGCCGTCTCCGGCCACGTCCACGGTATAGCCCGCGCCGCGCAGCGCATCGGCCAGTTGGCCGGCCAGCGTGGGTTCGTCTTCCACCACCAGTATGCGCATCAGTCCTTGCCCTTGAATTTGATGTCGCGGCCCTTGACGGCCAGCAGCGCGCCGTCGCGCGCGTCGATCTTCAGCTTCAGGATGCCCCCGCCGCTTTGCAGCACCCGGATCTCGTAGATGAATTCGTCGTCGTCCTCTTCGAACTCGACCTTGACGACCTGCCCGGGGAAATCGCGTTCGACAATATCCAGCACCGCGCCCAGCGGCAATACCTTGCCGGCTTCCAGCGCCTGGCGGGCGCGTTCGTGGTCGCTATCGCCGGCCAGCCCGCTGACCGGCCCCGCGATGAGCGCCAGCGCCAGCACGCCGCCGGACAACAGGAAGCCGCCGCGTTTGCGCCGGGTCGAAAGGGGCTGCCGCAATGCCGGACCTCTTGAAAATTGGGGGATGGATCATCTTTTATACCGCGCCAAGCATGAACCCAGCATGAACGGCCGCTTCAGAAAAGGTTCATGCGCCAACCCGAATAATGGGCACAAGGTCGCGACAACGGCCTGCTTTTTCCCTTCATTATTCCCCTTCATCCTAGGAGCTACCCATCATGACGCGCATTCAGAACACCCTGGCCGCCCTGGCAATCGGCGCTTCCGCCCTGGTCGCGGGCACGGCGGCCCACGCCCAGGCCGCGGCCCCGGCCACCACCCCGGCCGCCGTCGCCCCCGCCGCGCCGATGCTGACGATCCGCCAGGTCTACGACAAGATGGAAGCCGCCGGCTACCGCAATATCTCCGAGATCGAGCGCTCCAGCAAGCACGGATACGAGGTCAAGGCGTATGACCCGCAGGGCCAGCGCGTGAAGCTGTATGTCGACCCGCAATCGGGCGCGGTCACGCGCAGCCGCTTCGACGACTGAATCGGGCGCATGGCGGGCAGGACGTATGAGTATGATGGAATGCACCGATAGCCCTGGAGTCGCATCATGCCCGTCCCGCGTATCCTGGCGGCGGCCAGCCTGGCCCTGGCGCTGGCCGCGCTGAACGCCTGCGGCGAAGTCGCCACCCTGCCTGTCGAGGCGGGCATGGGGCCGACGCCCAGGCTGCCCCCTCCCAACACTACTGTCATCCCCACCGTCAACACCGCGAAGGCCGTGGGCTGGATCGCGGGCGCGCAGCCCGTGGCGGCGGCTGGCCTGGGCGTGAACGCCTTCGCCAGCGGGCTTGACCATCCCCGCTGGTTGCATGTGCTGCCCAATGGCGACGTACTGGTCGCCGAGACCAACGCGCCGCCCAAGCCCGAAGACGCCTCCGGGGGGATCAAAGCGTGGGCCGCCGGCATCATCATGAAGCGCGCGGGCGCCCGCAGGCCCAGCGCCAACCGCATCACCTTGCTGCGGGACGCCGACCACGACGGGGTCGCAGAGACCCGCAGCGTATTGCTGCAGGGCTTGAACTCGCCCTTCGGCATGGCGCTGATCGGCGATCAGCTGTACGTCGCCAACGCCGACGCCGTCCTGCGCTTTCCGTACGAACCCGGGCAAACGCAGATTTCGGCCCCGGGCGTGAAAGTCACGGACCTGCCCGCCGGCATCAATCACCACTGGACCAAGAACCTGATCGCCAGCCCCGATGGCCGCAAGCTGTACGTCTCCGTGGGGTCCAACAGCAATGTCGCCGAAAACGGCATGGAGATCGAAGCAGGCCGCGCTGCCATTTGGGAAATCGACGTGGCCAGCGGCGCGAAGCGCTTGTACGCCACCGGCCTGCGCAACCCGGTCGGCATGGCCTGGGCGCCCGACCGCAAGACCCTGTGGACCGCCGTGAACGAACGCGACGAACTGGGCAGCGACCTGGTGCCCGACTACATGACATCGGTACGCGACGGCGGCTTCTATGGCTGGCCGTACAGCTACTTCGGCCAGCACGTCGACACCCGCGTCACGCCGCCTCGGCCCGACCTGGTGGCGCGCGCCATCGTGCCCGACTATGCGCTGGGCCCGCACACGGCGTCGCTGGGACTGGCGTGGTCGGGCGACACCCGGCTGCCCGCCCCTTTCGCCGGCGGCATGTTCGTGGGCCAGCACGGCTCGTGGAACCGCGACCCGCGCAGCGGCTACAAGGTGATCTTCGTCCCGTTCGCGGGCAACGCGCCCGCCGGCGAGGCCCGCGACGTGCTGACGGGATTCTTGAACGAAAGCGGGCAGGCGCAGGGCCGGCCCGTGGGCGTGGCCGTCGACAGCCAGGGCGATCTGCTGGTGGCCGACGACGTGGGCAACGTGATCTGGCGGGTCAGCCCGAAACTGTGACGTTTCAGGGGCCGCCGGCGCAAGCCAATGCCGGCCCCCTTGCGTTCGGTCAAACCCCTTGCGGGTAACGTCGCGAATTCTGGCGTACAGTGGGGCGAGAATGTGGTGTCGCCGGTCCGCCGCACATTGCGCTGGCCGGAAATTCCGCTCCCCTCGAAACATTGGAGGCATGAATATGATGTTCAAGAAACTCTGCGTCGCGGCGGTCCTCGCTGTCGCGTCGGCCCCGGTCCTGGCGGCCGAGTGCTCGGTCGATATCGCCGGCAATGACCAGATGCAGTTCGACAAGAAGGAAATCACGGTCAGCAAGAGCTGCAAGCAGTTCACCGTGAACCTGAAGCACCCCGGCACCCTTGCCAAGAATGTCATGGGCCACAACTGGGTCCTGACCACCACGGCCGACATGCAAGGCGCGGTGAACGACGGCATGGCGGCCGGCCTGGACAACGACTACGTCAAGAAAGACGACGCCCGCGTCATCGCCCACACCAAGGTCATCGGCGGCGGCCAGACGGATTCCGTCACGTTCGACGTCAGCAAGCTTGCCGCCGGCACCGACTACACCTTCTTCTGCTCCTTCCCCGGCCACTTCGCGCTGATGAAGGGCACGTTAAAGCTGGTCGACTGACCTGCCCGGGGCGGCATGCCGCCCTGAGGGTTGCCTGCACGGGCCCCGCGCCCCTGGTTCGCCAGGGCTGCGGGGCCCGTTTACCTGAGGGGTGCGGACAGCGTCACGGCGCCCCTGCCGCCAACGCGGGAACCGGCCCCCGCCGCGATCCGCCCCCCTACAATGGCCGCTTCCTCGACAACACGGAAAAGGAGCAGGCATGAGCACGGAAAAGGTAGCAATCGTGACGGCGGGCGGTAGCGGCATGGGCGCCGCGGCGGCGCGCAAGCTGGCGGCCGATGGATACCGCGTGGCCATCTTGTCTTCGTCCGGCAAAGGCGAAACCCTGGCGCAGGAACTGGGCGGACTGGGCGTCACCGGCTCCAACCGTTCGCCTGAAGACCTGGCCCGCCTGGTGGAAACCACCTTGCAGACATGGGGCCGCGTGGACGCCGTGGTCAACAGCGCAGGACATGGCCCGAAAGGCCCGCTCCTGGAAATCAGCGATGACGACTGGCATCTGGGCATGGAGTTCTACCTGCTGAACGTGGTGCGCATCACGCGCCTGGTCGCACCGGTGATGAAGCAGCAGAAGTCGGGCGCCATCGTCAACATCTCGACCTACGCCACCTTCGAACCCGAGGCGCTGTTCCCGACGTCCGGCGTGTTCCGTGCCGGCCTGGCCGCGTTCACCAAGGTGTTCTCCGACGAATACGCCGAACACAATGTGCGGATGAACAATGTGCTGCCGGGCTTTATCGACAGTCTGCCGGAAAAAGACGACCGCCGCGTGCGCATCCCGATGGGCCGCTATGGCACCGCCGAAGAAGTGGCCGACCTGATCGCGTTCCTGGCGTCCGACGCGTCGTCCTATATCACCGGCCAGAACATCCGCATCGACGGCGGCATCACGCGCTCGGTCTGAATCTCATGCTTATGGACTAAGCCTCTCGTCCGAATGACGGTATTGAACCGCGCGGCGCGGTTCAGTACCGTAGTTTTTCGCATTCGACGAGAGGTTGGCGATGACTGTCACCCCGGGCCAGGCGTCGCGCTTTCTGGCGCAAGCCACCTTCGGGCCCACCCCCTCACAGATTGACGCGGTTGTGCGCGACGGCTACGCCCCCTGGCTGGATGCCCAGCTGGCGATGCCGCCGTCGCAGACGCATTTCGACTGGCTGCTGCAACAGAAGACAAACACCGAGGCCTTCAAGGGTAACGGCATCAATGCGCCGCTGGAATCCACGCTCTGGCGCAAATTCATCAGCGCCGAAGACCAGGTACGCACGCGCGTGGCGTTCGCGCTGTCCGAGATCTTCGTCGTGGGCGTGCAATCCATCACGGCGTCGTGGCCGCTGTTCGGCGCGGCGGGTTTCATGGACCTGCTGGCCGAACACGCGTTGGGAAATTACCAGGATCTGCTCACCGCCGTCACCAAGAACCTGTCGATGGGCTGCATGCTGACCTATCGCGGCAACCGCAAGGAAGACCCCAAGACCGGCCGCCACCCCGACGAAAACTACGCACGCGAGGTCATGCAGTTGTTCAGCATCGGCCTGCTGGAGCTGGCCCCGGACGGCACGGTCAGAAAGGTGGACGGCGCACCCGTCGAAACGTACACGAATGCCGACGTCCAGGGGCTGGCCAAGGTGTTCACGGGATGGGATATCAACGGGCCGGAGACCGACGTGGAATTCCACCGGCGGCCCATGGCGCTGAACAACGCCCAGCACTCGATGGCCGAAAAGCGCTTTCTGGGCGCGGTCATTCCGCCTGGCACGGATGGACATCTGTCGCTCAAGCGCGCCATGGACGTCATCTGCGCGCATCCAAACGTGGGGCCGTTCATCGGCATGCAGCTGATCCAGCGGCTGGTCACCAGCAACCCCAGCCCCGCTTATGTGGCGCGCGTGTCGATCGCGTTCAATGACGACGGCAAGGGCGAGCGCGGCAACCTTAAAGCGGTGGTGCGCGCGATTTTGCTGGACCCGGAAGCGCGCAACCCCGATTTGAACGACCCCGCCTGGGGCAAAGTGCGCGAACCCATCCTGCGATTCTCGGGTTGGGCGCGCGCCTTCGGCGCCACGTCGACCAATGGCGCGTGGGCCATGCCCGACACCACCGACAACACGATACGGCTGGCGCAAAGCCCAATGCGGTCGGCCACGGTCTTCAACTTCTTCCGGCCCCGGTATTCCCCGCCCGTCACCGAACTGTCCAAGCGGCACCTGGTAGCCCCTGAAATGCAGATCACGGACGAGACCAGCATCGCGGGCTACCTGAACTTTTTGGCGATCTACGCCGACCGGGGGTGGGAAGACTTGCAGACCTCCTATGCGCCAGAGATCGCGTTGGCGGACGACCCGCAAGCGTTGGTGGCGCGCGTCGTGCTGCTATTGGCGGGCGATGCGTTCAGCGCGCAGACCGCAGGCGCCATTGCCGGCGCCGTCGCCACCCTGCCCGCCAGCCGGCCGCGCGACCGCGTACGCGCCGCGATATTGCTGGTCGCCGCCACCCCTGAATACCTGGTGCAGAAATGACGCAGCCCCACGATGCCGACCGCCGCGCCTTTCTGCTGCGCGCCTGCGCCTTGGGCGCGACCGGTGCGGCCGCGCCCCTGGCATTGAACCTTGCGGCGCTGGGCGCAGCCGCCGCCCAGTCCGCCCCCCCGTCCTACAAGGCGCTGGTGTGCGTGTTCCTGTACGGCGGCAACGATCCCTTCAATACGCTGGTGCCCTTTGACGATGCCGCGTACCGCGCCTACGCTGCGGCGCGCACAGACATCGCACTACGGCGCGACACGCTGCGCGCCACTGCGCTGCGCGGCAAGGCGGCCGAGCCAGGCGGCGCGCAGTTTGCGCTGGCGCCCGCGCTGGCCCCGCTTGCGCCGCTGTACGAAAGCGGCCAGATGGCGGTGCTGTTGAATGTGGGACCGCTAGTGGTTCCCACCACCAAAGCGGAATACATCAGCGCCCGCGTGCCACTGCCGCCCAAGCTGTTTTCGCATAACGACCAGCAATCGTATTGGCAGGCGCTGGCGCCCGAGGGTGCTTCATCCGGCTGGGGCGGCCGGCTCACGGACTTGTTCGCCGGCGCCAACGCGCAGCGCACGTTCACCGGTATCACGGCAGGCGGCAGCACCGTGCTGCTGGCCGGGCATAAGGTCGCCGGATACCGCGTCGGCATCCACGGGTCCACGCCGATTGAACTGTTGCACCGCGACATGTACGGCTCCAGCGCCTGCACGGCGCTGCTACGCCAACTGATCACACAACCGCGCGAGCACCTGATGGAACGCGAACTGTCGCGCATCGCCGCGCAGTCCATTGACGCCGACACCCGCTTGCGTGCCGCGCTGGCCGATGTGGCGGTACCGGGCGATTTCGGATCGCCGCTGGCCCAGCAGTTGAAGATCGTGGCGCGCATCATCGGCGCGCGCCAAGCCTTGGGCGCACGGCGACAAGTGTTCTTTGTGTCGCAGAACGGCTATGACAATCACACCGGTTTGAATGACACCCACCCGGCGCTGCTGCGGGAACTGGGGCAGTCCCTGGCGGTATTCCAGCAGGCGTTGACGACACTGGGCGTAGCCGATCAGGTCACCACCTTCACGGCGTCCGAGTTCGGGCGCACGCTGGGGTCCAATGGCAACGGGTCGGATCACGGCTGGGGCTCGCACCATCTGGTTCTGGGCGGCGCAGTCAATGGCGGCCGCAGCTACGGCACGCATCCCGAGATCGCCCTGAATGGCCCCGGCTTCGTCGACAACGGGCGCTTGCTGCCCACGCTGGCGGTGGACCAGCTGGGCGCATCGCTGGGCCGCTGGTTCGGCGCTGGCCGCGAGGAATTGCGGCTGGTGTTTCCAAACTTGAAGAATTTTGATGCGGAGGGGCTGGCCCTGTTGCCCAGCGCATGATGCGCAACGGCATTGGCCATCTGCCCGCCGCATCAACGTTGACGACGCCTGGCTACCGAGCCGCCAACTGCCGGTTGGCCGCCAGTTGCTTCCAGCGTACGGCTTCGCTTTCGACAAACGCGCCCAATTCGGCGGGCGTGCCGCGGCGCACCTCGGCGCCTTGTTCGCCAATCTTCTTCGCGACTGCCGGGTCCGCCAAGGCTTGATTCAACGCCTTGTTCAACGTGGCGACGACGGCGGCATCCGCCTTGGCCGGCGCGAAGATCGCGTACCACTGCGGCACATCCACGCCCGGCACGCCGGCCTCGGCCAGCGTGGGCAAGTCGGGCAGCGCCGCCGTGCGGGTGGAACCCGCCACCGCCAGCGCCTGGATCATGCCGGACTTCAGATGCGGGTACACGCTGAACAAACTGGGGAACATCACCTGCGTGGTGCCGGACAGCGTGTCCGACAAGGCAGGCGCCGAACCTTTGTACGGCACGTCCAGCATCTGTGTGCCCGTCGCCAGGTTAAAGAGTTCACCTGCAATCGCCGGCGCGGTGCCGGGCCCTGCGGACGCGAAGCTGAGCGCCTCGGGATTGTCATGGCCGTATTTCACCAGACCCGCCACATCATGCACCGGCAGGCGGCTGGTCACGACCATGATGGTGGGGGAATCCGCCACCATGCCGATCGGCGTGAAGTCCTTGACCGGGTCGTAGTTCAACTTCTGCATGGCAGGATTGATGCCGTGCGTGCCGATATATCCGAGTATCAAGGTATAGCCGTCGGCGGGCTGGCGCGCCACGTAGTCAGAGGCAATTGCGCCCTGCGCCCCAGGCTTGTTGATGACGATGACGGTCTGCCCCAGCAGTTCGCCCACCTTCTGGCCGACCACGCGCGCCAGCACATCATTGCCGCCACCAGCGGCAGTCGGCACGACCAGCGTGATCGGGCGTTCGGGATAGGCGGCATGCGCCGTTGCGCTCAGCACCAGCAGCAAGGCTGCCGCGCAGGCGGTTTTCAGGGGATGGCACTTCATGATGTTGTCTCCAGAGGGATCATTGGTTTTTGTGTAAGGGGCCTCTTTGCGGGCCGCTTTAACGGTCAAGACGTATCGCGTGCGCTGCCCGCCGCAACTAGGCGGCGGCGCGCGCCTCCTGGTGGCGCTGCGCGCCCGCCAGAACGTAGTGGCCCGGCACATACAACAGGCCTTTCATGATCTTGCGCGCGGTGCGCATCAAGCCGGCCGCCCGCACAACGCCGCTTGCGGGGTCTAGTTCCACATCGATATCCATGGCGCCTGACGGATGTTCGATCCGCACGCTGCGGTAGCCCGCCCGCACGGCCGGGCCGCCGCAATCGTGCGCCACGGTGCCGGGCATGAGGAACGCGCTTGCCACCCCCACGGCCCCCGTCGCCGCATGCGATCGATGGCAGGCGCGCGGCGTGAAATAACGTGATCGCAAAGCCAGCCCGCCGGAGGAATCCGACGGCGCCAGCAGCACGGGTTTGGGGATGACGCTTTGGGACACATCGCCCAGGCCCATCCGGAGGCCCGCCTCCCGGCGTATACGCTCCATGCGCTCCAGCAACGCGGTATCCGCATCCAGTTGCGCAGGCGTTTCATCGCCTAGCAAGCCGAAATCTTGGGCGCGCATCAGCACCATGGGCATGGCGGCATCGATCAGCGTGACCGCAACGCCGTCTACCGTTTCCTGGCGCGATCCGCTGGGAAACAGCGTGCCGGTGACCGCGCCCCAGGCATCCAGAAAATTCAAGCGAACGGGCGCCGCCGCGCCGGCAACGCCGTCGATACGCGCCTCGCCTTCGTATGTCAGGTGGCCGCCCGGCGTTTGCACCACCGCTTCGATGATTGCCCCCGTGTTGACGTTGTGCACCCGAACCGGGGTGACGCCGTGGCGCGCCGCGATCAGGCCTTCGTCGATCGCAAAGGGCGCGGCGCCCGACAGCATATTGCCGCAGTTGGGCCGGGTATCGACCGTGGCGCGGTCTACCGACACCTGTGCAAACAGATAGTCGATATCACAATCGGGGCGCGTCGAACGCGACACAATCGCGACTTTGCTGGTCAACGTGTTGCCGCCGCCAATGCCGTCGACCTGCAAGGCATGGGGCGAGCCCATGGCGCTCAGCAGCAGTTGGTCGCGCTGTACGGGGTCTGCCGGCAGCCAGTCGCCCAAGAAAAAGGGGCCGCGCGACGTGCCGCCGCGCATCAGTACGCAAGGGATTACGGTTTCCATGGACGCCATTCTGCGACGGTGCGGCTATTATTTGAATTGCAACTTACGGATGGATTAATGCATGGCACGCATCAATTTTGATTTACAGGAATTGCAGGCCTTCGTGGCCGTGGCGGAACGTGCCAGCTTTCGCGCCGCCGCCGACGACCTGCACCTGTCTCAACCGGCGCTCAGCCGCCGTATCGACAAGCTGGAGAGCATCCTGGGCGCGCGCCTGCTGGAACGCACGACGCGGCGAGTGGCGTTGACGCAAGTCGGACGCGTCTTCCTGGAACGCGCCCGCGCCGCCATCGACGAATTGGAAAGCGCCGTGCTCAGCATCGGCGACCTGGCCGCGCAGCGGGGCGGGTTGGTAACGGTGGCCTGCGTGCCGTCCGTTGCCTATTATTTTTTGCCGTCCGTGATCCGCGACTACACCGAACGCTTTCCCCGCATCCGCGTGCGCATCATCGACGAAACCGCCAATACCGTGCTGAACAGCGTGGTGACCGGCCGCGCCGACTTTGGCATCAGTTTTTTCGGCACGCAAGAGCCGGACGTCGATTTCAAGGCGGTGCTGCGCGAGGACTTTGTACTGGCGGTGCGCCGTGACCATCCGCTGGCCAGCCGTCGCAGCGTGTCTTGGGAAGCGCTGGCGCAGGAACGGTTCATGACAGTCGCCAAGGAAAGCGGAAACCGCCTGCTGATCGATGACGCGCTGGCAAAAAGCGGCAAACGCACGGTCAGCGCATTCGAAGTCAGCCACATCATGACGCTGCTGGGGCTGGTGGAAGCCGGCCTGGGCGTGGCGGCCGTACCGCAACTGGCCATGCCGCAGACGGGCCACGCCACATTGACCAGCGTGAAGCTGGAACATCCGCGCGTCACGCGCACGCTCGGGTTGATCGCCCGCCGCGGCCGCCCCCTGGCGCCCGCCGCCCAACAGCTCTATAACCTGATACATCAAGCCGGCAAGTCGGCCAAACACAAACCCGCTCCCAACCCCTAGCCTCATGACTCTGCCCCACTCCCTGGCTTTACAACCCGCCTCCGACGACGATCTGCCCTTCCTGCTGGCGCTGCGCAAAGCCACCATGCAGGAACACTTGCAGCGCGCCGGCGCACCGCTGGATGACGAGCACCATCTGGCGCGCATCCGCTACCACTTCGACGACGCCCAGATCCTCTGCCTGGACGGCCGGCCCGCCGGGCTCTTCAAGCATTACCGTGACCCGGCCGGCTGGCGCATTGTGCAGATCCAGATCGACCCGGCGTTTCAAGGCCAAGGCCTGGGCCGCCTTCTGCTGGAGCGCGTGCTGGACCAGGCGGACGCTGAAGGCGCGCCCGTCACCCTTAGCGTGCTCAAGGGCAACCCCGCCCAGCGCCTGTACACGGCGCTGGGCTTCACCCCCATCGAGGAGACCGAGCTGGAGTTTGAAATGCGATACGAGCCGGGCACCGCCCGGCCGGTTGGCTGAACTCTGCAAATTCTTTTGTCGGGGCGGGAATATTCCCGCAACGGCCGGCGTCTGTAGAGGGCAGTCCCCCACTTTCCTATCTACGAGGCACAACATGCGCAATCACATCGCCGCCGCCCTGGTTCTCGGTTCCGCCGCCCTGTTCTCGGCCGGCGCCCACGCCCAGGCCGTCAAGACCCAGGACGGCATCCTGGTCAACAACGCGGGCATGACGCTCTACACCTTCGACAAGGATGCCGGAGGCAAAAGCGCTTGCAACGACCAGTGCGCCAAGATCTGGCCCCCGGTCGCCGCGCCCGCCGACGCCAAGCCCATGGGCGACCTGACGGTCATCACCCGCGACGACGGCTCCAAGCAATGGGCTCACAAGGGCAAGCCCGTCTACCTGTACGCCAAGGACACCAAACCGGGAGACAAGACCGGGGACAACTTCAAGGACGTCTGGCACGTCATCAAGCCCTGACTCCGCCCGCCCCGCCCCGCCATCCCAGCGTCCATGCGCGCCGAAGACGAAGCCCTGATCCTCGCTTGCATCCCCAGCCTGCGGCGTTACGCCCGCGGGCTGACAGGCGACCTCCACCGGGCCGACGACCTGGTCCAGGACACGCTCGAGCGCGCATGGAGCCGCTATTCGCGATGGCAACGGCGCGGGGAGCTCCGCGCCTGGATGTTCGGCATCATGCATAACCATTTCATCGACGGCGTGCGCGCCAGCAACCGGCGGGCGGATCAGACTGCTCCGGGCGACATGCCCGATGCGCCGGTGCGCGCCACGCAGACCGACCACCTGGAGGTGCGCGACCTGGACCGCTGCCTGCAAGCCCTGCCGGCCGAGCAGCGGGAAGTCCTGTTGCTGATTTGCGTGGAAGACCTGTCCTACCAGGAGACCGCCCAGGTGCTGGACGTGCCCATCGGCACGGTCATGTCCCGGCTGTCGCGCGCCCGTGAAAAACTGGGCGCACTGATGCAAGGACGCGACACGGTCAGCCGGCTGCATCGCGTGAAATGACATGAACGACAAACACCTCCATCCCCTCCCCGGCGCGGGCGCCCCCATCACCGAAGCCGATCTGCATGCCTATGCGGACGGCCAGCTTCTCCCCGCGCGCCGTGCCGACGTGGACGCCTTCCTGGCGGCGCATCCGCAAGACCAGACCCGCGTGAACGACTGGCAGGCGCAGCGCCGCGCGCTACATGCGCTGCTGGAC
>NZ_JABBJN010000064.1 GCF_012928505.1 Achromobacter sp. Bel | reverse complement strand
TCGCCTTGGCGACCGCCGGCTGGCGTGCGCCAGGCGCCCGGCTGGCGCAGCCGCTCAGCGCCAACGCCGTCAGGCACAGCGCGCCCGTCTGTTTCAGGAAGCCGCGGCGGCCCGGATTCTGGTTCTGCGCGAGCTCGGCGGACAGATTCATGGTCGTCGTCGGTCTTATCAATGCAGTGTCAAATCCATGCGGCGTCAAAACCGCTCGTAGTCCAGCCGGTAGCGCCATTGGCCCACGGCCAGCCCCGCCATCGGCAGGCGCCCGATGCGAATGCGGCGCAGGGCCTGCAGCCGCAAGCCCGCCGTATCGCATACGTATTCGATGAAGCCCAGGGGCGGCGTCTTCAGCGCAAAGCGCAGGTGCGTTTCGTTCTGCCAGCTAACCTTCATCGGCGTGGCGGCACGCCCCTCGAAGGCCAGGCCCCGTTGCAGCCGGGCCAGGTCGCTTTCGCTCAACTGGCCGGTAACCTGCGCCACGTATTCCTGCTCCACCAGCTTGCCCTCTTCCATCAGCTTGCGCGATATCGCGTATTCCTGCGTATAGACGACCAGCCCGCTGGCCGCGCGTTCCAGCGGCGTGACAAGCTTCAGGCCGTTGAACATGCGCTTCAGGTAGCGCTGGCCGGAGCGGTCGCCGGGCATCAGGTTCTTGGGCACGATCAGGTCGCGCGCCGACCCGGGTTCGTTGTCGGCGTACATGCCCTCGGGCTTGTGCACCAGGACGGTCACGGGCCGCATGTCTTCAAGCTTGGCGCCGGGCAGCAGGCTGACCGTTTGTCCGGGCGCGACGCGGAATCCGGGCTCTTCCACCGTCTTGCCGTCGACCGCGACCCAGCCGCCTTCGATATAGCGCTCGGCATCGCCGCGGGAGCAGGACTGTTCCGTGGCCAAGCGCTTGGCCAGTCTTACGCTTTCGCTCATAGCGCCACCGCCTGGCATGCGGGCGTGGCCGGTCGGGAAAGGGATTCAGGCGTGCTGTCAGCCAGCACAAACGGGTGCATCGTCATTAAGTATTGCCGGGGTGTTGCAAAACGCGGGCGAAGCGCCCGCGGCGTCAGGCAGATGTTACGCCTTTTCCGCAGGCGGCTCGGGCAGCTTGCGGCCTGCGGTGTCTGGCATTTCCGCCGTCGCGGCGGGCGGCGGCACATCCGCGATCCAGGCATTCACAAGCGTTGACGTCACCGCCAGGATCACCGGCCCGATGAACAGGCCCACGATGCCGAAGGCGAACATGCCGCCCAACACGCCGGAAAGGATCAGCAGCAACGACAGGTTCACGCCGCGTTTGATCAGCATCGGGCGCAACAGGTTGTCCAGCATGGCGACCAGCACCGCCCAGATCAACAGCAGGATGGCGGCCACCTTCATATCGTTCTGGAACAGCCAGATCACGCCGCCCAGCATCGGCAGGAACGGGCCCAGTTGCGCCAGGCACAGCATCACCATCAAGGCGGTCAGGATGCCGGCCGCGGGCACGCCCGCGATCCACAGCCCCACCCCGCCCAGCGCGGACTGCACCACGGCGGTCACCACGATACCCAATGCAACCGCCCGGATGGCGGCGCCCGCCAACCGGACCGCCGCCACGCCGCGCTGGCCGGCCAGCCGGTTCGCGAAACGCTTGACGAAATCGGCCGCCGCCTCACCCTGGCTGTACAAGATGCCGGCGATGACGATGGTGATCAGCATGTGCATGACGAACACGCCGACGATCGCCGCGTGGCTCAGCAGCCAGTGCGCCGCCATGGTCAGATAGGGTTCCAGCCGGGCCAGCAGGCCGCCCGCGCCCGCATCGGACAGGTTCTGCCATTCCTGCGCGATGCGCGGGCCGGCCAGGGGAATGGCGCGCACCCAGCTCGGGGGCGCCAACAGCGCGTAATCGGGCAGGCTTTTCACGGCCGCCATGATCGCCCCGCCGTGCTCCGCCAGGGTGGATATCACCTGATACAGGGGCAGCACGATCACGAACAGCAGGATCAGAAGCATGGCCAACGTTGCGATCCAGCGGCGCCCGCCGACCCGCTGTTGGATGGCCAGCAGCACAGGCCAGGTCGCCACCACGATGGTAGTGGCCCAGATGAGTCCGGGCAGGAACGGCCTGAGGATGTAGAGGCTGCCCACCATCAACGCGGACAGGATCACGATGACAAGCAGGATTCGGGCAAGATCGACGGTAGGACGTGTATTCACCCGCTGCTCCCGGCAAGGCTGACCACCCTGCGTGATGACGCATCGCGACCCATGGGCGAGTGCCTCGGGATGCGCATCGATGCGATTCTTTGGAATTTATCCGAAATTCGCGTGCACTTGTATCTTGCCGTCATGCCCGTCGGGCACGCCGCTTGCTCATCGGGCCGATGCCGCCGGATTCGGATGGCGATGGCGCCGGACTCTCCGGTTGCCACCTTTCGGACGGCGTCTATCTCTTAAGGAGGTATGCCATGAAGCTCTTGACCACAGCGGGCGTATTGCTGGCCCTTGCTTTAGCCGGCTGCACCGCGCCCAGCTCATACAGCTCCAGCCCGCCGCGCGCTAACAGCACGATGAAGGACCACGCCAACTACCACGCGGACAACTTCGGAGAACCGGACAACACGCCTTTCCAGGGTGTCTACCCCGGGCGTTGAAGCGGAGAGCGCAGTGGGTTCACGTTGCCGGCGCTTGGCCGGCCGGCAATTCTTACGCCTACTCTGACCGCGGATCCTCCGGGGCAGCCGCCGTGGCAGGCCGCTCTGATGTAACGGCCGCCGCTTTCTCGCTGGCCAACGCCACCAGGTGGCGGGTCAGATCCGCCAATTGCCCGTCCTTCTGGCTCAGTTGCGTCAGCAGCGACGCCGACTGCGCGTCTGCGGCATCCAGGCGCAACGCCAATGCCGTCTCGCGCTGGCGTCCCGCCGCCAACGCATCGCTTGCAGCGCGGTCCGCGGCAAGCAGCCGTTGCTGCACGACCGAGATCTCGCCACGCAACGCCTGAGCGCCTTGCTCGGCCACACGCTTGCCCTCTTGCGCCTCGGTCAATGCCGTTTGCAATTGGGCTGCTTGCCGCTGACTGGCGATCTGGGCTTCGTCCAGTCGTGCCTGAAGTTTCTTGACGGCGCCCCGCTCACCGTCCAGCTCATTGAGCCAACGCCGTTCGTGCGCGGCATGGCGCGTTTCGGTCGCCTCCAGTGCCTGGGCATGCAGGCTGCGCATTTTCTCGGCCTCGGTCAGCAACGTTTGCACGGCGCTACGCGCGTCTTCCAGCTGTTGCTGCTTCTGCTTGAGCTCATCGTCGCGCTGGCGCAACTGCTGCTCCGCCGCCCGCAAGCGGTCTTCCGTGGCCGCGAGCTGGGCCGTGGCCACTTTCAGGCCTTCCTGCAGATCTTGTTCCCGGTTGGCCAACTGGATTTCGCGTTGCTGCAATTGCTCTGCGTCGGCGGCCAGCCGTTCCCCTTCCTGCGCCAGTTCGCCCCACCGCTGCCGGTAGGTCTCGGCCTGTTCAGCGCGCGCCTGCCCCAGCGCGGTTTCCCAGAAGTGGGCGGCAGCCTGCGCGACCGGGTCGGGAATGGCCGGCGACGCCGCGAACGCGCCCGGGTCCTTGATGCGTGCGCCCAACGCCCGGAACCAGGTCTCCAGATGCGGGCTGACGGTATTGGGCGACCCCCGGCCGATCTTCTGCCGCACCCGCTCGATGGTGGGCCGGGCGCCTTCCAGCAACAGGGCGTCGGCGGCGGTCCAGACGTCGGTTTCGGTGATTCCTGTGGCCATGGCCGCTTGCTCCGTGATTGGCGGGCGCCGTGTTGAATAACTAGTCACGATAATGGAATCTTATCGTCACTTATTTGCATTACATGTAAGATATCATACAGCATACATATGTTTTATGTAATTCACCGCGGTAACAAGCATGCCGCACCAAAACAATGGCCTTAAAGGCGAAAAAAGAGGCCCCGCGCCCTGATTCAGGGCGCGGGGCCTTATCGGCAAGGGCTTACAGGTTCCCCGTCGCTTTGCCGATACGCCAGTAGATGCCGCCGCCGGTCATGCCCCCGTCGACCGGCAAGTCCGCACCGGTGATGAAGGATGCCTCGGGGCCCAACAGGAACATCACGGCCGCGGCGATCTCATCGGCGTCGGCGCCACGCGAAAGCGGCGTGGCATCGCGATTGCCCTCATAGAACAGCCGGGCGCGGCCGGCGTCGTGGACGGCGTTGGGTTGCATGATCATCGGCGTTTCAACCAGGCCCGGACAGACCGTGTTCACGCGTATGCCCCGCCCTGCCAGTTCCATCGAGGCCGCCCGCGTCAACCCGCGCAACGCCCATTTGCTGGCCGTATACGCCGCGCTGAAATAGCCGGTCAGCCCGGCCGTGGACGAAGTGTTGACGATTGCGGCGCCGGCCGGCATCAAAGCAGCAAGTGTGCGGATGGCCAGGAAAGGCCCATCCAGATTGATGTCCAGCAGGCGGCGCCATTCGCTATGCGTGGTTTCGGTCACCGTCTTGCGCAGGGTGACGCCGGCGTTGTTCACCAGCCCGAACAGGGGCGCCTCTCCATGAGAGAGGTCTTGCGCCAGGGCAAGCCAATCCGATTCGCTGCTGACGTCCGCGATCCGCACCCTCAAGCGGTCCGCATCATCGCCCGCGGCGGTCCTTAGCGCCGTCCAACTCCCGTCGCCGTCGGGCAGCACATCCAGTGCATGCACGACTGCGCCTGCCCGCAGCAGCCGTAGCACTTCGGCGGCGCCCTGCCCGCGCGCCGCGCCCGTGACGACGGCAGCCTTGCCCTTCCAGTACGGATCCATTCCGGGTTTGTCTTTCATATCTTGGACACGCCGCCGTCCACCAGCAGCACATGGCCCGTGACGTAGGACGACGCCTGCGACGCCAGATACAACGCCGCGTCGGCGATTTCGGCGGGCTGCCCCATGCGCCGCGCGGGCAGGCGTTCCACGTATTCCGCGTAGGTGCCGGCGTCGGCGTGCATCCAGCTGCTCATCGGCGTTTCGATGAATCCAGGCGCGATGGCGTTGACGCGAATCCCTTTGGGGCTCCATTCAAGCGCCAGGCATTGGGTCAGGTGCGCGACACCCGCCTTCGCCGCCGCGTAATCGGCGCAGTTCGGCCTCGGCTTCACGCCTGCGTAGCTGGACAAGTTGATGATGACACCGCCGCCTTGCGCAATCATGTGCCGTGCGGCGGCCTGGGCGCCGAAGAAGGTCCCCTTCAGATTGATGTCCATCGTGCGCTGCCAGGCCGCTTCGTCGATATCCAGAGCAGGCGCCCGCGCCATGAAGCCCGCATTGTTGATCCAGATGTCCACCGCGCCATATTGCAACGCCACGGCGGCGGCCAGCGCTTGCGCGGCCTTTGCCTGGGTGACGTCAAGCTCGCGGCAATCCGCATCCACCCCGGACATCGCGCCGGCCTCCCGATCCGTGGCGACTACGATTGCCCCCTGGGCCCGAAGCGCCGCCGCCACCGCACGGCCGATGCCGCCGCCCGCGCCCGTGACGACCGCGACTTTTCCTGCCAGATCCGTATAAATCATGTTGCTCATACCGTATTGAAAAGGTTGAAACTCAGTTGAACGCGGCGCGTTCCACCGCGGCGCCGCCGGGCGCTTGCCCCGGCAGGCGGATGTCGTTCAGGTCCATGCCCGCAGTCTCCTTGATCAAGAAGCCGCCAGCGAACGCCATCAAGCCCAGCGCGCCCACGTAAGCCGTGTAGACCCAATCCAGGCCCTGGGCGCCCAGCCAGGCATTGATGTAGGGCGCGGTTCCTCCGAATATCGCGACCGACAGCGAAGAAATGAACCCCACGCCCATCGCCCGCGCGCCAGTGGGAATCTGTTCCGCCATCACGGCCGGGAAAATGGCCGCAAGCAGCGCCCATGCCAATAGGCCGATCAACTGGGCGACGAACAGCGTCCACGGCTGGTCCGTAACCAGGTGCGATACCGGAAAGACCACCAGTGCCACCGCCAGGCCAAAGGCCTTCACCATGGGCTTGCGGCCATAGCGGTCGGCCAGCCAGCCGCAGACGGGCAACCAGAGCAGGCATATCAATTGCGCGATCAGGCTGGCGGTATAGGCGCCCGACGGGTCCATGCCCTTGGTAGCGATGGCCGTGGCGGGCGCGAAGGTGACCCACGTGTAGTACGTGGCGTTGGACGCCGCCGCGATCATCACGATATTGCGTGCGATTCGCAGCGCCTGGCCTTTTGACGCCTTCTGGCCCCCGCCCTGCTCCGCCTGATGCTCGAATACCTCGCTCTCGCTGGCGTTGCGGCGCAGGAACAACGCGTAAACGCCCAGCAGCGCCCCCACGGCAAACCCGACTCGCCATCCCCACGCCTCCATCGCCGGCTTGCCCAACCAAGACGTCAACAGCGCGGCAAGCGCGGTGGCGGCCATCACGCCGATGGTCACACTGACGAACACCGAGCTGGACCACAGGCCGCGACGGGCGGCGGGCGCTATCTCCGCTACATAGGTGTAGGCCACGCCTGATTCCCCGCCATGCGCCAGGCCTTGCATCAGGCGGCAGGCGAACAGCAGGACCGAGGCAAACACCCCCGCCTGCTCGTAAGTCGGCAGCACGGCGATGGCCAGGCTGGTCAGCGCCAGCAGGCACATCGTGAGGACGAGCGTGAACTTTCGGCCATAGCGGTCGCCGATGCGGCCGAACAACCAGCCGCCGACGGGTCGGGCGAGAAAGCCGCCGGCAAAGACGGCCAGCGTTGCCAACAGCGCCGACGTCCGGTCGGCGGGATCGAACAGGTTCATGGCCAGGTAGGCCGAGAACGTGCCATAAAGTGTCCAGTCGAACCATTCCAGGGCGTTGCCCACGGCGGCGGCGCGCAGCGATGCGAGCCGCCGCCGGCGGTCCTGTGTCTCCATGATTGTCGTTGTCATTTTTTTATCCGTCGCGCGTCAGCGCAGGTGATGGGCAAACCAACCGGCAGCTTCGCGACTGGTGCGTTCAAAGTGTTCCGTGTAGACGGAGTAGTGGCCGCCGGGTAGCAGCAGCAGTTGCTTGGGTTGGTGCGCGGCATTGAACGCGTCCTGCTGCAGATCGGCGGGTGTCAGTCCGTCGCCCGTCGCCACGATCATCAGCAATGGCGTGGGCGCGATACGACGGACATACATGCCCGGCTCATAGGCGCGGGCCAGTTCCAGCGACCGCAAGGTCACCTCGTTGACCCACGACGGACAGCGCTCGGCCTCGCCGGTCATGTATTCGTAGGATTCCCGCCCGGGGTAAGCCACCGGCGCGTCCGGATCCGCATCGACCATACGCAGGGTCACCGGCGGCTGCCCTGCGTCGCGGGCCTCGCGGTCGGCTTCGAAGGCGGCTTGCAGGGCAGCCGCCTTGTCATACCGCACGCGCCGTTGCGCGGCGGAAAAGCCGCTGGTCGTCGGGACTTGGCTCACTACGCACTTGACCCGCTTGTCGATCGCGGCGACCGTCAGCGCGTGTCCGCCGCTGTAGCTGCTGCCCCAGATACCGATGCGCTCCCGGTCCACTTCCGGCCGCTGACGCAGGTACGAAATGGCGGATCTGAAATCCTGGATCTGCCGCTGCGGGTCAATCTCCTGACGGGGCAGTCCCTCGCTGCGCCCCAGGTTGCGGAAATCGAACGTCAAGGCGGCAAGCCCTTCGTTGACGACAGCGGCCGCGTAGTCCTCCAGGTCGCCCCCTGCCACCATGGACCAGCCGTGCGCCAGGGCGACGGCGCCCACCGGTCCCTTGGCGTTCGCCGGCAGATACAAGGTCCCGCGGATGCGATCGCCATCCACTAGAAATTCAATCGGTTCTGCCGATCTTTTGACGCTGTCGCGTCTTTGTTTTATTTCTTCCACACCCACCCCTCCTTCAAGGTTGGTTTGCCCGAAAATTGATAGGCGGAGGAAATTCTGCCCATCGCAGGAAGGGGGAACAAGCGGTATTATTCGCCCAATCAATCGGACTTTCCGATCAATTGGGGCAGCAGTGCGCCCTGCCTTCGAGCACCGCGAGCATGGACCTACGCCAACTGGAGTGTTTTCTGACCGTCGCCGAGACGCTGCACTTCGGCCGCGCCGCCGAGACGCTCCATATGGGCCAGTCGTCTGTGTCGGAAGCCGTCAAGGCGCTGGAAAGGACGCTTGGCGGCCCGCTGTTTGAACGCAGCAGCCGTCGTGTCGCGCTGACGCCGCTGGGAGAAACCTTGAAACTGGGCGCCGGGCCGGCCGTCATCATGATCAAAGGCGCCTTGGACGACTGCAAGCGCCAGGCGGCCGGCAAGCCGCGCCATCTACGCATCGGCTTTCTGGGTGGCGGCTTTTACGAGCTGTACCGCCCACTCGTATCCGAATTCAAGGCCGCCCACCCCTACGTGGAGCTGGAGTTCATCGAGCTGACCTATGTCACCCACTATGCCGCGGTGGCGGATGGCTCCGTCGACGCCGCCTTCTGCCGGCTGCCCCTCGGGGCGGATGGCCTGAGACACGGCCCCATCGTCTTGCGGGACCAGCGCATGCTTTGCGTCGCGCACGATCACCCTTTTGCCTCGGCGGCGCTGCTGGATCCGGAGGTATTGGCCGACGAGCGCCTGGTGCGCATGGTGCCGGGGTCGGTCAACCAGGAATGGCAGGACTACCACTTCCCGCGGCACACCCCGAAAGGCCGCCCGATTGGCGACGGGCCCGTGGTGCGCACCATCCGGGAAGGGATCGCGGCGGTCAATACACGGCAGGGCCTGCTCATGCTGACCAAGCGCGCGGCCAGCTACTACGCGACACCCGAGATCGCATTCGTCGAAATCGATTTGCCCGCCATGCCCTCGGCGCTGGTGCGCCGGGCGGATGACAATCGGCTGATCCTGCAAGAACTGGACACCTTGTTGCTGCGCATCGCTGAGCGCCATGGCGTGGCGGCCTGAGCGGCGATACACACCAGGACAGCCACCGCGCACTTGACCTTGACCGTATGGAAGGCCGGAAGCTCCAAACTGGTTTCAACGGACAGGAGCTCATATGAACGACCGTAACCACACCCCGCCCGCGCGTCCGATCCCGCCCCGCCCTGCGGCCGCTGGCAACGAGCCTCGATGGGAAATCGACGAGGTCACCGCGCGCGCGGATGTCTCGGAACGGCTGGTGCGTCATTGCGAAGCGCGGGGCCTGCTCGCCGGCGCCGAACGTACCCCGCGCGCCGGCGCATCCCGGCGACGCTATACGCACGACGACATCTCCGTACTGCGCTTCATCAGGCGAACGCACGTCCTGGGATTCGGCATGAACGAGACCGCCCAACTGCTGTCGTTGTGGCGCGGCGGCCAGGCGCCGCACCACGTCCTGCAACGCCTGGTGAACGCCTATCCCGATGGACCGCAGCATTCCTGCCCGATCCTGGAGGCGTTGATGCAGGCTGCGCAGCAACGCGCCAGTCCCGGCCCTTTGCCCTAAAATGAAGGCGCCGATGACACGACCCACGCCCCTCCCCCGATGCAGCTGACCCTGCTTGCCTCGCTGCCTTTGCTGGATCCGCATGCGCTGGATACCCAGGCCGATGCGGCGGTCCGCAGCCTGATGCGGGAAGGCAGTTCGGCCAACACCGCGGCCAGCTACCGAGCCGCCATCCGCTACTGGACCGCCTGGTTCGAACTGCGCTATGGCCGGCCTTTCACGCTGCCCGTGCCCGAGGCCGCCGTCATCCAGTTCGTGGTGGATCACGCCCAGCGCTCGACCGACCACGGCCTGAAATGGGAGTTGCCGCTGGCGCTGGACCAGGAACTGGTGCGCCTGAAGGCAAAAGGAAAATTGGGTGCGCCCAGCCTGAACACCTTGCTGCAACGCCTGTCCGTGCTCTCCAAAGCGCACGAATTGCTGGGCCACCCCAACCCTTGCCGCGCGGCGCCGGTGCGTGAGCTGCTGGCCAAAACCCGCCGCGCCTATGCCCGGCGAGGCGCCGCGCCCGCCAAGAAAGAAGCGCTGACCCGTGAACCCTTGCAGGCAATGCTGGCCACGTGCGACGACACGCTGCGCGGCGTGCGCGACCGCGCCTTGCTGCTGTTCGCCTGGGCAAGCGGTGGCCGCCGCCGTTCCGAAGTGGTGCAGGCCACCATGGAAAACACGGTGCGCACCCGCGAAGGTTTCCTCTACACCTTGTCGCATTCCAAGACCAACCAATCGGGCGCGCAGCGTGCGGACGACCAGAAGCCCATCGTCGGTTCCGCCGCGCAGGCGCTGGACGCGTGGCTGGCGGCAAGCGGCATCCGCCAGGGGCCGATCTTTCGCCGCGTGCGGCGCGGCAACGTCGTCGGCGAACCTCTGGCCGCCGCCGCGGTGCGTGCCGTCGTACTAGAACGCTGCAGACTGGCCGGCCTGGAAGGCGACTTCTCGGCGCACAGTCTGCGTTCGGGTTTCGTGACCGAGGCCGGCCGCCGCAATGTGCCGCTGGGCGACACGATGGCCATGACCGGACACGCCAGCGTGGCCACCGTCATGGGCTATTTCCGCGCCGGCGCGGCGGCCCGCTCCCCCTCGGCGCGGCTGCTGGACGAGCCCGAGTCAGGCGGCCTATAGATCGGTACGCGCGCTGCCGTAATAGTTGCGGCAGGCGGCCGCAAAGATCTTTGTCATGTTTACAATCAGCGCTACTTTCGCGCACCCCTGCCTGCCGGCATTGCGCTTAACCCTTCCACCCGCGGCCTCGCGCCGCGACAGCCCTGGCCCCTAGTCCGCCCCGATCCATGCGAATCAACCTACGCGGGCTTGTGCTTGCGCTTACCGTACTAAGCGCCGTCGCCGCGACGGCCAATGCCCTGTATGCCAGCTATCGCGTGCAACGCGACCTGCTCATTACCAACACGCTGGAGTCAAACCGCGTGTATGCGGCCAAGCTGGCCGAAAGCGCCGGCAACTTCCTGAAAGCCGCCCAGCAGCAGCTGGCCTATAGCGCGCGGCACATGGCGATGCAGATCGATGCGCCGGACGTGCTTGCGGCCGAAGTGGCGCGCGTGCACGACCAGACCGACAGCTTCAACTCCGTGGGCATCGTCGGGACCGATGGCGTCATCCTCGCCACCACGCAGAATTTCCGGAATTTCCTGGGCACGCGGGTGGATAGTCCGGGCAGCCGCGCGGCGCTGCAGGCGCGCCAGCCGATGATCAGCAAGCCTTATGTGTCGATCGCCGGCAACATGCTGATCAACCTGTCGCACCCGATCTACTCCAACGACGGCCGCTATTTGGGCTATATCGGCGGCACGATCTATCTGCGCAACGAAAGCGCCTTGCAGGAACTGCTGGGCAAGCACCACTACCAGGACGGCTCGTATCTGTTCGTGGTGGACAGCGACGGCCAGCTGATCTATCACGTGGAAGCCGGCCGGGTGGGCGAAAACGTCATGCGCAATCCGGTGGTGGCGGCGGTCACCAAGGGCCATGCGGGCGCGCAGCGCGTCGTCAACACCAAGGGCGTGGACATGCTCGCGGGCTATGCGGCTGAACCGATCAGCGGCTGGGGCATCATCGCGCAGCGGCCGGCCGCGGTCACGCTGGAACCCATCAACGCCCTGATCTGGACACTGATCGGCTACGCGACGCCTTTGGCACTGGTGTTCCTGGCGGCCATCTGGTGGTGCGCCCGCCTGATCTCGCGCCCCTTGTCGCAGTTGGCCACCAATGTCGAGCACCAGGACGTGGCGGTGGCGATGCAGCGCGTGCAGTCGGTCAAGGCCTGGTACTTCGAGGCCGAGCGCCTCAAGCGCGCGGTGATCTGGAGTTTCACCGCCCTGCAGGAGAAGATTGGCAAGCTGAACCTGGCCAGCATCACCGACCCGCTGACGGGCCTGCGCAATCGGCGCGGCACACAAGACGCCGTCGAGCACCTGCAGGCGTCAGCCACGCCGTTCGCGGTCGTGGCGCTGGATATCGACCATTTCAAACAGGTGAACGACACCTACGGCCATAGCGTGGGCGACGAGGTCATCCGCGGCATGGCGCAATTGATGCGCGACTGTTCACGCCCCACGGACATCCTTTGCCGCAATGGCGGCGAAGAGTTCCTGATCCTGCTGCCCAACGTGGGGGCCAAAGAGGCCAGCCATATCGCCGAGCGGCTCCGCAAGCATCTGGCCGACCGCCCGCTGCATGGGGTAAGCGGCATCACGGTATCGGCCGGCGTGGCGCAATGGCCCTCGTGCGGCCCGGACATCGGTCAGGTGTTCCTGGCCGCGGATGAAGCGTTGTACGCCGCCAAGCAGCAGGGGCGAAACCGGGTCGTCATCCACGCCGTATAACGACGGAACCTGCCCGCAATTCGCCAATTCTTGCGCTTGTCGTGCAACGCATTGTATTTGCGTGAAATAGTATTTCTTCACTTGAGCGGTTTACGCGTACCCAGGCCAAAACCCGCCCCTGCGCGCAGGCAATTACAGTATCCTGCGCTGCACCGGCTTAATGGTTTCCCTGATCCTCCAGCATGTCGCGCCGCGCGTTCGCTCCAAAGTCCCTGGAACGGTATTTTTTGCTACTGGCAGTGGGCGTGTTGTTGCTGGTCTCGGTCCTGACCGGCATCCTGCTATTCCAGAACTGGAAGACCTATTCGTCTTCGTCGCAGGCCAGGGATTCGTTCGCCGTCATCCGCGCGACCGTCAAGGTCGTAGAGCTGGCATCAGCCGAACGCGGGCCCATGAACGCGGCGCTGGGCGCCAACCTGCCCGTACCCGAATCCAGCCTGGCCGCGCTACGCGCCGCCCGAGGCAAGACCGACGCGCAGATTGATCAACTCTTGGCACTGTACGCCCCGCCTCTGCGCGCGGAACAGACCGGCGAGCGCGCCGAGATCCAGCGCATCCGCGACGCGTTGGGGTTGGCGCGGCGCAATGCCGATCTCCTGATCGCCACCCCGCGCGGACAACTGACCAGCGACGGGGTCTGGGAGGTCGTCAGCGGCATGGTCAGGATCATCCCGCAATGGCAAGCCAGCATGGGTCGAGACGTAGGCCTGGCGATGAAGAACGAAGTCGACGCGCCCAGCGTGCTGTCCCTGGCGCTGCTGGCCAGCGAGCTGCGCGAACAGGCCGGCTTGTTGGGATCGCTGTTCACGCCTGCGCTCGCCAGCCACCGGACCTTGACCCAGGCGGAGCATTTCCGCATTGAACGGGTGCGGGGGCGCATCGACGAACTGTGGACCTTGATCAACGCGCGGATCGCGACTCGCCCCGGACTGGCGCAGTCGCCGACCTTCATGCAGATGCAGCGGCGCTACTTCGACGACGGCTTGCTTTACCTGGAGCACGTGCGCCAGGATGCCTCGCGCGCCGCCACGGCCTCCAATACCTCCACCGGACAGCTTGCCGCAACCTACGTGCCGCTGATGGGCTCCATCGTCCAGTTTCGCGACGTCTTGCTTGATGCGATCGGCCAGAGCATCCACGCGCACCGCGCCGATGCCTTGCGGCTGCTGCTGATCACGCTGGGCGCCACGGCACTGCTGGTCGCGGCGCTGGCCATGGCGTTGGTGCAGTTCCGCCGCCGGGTGATCCGACCTTTCGGGCTGGCTTCCCGCATCATCAGCGCCATCGCCAACGGCACGCCGCCCGCGCCGATCCCGGCAGGCAGGCATCAAGGCGAAGTCGAAGAAGTCTTCACTGCGCTGCGGGTGCTGAAAGAAAATTCCGCCATCAAGACGCGGCTGGAAGCCGAGCGCGACAGGCTGATCGCCGATCTGGCGAACCTGGCCGAAACCGATTACCTGACCGGGCTATTGAACCGGCGCGCCTTCGAGACGCGCTTTGAAGTCACCCGCGCGCAATGGCAAGAGCACGGCCCCGTGCTGGCATTCATCCTGTTCGACATCGACAATTTCAAGAACGTCAACGACACCTACGGACACGCCAGCGGCGACATCGCACTGAAATCGGTGGCCGAACTTTGCCGGAAGATCTGGCGCCAGTCCGACACCGTGGCGCGGGTGGGCGGCGAGGAATTCGCCGTGCTGTGCCATACGCCCAACGCCGCCGAAGCCGTCGAGATGGCCGAACGCATGCGCCGCGCCATGTCGGCCGAACCGATCTTCGCCGAAGACGGCGCCTTGTTCACGTTGACGGCCAGTTTCGGCGTTGCCTGCGCGCAATGGGACCAGGCCGCGGATGCCGGCAAGCTGTTCCATGTCGCCGACGAACTGCTGTACCAGGCAAAACTGAGTGGCCGCAACCAGGTGATGCAACGCATGCTGGGCTGACCGGTTCGCCTCAAGCACGCGGCAATACCAGTTAGACGGTCAAACGGTCCGATTCCCGATTTGGGCGCCTGGCCACACACCTAGACTCCCTTCACCTCGCAGCCCGCTTCCCACGGCGGCCGTCGGGGATCCTTGTGCGCCTCGCCGCGCATCGGTCAATCAAAGGGGAATCTCATGATCGCAGCAAGAACGACACGCAGTGCGCTGGTCGCGGTGTTCGCGGCCCTATCTGCAAGCGCCGCCGCGCAGGCATCCACCACCAGCGTCACCCTCTACGGTCTGATCGACCTGGGGCTAGGCTACGAGCGCCAACACCAGGACACGGGCAGCGCCTCGTCGCGCGTCTCCCTGAAAGACGGCACGCGTTCGGGCTCACGCTGGGGGCTGCGCGCCGTTGAGGACCTGGGCGACGGGTACCGCGTCGTGTTCCGGCTGGAAAGCGGTTTTCAAGCCTCGGACGGCACGCAAGGGCAAGGCCGCTTGTTCGGCAGATGGGCTTATCTGGGCCTCGCGGGCCCTTTCGGCGAACTACGCGCCGGGCGCCAGCAGGTTTTGAGCGATAGCTGGGGCAGCATCGCATCGCCTTTCGGCAACAGTTGGGGCGGCGCGGCCGCTTCCTCCACGTTGGGCTACAACGACGGCGACTTCGGATCCAGCGGGCGGGTCAATAACGCACTGATTTACCGCACGCCTGTCTTGCAAGGCTGGCAGGCGGCCCTGGGCTACAGTTTTTCCGCGCACGACAAGGACCGGTTTGCCACCGCCGACAACGACCGCGTGTGGACCGCCGGCCTGCGCTACCGGGACGGGCCTTTTTCCTCGGCCCTCACCTACGAACGCCTGAACCCTGATGCCCGCAATGCGAGCGCGAAGCGGGCCGCCAACATCCAGTTGGGCGCCATGTATCACTTCGACTGGATGCAGCTGCACGCCGGCTATGGCAATTTGCGCAACCCCAACCTGGGCCCATCGGCAGGTTTCAAGCGCATCAACACGTTCGTCGGCGGCGCCAGCTTTCCGCTAAGTGGCCGCGGCAGCGTGCTGGCCGCCTACCAGCGCGCCACGGCGTCGCGCATCAAGGGCTGGGGCCTGGGCTATCAGCACGACCTGTCCAAGCGCACCAACCTGTATGCCCTGCTGGACCGCGTGGACCGTCGGCAGTCGCACACGCTGCAAACGGTGGTGGGCTTAAGGCATCACTTCTAGGCGCCACTTCCAGGCACCCCTTCAGGGCAACGCTCCTTCACGCCAACGCGTCCGGGTGCCTGCTGAAGCGGCGGCGCCTGCCAACGCCGCTACACCAGCATCGGCCAGAACGTCGGCGCCAGCCGCAACCACATCTCGGTGCTCATCGCATCAGGCCTGCGCTTGGGCAGGCCTGTGCAATGTTTAAGCGTATTGCCTTGGCAAGCGAACACGATGCCGTGCGCGCAAGAGAGGTCGTTGACCTCCAGGACCGATCCGGCAAAGCGCTGCTTGATCCGGCCCAGATAGCTGCGGTATTTGGGGTGCGACGCATGGAAGTTGCACACCATCATGCCGTTGGGCGCCAACGCATTGAAGCAGGCGTCGTAGAACGCGTCCGTGGTCAATTGCGGCGGCAAGCCGTTGATGTCGTAGCCGTCGACCAGCACGGCGTCGTACTCGTTCCGGTACTGACGGATCAGCGCGGCGCCATCGCCTTGCAGAACGGCGAAACGGTCGTCGTCCTGTGGCACCTGAAAAGAATCCCGCAATGCGATGACGTGCGGATTGATCTCGAACACATCGATGCGGGCGGCGGGCAAGTGCTGGTAGCAGAATTTGGCCAGCGACCCTCCCCCCAGTCCGACCATCGCAATCCGCCGCGGTTCGGGATTGAACAGCAGGAACGCCATCATGATGCGCGTGTACTCCAGGTTCAGCGCGGACGGGTCTTTGGTCCACATGCGGCTCTGGACTTCGGCATGGGAAAACATAAGCGACCGCGACGTCGTCGTGGCATAGATAAAAGGCCTAACCTGTTGATTGTTTGAAGTGTTTTCAGGCATTCCGAATACTCGCTAGGGGCAAATGGAGGGCGCCCGGCCGCCGCGCCCAAGGATGCATCCGTCCGCCGCGCGCGCAGCCGAAGCGCCGCAGGCACTTGGCGTGCGGGCGGAATGCGCGGCGTCGGGAAAGCATGAAAGTCAAACGGCGCACACAAGGCGCGCCGTTCGAAACCGGTCAATCAAGATTGAATTGGCCCGGGAATACGGGCCGGACGGCAAGCGTCAGGGGAAGGAATCAGGCGGATAGACGCGGCTTGTCGGCGTCTTCCGAGGCCTCGGTGTCTGCGGGTACCGCGTCGACTTCGGACTCCTTGTTCGCGTCGGGGGCTTTCCATTCCAAGGGCGGAATCTCGAAGCGCCACTTTTTACCAATCAGTTGATGCGACATGAGCGTTCTCCTGTGCGAGGCGCATGGCCTCCCCCGCATAAGCAAAGTACCTGCCGGATTCGAGCGTGCCAGGAATGCCGTGTGGGGACGCGGGGGAAGGCATTCGGAAAAAGGCAACGCTGGGGTTCGCTTGCGCCGTGCTTGCCTGGGCGCACACGGCTGTTGTTTTTGTTGTTGTTATCTATGCGAATTAAAAGATATTAGCATAATTTTGGCAGAAATAGCAAGCAAATCGGACCACGCGCCCTGACCCTGCCAACGGGAGACGAAGGGGTTGACGATGGAGAACGATCGTTCTACCATGCGTCTGAATAATGTAGAACGATCATTCTCAGATCCAGCATCCATGACTTCCGACACGACCTCACTCCCCACCGACGCCCTCGAAGACACGCAGGTGCGCCTGCTCCGGGCCACCGAGAACCTGATCTATCAAGGGGGCATCAATGCCACCGGCATGGATCTCATCGTGAAGACCTCCGGCGTCGCGCGAAAAAGCCTGTACAAGCATTACCCCACCAAGGAAGCGCTGGTCGCGGCGGCTTTGCAAGCGCGCGACGAGCGCTGGATGCAGTGGTTCATCGCCGCCACGACGCAAGCGGCGACACCCCGCGCCCGCTTGATGTCCGTCTTCGACGCCCTGCGGGAATGGTTCGCTTCGGAGGGGTTCCGCGGTTGCGCGTTCATCAACGCCGCGGGTGAAATCGGCGACCCCGCGAATCCGATCCGCGAAGTGTCCCGCTTGCATAAGGCCCGCCTGCTGGCCCATGTGTTGACACTGACCCAAGACGCGGGCGTGCCCGATCCCGACGACACGGCGCGCCAGTTCTTGGTGCTAATCGACGGCGCCATTGCCGTCGCGCTCGTGACGGGCGACCTGTCGATTACCGATAGCGCCGAACGCGCCGCCGCGGCACTGTTGTCCGCCCGCCCCTGAACCGCTTCTCTCCCACCACGCACGAGGCCTTTCCCATGACATCCTCCCCTGCAGTCCGCCCGCCCCTGCCGCCCTTCACCCACCAAAGCGCCATTCAAAAGGTCAGGCTGGCCGAAGACGGCTGGAACAGCCGCGACCCGGACAAGGTCGCGCTGGCTTACAGCCTGGATACGCATTGGCGCAACCGCGCCGAATTCGCGAAGAACCGGGACGAAGCCCGCGCCTTCCTGGCGCGCAAATGGGCCAAAGAACTGGACTACCGCCTGATCAAGGAGCTCTGGGCCTACACGGACAATCGCATCGCGGTGCGCTACGCCTATGAATGGCACGATGATTCGGGCAATTGGTTCCGGTCCTATGGCAACGAGAACTGGGAATTCGGCGAAGACGGTCTGATGGTGAACCGCTACGCCTGCATCAACGACCTGCCGATCAAGGAAGCCGACCGCAAGTTCCACTGGCCGTTGGGCCGGCGCCCGGACGATCACCCGGGCTTGTCGGAACTGGGCCTGTAGGCCGCGCCAGGCATAAGGCGCGCGACGCCTTATTCGTAAGCCTTCAACAGTTTGCCGAGCAGGCGGCTTAATTGCTCCTGCTCGGTTGCGCTTAGCGGCGACAGCACCTCGGCTTGGTTGCGCAGATGGGCCACCACCGCATCGTCGATGAGCTTTTGCCCCGTTTTCGTCAACATCACCAAGGTCGCGCGGCCGTCGTCGGGGTTGGGCGTGCGCACCACCAGGCCGGATTTTTCCAACCTGTCGATGCGGTTGGTCATGCTTCCGGACGAGATCATGGCGTCTTCGTATAGCGCCGTAGGCGTCAGCGCGTAGGGCTTGCCGCTGCGCCGCAGTGTGGCCAGCACATCGAATTCCCCCGGCTGCAGGCCGAACTCGGCGAACAACGGGTTGATCCGGTCGCGCGTAATCACCAGCGCGCATTCGCCCAACCGGCCCAGCACGCGCATCGTCGACACATCCAGGTCAGGACGTTCGCGGTTCCATTGTTCCACTGCCCGGCTTGCCCTATCCACGGTCACTCTCCATTTATCTTGACGTGAAGATAAAATACAAATATCTTGATGCCAAGATAGTTTACCGGAACCTGCCGCACAAGGCAGCGTTGCCGGGTTTGGAGCAACCGTGCCTTCCCCCCGTTTCAACGCCTGGCGCATCGCCGCCATCATCCTCGTCGGCCTTAACCTGCGCCCCGTCCTGGCCTCCGTTCCCCCTTTGCTGGACTGGGTGCAAACCGCTACCCGCATGTCGGACTCTGTGGCCGGCCTGTTGACCGCTTTGCCGGTTTTCGTCATGGGATTGGGCGCATTGAGCGTGGCGCCGCTACGCCGCCTGGTCGGCGAATCGCTCGGCGTCGCCATGGGCCTGACCCTGGTCGCGGCCGCCACCGCGGGCCGCTTGTGGGCGGGGCACACCAGCCTGATGCTGGCAAGCGGCGTGGTCGCGGGGCTGGGCATCGCCGTGACGCAAGCCTTGCTGCCCATCTACATCAAGACCCGCTTCATGGCGAGCGCGAGCGCCATCATGGGCCTCTACTCGACCGCGATCATGGGCGGCGCGGCGGTGGCCAGCGTGGCCTCGCCCGTCATGGCGCAGCGCGCCGGCTGGATGCAGGCCTTGGCGATATGGGCATTGCCCGCCGCCATCGCATTGGCGGTCTGGCTGCTGGTGAACCGCTCGTCGCCCGATCTGTCCGCGGGGCCAGGCGCGGCCAGCCCCCTGCGCACCCCTCGCCAGCGCGCCTGGCTGCTGGCGGTGTTCTTCGGCCTGGGCACCGGCGCCTACACCCTGGTGCTGGCGTGGCTGCCGCCTTACTACACCGCGTTGGGCTGGTCGGCGGTTTCAGCGGGCCAGTTGCTGGGGGCCGTGACGGCGGCCGAAATTGCCGCGGGCCTGCTGGTGTCGCTGTGCATTGGCCGCATACCCGATCGGCGGCCGGCGCTGTTCGTGGCGATCGGCGCGTTGTTCCTGGGCCTGATCGGCCTGATCGCGGCGCCCGCCGCGCTCGCCTGGCCCGCCGCCATATTGGCGGGACTGGGCATCGGCGCGCTCTTTCCCTTGTCGCTGATCGTCGCCATGGATCACGCCGCGACGCCCTCGGAAGCCGGCCGGCTCGCGTCGTTCGTGCAAGGCGTGGGGTATCTGATCGCCGCGCTCTTCCCGTTTGCCGC
This sequence comes from Achromobacter sp. Bel, assembly GCF_012928505.1. Taxonomy (GTDB): domain Bacteria; phylum Pseudomonadota; class Gammaproteobacteria; order Burkholderiales; family Burkholderiaceae_B; genus Achromobacter. The sequence continues at coordinate 11,907 of NZ_JABBJN010000064.1, read as the reverse complement.
CGGCCTGATCCGGCAGCACCTGGCCGACCTGACGCCCGCGTGGATATTGATGACGCTGATCTGCCTGGTGCTTTTCGCCATGGCCATCCGCTTTCGTCCGCCCTCGTTGCCACGCGCAGGCTAGGGATTTCCCCCAATTTTCAGCCTGAAGCTTGTGGCGCGGCAGGCGTCGGAATTGGCCGTGTAGCCGCTAGCCCTCTGGAGGCGCAGCCAGCGGGCCGGCAGTGTGACCGTCGATATGGCCTAGCGGGCGTCCCGGATCCAGCCGGTCGCGCACGCGCTGCTTGAGCACCTTGGCTTCCGGGAAACCGCCGTCGCTCTTGCGGTCCCAGATCAGGTCGCCGTTGTAGGTAATCTGGAAAATGCCGCCGGTGCCGGGCTGCAGCACCACTTCGCCCAAGTCGGTCGAGAACGTGGACAGGAGTTCTTGCGCCATCCAACCGGCGCGCAGCAGCCACTGGCACTGCGTGCAGTAGAGGATGACGATGCGGGGACGGAAGGCGGGCGTATTCATGGCAATTATTCTACTGTGCCCGCCCTGCCGGATCCCGGCTTCGGCCGGGCCGCCCATTCATGGATAATGTCGGGTTTTCCCGGGCGTGCAATGCGCCCAGAGCCTGCCATGAAGTCTGCTGCATCCTCCCGAAGCCAACGCTGGCTGATCGGTCTCTTGATGGGACTGGTCACGCTCACGCCGATGGGCATCGACATCTACCTGCCTTCTCTACCCGCCATGGCCGATGGTTTCGGCCAGCCCGTCAGCGCGTTGCAGGCCAGCATCACGCTGTTCATTTTCGCGGTGGGCCTGGGCCAGATGCTGATCGGCCCGCTGGCCGACCGCTATGGCCGCCGGCCCGTCGCGCTGGGCGGCGCGCTGGCCTACCTGGCCGGCTCGGCGTTAGGCGCGGCGGCCACATCGCTTGAGGTGTTCTATGCAGCCCGTGTCATCCAGGGCCTGGGTGCGTGCTCGGCGTCGCTGGTGGCGTTTGCCGCCGTACGCGACCGTTTCAGCCCCGCTGTCGGCGCCCGCGTCTACAGCTATCTGAACGGCGCGCTGTGTTCCGTGCCTGCGCTGGCGCCCATGCTGGGCGGCATCCTGGCCGTGCACGCCGGGTGGCGCAGCACGTTCGTGTTCATGGTGCTGTTCGCGCTGGCGCTAGCCGTGTTGCTGGCCAGGCGATTCGAGGAAACCCGCGCGGCACCCACGCAGCCCCGCGGCGCGCTCTACAGCCTGCGCCGCTACTTGCCCATCGTCGCCAGCGGCAGGTTCCTGTACTTCGCAATGTTCGGCATGGCGGGCATGGCGATGATCCTCGTCTTCGTCTCGGCGGCGCCGGTGGTGCTGGTGCAGCAGCTGGGCTATACCGAACTGGGCTTTTCTGCCTGGTTCGGCGGCAACGCCGCGATCAACATCGCTGCCTTCTTCCTGGCCCCGGCCTTCATCTCGCGCTATGGCCGGCACACCATGGTGCGGGTCGGCATGACGGCGCTGCTGCTAGCGTCGGCCATGCATGCCGCCGCGTGGTGGTGGGCGCCTTTGTCGGCATGGATCTTCATGCTGCCCGTTGCCGTGTTGACGGTCGGCTTTTCGCTGGCGCTGGGCTCGGGCCTGAGCCTGGCGCTGGAACCCTTCGCCGAACGCGCCGGCACAGCCGCTGCGGTGTACGGCCTTTTCCAGATGAGCGGCTCGGCCATCATCGCGACCTTGCTGCTGGACAGCGGCATGGCGCCGCAGGCCGCCATGGCCTTGGTCGGCGCCGTGATTGTCGTTCCGCTGCTGTGCCTGTCGCCCGGCATGGCCCGCCGCCTGGCGGCTTGAATCCGACAAGCGGCGCGCTTGGCGGTATCCTGTCTTCCAGATTCCATCCGGAGACCGGGAGACGACATGGCACTGGACACATCGGCGGAACCGCCGCTGCTTGAACGCACGACAGAGAACGGCGTGGCGACGCTGCGCATGAACCGGCCCTCGCAGTTCAACGCCTTGTCCGAAGGACTGCTAGGCGCGCTGCAACACGAGATCGACGCCTTGGCGCGCGATGCCGACGTGCGTTGCGTGGTGCTGGAGTCCGCGGGCCGCGCCTTCTGCGCCGGGCATGACTTGCGCGAAATGCGCAGCCAGCCTTCGTTGGATTACTACCAGGCGCTGTTCCGCAAATGCAGCAGCGTCATGCAAGGCCTGCAGGCCTTGCCCGTGCCCGTTATCGCCAAGGTCCAGGGCATCGCCACCGCCGCCGGGTGCCAACTGGTCGCCAGCTGCGATCTGGCGGTGGCCGCCGACAGTGCGCGGTTCGCCGTGTCCGGCATCAATGTCGGCCTGTTCTGCTCGACCCCCGCCGTGGCGCTCAGCCGCAACGTATCGGCCAAGCGCGCGTTCGAGATGCTGGTGACCGCCCGATTCATCGACGCGGCCCAGGCCGCGGATTGGGGCCTGATCAACGACGCCGTGCCCGAGGCGGAACTGGATGCGCGGGTGTGCGCCCTGACCGCCGAGATCCTGGCGAAAAGCCCGTCGGCCATCCGCTATGGCAAACGCATGTTCTACAAGCAAAAGCAGATGGCGCTGGGCGACGCGTACGACTACGCAGGCGATGTCATGGCGCGCAACATGATGGAGGCCGACGCCTGCGAAGGCATCGACGCCTTTCTGCAGAAGCGGCCTCCCCGCTGGCAGTCCTAGCCTACCCAGGCCAAGGCCCAGCCGCCCGCAGCAGCCGCCACCACCACCCAGACGGGCGACCAGCGCGCATAGACCAGCAGCGCGAACAGCAATAGCGCCAGGGCAAAATCCGCCTTGCTCAGGATCGCGCTGGTCCAGACCGGGTCATAAAGGGCGGCCAACAGAATGCCCACCACGGCGGCATTCACGCCCGCGGCCATGTTGCGCACGCCGGGCCGCCGACGCAGGCTTTCCCAGAACGGCAAAGCGCCGGCTACCAGCAACGCGCCCGGCAGGAAGATTACGGCCAGGAATGCCAGCCCGCCCAGCCAACCCGACAAGGGGCCCGACGACATGGCGCCCAGGAAGGCGGCGAATGCGAACACCGGGCCGGGCATGGCTTGCGCAGCCCCATAGCCCGCCAGGAAGTCGGCGCTGGAGACCATGCCGCTGGATACCGACGTGGCCTCCAGCAAGGGCAGCACCACGTGGCCGCCGCCAAACACCAGTGCGCCCGCCCGGTAAAAGCCGGCCACTTGGGCCGCCAGCGGGGAATCGGACACTGCCGCCCACGCGGGCAGCCCCGCCAGCAACACGACAAACAGCGCCAGCGCGATATAGCCTGCGCGGCGCGACGCGCCTTGGGTGCGATTGGCCAGGAGGGGACGGGGCGGCACTTGCAGCATGGCGCCGCCCACGACGGCGCCCAACAGCACGGCGCCCACCTGCCCCCATGCGGTGGGCAGCGCCGCCGTGATCAAGGCGGCCGTCACCGCCAATCCAGCCCGCGGGCGGTCCGGGCAAAGCGTGCGGCCCATGCCCCAGACGGCCTGCGCGATGATCGCCACGGCCGCCACCTTCAAGCCGTGTATCGCGCCCGACTGCGACAGCCAGCCAAAATGCGCCAGCCCCAGGGCGAATCCGATCAGCGCCAGTGCGGTTGGCAGCGTGAACGCCAGCCAGGCGGCCGCCATGCCGGGCCAGCCCGCGCGCCGCAGGCCGATCGCCATTCCTACCTGGCTGCTTGCCGGCCCGGGCAGGAACTGGCACAGCGCCACCAGATCCGAATAGGCGTAGTCGTCAAGCCAGCGGCGCTTGTCGACGAATTCGGTGCGGAAATAAGCCAGATGCGCGACCGGGCCGCCAAATGAGGTCAGCCCCAGGCGCAGGAAAACCAGGAACACTTCCAGACAGGAGCTTCGCCCGGGATCCACGCGCTCGTGCGTGGCGGGCCTGCTGGCGACGTGCTCGTCGTGAGGGGGTGGGTGCGGCATGGTGCAAGGGCTTTCGATGACAGGCGGGGCGCCGGATCTCCGCCCCTTCTTCATGCTTATAGCCGGGCCGCGCGCCAGTTTCAATCGGGTCTGACGGCCGGATTCCGGCCACCGCAATCATGAGCCCGCTGGGAAGCACTGCAAGAATCTTCACAATTGACACACAAATCTCGACGAATTGGATTTCTGCGCACCGCTAGCATGCGCGATTATCCCGCTGCCGCCGCATGATTCCCGCCTGCCTTCCCCACGCCCGCCTCGCGCCGCGCACTCGCCTGCGGCCCCCCAGGAAAGGCCGCTGATGCTTAAGTTCGCGATGCGCATCGTCATCATTGCCACGGTCGGCTACGGTGTGGCAACCCAACTGGTGAACCTGAGCTTCGGGTATCTGCTGGACTCAGTGAGCGCCGACCTGTCCTACCGTGCCGTGCGCGGCCAGATCTACGCGCTGCACAAAGACCTTGACCCTGTCGCCCCGGAGGCCCGCGCGGCCTATATCCTGGACGAGCTGCTGCCCCACTATGGGCTGATCCTGACGCTGCTGCCCGACAGCCGCGTCACCCTCACGCCGGACGAGCAACAGCAGCTGGACCGTACCGGTCTCATCATGCGGGACGACTACAACACTTACCTGACCCGCTTGCCCGGCGAACCCGTGCAGTGGCTGGATGTACGCCTGCCGCTGGAACCCGCGATGGAACGGTGGATCACCTGGTCCGCCTGGGCGGCGCTGAGCCTGGTGCTGGCCGTGATCTTGCTGCTGGGCTGGGCCCTGCCGATCTGGCGCGACCTGGACGCGCTGCGCAAGGCGACGCTGCGGATGGGCCAAGGCGATATGAGCGTGCGGGTGCGGCTGTCCCGCATCTCGGGCATCCGCCACGTGGGCGAGAGCTTCAACCAGATGGCCGAACGCATCGCCGCGCTGATCGACAACCAGCGCAGCCTGACCAACGCCGTCTCGCATGAACTGCGCACGCCGCTGGCCCGTCTGTCGTTCGAAGTGGACATGCTGGGCCATGACCAATACCTGCCCCGCCGCGGGCAGATCCTGCAGGACATGCGCACCGACATCTCGGAACTGGAAGCGATGGTGGCCGAGCTGCTGGTCTACGCACGTCTGGAACGCCCGACCGACGACGCGGTACGGTTGGAGACCGTGGACGTGTGCGATTGGCTGGGCGAAGCGCTGGCGCTGGTCGCCCATCAGGCCGATGCCCGGGGCATCCAGTGCCACGTGCGCCCCGGCTATCCGGCGCACGTCGAACTGCATCCGCGCTACATGAGCCGCGCCTTGCTGAACCTGGTGCAGAACGCCGTGCGCTACGCGAGCCAGCACGTCGAGATCGAACTGAAAGCCACGGCAGATGGCTACGAACTGCTGGTGGACGACGACGGCGCCGGCATCGCCGAGGCGGATCGGGAACGTGTATTCGAACCCTTCATCCGGCTGGACGAAAGCCGGGACCGCGGCACGGGGGGAGCCGGGCTGGGTCTGGCCATCGTCAAGCGCGTGGCGGCCAACCATGGCGGCACGATCGAGATCCAGCACAGCCCGCTGGGCGGCGCCCGCTTCGTGCTGCGCTGGCCGCGCACGGGATCCGGCACCTGCCCGGATGGCCCATAACAAAACACCATTTATGGCACTTTTTGCCTGGTCCAATCTGACGCATGATGTGTTTTCGTGATTCCCCATTCGAAAACAGCGCTCCAGAAAGGTAGGCAAATGAGCCAACGATTGAATTATTTCCAGGTGTCGGCGGAACTGTCCAAGCAGTACATGAACTTCAGCGCGGCGCTGAAAAAAGTGCCGGTGATCGAGGAATTCGGCGACCTGATCGACATCCGCGCGTCGCAGATCAATGGCTGCGGCTTCTGCCTGGACATGCACGTCAAGCAGGCTCGCCTGCGCGGCGAACGCGAATTGCGCCTGCACCACATCGCCATCTGGCGCGACTCCGCCCTCTTCTCGGCGCGCGAACGCGCCGCGCTGGCCTGGACAGAAGCGCTGACCACCCTGCCCGCGCACGGCGTGCCGAACGACGTGTACGAACAGGCGCGCGAGCACTTCTCGGAAGCCGAGATCTCGGACCTGACGTTCCGCGTGGTCGCCATCAACGGCTGGAATCGCCTGAACGTCGCGTTCCGGACGGTGCCGGGTTCGGCGGACGCCGCCTTCGGCCTGGACAAGGCGGGATTGAACTAGCGCCTACATCAGCGCCTTGATCCGCAGGCCCAGCTCATGGGCGTGCGTTTCAGACGCGATGTTCGTGAAGCTGAGCAACAAGCCCTGCTGCGGATCCGGCAGGGACGACCAGCGCGACAGCGGATGCGCATACATGCCCTGCTCCAGCATCCGCGCCGCCAGCGGCTGGTCCCCCAACCCGCCTTCCATGCGCGCCACCAGGTGCATCCCGCCCGGCTGCGGGTCGATACGCATACGATCTCCCAGCGCGGCGGCCAGGCCGGCCGCCGTGGCGTTGCGCCGATCACTATACAAGCGCCGCATGCGCTGGATATGCCGCCCGAAATGCCCTTCGGCCATGAAGGCCGTCAGGATGGATTGGGTCAGGCCTGGCGCGGTGCCCGACAGCAGCCGGCAGATCCGGTCGAAGCGCGCCACCTGTGCCGCCGGCACCACCAGATACGCCAGCCGCATGCCGGGGAACAGCACCTTGCTGAACGAGCCCGCATACAGCACCCGCCCTTGCGCATCCAGGCTTTTCAACGCCGGCAAAGGCCGGCTGGCATAGCGGTATTCACCGTCGTAATCGTCTTCCACGATCCACGCTTGCTGGCGTTCGGCCCACTCCAACAGCGCTTGGCGGCGCGGGAGCGATAGCGACATCGACAGCGGACTCTGATGCGCCGGCGTCACCACGGCCGCCTTGGCGTCGATGCAGCGCGCGATCCCCTCGCCCACCATCAGGCCGTCCTGGTCGACCGGCACCGGCATCGCCTGCATCCGGGCCTGCGCCAACAGCGCACGCGTGGGCGGGTAGCCCGGGTCCTCCACCCAGACGCGGTCGCCCGGCGCAAGCAACGCCTGCATGACCAACAGCATCGAGTGGTTGTAGCCCGACGTGATGAACACCTGGGACGGCTGGCAATGGATGCCGCGCGCCACTTGCAGATAGGCGGCCACGGCGGTCCGCAACCCCATCAGCCCGTTGGATGGCGGATAGGACAGGTCGGGCGCTTGCACGCTGCGCAGTTGTCGGGCGCCCAGCCGGGCCCACAGTTTGCGGGGAAATTCGTCAAGCGCCGGCACCCCCATCTGGAACGGCAGTATGACGGCCGGACGATGCCAGCCGTGCTCGTCGTCGGGCGTTTCGGGCGGCGGCGCCACGGCGGCAGGTGGCGCCTGGGGCTGAAGATCCGGGGTGACGATCGTGCCGGCCTGCCCCCGCGTCTGGATGTAGCCTTCGGCCACCAGCAACGAATACGCCACTTCGATCGTGCCGCGCGCCACGCCCATTTCCTTGGCCAGGGCCCGGGCCGACGGGATGCGGTCGCCGGGCGCAAGCGTGCCTTGCGTGATCGCGCCGCGGAACCGCTCGTACACCTGGCGGTAGAGCGGATCCGCGCTGTTGGGCACAAGCGGCGGCAACCCGTTCTTGGGGCGTCGGTCAGTCATGGCATAGTCCAAAGTTCAATTTATGGCCCTTCAAATTATGTCATGGTCTTTCTACGATGAGGCCTTGTCCCCCTCTACCCGCGTGAATTCCCCATGACAGACTCCGCTCTACAACACATCGATACCGACGAAGCACTGCGCGCCTGCCTGCCGCTGATGCGCGAACTGCGGCCTCATCTTTCCGATGCCGACGATTTCGTCGCCCGCATCACCCGCATGCGTGGCGACAACTACCGGCTGCTGGCGGCAGTCGACGCCGGCCAGGTCGTGGCACTGGCGGGCTACCGCTATCAAGAGAACCTGATCTACGGCCGCTTCATGTATGTGGATGACCTGGTCGTGGACAGCACGCGGCGCGGTGGCCGCTGGGGCGCTCGCCTGGTGCAGGCGCTGGACGGCATGGCCCGCGATGCGGGTTGCGCCAAGTTCGTGCTGGATACGGGCTTGTCCAACGCGCTGGCCCAACGCTTCTACTTCCGCCAAGGCCTGTTGACCAGCGCCATCCGTTTCAGCAAGCTTCTGGAAACCCCTGCCGCATGAGCATTCTTCACATCACCTGCAGCCCGCGCGGCCGCAGCGCCGAAAGCCACCGCCTGTCGCAACACATCATCGATCGCCTGATCGCCGCCGCCGGCCCCCAAGCGCCGGCAGTCGTCGAAATCGACGCCACGGCCCTGCCCCCTGTGGACCAGGATTATGCCGCCGCGCTGAGCGCGCCCGCGGACCCGGTGGACGACATTCTGGGACGTGGCGCACTGCTGCAGTCCGCACAATTGATCCAGGCATTGCGGGACGCGACCCATATCGTCATCGCCACGCCGATGCACAACTTCACGGTGCCGTCTTCGTTGAAGGTCTGGATCGACCATGTCGTGCGCGTGCGCAGCACCTTCCGCATCACCGCCGAGGGCAAGGTCGGCAATCTGCCGGACCGGCCGGTGTATGTGGCCATTTCATCCGGCGGCGAATTCTCAGGCGACGCTGCCCGTCAGCCCGATTTCCTGACGCCCTACCTGAAGCACGTGCTGGGCACCATCGGCCTGCGGACCGTGACGTTCTTCTCGGTCGAGGGCACGGCGCGCGGCGAAGCGGCGCTCCAGGCGGCGCGCCGCCGCGCCGAAGCCGATATCGCCGCGCATCCGTCATTGGCGGGTTGATCGGCCGCGCCTGGTGATTCCTTATCCCCGCAGGTTTACCGGGCACTTCAGGCACATCCTGCGCGACGGCGGAAACTAATCCGCCGCCAGCCGGATTATTTAAACGTGTCGCATTGACACCGCGAAAACCGGCGCACTACGCTAGGCCGCAAAAGCCCGCGCCATCAGGCGGACGGCGTATTCCCACAACCCGCACCGACATGCTGGAGACGCGTGATGACCCTGACCCGGGCAGTACTTTCCGCCTTCCTGCTTTGCGCCGTGCTCGGCGGATTCGCGCTACCCGCCAACGCCGCGTGCAGCGACAAGAAAATACTGTCGATGTCGGACGAAGGAAAATCGGTGAAGGCCATTGCCAAGGCATGCAACATGCCTGCGGCGAAAGTGCGGGCCGTGGTCGAAAGCGACGATGCTGGCGAGGACGCAACGGCGTCTGCACCCGCGCCTGCCCCCACCGTCAAAAAGCTGCCGTCCGGCGCGGGGCTGGCCAGTTGCGATTGCCAAGGCACCGTGCCGTATGGCGACAAGGCGCCCGAACTCCGATGCCAAAGCGGCGTATCGATTGCCACGCCTTGCGCCGGCTATTGTCCGCCGCGCGGCGTTGCACCCTGGCGGCGCGTATGCAGCTGACCGCCAGAGCGCCCACCGACATTTACGTGTCAACGGCTTTTCAGGACGCGGCAGTATCCTCAAGCGCCAACGGCCGCGCATGCACCTGATCCACGCGCAAGCCGTCCCGGCGAGTCACCTCGAATCCCCAGTCGTGCAAGTGGATGGTATCGCCGGTGTCCGGAATGCGGCCGACCGCCCGTAGCAGGCACCCCGCCAGCGTGGCGTCCGGATAGTCGTCAGCCAGCATGGGAGCCTCAAGCAGCCGCGCCGCCTCGCCGACCGACAAACGGCCTTCCAACAGCCATGAACCGTCCGACAGTTGCAGAGCTTCGGGCTGGTCGTCGCTGTGCTCGGGCAAATCGCCCGCCACCGCGGTCAGCACGTCCATCGGGGTCACCAAGCCTTCGCAGACGCCATGTTCGTCCACCACGATCAGCATGTGGTCGCGCGAGGCGCGCAGCTCTTCCAGCACCTTCAACACCGGCGTCGTCTCCATGACGTAGCGCGGCTCACGCGCCAGCTCCACCAAGTCGATCGGGCCCGGGTTCTGCAATAGCGGCAGTACATCCTTGAAGTGCAGCACACCCAGCACGTTGGAGGCTTCGCCCGCGCACAACGGCAGGCGCGAGTGGCCGGTGGCGAACTTGCGCACGACGATGTCGGGCGTGTCGGCCACGTCCAACCACGTCATGTCGCCGCGCGGCACCATGATGGAGCGAACGTCATGACCGCCGACCGACAGCACGCGCTCGATCATCGAGCTTTCTTCAGGAGCGAACGCAGGCTCGTCGCCCGCGCTATCCACCAGCGCCACGACTTCATCGGCCTGGTGGCCGGGCTGACCCGCCCGGCCGGCGCGCAGCAGCCGCAATACCGCTTGCGCAGTGCGTTGGCGGCGGCCCAGCGCGTGCGTGCCGCGGGCGCGGTTACGGCGGGCCAACTGGTTGCACAGTTCGATCAGGATCGAGAATCCGATAGCGGCATACAGGTAGCCCTTGGGTACATGGAAGCCCAGGCCTTCAGCCACCAGGCTGAAACCGATCATCAGCAAGAGACCCAGGCACAGGATCACCACGGTCGGGTGGCGCCCCACGAACGCCATCAGCGGACGGCTGGCCACCATCATGACGGCCATTGCCAAAACGACGGCGATCATCATGATGCTCAGGTCGTCCACCATGCCCACGGCGGTAATGACGGAGTCCAGCGAAAACACCGCGTCCAGCACCACGATCTGCAGGATCACCTGCCAGAAGACGGCATGCTGCGGCTTCTGGCCGCCGTCGTGCGACGCGCTGCCTTCCACCCGTTCATGCAGTTCCATCGTGCCCTTGAACAGCAGGAACAGGCCGCCCAGGATCAGGATCAGGTCGCGGCCGGAAATCTCGGCCCCCCACACGGTGAACAGGGGCGCAGTCAGGGTGACAACCCACGCGATACTGGCCAGCAGGCCCAGGCGCATCACCAGCGCCAGCGTCAGCCCGATCAGGCGCGCGCGGTTGCGGTGCTCGGGCGGTAGCTTGTCGGCCAGAATGGCAATGAACACCAAGTTGTCGATGCCCAGAACAATTTCAAGAATGACCAGCGTCGCCAGGCCAAGCCAGGCGGTGGGGTCGTTCATCCAGTCGAAAATCATCATCGGTCCACGGGAAACGGGCGAGCGCGCGCGACGGCGCCGCCTTGCTGAAAGGGAAATGCGGGATCAAGCGAGGGGAATCGGACGAATGGCGGTGGCGGCGCGCGGCACGCCAGCATGGGCGTCGCCGCGATCACGCGGGCCGGGTCGGCGCAGCGGAAACCGGAGGCCGTAGGGAAAACAGGAAGGGGTGTCGGGCGCCGCGGCGCCCTGCTAGGAGGGGGGTCTTCGGTCATGGTAGGCGGAATTCGCGCATTGCCCTGGGGCAATGACTGCGCGGGAAAACCGCCGGGCTCTCGTTCTTACAGGAACCTGAATAATACCTGAATCTTGGCCGAGCGAGAATCCCGTCGGGGGATGCCGTCAACGCGGATCGGCGCCGCCACCGGAGCCCGACGAGGCTCCCGAACCCGGCATCCCGCCACTGTCGGGCGCGCCGGTCTTGTCGCCGGGCGTCTTTCGACCCTCGCGCGTATCGGCCCCGGGATCCTTCTGCCGAGGGCTGGATCCCGCCTTGGATTCCGAGTCCTTTTCTTCAGGCGATGGCATTTTTTTCCCATCTGTCGTCCGGGCGCCGGGGAGCGGCTTGCCGATGGCATTCGCGGGCGCCGTCTTCTCATCGGGCGTAGGCATGGGTTGTGCGGGCGCGGCCGCCTGGGCCACCCGCGTCAAGGGGGAGGACTGTGCCCAGGCCGCGTGCCCGGAGAGCATTACCAGGGCGGACAGCAGTAGCAGTTTGTGGCTTTTCATGGTTGTCTCCAAATGGAAAACAGTGACAAACTAAGCGCCGACGGATAACGAGTTGGTGCGGGATCTCTTTCACCCAGGGGCAAGTTGCGTGCCTGCCCCGATGCTGGAGTGATGCATGGACGGTCAACCCTCGGACGATCTATCCCCTGGCCCTGAACGCGAGGACGCCCCCCCTGCCCCCGGGC